>JBMNOZ010000034.1:0-6412 GCA_050943335.1 Desulfitobacteriia bacterium | reverse complement strand
CTTGATTCCCGATCACAATTAGTCGCTAACCATTACGGATTTTTTTAGATGGTTTTTGCGAACATTACTTGACACTAACTCCTCATTTAAACCTATGAGCAAGATCTCCTTATCCACAAAAACCCCCATCCAAAAAGAATAAAAAACGAGACTTAAATAAAACTGCTTAATATTCTTCGACATAAGGAACTTTTTTTCTGCTCTTTCTGCCTGGATCCTTTCCAAAACCGGATATTAAAAACGGTTGTTCCCGTAAGAAATGAGGAAGCAACCGTTTTGGCGTCTCTAATAAAAGTTTCTTAATATTTAAACCTGCTAATCAGTTCTTGTAAATCTCCGGCGATTTGAGCCAACCCCTCACTGGCTCTAGAAATTTCTGCACTTGAAGCCGCTTGTTCCTGGGTTACCGCCGAAGCTTCTTGGGCACCGGCTGCATTTTCCTCAGCAATAGCCGCCAGGTTTTGCATTAAAGCTACTAACTTATCTTTATTTGTATTTAGGACCTCGACTCCTTCAGTTAGTTTTTGAATAATACTTGCCGTATCTTCAATTGAGCGGGCAATTAATTCAAATCTACCTTGGGTTTCATTTACTCTTTCTGTTTGAGCGCCGACGATCTCTTTTACCTGGTACATGGTTTGGACTGCGTTTTGGGATCTGGTCTTTAATTCTTCAATTACAAGCTTGCTAGATGCGGCAATAAATATAGCTGTTCCAATAATAGCTAAACCTATAAGATAGACGATAACCATTTTTAGGATCAATTTAAAAACACCGGCTAGGACCTCTTCCTGAGGAACAACAGTGCTAAAACTCCAAGGAGTCGCAGATTCTCCTATTATTACCGGAGCAAAGGATTTAAGAACCTCTCTATTAAGAACTCTCGAATAGATGGTTTCAGTGAAGGTTTCTCCGGCAGCAATTCTTTCCAATACATATTGGGCATCCCCGGTCACGAACTCACCGGCCGGTTTCCCTATATTCTCCGGATCGGGATGAACAAGAACATTGCCCTGGGCAGTAAGCAACCTTCCATAGCCGCTCTCATACAGTTTTACCCTTTCACCAATAGCCTGAAGTTGATCTAAGCTTAAATCCACCCCGGCTACCCCTACTATTTTCTCCCCTTGTTTAATAGGCACGGCAAAAGTAGTAATAAGGACTTTTTGGCCTTCTATTTCGTATTCAAAAGGCTCAAAATTGTCTCCCGACCCGATTTGAAAGCCAATTAGTAATCTCCTTCTCCTTCAAGAGCATACCCCTTTAAGGCCTCAATTTCTATATTTTCTCCCTTCCTATGGAAATAGGGTATAAATCTGCCGGTCTCATCATGCCCCTTGGTCCCGATATACTCTTTATCCCGACCTTCAAAAGCATTGGGCTCAAAGCAAACCCATAAACCGAATAATTTCTCGTTATGCTCTATAATATTACGCATAATAGCTTTTAGATTTTCCCTATCCGGAGAACCTTGATTAATAAGACCTTCTGCCGCCCGAGCGACGCTTCTAGCTGATTCAAGGGACTTTTCCAACTCCGCTTCAATTTCGCCTGCATAATCTCGAGCCGTGGCTTCTGATAAAAGTAAAGCATCCCTTTTTGCTGTATTATAAACATCAACTCCGACAAAGCTTGCCGCCACTAAAAAGATTACAGAAACCGGAATTAAAATCGTGGCTACCATTCTACCCTTTAATTTCACCAGAAACACTCCTTTAGATATTTCCTTCTACATTTCTTGATAATAATTACCCTGTCTTACCATATAATGCTATTTTTCTGCAAGTAAATTGTCTTTTTTTGTCGTATTGTGATATTAAAAGTCTTTTGGTAGCCGCAGATGATTCATTTTTAAACTCGTTTTTCTTTAATTCCATAATAAAGCTTAACTTCCGGACGTCTTTTATCCATCTCGCTTTCGTTATAATATTCAAAATCCAACCCTGTCAATTCATACCCGGAATTTTTGACCCACTCCTTGGTTATATAATCCTTAGTCCTCTTTATTGTCAAACCTTCAAAAGGTTTATACTTGGGGCGAACAGTAAAGATCGCATATTTCCCAGCGGGAATTTTATAGGGGTTTAAATCGTCGGGGACTTGTTCAAAATCTTTAACCATATTGGCCATTACACATTCCCAAGATTGATTCTTCTTATCGAAATTCCTGCTTAGAACCACAAAAATCTTCGGCTCAGTTTGGTTAGGAATTCCTTTCGCTTGTTTGTATAAATGAAACTTTTCCCCCAGCCTCGGGATATCCTTAAATACTGTTTTAACACTGGTTTTAACCGCAAAACCGGCAAGTTTAATAGGTTCTTCTAAAAAAACAATCTCCGGTTCCAACTTTCTTCTTGAGCCGAATATACTCATTATAAATCCCCTCACTTTTAAAATTTATTAATCGGTGTCAACTTACCGTTTTTTAAAAACTTTGATCAGCCGGTAATAATCCCCCAAATAAACCCTGCGTACTTTTTGTTTTAAATCCTTTTTATACTTTGTTTGAGAACTATTTTCAGTATAACGGTATAAAACAAAAGAATCAGTTATTTCCTTCAATTCCGCACTGATTTGCGGAAATTTGGCAGATAGCCGTCGACAATAAGCATAAGGTGTTTCCTCTCCCCTCCTCGGGTATTTTTTACTAGAACCCCACTCTAATATTAACCGGTAAGCTTGGGGAATAGAAATTCTAGCCGGTGAAAAGGGTAAGAGGTAAAAACATATCCTTTTTAGAAGGCGTCTTGAAAATTCAAGTATTCTTTTCCAAGGAAGAAAAGGGTCAAAAGCTACACGAACATTCACTTTTCTACGTTTCTTAAGCTGAAAGAGAAGGTAGCGTAACATAGTGAGACACGAAACGACTACTACACACAATAGGATAGCAGCGGTGAACCATAAAACGCCGGTAAATAAAATATCCAACCAGGATAGACTTATACTTGCCTGATCCACTATTTTATACTGCCCGGCAGTATGATCTTCGGCAACTGGACTGCGAACCCCTCTCCCCAGCAATAATTTCCTTAGGAATAAAATGGTCCCGGCCAACATATGTAGAAGTGCTGTTCCTATATTTTTTATAAAATTCAAAACCGTTTCCGCCTGGGTAGAAACTGAGGAGGAGACTATCACTGTCCGGGAAGCTAGATAAAGGGAAACTGCTACAAACCCGCCTAAGATCCACTCCCACAGGGTACTCTTGCTTTCCCTATTGTTATAAATATATAGGGAAAATAGATTTAGCAATAAAGCCGCTATTGCCCAGCCGGTCTCTCCCGGTAAAGTAGTGGAGGCTAGTCCGGCAATAAGTAGTATTATCAGGGTTAGGGATACATAGAGATCAAAATGACTATAAACATTAGTATTTCGGCGGTAAAAGATAAGCAAGGACCGTATAATGAGCCAGATAATTGTCCCATAGACAAAAATAATATTAAGCGCTGGCATAACTCCTGTTGGGCTTTGCAATAGATAGGAGCCGGATAACGTGGACTGATGAATTATTAAAAAGACAACAATTCCGGCAACTAATATATTAAGCAAAACTATAGTTATTAAACGCCAGCTTTTAAAACTTAAAAAAAAGTTAGTGATAATTATTGCCGCTGTTAAAATAAAGAATACAATCGGGCTTACCAACAAGTTCTCACTTAATAGGAGATCAGTCAGGCAGAGATAGAGCAAGGCAAAGAAACAGGATTCAGAAAAGATTAACGCTAAATCCTGGATTAAGTCTCGGAAACCCATTTCAAACCCCCTCTAAGGGATAATTTACTATCTGACGAAGGGAGGAAGGAACAGCGATTTTCGTTTCTCCTTTGCTAAGCAATACTAAAGTAGTACCCCAAGGAAGACTCCCGCTTTCAATTTTTAACAGATCTTCTAAACTCCCCAAGCGGACAAATTTTGCCCGGGCTAAGGACTCCAGCACGACTCTCCCTTGGTCTAAATTTCTGTTCACCGGTAGAATTATCGGCCCCTCTTGACCTACTTGGGCAATATTAGCCGCTAAACCAAAAGGGATTTGGTTATTATCTGCCCAAATTGCCAAAGTTGCAGCAAGGGAGAGGGCCTTTTCAAAAAGTTCTTCTTCCGGTGGATCAATAAAAGTATCGACCTCTATTGCCACTAAAATCTGTATACTGGCAGAAGGTTCAATGATTTTCGCCAGTAATTTATCCTGACGGGCCGAGGCTTTCCAATGGATAGTGCGGATAGGCATATCGGGAGTATAATCTTTTAAACCTACAAACATAATAGGATCGAATAGAAAGGGTCGTTTGTCCTGCTCTAAACCACTAAAATCGGCTGCTTTAATATCTATGCTTTCCATAGGCAGGAGTTTGGGGTAAACAATTAATTCATCCGAGCCCCCAACTTCCTTTTGGCGATAAAATAAACCTAAAACATCTCGGGCATAAAGTTTAGGTCTCGGAAGTTTATAGTAGCCTCTTTTTCGAGCCGTAAGCCGATAGTTAAAGTCCTTTCCAGCTCGAGGTCTGAAATGAGCCCCGCCAATAATTTGAGTTAATTCTTTCTCCTGTTCTATAAGCAAAACGTCTGGAGGTAATTCTTGAAACCAATTAAGAAATGCCGGCAAAGCTTTCTCGTTTTCCAAACGAATAGTGTAAATTATCTCGTCTTCCGGAAACAGGCATTGAGAATTAAACCTCGTTTCGATTTTCAATTTTCTTAATCCGTACCGGGATAAAAATCCACTTAACTCTATTACTAAAATAATTATAAGCAAAAAGAGTGCGGGGGAGAAAGCTCCTGCTTTTAAGCAATAAAGAAAAAGCAAAAACAAAGCGACCCTGAGCGCCAATAAAGTATATAAAGAAGTAAAGGCAGGGATTAAAGGAGTATCTTTTGATTTTAGAGTAGTGTTGTTTTTCATAATTCCTATCCGTCCTGCTCTACCGGGACTGGAACTTCTTTAAGAACTTCAGCCACAACCTGGGCCGGTTCTTTCCCTTTAAGACGTTCTTCCCTCTTTAAAGACAATCGATGTTCTAAAACATGGCTTGCCAAATACTGCACATCATCAGGGAGAGCAAATTGCCGACCTTTAAGCAGAGCATAGGCCCGTACTGCCCGGTAAAGAGCAAGACTAGCCCTTGGGCTTGCACCAAAAGCTACTGCCGGATGATTTCTCGTTGCTCTTACCAGTTCCACAATATAGCGGTGAATACTTTGTTCAACAAAAATATTGTTACTTTGCTCCTGCCAAGCTAAGACATCTTCTTCTGAAGCAACTGCTTGCAGCTCCAGTAAAGGGTTTTTCAAGCCATGTACTTCCAGAATGTTTTCCTCTTCTTCGAGACTGGGATAACCAATCGCTATCTTGAAAAGAAAACGATCCAATTGGGCTTCAGGCAGGGGAAAGGTTCCGTCATGATCGATAGGATTTTGGGTGGCGATTACGAAAAAGGGCCGCGGTAGTTTTATTGTTTCCCCATCCATTGAAACCTGCCTTTCCTCCATCGCTTCCAGCAAACTGGCTTGAGTTCTCGGAACAGCGCGATTAATTTCATCTACCAATAAGATATTGGTCACCACAGGACCAGTCCGTAAAACAAATTTATTGCTTTTCCGGTCTAAGACGTAAAAACCAGTTACATCTGTCGGGGTTAAATCCGGCGTACATTGAAGCCTGTTGTAATCAGCATTTAAAGAAGCCGCCAAAGCCTTAGCAAGTAGTGTTTTACCCACTCCTGGAACATCCTCAATCAAGATATGACCTTCCGCAATCAGAGCAATCAACAGTAGATCCACTGCCTCTTCTTTACCAAGGACAATACTCGAAATGTTCTCCCTTAAGCGCTGTAAAGACAAAGGAATCATTTTAAAACTCCTTACTGTATTATAGTTTAGTTTGACAAGCAGATTCGAGTTTTCTCTGCTAAATTTTTTATATACATTGAATATTAGCATAATCCCTTTGATTCTGGCTAGTGAAATAAAAAAAAACGGGTTTAAAGCAGGACAAAATAGAGCCTCGCCCCGACATTTAGAAACCCGAAAGGACCCGTCTGTTAGACAGGTCCTTCCTCTACATTTTACCTCTGGAGGTTCTCAAACTTTTAGATCCTGGAGGTTCTCAAACTTCCCGATTAGTTGCAAAAGAACCGCCAATTTACGGCGGTTCTTTACTTTTATCTGGCAACGTCCTACTTTCCCCTTGCGAGTATCCTCGGCCCTGGAGGTCTTAACTTCCGTGTTCGGGATGGGAACGGGTGGGACCCCTCCGGTATGGTCACCAGATGACGGAGCAGGATGTCCTAAGTTCAAATTCGTCAGGATAACATTTGAATTTGAACATCCTATTGAAGGCCCATGATTATGCTCCTTCACAACTGCACAACAATTTATCTTCCTGCTTAAGATTTTAATCTCTCTTTAACCT
>JBMNOZ010000021.1:0-35678 GCA_050943335.1 Desulfitobacteriia bacterium | reverse complement strand
GGATAATTCTCCTGTTTTTTCAAATACTAGAAACATCAGTTTATAAAATAACAGCCCTAAGGAGAATGTTTTAATAATGATGAAATATCAAATCGAACATAATAATTCAAAAACCCTTAAGGATAAAATCTTTGACAAAATGTTAACAGCTCCTGAAGCAGGAGTCTATAGCATTTTGAACATTGCCGGCATTGAAGTTGATTTTAAGAATCATCTATTGGATTCCATGGAGCAGATTAACACCTGGCTCAACAATTTAAGAGAACATGGTTTTATAGATATCGATGAACAAAACAAAAAGATTACTATTCTTCAATAGCCGACTTTTACCCTATCTTATTCCAGTCATAAGGGGTTTCTTGGTAAACATAGTAGTTAAGCCAGTTGAGAAATAAAAGATTAGCGTGTCCACGCCAGGTAATGGGGGGAGTTTTTTGAGGATCATCATTTGGGAAATAATTTTTAGGAAGCGAAATAGGCAAACCTCGACTTAGATCTCTCTCATATTCCAGCTTTAAAGTTAATGCATCATACTCAGGGTGCCCGGTGATAAACAATTGTCTTCCATCCCGACGAGCAACCAAGTAAACCCCGGCCTCCTCAGAAACAGCCAAAATATCCAATTGTGGATGTTTTTTTATATCCTCGGCCCTGACTTCGGTATGGCGAGAATGAGGGGCATAAAACACCTCATCAAATCCCCGCAGAAAGCTGTTATTATTGCTAACTATTTTATGGCTGAAGATGCCAAACATTTTCTGTTCGAGGGGATATTTTTTTATTCCATAATGATAATAAAGGCCGGCCTGGGCTCCCCAGCAAACATGCATCGTGGAATGGACATGGCGCAGGCTCCAACCCATAATTTGTTTTAGTTCTTCCCAATAATCGACCTCTTCAAATTCCAAGTTCTCAATCGGAGCTCCGGTAATTATTAGGCCGTCAAACTTTTGATCTTTTATTTCATCAAAAGAATAATAAAATCTACTTAAATACTCGGCCGGTGTATTCTTAGGCTTATGAGTTTTCGTGTACAGCAAAGTAATCTCAATTTGCAAAGGAGTATTGCTTAAGAGACGCAAATACTGGGTTTCAGTGATGATTTTTGTCGGCATTAGGTTTAATAACGCAATTCTTAAAGGTCTAATATCTTGATGTAAAGCCCGGTCTTCGCCCATTACAAATATATTTTCATTTTCCAAGATTTGTTTAGCTGGTAAATAGTCGGGTACTTTTATTGGCATTCCTTTTCCTCCTTAAAGGACGCTAATGATCATAAATAATATTTTAATGCGTTGAAAGTTATTATCTATCAGAACTTCAGGATAGTCAAGAATCAAACTTTATCCAAGGCTTAATCAATCATTCCTCAAGTTTTGATTTCATCCCTACATTTCAGATACTTTTAAACACTGACCAGCGACGGGAAGGGGTCAGAAAAGAAAAAAGGGTCCTTCGATATCTCCAGACACTTTACTGAACTAAATTTCTAGACTAAATTTAGACTATACGGTTTGGGCAGCTCTGGGCTGCTAAACGAAGTTAAACCCCTTTCCCTAATGAGATCATAGTATCCCAATTTAACTCAACCGTCACTTGTTTCCCAATACGGAATCTTTGCTCAAAAATATCAAAGAATTAATTATTCTGAACTAGCTAAATCAACTTCCTCGCTCTCCAAAACCTCGTCTAAAAGAGCTTCCGCTTCCTCAGTACTTAAACCTTTAACTTGCTTCAATTCGCTAAGAAATATTTGGCGCGCGTTTTCCAACATGTTACGGTCTTCTATTCCTAACTTACTTCTTCTACTTTTACGCATCAAATCGCGAATGATTTCTATTCCTTGATATATATCGCCGCTTTTGATTTTGTTCCTATTGATAGTGATACAATAGCGATTGTTGCTATAAATGTTTGGATCAGTTTCTCCCTGATAAAAATTTTTGAGCACATATTCCATGGTATCGGGATCAACTACCCGTCTCATCCCCGAATTCAAGGCCTTATCCTTGGGAACCATAATCTGGACATTGATATGAGGAATCTTAAGAATGTAGTATAACCTGTTCTCACCTAGAATTTCTTTTTCCTCTATGGCCTCAATTGTCCCAGCTCCATGGCGAGGATAAAAGATTTTATCACCTATTTTGAAAATATCAAACACCCCCTACTTGCGTCCTTATTTTTTATTATAGCATATTTTCTTCAGCTTTCAAAACAAATTATTTTATCACAAAGCCTTAAATCGTGTCAATATGTATTTATTTGCTCATTAATGTTAACAAAGCCGGAATACCCGGCTTTGTCTCTATACTTACTGGACCTATATAATCTGGTCTACATAAATGTTGGTATCTGATTGATAACTTTTTGTGAGTTTTGAATATCGGACTGAATTTGGGAATTCATATCGTATGGTTTATACCAACCCTTTTTCTCCATAAACCTAAAAATTTTTTCCTGACTCTCTATAGCATCATCAAGTTGACGTTTTAAAAGGTCCCTAACCTGAGGGCTTGCAGCCTCGGTTAAGGCTCCTGCATAGGACTTTATTGACATTTTAGTGCTATTCAACATGTCTCCTGTGATAATCTGATCACTTAAAGCTGTTTTTAGATATTGTTCCATCATTGGCCCTCCTTTTTAACTCTTTAACAGGTTTTGGATATCCTGCGCATGTTTAGAACACATTTGAGCTTCGGTTTCAATCATGCTTTTTAATTCCGGATCACTGACAAAGGAAGCATACGCTGAAGCTTTCGAGATACTTAAAGTTTTTGCGGAAAGTAATTCGTGAAGATCTAGTGTTTCATGGGGGGCCCATTTTGAATTAAACAACTTGCCTGCACCTCCTAGAATGCTTTTTGTTTTGAAACTTTTATTTTATTATGGATAGAACCATCGGTTTTATCCGTAATCGGAGTTTCTAAAATCAAACTTTTTTTCCATTTTTAAGGATTTGCTCGCTTTACTCGAAATCAAATGGTTATCGTTCAATTTAAAACGGCGGGTTACTTAAGTAAGTAATCCGCCGTATTTATTCCAGGGTTTTGGAAAATTAACAATTATCGCATTTCCATACTATATATTATATTCTTTCAGTTTTCTATAAAGGGTGGCCTTACTTATTTCTAATAGTTCCGCCGCTTTAGGAATGGAATTTCGAGTATAGCGCAAAGCTAAATCAATAGCTTCTTTTTCAAGATTTTTCAAGGAAAGAGCCTCACAATAGTCGGCTCCGGGATTAAGAACATTCAATTTCCGGAGAGTCGAATTTTCCTTTCCGAAAAGAATATTTTCCGGCAAATCCTCAGGCTCGATTTTATTCCCGCTTTTGGTATTTATAGCGTAAATAATAGCATTTTCCAACTGACGGACATTACCCGGCCAATCGTAAGCAAAGAGAATTTTTTTTGCTTCCTCAGTTAGTTTTGGCTCCTCACACCGGATCTTCCGGCAATACATCTTAATAAAATGCTCGCATAAATTCTCAATATCTTGTCGTCGGCTACGCAATGGAGGGAGCTTAACAGAAAGGACAGATAATCTATAGTATAAATCTTCTCGGAAAACTTTTTCTTTAATCAACTCCTCCAAATTTCTATTCGTAGCAGAGATAAGTTTGAAATCTACTTTTTTATACTTCCTACCGCCGATTCTCATTACTTGCTTATCTTCTAAAACCCGAAGCAAAACTGATTGCAGTTCAAAAGGCATATCCCCTATTTCATCCAGAAAAAGAGTTCCCCCATGAGCAAGCTCTATTTTCCCCGGACGCCCACTACGGACCGCGCCGGTAAAACTCCCGGCTTCATACCCAAAAAGTTCACTTTCGATAAGCTCCCTGGGCATCGCTCCGCAGTTAACAGCAACAAAAGGACCCTGGGGACGATACTCATTATGTATAGCTTGAGCAAATATTTCTTTACCCGTACCGCTTTCTCCAATTAATAAGACGTTGGCACTGGTAGAGGCAAAACGTCGAGCCTTCTCGATAGCTTTTCTTAATTGCTGGCTTTCTCCAATAATATCTGAAAAAGTGAGTTTGGCAGTTGCCCCGACCCTACTGGTAACCAAAGAATTGATCTTTTCCACATGGTTTAATCTTAATACCGCCACGTCCAATTTCCTATTTTTTAGATTTATAACCGGCCGCAAATCTATTAAATAAGTTTGTTCTTCTCCTCCAGCAAATATGCTTTCCTCGATGTTCTTGACACTTTCGCCGGTTTGGACATAATCCATTAACCGGGACCGTTTGTCTAAAAACTCTTGTATATACCTAATCCCAAGATCTTCAATCTTAATTTTGAGAATCCTTAAACCTTCTTGATTAATTCTAATAATTTTCCCTTCCTGATCAATGGTAATAATACCTTCGTCGACACAACCCAAGGTGGCATCAATGATATTATAGGCTCTTATTAATTGATCATTGCTCTGTTGGAGTTCTCGATTTGTGTTTTGCAGTTTAAGTTGGGCAGTTATAGCTTTCGACATAGCCGTAATTAACCCCAGAGTATGAGAAAGCAGCCTTTGAATAGTTTCATCCCAAGGAGAAACAACAAATGGCTGCGTTAAAACTAAGCTGGCTACAACCTCGTCATTGCTGTTTGTAATAGGAGCTGCGGAGGCAATTATATTGTTAAAAACTTCACTATAATGTTCGGGTCCTAATAGCTGTACAGGACGTTTTGATCTCATACTTAAAGTGTGAGCGTTAGTCCCCATAGTAGATTCTGTATAGATTATATCAATCCCGGTAAAAGGATGGATACTGGTTAAATTCCCTTCCTGTAATATAGTAATACCATCGGGATCGATGAGTTCCAGGATATAATCTCTTGATATAGAAGGATCCTTAAAAATATCGATTAAAGGCCTGGTGACTTCGATTAATTCTTCGTATTTCTGTAAACGACGGTAATATTCCCTCTTGCTCACCGGTTTTTTAATAATCTTCGTTGCAAAAGGGTTTATTTTCAAATTATAGGACCGAATCCAGGATTCCGCCACATCGTAATTCAACAAGGGGAAAGTTGCGGGGTTCTTTATGTTATTTTTCACAAGCTTGTTTTTATACTCTTTGATTATTTCCCAATACTCTTTTGAACGTCTCGGATTTGTGGAATTTATTAAATCTCTCTCGTTCAACATTAGCTATCGGGTTCCCCCTTAGAGTAAAAAAACTTCCAAATTTAAATTATCATAATACTTACAACATTGCAAATTATAATTTGCACAACTCTTTACAGCATATCTCCCCAGCTCCCGCGCCCTCTCCTTTTTCGCCAAATTAGAAATCTTTATTCCCAAGCCAACAAAGATCCATCAATCTTTTTCTTTTTTTCCTTTAAAGACCGAAAAAATCATGCCCGCCTAAAAATTGGCCGGCATGATTTTCCCTTGAATTCCTTGGTCGGGGAGACTTTAGGCACTTTGTTCTTTTTGCTCCTCTAGTACCTTTTCCAAGGGGGTGTATTCTAATTGTAAAGAATCGGCAACTGCTTTATGAGTAACTTTACCTGCTACCACATTAACACCTTTAGCCAAACCCGAATCCTCCATTACCGCTGCTTTGTAGCCCTTATCCGCTAGTCGGAGAGCATACGGCAATGTAGCATTGGTCAGGGCAAAAGTAGAAGTTCTAGCTACCGCTCCCGGGATATTAGGCACACTATAATGAATTACGCCATATTTTTCATAGGTGGGATTGGCATGGGTTGTGGTATGGTCGCAAGTTACTATACAGCCTCCCTGGTCAATAGCCACATCTACAATAACTGAACCAGGAGCCATTTCTTTAACCATATCTTCGGTTACAAGTTTCGGTGCTTTTGAACCCGGGATTAGAACTGCTCCGATCAATAGATCTGCTTCCCTGACAGCATTTCTAATATTAAAGGGGTTGGACATAAGGGTTTTTACTCTGGAACCGAATATATCATCGAGATAGCGTAAACGGTTAGCATCGATATCGAGGATGGTTACATCGGCACCCATACCGATGGCGCGCTTAGCGGCATTGGTCCCCACGGCGCCACCGCCAATAATGGTTACCTTAGCCGGAGGTACTCCCGGTACCCCAGCTAACAGCAATCCTTTCCCCCCATATTGTTTCTCCAAGAATTGAGCACCGATCTGAACCGACATTCTTCCCGCAACCTCACTCATGGGAAGAAGGAGAGGTAACCCGCCAGTGGGTCCTTGAATTGTTTCATAAGCAATGGCCGTTACTCTTTTTTCAATAAGAACCTTAGTTAACTCCGGCTCGGCTGCCAAATGAAGATAAGTAAATAATGTTTGACCTTCTTTTAAATATTCATACTCTTCCGCAATAGGTTCTTTGACCTTTATAATCATATCCGCTACCGCATAAACTTCTTTGGCAGTCTCTAAGATCCTAGCTCCCGCTTCCATATATTCCTCGTCTAGAATTCCACTTCCGGAGCCGGCGTCTTTTTGCACCACTACTTGATGGCCGCGGAGAACAAAACTCTCTACTCCAGCGGGTGTAATGCCTACCCGGTGTTCATTATCTTTAATCTCTTTCGGAACTCCAATAATCATCTGCTCTACCACCTTTTGAATATTAATTCTAATACTTCTACATCGTATCTACTTTTTACTGATTTTTCTTAATAACATCTAAGAAGATCTCTACTACTTTTTCAGCCTGTACCCTTGTTAGCACTAGCGGTGGCATGAAGCGGAATACATTGCCATAGCGTCCGCATGGTACCATAAGAACTCCATTGTTAAGGAGACCGCCCGTAATGTTGCCCATTTTTTCCTTGCTCAACGGAGTTTTGGATTCTTTATCCTCAACCATTTCTATACCGATCATTAGGCCCTCACCGCGGACATCCCCTATTGTCTCTATATCCTGTGCCGCATCTTTGAGCCATTTGGAGATATCAGCACCGAGTACACCAGCACGTTTAATTAAGGCGGAATCGTTCTCGGTTAAAATATCGATATTCGCAAGAACTGCCGCAGCGATCACAGAATTCACACCCCATGTATTAGGCTGAGAGCTATCTGCGATTTGAGCCGCTAAGTCTCTGCGCATAACTAAGCCGGCTGCGGGCATATCTCCGCCAATACCTTTACCAAAGGTCAACATATCCGGTTCTACATTAGTATTTTCTATATGCCACATCTTACCGGTTCTACCGGCACCTGTCTGAATTTCGTCAACAATGAAAAGAGCACCGTGTTTTTCACAAGCTTTTTTTACCTCTTCCAGGTAACCGGGAGGTGTAGGAACATAACCGCTTTCACCTTGAATAGTTTCAATAAACAAAGCGCCTACATCGTCCGCACCTGTATACGGGGTGTTAAGAACATAATCTACATATTTCGCGCATTGTAGATTACAGCTAGGGTGCTCCATGCCGAAAGGACAACGATAGCAGTAAGGATAGGGTAAATGAACAACACCAGGTATAAAAGGACCGTAGCCCTTACGATAGCCATCACCTGTAGTTAGGGAGTTCCCGCCTAACCAAACACCGTGGTAAGCACCGTGAAAAGCAGCCAATTGGGTTCTGCCAGTTATCTTACGGGTAAATTTAATGGCAGTTTCTACTGCTGCACTACCGGATTGGCCAAAATGGGTTATGCAATTTTCACGTAACCCGGCAGGGGCGATTTGTGAAATTCTTTCTGCTAATTCTGTGCGTTTTAGAGCGGAACCGTCAGTGCCGTGCATCAAAGTCCCCATTTGCTCTTTCATAGCTTCAATAACCCGAGGATGACATCTCCCCACGGAGTTAACAGCAACACCAGCCGTAATATCTATAAAAATATTACCGTCAGGATCCATTACGGTAGCTCCTTTACCCTCGGCAAACACCATCGGCGCCTTACCGGCTCCACGAGCCATGGACTCATAAGCAAGAGATTTTTCAAAATCCTTAGCCGCTATTGGTCCGGGTATGGCTGTTTTTATCACCGGAGCTTCAGGATGGGATAATTGAGCTAAATCCTTTTCATTAATCACTATGCGTTCCCCCTCTTAAAATATTTGTTCATCAACATTGTTTCTCTATTGCTGATGTTACTAAAATATAGATGCAATTACCGTGCCAAAACCCGGCAGAGGCTTAATTTTTTTTGTTTCAATAGGCATTTCAATCTAATCCAGGCCACATCTGAATCTAAATGCTGTAATAAAATAACCCCTTATTATTACTTGCAATAAAATATATCTTTTTTAAAGCCAAAATCGTCTCATTTTGAAACTCCAGGTTTCATATTGAGATTTTTTCTTGAGTACTTTATTTTTCTTTATTTTGACTGAATGTCGCCAGATGTGCAAGATTTTTTTTGCCCTAACACAAAAAAATAAATTTCCAAACGTCATATATTACCGTGATTTGGCTCTCCGGAAATTGTGTCAAAAGCAACTTTTGAGTAGTAGTATATGAAAGATAGTCTAGAAAAAGATTAACGAGATTCCTTGGAAATAAATCTCAAAATGGGGGAAGGGATATGTTTAACTCCAAAGGATATAGCTTGCCTAAAAAAACATCTCTTTATAAAGTAAAAGTTGGTTCAACTTGCACTATAGAAAAAATACATATAAACGGTCTCTTACGCCGCCGGATAATGGATCTGGGTATTATTCCGGGAACATTGGTCAGTTGTGTTCGTCGAGGCCCAACCGGGGATCCCAGTGCCTACAAGGTAAGGGGCACAACTATCGCTTTGCGAAAAGAGGATGCTGAAAAAATTGATGTTTATCCATTATGATTATTTTTAAGAATCAGGAGGAAGTCTCATGAAAATAAATTCCCATCGCAGAATACTTCGAGAACATTTTGGCATCAATGCCCGGGAAGATCAAATAGTTATTGCCTTGGCAGGTAATCCCAATGTCGGTAAGAGCACTGTATTTAACGCCTTAACAGGTTTGAAACAACATACCGGAAACTGGCCCGGCAAAACTGTCGATCACGCCCAGGGGACTTTTAAGTTCCAAGGCAGAAATTTTCTGCTCATAGATCTACCCGGTACATATTCACTACTCGCCCATAGTGTGGAGGAAGAAATCGCCCGGGATTTTCTTTGTTTTGGAAAACCAGAAGTTATCATTGTTGTTTTGGATGCCACTGCCTTGGAGCGAAACCTAAATCTCGCCCTCCAGGTGATGGAGATAAGCTCCCAAGTTGTCGTCGCCGTTAATCTTATAGATGAAGCTAAAAAAAAGAATATCACCATTGATTTTGCCGGGTTAGAGCAAACATTAGGCGTCCCAGTAGTCGCTATGGCCGCTCGTCATAAAATTGGAATTCAAGAGTTGAAGGAAGCAGTCTATCAAGTGGCAACCGGTCAGAACAGAGGCCCTCTTGCTCAAATTAAATATTCACGCGAAGTAGAAGAAGCCATCAACCAACTGGTTCCCTTAATCGAAGAAATAGGTTTAAATGATTTTTTAAAACCGCGCTGGATCGCCCTACGGCTTTTGGACGGAGATGTAAAACTGATCGATAATATTTCCAAACATTTTGAAATGCACAAAACCGGAGCTGAACAGGGAGGTTTAGTTAATCTATGAATAATCTTACCGATAGCATTGGTTTAAAAAAACTGCATAATAAAGCCAAATCGCTTCGCGTTTCAAGGGGTAATGTTTTCGGGGATAAAATAGTGGAGGATATTTTCTCTAATGTAGAAAAAATAACACAAAAAAATGTTATCCGAAAAGACCAAAAAATGGATTACACCGAAAGGTTGGATAACATTCTTACTTCTAGTGTTTTTGGTTACCCCATTATGCTTGGGCTTCTATGTGTAGTTCTATGGATAACAATAGTTGGCGCCAATGTACCTTCAGATTTTCTGGCGCATTTGTTTTTTAGCTTCCAAGATGTACTTACCGAAATCTTTATCTCCCTTGGCAGTCCGGACTGGCTGCACGGCGTTCTAGTATTGGGTATCTATCGAAGTATGGCCTGGGTCGTCTCTGTAATGCTCCCCCCCATGGCTATCTTTTTTCCACTGTTTACACTCCTCGAAGATTTAGGATATCTCCCGCGGGTCTCTTTCAACCTGGACCATATTTTTAAAAAAGCAAACGCCTGCGGCAAACAAAGTCTGACCATGTGCATGGGTTTTGGTTGTAACGCGGCAGCAGTTGTGTCCTGCCGAATAATCGATTCTCCCCGAGAGAGATTAATCGCTATCCTAACCAACAATTTTGTTCCTTGCAACGGGAGGTTGCCGATATTTTTTGCCCTGGGAACAATTTTTGGAGCGGGAGCGCTAGCTGCCCATTTCCAGACCGCAGCAGTTGCCGCTCTTATTACCGGGCTCATCCTTTTTGGAATTGTTATCACTTTCGTGGTCTCCTGGGCTCTTTCCCATACCCTTCTCAAAGGAGAACCTTCATCCATGGTTCTGGAGCTTCCTCCCTTTCGGCGGCCAAAAATCGCCTCGGTTCTCTACCGTTCTCTTATCGATAGAACAATTTTTGTTTTAAGAAGGGCTGTCCTGGTAGCAGCACCAGCAGGGGCTCTCACCTGGATCCTAGCCAATACCTACCTCGGGGAAGTGAGTATTTTAACTCTTGTAGCCAATAGTTTACATCCTCTCGCCCAGGCAATCGGTCTTGACGGTTTTATTCTTCTGGCTTTTATCCTAGGGCTTCCGGCTAATGAAATCGTTTTTCCAATTATTATTATGAGTTATCTGTCCACAGGCTATATGTTGGAACTCAATAGCTTGGCCGAGCTTCAAACTCTATTGCTCAACAACGGTTGGACTTGGTTAACAGCAGTATGCACAATGCTCTTTGCTCTTCTTCATTGGCCCTGCGGCACTACCTTGCTCACCGCCTTGAAGGAAACCGGCAGCAAAAAATGGACCTTTTTATTTTTCCTAATCCCAACCGGAGTGGCGTTTTTGATTTGCTTCCTTGTAGCCCAAACCGCCTACCTATTGGGCTTTGGATAGGGATTCTAGACGTTAAAACGAAAATTGATAATATCTCCGTCCTGGACAATATAATCCTTACCCTCTAAAGTAACTAGTCCCTTTTCTTTGACTTTGGACATGGACCCTAGTTCCCGCAAATCTTGAAATCTACACACTTCAGCCCGAATAAAACCTCTTTCAATATCTGAATGTATTTTCCCCGCTGCCTTCCGGGCAGTTGTATTTTTTTTAATAGGCCAGGCCCGGACTTCATCTGGTCCGGTTGTGAGAAATGATATTAGACCAAGATACTCATAAGCGGTCTTAGCCAAGATAGTCAAACCGGATTCCTTAATCCCGAGATCCTGAATAAATAACTCCCGGTCTTCAGGATCCAATTCGTTGATCTCCAGCTCTGTCTTTATACAGAGGTGGATAAGGGGGGTATTTGTACTCTGGGTATATTCTTCTAGCGCTTCTTTGCCGGGATAATCGTTCGCCTTAAGCTGATTTTCATCCAAATTTGCCACAATAATCATGGGTTTCTCTGATAGAAACGAAAAAGTCCTTAGCAACTCGCTTTCTTCCGGGGTGAGATTCAGGTTATGGATCAAAAGCCCATTTTCGAGACCTTCTTTGCATTTTTCCAACACTGCTAATTCTTTTTGATTTTCTTTTGTTATCTTCTTAGAAGACTTAAGGCGCCGGATACGGTTCTCAATAACCCCTAGGTCGGAAAACAAAAGCTCTAAATTTATAGTTTCAATATCCCTTAAAGGATCAATAGATCCTTCGTTATGAAGAACATTTTCATTTTCAAAAACTCTTAAAACGTGGATCAGAGCATCGACCTTACGGACATTATCTAAAAACTGATTCCCTACTCCTTTTCCCGTACTCGATCCTTTAACAAGACCGGGCACATCGATAACTTCAATAGTAGCGTAAGTGGTTTTTCTCGGCTGATAAATCTCAGCTAAAAAATCTATTCGCTCATCAGGTATCTTGGCGATCCCTAGATTTGCTTCCACTTTTCCTTGGGAATAATCCTTGATTTCAAGATTTGAACCGGTCAAAAGGTTAAATAGCGATGTCTTCCCCACGGTGGGCAATCCTATTAAACCAATTCTCATTATTAATGCAGAGTCAAACGCTAAAATACTTTAAGCTTCTCTGCTTCACTCCTTTTCTTAGAATTTTGATCATATTTTTGAATTATAACAAAATTTAAACCTGATGTTAACACTGGACCAAAACTTCAGGTTTAATTCTACAATTTCTCCTTATTGTTGTTTTAAAAGTCCGCTCTGAAATTCACAGCATTTGAAGCATTTTCCATCCGCTACCTATAAAATACATTGAAAATCCTACAATAAATATACCCAGCACTAAAACAACTTTGTGATATACGGCATCACTTATCAGTTTCTTTCCTTTGGAAAATGCCGTAGATACTGCTGAATACCATACTAAGTCCGATAGAATGTGCCCTATGAAAAAGACTGAAACACCGATTAAACCTAAAGTATATGCCTGGCGGGTTAATTCCATCCCCGCTGATGCCCACCAGAGAATAAAGTACGGATTAGCAGCGCTTACAAGCACTCCAGCCAATACAAGATTTTTCATCCCTTTACTTTTCCCTGCTTGTTTGTTTTCCAAAGAAACTGACTTTTTTATACCGGATTTTATCATTCCATAGCCCATCCATAAAAGAAAAGCGCCGCCGAACAAACCGATAAACCCTGCAACTGTCGGATTGGCAAAAAAATCTTTAAGTCCGAGCATCATGATGATAATTAATATAAGTTCCAGTATTCCATGCCCTAATACTATCAAAGGCCCCGCCGTCCACCCTTTTTTAAAGCTGGCTTCAATCGTGACCCCCAACATAGGTCCAGGCATCATTGCCCCGGAAAAACCTATTAAAAACGCGCTAATAAATATTCCCCACAAAACCATGTTGTTTTCCTCTTTTATATTTTCTAATATCCTTTTTACATATCCTTTATAATGCTTTTTATTAGTCGTTATGTCAACAATTTAAATAAAAATAAAAATTCCGTCGCTATTTTTATGTAGCATATTACCAAGAATTTGGACAGTTCAAATTATTAAAAAAATCGGAGAAATCAAGAGAAATTTAAAGTGTTGTCCATAAAATAGAAATAAATAGCAATCAAAGGTCAAAAAAGGTCAGAAAAAGGAGTTGAATTCACAGGCGATTTGAGGTATATAATAACTAAAGGTCAAAGTTAGTCAAAGTCAAACTTTATGGAGGTGTATGTTTAATGTTTGGTTTAACTCCTTTCAAAAAAAATCATCCTGTAGGTCGTCCTAACTTCATTAGCCCCTGGAGTGATTTTGAACGAGCGTTTGATAATTTCTTCAACAATTCCTTTTTCTCGCTTCACGACGGATTGGGAACTATGAAAATGGACATTAAAGAAACTGACCAGGAATATATCGTGGAAGCGGAAATCCCTGGGGTGAACAAGGAAGACATCAAAGTAGAACTCGATGACGACCTGTTGACAATCCATGTCCAGGCTAATGAAGAGATCAGTGAAGAACACGACAGGTATATCAGAAAAGAGAGAAGATGCTCAAGCATGAGCAGAAGCTTCTATGTGGAAAACGTTCAAACCGATAACATCACAGCAAAGTACAAGAACGGCATTCTATCCCTCAAATTGCCGAAAAAAGATCCAGGGTATCAGAACAAAAGATATATAGACATTAATTAAATAATTAAATCATCAAAAGAGTACCGCTTAAGGTATTCTTTTTCATAACAAGCGTATTGTATATATTTGTTTTAAAAAAACTCCCTCTCCTATCTCAACGCTTGATTTCTCTGGTTTCCCATGGAATAAGAGTGAGAATTTTTCTTCCGAAATCCCTCTCTACCCCTTTATTTTGAAGTGTTTGGGCCTGCTTTCTGTTAAATTTTTCTATTCCCCTTTCTCCTCTTCACGGAAAGGCTTTAAGGTAAGGGAAAGGGTTTATTTTAGGCAAACAATTATCAATTGTTTGAGAATTACTTCCTACTCCACCGTAACACTCTTAGATAAATTCCGCGGTTTATCCACATCATTACCCCGATCTAAAGATACATAATAAGCTAATAGCTGAAGGGGAATAACGGCAAGGATTGGGCCCAGTTCGTTAATGGTCTCAGGCAAGTAAAATACTTCGTCCACTGCTTCCCCAAAATCAGTATTCCCTTCAAAGGTAATTCCAAATACCTGAGCATCCCGGGCTTGAACTTCTAAGACATTGGCTAGGGTTTTATCATAAAGGTCTCTTTGGGTCGCAATAACCACAATGGGGGTTTCCTCTGTGATTAAAGCTAAAGTTCCATGTTTTAGCTCCCCTGCCGCATAGGCCTCGGCGTGAATATAGGATACCTCTTTGAGTTTGAGGGAACCTTCTTGAGCGAGAGCCCAATCCAAACCCCTTCCCAGGAAAAAGGTACTGGTAACCTCATGGAAATTTTTCGCCAGCTCTTTGATTTTTTCCGCCTTGCTAAGAATCTGCTCTGCCTTACCCGGGAGGCTACAAAGTTCGGCAATTATTTCATTAATCCACTCCTGAGGAATTGTTTTTTTAGCTTGGGCTAAATATAAAGCTATTAAAACAAGAACTTCCAACTGAGTAGTGTAAGCTTTCGTCGAGGCGATAGCAATTTCTGGCCCTGCCCATGTATAAATAACATCGTGGGCCTCTCGAGCCACTGTGCTGCCGACAACATTAGTAATGGCCAGAATTCTTGCCCCCCTGTTTTTTGATTCCCTTAAAGCTACAAGGGTATCGGCAGTTTCCCCGGACTGGCTAATAATTATTACTAAGGTTTTCTCATCAATAAGGGGGGAGCGATATCTAAATTCTGAAGCAATATCGACTTCCACCGGAACCCGGACCCACTTCTCCATCAGCCGGCACCCGATTAATCCGGCATGGTAAGCAGTGCCGCAACCGACAATAACCACTTTGTTAAAAGAGGCTATCTGCTCAGGAGTTAAATCTATCTCCTGGAGGATAACCCTATCATCTTTAAGTCGTCCGGCCAGAGTGTCTTTTAAGGTTTTAGGTTGTTCAAAAATCTCTTTGAGCATGAAATGCTCAAAGCCGTCTTTTTCAGCAGTAACCGGATCCCAAGTAACTTCAAAGACATTTTTTTCCAGAGGGATCCCAAAAAAATCACTAAACTTAATTCCCTTATCAGAAAGACAAACCATTTCTCCATCATCCAGAATATAAGTCTTTCTGGTATGTTCAAGGATTGCCGCTATATCGCTAGTCAAGAAATATTCCTGCTCGCCAATTCCTACAATCAAGGAACTGTTTTGACGAGCGGCAATTAGAGTTCCGGGATGTTTATGACTGAAAAACACTATGGCAAAAGAACCAGAAATTTTGATTAAAGTTTGTCGAACTGCATCTTCAAAGTCTCCAGTATAATAATGCTCTACTAAATGGGCCAGTACTTCAGTATCAGTTTCGGAGCGGAAACAGTGCCCCTCTTCAATCAACCACTCCTTCAACTCTAAGTAGTTTTCGATAATACCATTATGGACAACGGCAAAATCCCCATGACAATCCAGGTGGGGGTGCGCGTTAGAATCAGACGGTCGCCCATGGGTTGCCCAACGGGTGTGACCGATCCCCATGTTACCTTTGAACGTTCGATTCTCAATTTTTTCTTCTAGTTTTGAAATTTTACCAGCACTTTTGTAAATTCGAATCTCGTTATTCTCCAGGATTGCAATACCAGCGGAATCACAACCTCTGTATTCCTGTTTCTTCAGTCCTCCCAATAAAATCGGCATTACCGGACGAGAACCTATATATCCTATTATTCCGCACATTTCTTTTTCTCCTCTCCTTACAGACTAAAACAGTCCGTACCAAAAAAACAGCCGTTTGAAACGGCCATTTTTATGAACTAATAAAATAGACGTCAAAATTACCCTTCCTTGTGTAATCTGCTTTTGTCCTGAAGATTACTCCTCAGTTTTGTAACAGATCTAACGATGACAAGCCACCGAGGGGCACCCGCCGAATTTTCGATAAACCCCTTCCTCGTCAACCATTTTTTAATGGTTCTGGCGCTATAAATATTAATTTTAGCCGTTTGGTAATTATTTTATCTAAACAATAACCTACTCCTCCTTTCTGTTAAAATTCTTTTCTAATTATAATCCTGGCGAAATTTAGACACAATATAAAGGTTTAAATTTTTTTTGGAAATAAAAACTAACCAATACCTAATCCCTATCTAAAATTATATGCCTAAAATCCGCCAGTATGTTCCCTTCTCTAATTATTCCTTTCATCTACTGCTCTAATTACAGCCAGTAGTTCTTCTGCAAGTTTCTGTAACTCATCCTCTTTTTGTCCTTCCAGCATCACCCTGATTAAAGCTTCTGTTCCTGAAGGTCGGACTAAAACCCTGCCCTCATCGCCTAAATAGTTTTGCACTTTTTCGATTGCCACTTGCAGAGATTCATTCTCCATGACTTCTTTTTTATTTCCCACTCTTTGATTAACCAGTAACTGGGGGAACCTTGTCATCTGAGCAGCCAAAGTAGAAAGCTTAGCTTTTTTTTCTTTAAGAATAGAGAGCAACTGCAAGCCGGAGAGCAAACCGTCACCGGTAGTACTATGTTCTAAGAATATTAAATGCCCGGATTGTTCGCCTCCTAAAGAAGTACCGGTTTCCAACATTTTCTCCAAAACATAGCGGTCCCCAACTTGGGTCTCGTATACTCTAATTCCGGCTTTTTTCAAAGCTTTGTGCAAACCGAGATTACTCATCACCGTCACCACAATGGCGTCATTAGGCAATTTCCCCGCTTCTTTTAAAGCCAAGGCGCAAATAACCATGATGAAATCCCCGTCCACAACCTGGCCTTTTTCATCCACGGCAATAACTCTATCCGCATCTCCATCAAAAGCGAGGCCGACATCAGCTTTATGTTTTAAAACTTGGCGAGCTAAAAATTCCGGGCAAGTAGAACCACAATGGTCATTAATATTAATCCCATCCGGTTCGCAAGCCAGCGCCACTACCTCAGCCCCAAGCTCTTCCAAAATCTTGGGAGCGATAAAAGAAGCAGCTCCATTGGCACAGTCAAGGACAACTTTGAGGTTTTCTAAATTTGTTGACTTGGCCTTTAGAAAAGCACAATAGTCTTCCAAGCTATTCCCTATTTCCAGTACCCTGCCTACCTCTTTTCCCGTGCAAGATAAATCATGAAGCTTGGCCATAGTGTTTTCTATCTCGTCCTCTAACTCATCCGGCAGTTTAAAGCCGTTGGCAGCAAAAAATTTGATTCCATTATCCTGATAAGGGTTATGAGAAGCGGAAATTACTACCCCGGCACAGGCTTTATTAATTCGGGTCAAATAAGCTATGCCCGGAGTGGGTAATACCCCAACTTTAAGAACATCAACCCCTGCCGAACATATCCCGGCAACTAGGGCTGCTTCCAACATATCTCCGGAAACTCTAGTATCTTTACCAACCAGGATCTTAGCCTCGCTATCTTTTCCTAAAACAAGGGCTCCGGCTTTTCCTAAACGATAGGCTAACTCCGGAGTGAGTTCTTCATTCGCCTTTCCCCTTACTCCATCTGTTCCAAAAAGTCTAGTCAAAATTCTTTTCTCCTTTCTGCCTGTTCTACTGTACTGCGGAAACCTCTAAAACTAATTCTACTTGTGGAGCTTGAACTACAGATATTCCAGGGGGTACACTCCAATAAATAAGTGTGTTCGGATAGCTTCCCGTTTCCAAACCCTCCGCATCCACCCAGGCCGAAATTTCCTTTGGATTAATCTTTTCTAGGACATTGGGATAGCCCCTAACCGTTATTTCAATCTCAGGAATAGTCCTGGCTTGTAAGCCAGGGGCAATATTCTTAACTTCAACCGGAATTCCTTTAATTTTTTTATTAATAGGGCTTGAGACTACTTCAATAGAAACACTGATCTTTGTGCCTTCTATAAAAGATACTCCCTGGGGCAGAGTTATAGATTTTAGGTCAATGTCAATGATTTTGTTGGAAGTGATTTCACTAATGTCAATAACCCCTAGGTCAATATATTGAATTTCCTTTAAGCTTTTAGAATCACCCAACAATTGAACCCGGGCCGGAACAGGAGCAACATTTCTTAGTTCTAATCCTGACGCCAAATCGCCCCGGGTCGCTACTCTTAAAGGCACCGCCTTCTCAGCCAACCCCTCAGGGTAAACCGGGATTAGGACTTCAACCGTATCTGGGAAGGGGTTGAGCGACTTTAAATTGGGGTCAGGCCCAAATAAGCCTTCACTTTTCAAATCTTTAAAAGTTACGGGCCAAGCGACCCGCTTGCTTTCTTTCATGCCGGTCACATTGACATCAACAACCACATTTTCTAAGCGATCTATAATTGACTCCGGTCCCCGAACATTAACCACTTCTGGAACTACTTGGGGTTCTCCAACCACAAAGCCTTCTGCCACTTGGCCGGTTGTTTTAACTACTACCGGAACGATTTTATCTTTAACTAAATCTAGCTTTATGACCACCGTGTTCGGACTTAAACTTTCGACTTTTACTCCCTCCGGCATATTCATGGCCACTTTAAATGAATGTTCTCCGGGAGTGGCGTCTTTTAAATCCACATAAGCGTATAGATCTGTAACGTCAACTCCTTGGGCATTATCAATCCGCACTGTTATGGAGGGGAGGTTGGATACGATTACCAGGTTCGCCGGTTGATTTTTAGGGATCAAAGGGACGCTGATATTGTTTTTATTAAATAGTACGGGATCAACCTGACTGGTTATCCAAAGGGAAAACACAATCGCTAATACTAAAGACACTACTTTGTACCCCAGATTCCGCCGAATCAGATCACGCATTGTTTCCCCTCCTAAACAAATTGTATACGGAGGTTTTGTCAACAAGCATCTCATTTTTCAAAAGATCCCGTAAGCTTTTCTCGTCTAAAAATCTCGTCAACTGGCTATTTTGGGCAGCAGAAATTACTCCTGTTTCCTCGGAGACAATAATGATTAGAGCGTCCGACACTTCCGAAAGCCCTAAAGCAGCCCTGTGCCTAGTCCCAAGATTTTGCTGGATTGTAGTATCTTGAGACAACGGCAGAAAACAACCGGCAGCAGCAACCCTACTGCCTCTAATAATAACTGCCCCGTCGTGCAAAGGAGATTTGGGCATGAAAATATTCACGAGAAATTCAGAAGATATTACCCCGTCAATTTTAACTCCGGTATCTATAAATTCCTGAATACCAGTTTGCTTTTCGATAACTATTAAAGCCCCGATTCTGCTCTGAGATAAAATTTGCGTACAGCGAACAATTTCCTCAATTATTCTTTTATACTCCTCTGGCCCCGAGCTTGAAGGATGCATAACTATAAACTTTCCCCGTCCTAATTGCTCAAGAGCTCTTCTGAGTTCCGGTTGGAAAACTATGGGCAAGGCTACAATTAACATATACCAGACTTTATCGAGCATCCAAGATAGGGTGGGCAACTCAATCTTTCGCGCCAAAACTGAAACAATGAGCAGAATAAAGAGACCTTTAATCAACTGCACTGCTCTTGTTCCTTTAATCAACATTAACAAATGGTAAAGGATAACCGCAACCACAACAATATCGAGAATGATATGCCAATTAATTGCTTTTAATAAAGCTAATAGTTGAGTCACGGTCTCACCTCTTCTGCAAAAAACATTTATCGTCTCGAATAATAAGTAGAAATAGATTCTATGGAGGAGGGCAAAGCCTTGCCCGACAAAAAATATTCAATTACAATAATCTTACTATACACTTGTAAGGGAGGCATAATATGAATATCAAAGATTGGCAAAAAATAGTCGATGAGTGGATCTCCCAATTTGAAGAAGGCTATTGGCAACCGTCAACTATGATGCTTCGCCTTACAGAAGAAGTGGGAGAATTGGCAAGAGAGATAAATCACCTTTACGGACAAAAGCCGAAAAAACCTTCCGAGCCCGAAAATGATCTAGCTCTGGAAATGGCCGATATTTTATTCATCATCATATGTATGGCAAATTCTCTTAACATAGACTTGGAAAAAGCCTTCATAAAAATGATGGAGAAATATCGCCTCCGGGATAGCGACCGTTGGAAAAAGAAAATCGAATCCCCGTAAAGTCCAGTCTCTTCCTATTCTATAACTTTTTCTATAATTAGTAAAACCTTAAAATAATCCTGTGTGTCATTTTTTGATCGAAGTAATCATTCGGAAATAAGGATCTTTCTAATTTAGGAATTGCCAGGGGAATAAAAAGTATACAACTATGACCAATATCACTAAAAATGTTGCCGAAAATATCACTTTAGAATCGACATCATTTTATCGCTCTTATTCCTATCTTTTCATTTTACCATATTTTATTTTCCTTGTTCAGATCCCAAAAAGTGGGTTAAAAAATGACAGTACCTATTGCCAATAATAAAGAGAGTATTGCTGTAACTACTTTGAAAAGTAGATTCGCAACACTCTCTTTTTTTTTGACATTAAATTTTTTAATGACCTCCGCACTCGCCTAAGTGTTGATGCTGGTTGCAAACCGATCCTGAGGATTTTAGATTACCTTGGAGGTATTCTTCTACAGCAGTTTTTGCTTTCCCCGTAACGCCAGTTATGACTTCAATCCCTTTTTCATTGAAGATATCAATTGCTCCGCCGCCCATGCCTCCGGAAATAACTACTTTTACCCCCATGTCGTTTAGGAAATTCGGCAAAAAACCGGGGCGATGGCCAGGATTGGGTATGGTTTCATTTTTTAAAACCTGACCATTTCCTGTTTCGAAAATATTAAATTCCTCACAATGACCGAAATGTTCAGCAACCATTTCTCCGTCACTGGCAACTGCAATTTTCATTTCTGAATTCCCTCCTTTAATGAATCGCTTAACCTTTTTACCCGCTAAGCCTTCTAAAATATCTGCAGCATTTGCAAGCCAATCTTCCTCATAAAACTCTATCTGTCCTTTATCGCAGGCCTCTGAAATTTTCGGATCTATAGGCAGGCGAGCAAGAACTCTTAGCTGATATTGCGCCGCCACTTCCTCCAATGCGCTCTCCCCGAAAATATTATATTTCCCACCGCATTGCGGACATTGGAAATAGGCCATGTTTTCCACTAAACCTAAGATAGGGATTTGCATCTGCCTAGCCATTTTCACTGCCTTAGCAACAATCATGGAAACCAGCTCCTGAGGTGAGGCTACTATAACCAGACCGTCCAGTTTAATGGATTGAAAAACTGTTAGCGGCACATCTCCTGTTCCCGGGGGCATATCGATGAACATAAAATCCACTTCCCCCCAGACCACATCGGACCAGAATTGCTTAATTACTCCGCTAAGAATAGGACCTCGCCAAATAACCGGGTCAGTTTCATTTTCCAATAGCAAATTGATGGACATAATTTGAAGACCTCTTTTGCTCCTGGCTGGGAGCATTCCCTCTTCACTACCGCCGAGCATTTTGGTAACCCCAAAAGCTTTAGGAATGGAAGGACCGGTAATATCCGCATCGAGAATTGCAGTTTCATAACCTCTTTTATTCATTGCTACTGCCATTAGGGAGGTAACCAGTGATTTGCCTACTCCTCCCTTACCACTCATTATTCCAATCACTTTCTTAATTTTATTCCGTTCATTATTTGGAAAAGTGAAGTCCTTTGCCGAATGATCACTGGCACATGTTTTACATCCTTGACTATTCTCGCTCATCAGTTCTCGTCTCCTTACACTGTATTACTTACTACAGTACTTTTTTAATTCAAAAGGATTTTAAGGGTTTCCAGGAAAACTTTAGTCACTGCTTCACTAGCGGGACATTCAATATCCACTATACTTAAACCCTGATTGTTGGCTTTAATCGCTGCGCTATCAAAAGGAATCTTGCCCACGAAAGACAGGTTTCGCTCTTTACAAATAGTTTCAATCCTTTGGCTGGCTTTTAAATTGGTATCAAACTTATTTATACAAACCCCGATCTTGAGGTTGAAAGTTTGGGGCGTCTTTATAATCCGCTCCATATCGCTTATCCCCGATAGTGAAGGTTCAGCTACGATTAAAACCATATCCACCCCACTTAAAGAGGCAATTACTGGACAGCCTATCCCTGGGGAACCGTCAATAATTGCCAGGGCCGTGTCTGGCGCCTCCTCTCTTAACTGGCTTTTAACTGACGTGACCAGTTTACCGGAATTTCCGCTTCCCATATGAAGCTTGGCCGTGGAAAATACGGTACCATTCTTATAAAGCCTTAGTTCCCCTGCTATCGCTGGTCGAAGGGTTGCAGCGCCAGTTGGGCATAGGACTTCGCAAACTCCACACCCTTCACAGGCATAGGGTTCCACCATATAGCCGTCATCTTCTTCCCGGATTGCCCCAAAGCGGCAATGTTCGTAACAAATACCACAGCCACTGCAGCATTCGGGATCAATGACCGCCTTATCCATTCCATAGAAATCTGTTCTCCTACCTGGGGAGGCCTGAGGTCTAGCCAGATGCAAATTGGGAGCATCCACATCGCAGTCCGCATAGGCTTTGGCTTCGGCAATTTTAATAAAGGCCGCGGCAATTGTTGTTTTTCCTGTTCCACCTTTACCGCTCAATATTAGAAGTTGTCTCATGCCGAACCTCCTTTTCCACAGTCTGCAAGAGCTCCATAAAAAGATTTTGGAATTTAGGATGTTCTAAAGCCACAATCTGACCGTTAGAATTCAAAACTCCCAATTCTAAATCAAAAGGAATCTTGGCTAGGATCTTAATTTGGTTTTTTAGGCAAAACTCTTCCGCAGGGTTATCTTTTTCCTCCAGACATTTGTTAAGCACCACTCCATAGGGTCTATGGAAAAGCTCTACTAATTCCTTGACCATGTCTAAATTATGAACTCCAAAAACAGTCGGCTCAGCAACCAATAGGCAATAATCGGCATCTTTAATGCTTTCCATAACAATACAGGCACTTCCTGGAGGGCAATCAATAAATACATTTTGCGAAATTTCTTTTAAATTTTGTAAAGTTTTTTCGATAATTGGCACTCCAGACGCTTCACCTGGATTGAGAATACCGGTGATCACCTGAACTCTTCCCGATAACCCTTTTTCAATCTGCCCAATTTCTTTATCTCTCTCTGTAATGGCCTTTGGGGGGCATAAAATTATACACCCCCCGCAGGAATGACAAATCTCGTCAAAAACAATAACTTTCTCCTTTATCCAAGCGAGGGCATTGAATTTGCAAAAGTCAACACATTTTCGACAACTATCGCATAGAGCGGAGTTTACTTGCGGAATTTTCACTGTTACAGGCTTACTTTGTACATCCTGGGGTTTAAAATATAGGTAACCATTTGGTTCCTCCACATCGCAATCCACATAAATAGAGCCCGGGGATAAAGCCGCGAGATTAACTGCTACTAGTGTTTTTCCTGTACCACCCTTACCGCTCAAGACAGCAATCTTCATTACATTCTCCCATGTTGGTGAAACCCGGGGTGAATGTCCCTAAGCAAATCCAATTGATCTTTTTTTAGGGCTTCAATATTATCGGTAATGGAATTATTGAAATTTTTATAAAGTTTCAGATCCGCGGCTTTAATTACTTGAGCAGCGTTTTCTCCACAGCGAGGAGCGATAACCGCTTCAGCTCCACTGTCAACAAGAATTTGTGCGGCTTTAATTCCCGCCCCGCCTTGACTAGCGCTCGCTCTGTTTTCAATAAATTTTTTGTCTTCGGTCTCTGTATCATAGATTAAAAAAAACGGTGCGCGCCCAAAAGACATGCAAATGCTGCTTTCCATAGAGTTGTTATCTACCGGTATCGCAACTTTCATTTGAAAACCTCCTAAAACATTCAACTTGATCTTAATCATTTTTGGCATATGCCCTCATACTTAGATTATACTCTTATTTGGGCATATGTCAACAAAGGTTGACGGACACGTTTTTTCTATAAATTTTCTTTATTTCCCCTCTCTTTCCCGGTAGTTCTTTATAGCCGCTCGTAAAGCATTTACCCCGAGAAGAGAACAATGTCTTTTTTCTTCAGGCAAGCCCCCTAAAGCCTTAAGAACATCATCTTCGGTAATGTTTTCAGCTTCTTCTAAAGTCTTTCCCTTCGCGAGGACGGAGGTTATACTGCTGGTTGCCACAGACCCCGGACAACCGAACACCAAATAACTGATGTCTTCAATAATATTATCTCGGACTTTTATATACATGGTCAGGCTATCACCACATCTCGGGTCGCCAATTGTCGCTTCCGCATGGGCATCAGGCATGCTGCCAATATTTCTGGGAGCCATAAAGTGTTCGATAGCGGTATCTGTGTATCTATTGCTAAACATTAAAATCCACTTCCTAACTTTTTATTTCTTTATCTAAGTTCTAAACAGCTACCTGTAGCCAGATATTGCAATTGCCCCCCCATAATTTCTTTTAACAGTTTATAGGGAGCCAAACCAGTACAATGACAGGTATAACAACTAGACTTTAAATCTTTTAAATACTGACCTATTTGTTGGATCAAAACCGGATCTTCATCCTGCTTAGAAGCGTTGCTATGTAAGTGAAAGCCGCCCACAAGGTAAGTAGGGATTTGTGATTTTATGGTCTTTAGAGATTCAACAATATTTATGATTCCCTGATGAGCGCAGCCGGTTAAAAGAATTGTTTTCTCTCCGAGGCTGATAATAAGGTTTTGCTCATGTCTAAAGTCATCCTGAACCATTAAACCATCCTCAAGTCTAAAGAGTCCCTGATTACAAGTAGAAATCTGTTCCTGTTTTTTAAGTCCGGAGAACAATTCTAACCCTTTATCTAGAACAAAATAATCTTCTACAAAAATCAAACGTTCACTTTCTAACAGGTTTTCATCCAGCCCAATGTATTTTTCTTCTCCCTCGGAGTTTATTGCATAGTATTTCCCAAAGGCCTGCCGCTTTAAATAAATTGTGGCTTTTTTATTCAGATTAAGAAAATCCCGAAGCCCTCCTCCATGATCATAGTGACCATGCGATACTATCACAAAATCAACATCGAGAAGATTGACGCCCATTTTTTTGGCGTTCTCTATAAATAAAGAACTCGCTCCGACATCGAACAATAGTTTATGGCTGCCGGTTTCTATGTAAAGGCTCAAACCGTGTTCCCCTTTGTATTCCTTTGAGGGCGAGGTGTTTTCCACTAAGGTTTTTATTATCATTATGTCCATCCTCCCGGTGAAAAGGAAGTATATTATGGGTCCATGCCCATATCTTTCTAAATAGTAGCATCACCTTGTCCTTCTTGTAAACAATAACAACCAAGAAAAAAGGCAGCTCTTAAATGTCTGCCCAGATCCTAAATAGGATTATTTGTTTTTCTCGTCTGCTTCATCCAGTTCATTTAATCTTTTTTTTACCCATTGAAGCCGACTTTCCAATAATTCAGCTTGCTGGCTTAAATAATCTCTGTCGCTCAAAGCATAATCCATTCTTCTAAGCCCAAGCCCCCAGCAACCTCTGTGAAATCCCCTGGCCATTCCGCGCCTTCCAAAGAATACTGGTCGATCTATCCAGGGATCATAACAAAAACCTACGCCTCGCCCCGTTAACGGTCCATAACCGAGCGGGCCGGTTCCATCTCCACCTGGCATAATATTTCACCTCCTTCAATATACTAGTTTTGCCTCCTTATTTACAGTTTTCAATATCCGGTTCTTTATTGTCCGGGGCATCTGTTCTTTGGTTCGAAAGTACTTGCACCTTATTGTTTGTAGTTTTATAGTCCAATTTTTTCTTCACCCTGGGGCTTAAGGGTCTGCGGCTTCTTCCTACGAGTTTATTGCCGGATCCTTTAGACATTGGAAATCCCCCTTCAGACTTTATGGTCATATGACCATTAACTGATTCTACCCTAACATATATTTGGGCATATGTCAATAACTTGTACTAATTTTTTCCTCAGATTAATTAAAAAACACCACTCTTGCTCAATTTAAGCAGTAGTGATGTCTTCTTTTTAAAACCGGTGAATAATATTTTTAGCACTCGATTCCTTTTCTTGCCCCAACACCTTGGGTGTAATAATGTTTTATTTCTTTCATTTCCGTTACCAAGTCTGCCAGCTCAATTATTTCTTTTTCAGCATAACGACCGGTTATTACCACTTCCACATGGGAGGCTCTATTTCTTATCATTTCAATAGTTTCTTCAATGGTGAAAAGCTTGTAATAAATAGCAATGTTTAATTCATCCAAAACAACCAGGTCATATTTTCCTTCTTTTAAAATCTCCCTGCATTTTTCAAGCCCTTCTCTCGCCCTTTTAATGTCGTCTTCAGTAGGTTCTTTGTAAATAAAGCAGTCCCTTCCAAACTGTTCGATCTCTAAATTGGGTATAAAATCAACACTTTTTAGTTCACTATAATCCATACCTTTAATAAATTGACCAAAAAAAACTTTTTTGCCGGCGCAAACCGCCCTTACAGCCAGCCCTAAGGCAGCGGTAGTTTTTCCTTTCCCATTACCTGTATAGACATGGATGTAACCTTTTTCCATTTTCAATCCTCCACTTCAAGATCTATACTTGAATCATAACCCTTTTTAAGAAATCTGCCTAGGGGAATTCGGAAATAAAAGCCGTTATTAAGATCAGCAGGAAATAAATAATGTTTCCCGAATAAGGTTTATAAAAGCACATTCAACGACCTTTATGATTAAGGAGGGCAATTATGCAATTTATATGTTACCCTAACTGCACCACCTGTAAAAAAGCCAGAAAGTGGTTAGAGGATCATAATCTCCCGTTTGAATTTCGGGATATAAAACTTAACAATCCCACCGTTTCTGAATTGGAGACCTGGCTAAAGAAAAGCAACCTGCCCCTAAGCAGGTTTTGGAACACTAGCGGCCAACAATATCGGGCCCTGAATTTAAAAGACAAACGGGCTCATATGACAGCCCAGGAACAAATAAATTTATTAGCCACCGATGGAATGTTGGTTAAACGTCCCATAATAATCGGTCCGAATTTTGTTTTGGTCGGTTTTAAAGAAGCTGAATGGGCAGGGGTCTTATTGTCCTGAATAATCACAATTAGACTATTCGAATTCACTTTCTCTTCTTTCCCTTTTCCCCTCGGTCTGAATTTTAAGCAGATCTCTTATTTCTTCTAATAGAGCGACCTCTTGAGTAGGTTCCGGAGATTCGGGAACAGTCTCGATTTTTTTCTTTCTTCTGGAAGTTAATAGTTTAATAAAGATAAATATTGAAAAAGCGATAATTAGAAAGTCCACAACAGATTGAATAAATGATCCATAAAGGATTGCCACCTCGGCTTTCTCCCCTTGGGCAGGAATGAGCACTAATTTTAGATTTGTAAAATTTATTCCTCCTATTAATATTCCTAATACAGGCATTAATATATCATTTACCAGGGAGGTAACTATTTTTCCGAAAGCTCCCCCGATTATTACTCCAACGGCTAAATCAAGGACATTGCCTTTAAGGGCAAACTCTTTAAATTCTTGTAACATATCTACTACCTCATTTTTATTTATCTAATAAAACTCAGATTTCCTTCCGGTCCTTTTTCCAACCGTGCTGCGTCTAAATACTCCTTGCTAATAGTATTTAAACCCTTTTCTAAAGTTGCCAGGATTTTTTCTTTATCTGTCGGCAACAGGCCATAGGCTTGAACGGCATTGGAAGGGTGTAAACCGAAAAATATCGTGTTCTCCAGTTCCAATCTCTTTAGCATTTCTATTTCTTCTTCGATATTCTCCCGTAAGGTGCTTTCCACAAATACCCCTTCCCGGATATCTTTTTCCAATTGGCTACCAGGCTCGAGATGAAGACCGCCGACAAAAATTAATTTGGGTTTAATTCTATTAAGCAGCTTACTATTGGCTAAGGCATGTTCATAACCTCTGCCTTTGCCGGCCCCGCCGATAATAATGTTAATACTAAAGTCTATGCCAGCATCAGTTAATCTTTCTAACTGTTTTATAGCCTCTTCCACAGTATAGCCTTATATTCTAACACTTCAGGCAGGCCCGATTCGACTCCGATATTTAAATCGTTGATTTTAAGAGATCTAAGTTCCTTTAGTTCCTCGTCGGTTTTTGTCTTAATATTATTAATGGAAGCATACATAGAAATCCTCTGCACTTCAGGGAGAATCTCACTGATTTTCCGAGCAATAGCCTTTAATTTCCCGGCACTTAAGGTAAAAGGATCCCCGTTTACTAAAAATACACTGTTGACATGACTGTACATGGTACGGGCTTCTTTTAAATCCTTTTCAATCTGTTCCATACTTTCCTCTTCAAAGGGAAAATCTTTATACATACCACAGAAAATGCACCGGTTATGGCTACAGCCAACAGTAACCTGGAGCAGCAAGGAGCCCGCCTCAAAAGACGGCCGATATATTGTTCCGGTATATTTCATGCCAATCATCCTTTCTTTTGGCATCACTATTGTGAGAATTATTGTCAATTATAGCAACGCCTAACGGAAAAAATCAATATATCACCAAATCCCCATTTACCGCTTGCTGTAAAACCGTATTGTTGATCATAAAAAAAAGAGCCCGAAGACTCTTATATGTTATTTGTTTTATAATAAGCTCTTTATTTTTTCAATGGACTTTCTGTCCTTGTGTAATATCTCCCCTGCGATATCTCTTGACCTATCGTCCAAGTCACCCCTCAAGACTTTTTCAGCCATATTAACACCTTGAGTCTCGCCTTCTATTACTTTTTCTATAATTTCAGTTGTATCCACATCCGAGCCTAAATCCATGTTAAGTTTGATTTCTCCCATTTTTCCCTTCATACCGAGGTTTTCGTTTGGCTGTCCGCCTATATCTTGAATGTAGCTCGCTAATTTATCAATGTTTTCCCTGTGCTGTTTTTGTACTTCTTTTAAAGTTTGCTTCACATTCTCATCTTCCAACTTAAATATAAAGTTATTGAAACTCTCGACCGCCATGTATTCCCCCTGTAAAAGCTGGTTAAGCGATTCTATTGTTTCTGTGTCAGACACTTTAACTAGCCTCCTTTGTAAAATTTATGCCGCTCGCTTTATTTTTACTCAAAAACACCAAAGTAATACATCCAATAAAATATAATACGCGTTAAGCAGAATAAGCTTCAGATTCAACCAACTTTCTGCTATAGTGTTTCTCATAAACTGCTGTTAACACGGAGAGGAAATACAATGCGTACCTATCGAAATCAGGATCTTATCGTCTACTGGAAGCCAGAGAAGTGCATCCACGCCGGCTATTGCGTTCGCATCCTGCCATCGGTCTTCAACAAAAAGAACAGGCCCTGGATTGATATTAACGGCGCCCCGCCGGAAGAAATCATCAAACTGATCGATACCTGTCCCTCAGGGGCCCTGCTTTATTCCCTGCCTGAAGGTTCCCGGGTCGATCCTGACCTGGGCAAAGGACCCGGCTCCCTTCACTCCCACCGTGAGGCACCCCAAGTGGAGGTCCGCCTGCTGAAGAACGGACCGATACTGATCAAGGGGCCAAGCGTGTTATATGATGAGTCCGGTACGCAGCTTAAAGCCGGCGATGCTTTATCCCTGTGCCGCTGCGGTAAAACAAAAAACCCGCCATTTTGCGACGGGTCCCACCGCTAATAACCCCAGCGATATAGGTTTTGAAAATTGGGGAGTCAATAATTTCTGCCGGGCTCTGTTCTAATAAAAATTCCTCACCATTATCCATTACTACTCTTGTAACTACTTCAGCCAAAACATTCACCTCCCTTTTGTGAACACTTCGGCAAATACAAATCCCTTTATAACATAAATCATTATAAGAAGTAATCTCTTAAGTTTTATAAATTCCTCATGGTATTATAGTTATTACCTTAATTTGATTACTCTACGATCTCTTATAATCTGTTCTAAGGGGTTAAAACTCTCAAAATTTTGTTTTAATTCATCTGAGAATATATTTACATATTCCTTAACAATCTCTATACTCGAATGACCTAGTATCTTTTGAATCCGAAATATATCTCCCCCTGCTAGAATCCATTTTTTACCAAACGTATTGCGAAAAGATGGACAGAGGTTTTAAAGACTCATCTTCGCTTTTTATCCCGGTCGCGCGTCCGGTGATGTCTTTTCAGTTTACGCCCGAAATACCAAAGAGGCGGGAAATATAAAAAGGCCTTTTTCGGCCTCTTCTTCGTCAAGAACTTCTCCTGTTTCTATAACTGCCCCTTTTCCGCAGTTGGGGCATTCAATATCCTTCAGCAATGTTCTTTCTGGTCTAACGCATATCCAGCGTTTACAACATCTTATGCATATTACTTCACTGTAAACGTCAAATAACACGGTGTATGGAAACATCAATAAACTTGTGAGAAAATCCTCTATATTAAAGTTTTTATAGTTTTTCAAGTTACTCGAAAAACTTCAAAAGGAGGATTTGAATTGGATACCAGTAAAATCGCTCAACAATCTGCCCGGCACTTCCCTTAAGGGGAAAATCGGCAAGCGGAAAGTTGCCGCCTATGCCCGTGTGTCCACAGACAGCGATGAGCAGTTAAACAGCTACGAAGCTCAGATCAGCTATTACACGAACTACATCAAACGCAGGAGCGACTGGGAGTTTGCAGGTCTCTATACGGATGAAGGTATATCAGGGTTAAACGCAAAGAAGCGTGAGGGCTTTCAGGAGATGATAAGCGATGCTCTTGACGGCAAGATTGACCTTATCATTACCAAGTCCGTCTCTCGTTTTGCCAGAAACACAGTCGATACTTTGACCTATGTCAGGAAGCTCAAAGAAAAGCAGGTTGAGGTCTACTTCGAGAAAAAAAACATCTATACCCTTGATTCCAAGGGGGAACTCCTCATCACGATGAGTTCTTTAGCACAGGAGGAAAGCCGTTCATCTCGGAGAACGTCACTTGGGGCATCAGGAAGCAGTTCTCCGACGGCAAGGTCATGATGCCCTACAAGAGCGTCCTGGGCTTCAGAAAAGGCGAAAACGGCCTACCTGAAATCGTCCCGGAAGAAGCAAAGATCGTGCGATATATCTACAGCTTGTTCATGAAAGGCATGACACCTTACGGGATTGCGAGAAGGCTTGAAGAGGAAAATATCCTCTCGCCAACAGGCAAAGAAAAATGGTATTCCAGCTTGGTCGCCACAAAATGAAAAATATCGGGGTTCCGCCCTGTTACAAAAGAAATATACAGTGGATTTTCTAACGAAGAAGCAGAAAGTGAACGAAGGCGAAGTACAGCAGTACTACATAGAAGACAGTCATCCTGCCATCATCGAGCCGGAGGAATTTGACCTTGTTCAGGCAGAGTACGCCAGAAGAGAAAACCTGGAGACCTATTACGCAACAGTACACCTTACTCGTGCAAGCTCATCTGTGGCGATTGTAGCGCCTTCTATGGCTCTAAGGTCTGGCATTCCAACTCAAAATACAAGCGAACCGTCTGGCAGTGTAATGATAAATTTAAGAACGAAGAAAAGTGCAGTACACCGCATCTTTACGAATCGGAAATTCAAGAATCCTTCGTCGGAGCACTGAGCTTGCTTCTTGTCGATAAGGAGAAGCTCCTTGTCCACTGCCGGGAATTGAGCAACAAATTGACCGATTGCTCTGCAGAAGAAACTAGGCTCAAAGAGCTTTCTCAGGAGATGGAGGTGGTGGCAAAAATCATCTCGCGGATTGTAAACGAAAATGCCACCCGTGCTCTTGATCAGGAAGATTACCAGAAGCGTTATGATTCGCAAGTAGAACGCTATGAAGCCTTACAGGCGGAGTTTGAGGAACTGGAGTCCGCCATCGAAGAAAAGAATCATCAAAGCTCGATCTTGAGCGGTTTTATGTTTGCCATCTTTGATGATGATATTTTACCCGTCAAGTTCACAAACACGCTCTGGACGGCTACTGTGGACACGGTGACGGTGAAGAACGATAACACCATGCTTTTCCGTTTCAAAGACGGCAACGAGATCTCGCTACCCATTCCGGACAGAAAATAGAATCAAAATAAAAGAAAGCAGTCATCAATACAAGAAATTGTATCAATAACTGCGTTCTAGCTTGGAGCCGATGGCCGGATTCGAACCGGCGACCTGCTCATTACGAGTGAGCTGCTCTACCCCTGAGCCACATCGGCTTATTATCTTATTATAATTAACAAAAGACATTTTACTTTATTTTTTTCTAGGCGTCAACGGAGGATTAAGGGAATCCAAAAAATGGAGGATATGTCTTACCTTTTAGATTCAGAACCCTATAATAATTACTGTTATTATATGGATTTCCTATCTAAATTGACCTTCGCAAAATCCCCTAATGCTTTACTAAAAATAATCTAAATGCTATTATTAAAAAAAATCACGTCCCCATACTTACTACACAACAATAAAAATTCAGGAGTGATTACCATTAAACTCATTTACGCGGGAAAAACAAAAGATGTTTTCGATTTAGAAAATGGCAAATATCTCTTAAAATTCAAGGATGATTTGACCGGAGAAAACGGGGTCTTTGATCCAGGTGCCAATACCGTTGGGCTTACTTTAGAGGGGGCCGGTAGAGCCGGCTTATTATTAACCCAATTTTTCTTTGAAAAAATTAATAATCAGGGAATACCAACTCACTTTATAGCCGCTGATCCCGAACAATTGACGATGACGGTTAAAAAAGCTACTCTTTTCGGGAAAGGGCTGGAGGTTATCTGCCGCTACCGAGCAGCGGGCAGTTTTATCCGCCGTTACGGCCTGTATGCGAAAGAGGGCCAAAAGCTGGACGCTCTAGTAGAAGTGACTCTAAAAGATGATGAGAGAAATGACCCCCTGATCACAGCTGACACCCTGGAGATGCTGGGAATCCTTTCCCGAGGGGAATATGATATTTTAAAAGATCTGACTAAGAAAGTTGCAAAAATCGTTAAGGATGAACTGGCTAAAAAGGGATTAGAATTATATGACATAAAGTTTGAATTCGGCCGCGTCGATTCTGATCAACATATTGCCTTAATTGATGAGATCTCCGGGGGAAATATGAGGGCTTATAGAAACGGCTTACAAGTTGAGCCTTTGGAACTGGAAAAAATTATGCTTGCGGCAGATTGATTCTTGGTAATTTTTGTAAAAAGGCCTTGATAACCCTAGTCCTGAACAACTGAATTAAACAAGGCTTGGTGGCTGATTTTGCAGTCGTAAACAGATTTCAGCGGGAAGCTCTCTACATATTTTTATACTCTTCAAACCCACAGGTATATTGGAAACAAAATCCCAATTTTAAAGATTTTTTTTAGTAATCATATCGGCTAATAGCCAAAACGCCATCAATACCGGGCCAGAATTGAAAGTGAAGATCTGCCCGGTGGATGTAGAGGGCTTCCATAACCGCACAGCCGGTGAAACTTTCTATGAATATACAGTACCGGCTTATAATAAGATTTAATAAACTTTTTATTGGCCTAACCCTATATTTCATCATTGACATCCATACTAAAACCTTGTTATACTTGCGATAGGAAAGTAAAATTAAGGTAAAATCATTTATTTTTTTGCTCCATAATTTACAGTGTAAAAATATTGCGAAAGGAGGAAGTTACTTACTAAAATTTAGGGTTTCTGCACTATTAAATTAAAAGGGGAGATGAGAGATTGAAGAGCTTGCTTATTATTGTGCTTTATCTTGTAGTAATTATTGCTATTTGCACGTACTATATTAAAGTTCAAGAACGAAAGCACGCTATCAAAGAAGATAACTTTGCTTTAGGCGGACGCTCACTTTCCACACCAGTAGTCGGTATCACTATTGCCTTGACGGGTCTCGGTGCGATCCACGTCTTCGGGCTTATGGAAATGGGCTTTATTATGGGCTATCACGCCGCCTGGTTCATTATCGGTCAAGGTGTCCTAATGGTTGTAGTCTGCTTATTTACAGGCCCCTTAGTCCGCAAATACGAATGTGCTTCTATGGCAGAACTGGTTTCCCATGTTTTTGGCGAGAAAATGCGTCTTTTGGTCGGCGCCGCCACCTGTGGTGTTATCTGGGGATTTATGACCCTTGAAGCCCAAGGGCTGGGGATTGTGTTCAATGCTTTTACCGGTCAAAGTATTGCTCTTGGTATTTTCTTAGGCGCAATTGTTAGTATTCTTTATGTTTTATTAGCCGGTGTAAAAGAAATTGGCTATGTGAACGTTGTTAATACAGTTATCATGTTTATCGGGGTTATTTTGGGAGTTATCCTGCTAGGCCTGGCTTTACCCGGAGGAAGCTGGGATTTTGTGAATAACTTTTTCCAAAGTTCACCGGAAACGGCTGTTATGCAAAGTATCGTAGGAATTCCATCCTTAGCCTGGACCTTTGGTTTATCACTAGCAGTTGCAGTAGTTTTTTCCCAAAGTATGAACCAAAACCTGTTACACACCTGCGCATCCGCCAAAAGCCCCTGGACTATCAGAAAAGCGGTTTGGATTGTGGTGATTATCAACTGTACTTTTGGCGCCTTTACTATTGCTATGGGAATGGCCGCCAAAAGTTTGCCCGAAATCGCTGCTTTGGGACCTAAGGTAGGAGCAACTAAAATGTTAATCGAAATGCTACCCCCTTGGGCTCTTCTATTACTGTTAGCTTCTTTTGTGGCCGCCATTGTTTCTTCTTATGCCATGGTGGCTTTAGGTATTGCCACTGTTTTTACCAAAGACGTCTATGTACCCCGTTTTAAACCAAATGCTTCAGAAAGAGAACAAGTAATTCTTATCCGAGTATTAATTATTGTCTTAGCTTTCAGTGCGGCTTTTGTAGGCATCTTCCTACCTAATATTTTGGCTGCTTTAGGTTGGATTTCATCTTTCTTAGCCCCGGTATTCTTCCTCTTTGTTTACGGATTATTCTGGAAACGTAGTGAACCCGCAGCCGTTATTACCGTTCTTGTGGCTTGGATTGTAAACATGCTCTGGACCTTTACTTCGCTACCGGAAGCGCTGGGCATGCCCCACGATATCAACGCCTATGTTACCATTTCCATAGCTATAGTCTTGGGCGCTATTTTAACGGCTGTAATGCCTGGCAAGCCTTCGTTTGTGAAAACCTACAAACACCAGCCACTTTCGTCATCATCAGTTGAAAGTAGTAATCAGTAAGGAGGCTAAACTATGTTAAATATGCTTTTTTGGGGGTTTTTCCTGCAAATCGTAATTTTTGCGTTGGCTGTAGCTGCTATCGGCTGGATTGTGATGCTGATTATCTTTAAAGTAAAAGGCATTAAACTCGGTGAAGATGAAACTAACTAGAAAGGAGTTGGCCTAATGGAAGGTGTAGATGTCAGTAAATATTGGATGCTGTGTATTTGTGGAATCATTGCCTTATATATCATTGCTTATTTTGTACTCAGTGCTTTAGGCAAAAAGCGGCGCCAAGAATATGAACAGGAACTAACAAGAAAAGGTAAACCCGAACCTCAAGTCGGAGATTACTGAACATAGAAAGGTTGGAATAAACAGCTTCAATATTCTCCATAACCAATAATTCAAAAAGCAAGTAGGAAAGGCGGATTGCCTTTCCTACTTGCTTTTACTTTCCGTTAGTGTCAAGTAATGTTCGCAAAAACCATCTAAAAAAATCCGTAATGGTTAGCGACTAATTGTGATCGGGAATCAAGGGCGAGCAAAGCGAGTTCATCTTGACCCTTGAGTCCCGCAGAAACCC
>JBMNOZ010000033.1:0-7552 GCA_050943335.1 Desulfitobacteriia bacterium | reverse complement strand
TCTGCGGGACTCAAGGGTCAAGATGAACTCGCTTTGCTCGCCCTTGATTCCCGATCACAATTAGTCGCTAACCATTACGGATTTTTTTAGATGGTTTTTGCGAACATTACTTGACACTAACATGTTTTGGGAGGAAAAAATTTTGCAAAATGGTTTAAAGCTTTACAATAATAGTATTCACTCCGGTATCGATTATAATGCTGAACAAATCGAAGTTTTAGAGGGTTTGGAAGCAGTTCGTAAAAGACCGGGAATGTATATTGGTTCCACTAGCAGTAGGGGTTTACATCATCTAGTATATGAAATAGTTGATAACAGTATCGATGAAGCAATGGCCGGTTATTGTGATACTATTAAGGTCATTATTCATCGAGATAATAGTATTACAGTTACCGATAATGGTCGCGGAATTCCTGTGGACCTTCACCCTAAAATCGGCCGACCCACTGTGGAAGTTTGTTTAACAGTCTTACACGCTGGTGGTAAGTTTAATAACGAAGTTTATAAAGTTTCAGGTGGTTTACATGGAGTAGGGATGAGTGTAGTTAATGCTCTCTCTTCTCATCTTGAGGTCGAGATAAAAAAAGACGGTAAAAAATACAGTCAGGAATATTCACGGGGTAAAGTTCTGACAGAGTTACGGGAAACCGGTTCGTACACCGGAAGAGGCGGAACAAAAATCACTTTTCATCCAGATCCCGAAATCTTTGAGGAAATTGTTTTTGATTATGAAATACTTGCTCATCGTTTGAAAGAGCTCTCGTTTTTAAATAGAAATGTGACCATTACCCTTATTGACGAAAGAACCGACACCAAGGATGTTTATAGTTATTCCGGCGGGTTAACTGATTTTGTTAAACATTTAAATAAAAACAAAGGGGTAATTAATCCTAAACCTATTGTTTTTGAGACTTTGCGAGATAATGTATTAGTGGAAATAGCTCTTCAGTACAATGACGGCTATTCTGAAAATCTATTTTCCTATGTTAATAATATTAGAACCACAGAAGGTGGGACTCATGAAGCCGGTTTTAAAGCGGCTCTGACTCGAGTGGTCAACGATTACGCACGTCGAAATAATATTTTAAAAAGCAATGAGAATAATTTAAGCGGTGAAGACACCAGAGAAGGATTGACCGCTATTCTTTCCATTAAAGTCCCGGAACCTCAATTTGAAGGTCAAACAAAAACCAAATTAGGAAATAGTGAAGTACGGTCCATTGTCGATAATGTTGTAGGAGAAGGATTAAATATATTTTTTGAAGAGAACCCGACCGTGGCTAAAAAAATAGTTGAAAAGGCCCTTCAAGCAGCTCGGGCTAGAATAGCAGCCCGAAAAGCCCGGGATCTGACTAGACGAAAAAACGCCTTGGAAAGCACTTCTTTACCAGGTAAACTAGCGGATTGCACTTGGAAAGATCCACGCTATTGTGAAATGTATATTGTGGAAGGAGATAGTGCTGGCGGTTCGGCAAAGCAAGGCCGGGACCAAAGATTCCAAGCTATTCTTCCCTTACGCGGTAAAATCCTAAATGTAGAGAAAGCCCGCTTAGATAAAATTTTGGGAAATGCCGAAATCAGAGCAATGATCACAGCCTTAGGGACTGGAATATCTGAAGATTTTGATATCGAAAAAGCTCGTTACCATAAAATTATGATTATGACGGATGCGGATGTAGATGGCGCTCATATTAGAACTCTTTTACTCACATTCTTTTTTAGATATATGAAACCTTTGATAGAGAATAATTTTATTTATATTGCCCAACCGCCCCTTTTTAAAATTCAAAAAGGAAAGAATATCAGATATGCTTACAGTGATGAACAGCTTGATAATATTTTGAATGAGATCGGGCGGGAAAAAGTAGAAATTCAGCGCTATAAAGGCTTAGGCGAAATGAATGCCGAACAATTGTGGGAGACCACAATGAATCCCGAAACAAGGACGGTTCTACAGGTTAAAATGGAAGATGCCATGAAAGCTGATGAATTATTTACGATTTTAATGGGCGATAAAGTAGAACCGCGTAGAGAATTTATTCAAAAACACGCTAAAGAGGTACGAAATCTGGATGTCTAGAAAGGGAGCAAAAATTAATGTCCATGGAACTATTTAACGGTAAAATTTTGCCGATTGAGATTTCGGAAGAACTGAAAAAATCGTTTATCGATTATTCAATGAGTGTTATTGTCAGTCGTGCTCTTCCTGATGTTAGGGACGGCCTTAAACCGGTTCACCGCCGGATTTTATATGCCTTACATGATTTAGGTATGACCCCTAATAAATCATATAGCAAAGCTGCCAGGTTGGTCGGAGATTGCATGGGTAAATTTCATCCTCATGGGGATTCTTCGATTTACGATGCAGTAGTGCGAATGGCTCAAGATTTTTCCAGCCGGTATCCGTTGATTGATGGACATGGAAACTTTGGCTCCCTCGACGGGGATTCGGCAGCGGCCATGCGCTATACGGAATTAAGAATGGCTCCTCTCGCCATTTACATGCTGGCGGATATAGAAAAAGACACTGTCGATTTTGTTCCAAACTACGATGAAAAAGAAAAAGAACCTGCTGTACTGCCGGCCAAGGTTCCCAATCTCTTAATCAATGGTTCATCTGGGATTGCAGTGGGCATGGCTACCAATATCCCACCTCATAATCTAGGTGAAATTATTGACGGGGTAATATTTATCTTAGACAGCGAAGATCGCGGTGAAGAAGATAACATTACTTTAAAAAATTTAATGAAATTTATTAAAGGTCCGGATTTCCCTACCGGTGGTTTGATTATGGGAAAAGAGGGAATAATCGACGCTTATACAACCGGCAAAGGGTCAGTTAAAATCAGGGCCAAAGTAAATATTGAAACCATTGAACGTTCCGGTAAAGCCCAGCTTGTAGTTACAGAGATCCCTTATATGGTGAACAAGGGAAGATTGTTGGAAAAGATAGCAGAATTGGTCCATGAAAAAAAAGTAGAAGGGATCACTGATTTACGAGATGAATCAACGCGCAAGGGAGTACGAGTTGTTATTGAGCTTCGAAAAGATGTTAATCCTCAAATTATCTTAAATCAACTTTATAGGCACACCCAGTTGGAAGATACATTTGGGATTAATATGCTGGCTTTAGTCGATGGTTCGCCTCGAGTGCTTAATCTAAAAGAAATGTTGGAGTATTTTATTCTCCATCAAAAAGAAGTGATAATTCGGCGATCGAAGTTTGAGTTAAAAAAAGCTGAGGATGATGCTCATATTGTTGAGGGCTTGCGCCGGGCTTTAGATTTTATTGACGAGGTTATTGAAATAATCAGATCCTCAAAAGACGATGAAACAGCTCGCAATAGCCTTATTGAACGTTTTGAATTCAGTGAAAGGCAAGCTCAGGCTATTTTAGATATGCGCCTTAGAAGGTTAACCGGCTTAGAAAGAACTAAACTTGATGAGCAGTACCAAAAGCTCTTGGATGAGATCGCTTATCTGAGAGCAGTTTTGGCTTCCGATACTATGGTTCGCGGAATTATCAGAACTGAACTATTAGAGATTAAAGAAAAATTTGCCGATGAGCGTCGATCTAAAATTACTGTTGATGCCACAAAAATGGAGATCGAAGACTTAATTGCGGAAGAAGATGTAGTTATTACCGTCACTCACCGCGGCTATATTAAAAGATTGCCCTTGACTACCTATCGCAATCAGAAAAGAGGAGGTCGGGGGGTTAGCGGCATGACCACCTTGGAAAATGATTTCGTAGATAGCTTATTTATTGCCTCCACCCACCATTATATTCTGGTGTTTACCTCCAAAGGGAAGGTTTATCGTCTAAGGGCTTATGAGATTCCCGAAGCAAGCAGGACAGCGAAAGGTACAGCTATTGTAAATCTTTTGAATTTGTCGGCGGATGAACAAGTTACAGCAACAATTGCAGTTAAAGAATTCAGCGAGAATTTAAGTTTATTAACCGTAACTAAAATGGGAATGGTAAAAAGGACAATGTTAAATCACTATGATTCCCAACGGCGGGACGGTCTTATCGCTTTATCCTTAGTTGAAAATGATGAGCTTATCGGGGTCCGTTTAACCAAAGAAAACAGTGATGTTCTGATCGCTACTCGTTATGGTCAAGTAATTAGATTTTCCGCAGAAGAGGTCAGAGCCATGGGCAGAACAGCGCATGGGGTAAGGGGCATCAAACTTGATAAAGGCGATTATGTCATTTCTATGGATGTTATAGATGGTTCGGATTCTGATTGGGAACTATTAACTGTTACCGAGAATGGCTTTGCAAAGAGAAGTAAGCTAGAAGAGTTCAGAAAGCAAAGACGGGGAGGCAAAGGAGTTATTGGCCACCGAGTTAATTCCAAAACAGGGCTGTTGGTAGGAATAAAAGTGGTCTCCGCTGAGGAGGACTTAATGGTTATCACTGATGAAGGTATTGTTATTAGGCAAGAAGTAAATGGGATCTCGGTTCAAGGAAGGGCTGCCCAGGGAGTAACTGTCATGAGAACTGGGGAAAGTAAAGTTGCAGCTATTGCTAAGGTTATAAATAAAGAGGAAGATGAATAAAGCCTCAGATATTTCATAATAAAGCATTTTGAAATTGATTATTTAGGAGGAAAAAGTATGACAGGAATAACGTTAAGTCCGGAAAAAGTTGAGGTAGCTTTAAAATTTAAAGGCGGAGTCATAATGGATGTTACTACGCCTGAGCAGGCTAGAATTGCCGAAAAAGCTGGGGCTTGTTCCGTAATGGCTTTAGAAAGAGTACCTGCCGATATTCGGGCTGCCGGGGGAGTAGCTCGGATGGCTGACCCAACCATTATCAAGAGAATTAAAGAAGCGGTTGACATCCCGGTAATGGCTAAAGTTAGAATCGGTCATTTTGTGGAAGCCCAAGTTTTAGAGGCTTTGGGAATAGATTTTATCGATGAAAGCGAAGTTTTAACTCCTGCTGATGAGGTCTATCATATTGATAAAACCGCTTTTAAAACCCCCTTTGTTTGCGGTGCTCGCAACTTAGGAGAAGCCTTAAGAAGAATCGGCGAAGGAGCGGCCATGATCAGAACCAAAGGGGAGCCTGGTACAGGTAATGTGGTGGAAGCAGTTCGCCATATGAGAACAGTAATGTCCGAGATTCGCCGTCTCACCACTATGCCCAAAGAAGAGCTTATGACAGCGGCCAAAGAAATGGCAGCACCTTACAATTTAGTTTTATACGTTGCTGAGCATGGTAAATTACCAGTAGTTAACTTTGCTGCCGGAGGGATAGCCACTCCCGCTGATGCGGCTCTTATGATGCAGTTGGGATGTGATGGTATCTTCGTCGGTTCCGGCATTTTCAAATCTTCCAATCCGGAAAAAAGAGCTCGAGCTATAGTATTGGCCACTACTCATTATGATGATCCGGAAATGATAGCCAGATTATCTGAAGATTTAGGAGAAGCTATGCCTGGAATAGAGATTTCTACTCTTCCCGAGAATGAAAGAATGCAGGAGCGGGGCTGGTAAAAGAAAGTTTATATTTCCCAATGTCGAATACAGGGGGTCTTATAATGCTCGACCTGAAATTTGTCCGTAATAATCCCGAGATTGTTAAACAGTCCTTAGAAAAACGCCGGGCAGATATTAACTTAGATGATTTTTTACAGCAAGAAGAAAAAAGAAGAGAGATTATATTTGAAGTAGAAGCCATGAAGGCAGAGCGCAACCGGGTTTCAGAAGAAGTTGCCAGGCTTAAAAGATCTGGCGACCCGGCTGATGACCTTATTATTCAAATGCGGGATCTGAACCAAAAAATAAAGGATAAACAAGCAAGCCTCGATGAAGTTGAAGACAAAATAAAAGAAGTGCTTTATTTGATTCCTAATATCCCTCATGAGTCAGTACCTGTGGGGGAAGGTGAAGAGGACAACGAAGAAATAAGAAAATGGGGAACTCCTCCGAAATTTAATTTCCAACCTCTAGCCCATTTTGACTTAGGTGAGAAGCATGATATTTTAGATTTTGGCCGCGCTGGCAAGGTTACCGGGGCCAGATTCACATTTTACAAGGGGCTGGGTGCCAAATTAGAGAGAGCTCTAATTAATTTCATGCTCGATAAACATGTCTCCAAGGGTTATACTGAAATTTTCCCGCCTTTTATAGTCAATCGTTCTTCAATGACTGGCACAGGGCAATTGCCTAAGTTTGAGGAAGATGCCTTCAAAATAGAAAATTCCGATTATTTTTTAATCCCCACGGCAGAAGTACCGGTGACTAATTACTTCAAAGACGAAATTTTAGAAATAGATAAACTGCCCCAATATTTCTGTTCTTACAGCGCCTGTTTTAGATCTGAGGCTGGAGCTGCTGGCAGGGATACCAGAGGGCTTATCAGACAGCATCAATTTAATAAGGTAGAACTGGTGAAATTTGTTTTGCCGGAAAACTCTTACCAAGAATTAGAAAGCTTAACTGCTGATGCGGAAGCTATTCTTCAGGAGTTGGAATTGCCTTATAGAGTTGTCTGTCTTTCCACTGGGGATTTAGGCTTTAGCGCAGCTAAAACTTATGATTTGGAAGTCTGGTTCCCAAGTTTCAATACCTATCGAGAAATCTCCTCTTGCAGTAATTTTGAAGATTTCCAAGCCCGGAGAGCAAATATTCGTTTTCGTCGGGGTCTGAAAGAAAAACCGGAATTTGTTCATACTTTAAACGGCAGTGGGCTGGCAATTGGAAGAACCGTAGCTGCGATTCTGGAAAATTATCAACAAGAAGATGGCAGTATTAAAATCCCGAAGGTCTTACAATCCTATATGGGCGTAGAAAATATAAAGTAATTTATAAATTCTCTTATAAAACCCGCTTAATAAGTGGGTTTTTGGAGTTATGTTTATAAACTCCTGTCTAAACATGATTTATATTGTCAAAGAGGAAACAAGAGGAATATTATTACTACTAGGATAAAGACGGATAAATAGGGGAACAAAAAAATTTAGATAGCTTATGCTATTATTGAGATTATTCCGTGCAAACAATAGGGCCTAATACACTATCAAGGAGTGAATTCCATGGACTTTTTGGAGAAAATTGGCAGGAAGATTGGCGATGTAGCTGAGACAGCTACGGATAAGGCTAAAGACCTGGCGGAGATTACAAAGCTCAACTTCACTATTGATTCGGAGACCAAACAAATAAAGCGCTATTATCAGAAGATTGGGGAAACAGTATTTGAGCAGGAGAAAGATAATCCTGACAGCCAGTTTGCGGATCTTATTCAGAAAATACGCGCTTCCCAAGAAATCATCGCTAAATTTAAAGACAAGATTACAGAAATAAAAGAAAACTAAATTAGCAAGCGCTTAAAATTAAATTCCCCGCTTAAGGCGGGTTTTATTTTTATGCTTTTCCAAAAATATAGACTAAGAATAAAGTTATCGCTTTTTCGATAGTGTACAATTAAGTTCGCAAAAGTAAAAAGGAAAAACCATCGGCAACTCCAAAAATGGTAAGTGATGAGCAAACCAGAAAGGAGTTTTAACCGATGGTCTACTCTAATTCTACCGTAAGTTTT
>JBMNOZ010000020.1:0-38505 GCA_050943335.1 Desulfitobacteriia bacterium | reverse complement strand
GAATTAGAGTAGACCATCGGTTAAAACTCCTTTCTGGTTTGCTCATCACTTACCATTTTCGGAGTTGCCGATGGTTTTTCCTTTTTACTTTTGCGAACTTAATTGTACACTATCTACTTTCCTGGATTAAATACTATTATAATACTATTATTATTCGAAATAGTAATTGTTTGCTTTTCTAGAAGCATTATGGCCCTAATCCGCCTAGTTTTACCGGATAATAAATTACTTTTCCAAGGAGCGATGATATGAGTTTCTTTGCTAAAAAACCGCTGCCTATATATCTTTCTTTAAGCGCTAAAGAATGGGATGAAAAAATACAGAAAAGCAAAGAACTGGCTTCACCCTGTATTTTATGCGGTAGACGTTGTCTTGCCGATCGTTCCCCTACTTCTGAAAAAGCAGGGAAAGGAATCTGTCAAACTCGGGATAAAGCCGTCCTTGCCAGTGCAGGACCCCATTTTGGGGAAGAACCTCCTTTAGTCGGCAAAAGAGGATCGGGAACTATCTTTTTTTCCGGTTGCAATCTAAAATGTATATTCTGTCAGAATTACGATATCGCCCATTTAAATTCGGGACAAGAGATAAGCGATGAGGAGCTGGCCAGGGTAATGCTTAGAATTCAGAACATGGGCTGCCATAATTTAAATCTAGTCTCCCCAACCCATGTGGTGCCTAATATTGTAGCCGCTCTAAGACTTGCCGTACAAGAAGGGCTTAAGATCCCCATAGTCTACAATACCGGCGGATATGATTCCCTAGAAACCGTTAAAATGTTAGACGAAATTGTGGATATTTATATGCCGGATATGAAATATGGGGAGCCGGAACCGGCCAGGGAATATTCCCAAGCTGAAAGCTACCCATATGTAAACTTTGAAGCTGTGCAAGAGATGCATAGGCAAGTGGGAGATTTAGTTCTCGATGAAAGCGGACTTGCTTTACACGGTCTTCTTGTTAGGCATTTAGTATTACCTGAAAATATGGCCGGTACTAAGAAGGTAATGGACTTTATTGCCCGAAAAATCTCCCGCAACACTTATGTCAATATTATGGCTCAGTATAGACCCTGCTATCAGGCTGAGGAGCACCCTGTACTTGGCAGGAAAATAAAGAAGTCTGAATACTTGGAAGCAGTGAAAATCGCAAAAGATGCAGGGTTAACAAGAGTCCAAGAGTTGTAAACCTTCCTGGACATTCACTAGTATTTTTAGATTTATTATTTTAAGTAGTAGGATTTAATCTTATTTCCAGATATACATCACCAATGGAAGTGGAAATACAATTGGTTATCCCACCGTTACTCTCAGATTGAACCAGTTTAGGGGGTGATATATTACAGGTCAGTTCCTTATTTGTCAGGATGTTTAAAGCATTTCCGCTGATGATATTTGCAATTTCCGAGACAGCCGAGGTGACAAAATCATTCTTTAAATAGATGTTTTTATATACTTCTTTCATGAATTAGCAATCCTGTCTGTATAATCAATGTAACTCTGAGTACCTCTTTGATGCTAATTCTACTTTAAGCACCCTTTTATTGCAAATTAAGGAATTTTTATTTCATTAAAAAAACTGCTTAGCGAGCTTTCTCTTACTCGCTAAGCAGCAGTCTGCTATTGTTTAGTAGAAACAAATTACTAAACCTAGGATGTCGGTTGCATTCCTCTTTCCCGCTCTCGTTCGTCCGCAGTTCTAGCAAAAAGGGTAATGCAGTATAGACCGCTGAGACCAATTATGGCGTAAACTATTCTTTCCGGTAAAGTAGTTATACCGCCAAAAATAGCCGCTACAACGTTGAGCTGGAAGAAGCCAATCAGTCCCCAATTAATAGCACCAATGATGACAAGAACAAGAGCAATCTTTTGGACTGTATTCATTCTTGAACCTCCTTTGCACAAATATTTTATTGTACCCTTTATAGGATGGGGAAAAAACATATTTATTATTCATTTTTTCAAAAAATAATTGGAAAGAAATAAAAGTTTCGATTTTTGGTATATAATAGTACCTATAAATGTCTTCCTTCCGATAGAAAAACTTTTACTTTCGTAAAATATAACTAGGAATGGATGTGAGAACTATCAATAGAAGAAAAAAAGTCGCTTTAATTGCTGCTATCTTCGGCTCTTTTCTTACCCCTTTCATGATGTCGGCTCTTAATATTGCTCTCCCGGCAATTCAAATCGAATTTGATGTCAATGCGATTTTTTTAAGCTGGATAAATACTGCGTATCTCTTAGCCTCTGCCGCCTTTCTAGTTCCTATTGGTAAAACAGCCGATTTATTCGGACATATTAGGATTTTCCGTTTGGGAATTATAATTTTCACCCTCGTATCTCTCGCTTCCGCCTTTTCGCCGTCCATTGAGTTTTTCATACTGATGCGCGTTTTACAGGGAATTGGCGGAGCCATGATCTTTACTACCGGCATCCCGATTCTGACTAAAACCTTTCCCCCAGAAGAAAGAGGCAAGGTTTTAGGACTAAACGTTTCATCAGTGTATATTGGCTTGTCCCTTGGACCTTCCATCGGTGGCGTCCTTACGCAAGCGCTAGGCTGGAAAAGTATTTTCTTAGTTATATTACCCTTAGGGCTATTTATAATCTTTCTGACCTTCAGCTTCTTAAAACCTGAAGAAACCTCGACCCAAGAAGATAGACTAGATATTCTGGGAAGCATTATTTATGCTCTAACCCTTGTCGCTTTGGTCTACGGATCAACTCGCCTGCCTGAAACAATAGGTATTATTCTTATCGCCTGTTCGGTGCCCGGGTTTATTATTTTTGTCAAACGGCAAATTTCCATTCCCAATCCGGTCTTTGAAATAAAATTATTTAGAAAAAACAAGGTTTTTGCCTTTTCTAATGTTGCCGCTCTCATAAATTACGCTGCCTCTAGTGCCATTACCTTTCTCCTCAGTCTCTACCTGCAATATATAAAAGGTTTAACCCCCCAACAAGCGGGGATGATCTTAATCATTCAGCCGGTCGTGATGGCAGCCTTGTCTTTCCAGGCTGGGCGGCTGTCCGATAGAATAGAGCCGGCCTTTATCTCCTCTACTGGCATGGCGTGCACTGCTTTAGGACTGTTTGCTCTCTCTTTTCTGACCCCAGCCACTCCTAACTATTTTATCTACGGGGCTTTAGTGATTTTAGGTCTTGGATTTGCCCTTTTTTCAGCGCCCAATACCAACGCTATTATGGGCAGTGTGGAAAAACATAATTACGGGATTGCTTCTGCTTCCGTCTCAACAATGAGACTTCTAGGACAAATGTTTAGCATGGCGATCGCCACTCTAATTATTTCTTTGTTTATCGGCAAGAATCAAATTCAACCCAGTGTATTTCCCTTGTTTCTTAAAAGTATCCACTGGTCATTTCTAATTTTCTCCATCCTCTGTGCTATCGGTGTTTATTTTTCTTTAGCTCGGGGTAAAGTTTATAATTAAACTACCGAAATGTAATAATACCCGGCAGCATTGCTACCGGGTATTTTTTCCGCTACAGGGCGGATAACCTTGGAGTAAGGTTATGCTCTAGGCATCTACCTTTACTCATCTTTATTATTCGCCGGAAAGAAAAAAATATACTCCCCAGGTTTTACAACTTTTTTGCCGAAGGTATACATAACAATATAGAACATGATAAAGCAAATCCAAATTATTAAAGAGGTCTTCTATGAATATTAAAGTTAAAGCAGCTCTGCTATCTATCTTATCAAATACTTTTTTAATCCTTACAAAAATCACTGCTGGGCTTTTAAGCAATTCAATCAGTGTTCTCTCTGAAGCGCTTCACTCGGGTATGGACCTTATCGCCTCATTTATAGCCTTTTTTTCGGTCAGTTTGTCTTCTAAACCCCCTGATAAGGAACATCCTTACGGTCACGGAAAAATTGAAAACATTTCCGGCACGATTGAAGGGATTCTTTTGATTATTGCCGCCGGTCTGATTATTCTTAGTGCCGGTAAGAAAATCTTCAATCCCCAGCCGCTCCAACAAACAAATATTGCGATCCTGGTAATGTTTTTATCAGCGGTTATAAACATTTTTGTTTCTCGTTATCTTTATAAGGTTGCCAAAAAAGAAGATTCCATTGCCCTGGAAGCGGATGCTCTTCATTTAAAAACCGATATCTATACTTCAATAGGTGTTGGAATAGGGATTATACTTATTAAGTATACCGGTTTGGTGATTATCGACCCGATTATAGCCATTCTGGTAGCCCTGTTGATTATTAAGGAAGCTATTATGCTTTGCAGTCGGGCTTTTCTACCCCTTTTAGACTCCAGACTACCTGAGCAAGAAGAAGCCCTTATAAAAGAAATCCTCGATCAATATCAAGGCCCTATAAGCGGTTACCACAAACTCAAAACCCGGAAATCAGGAAAAGAACGTTATGTGGAATTCCATTTAGAGGTAAACCCAGACCTTTCAATAAAAGATTATCAGGAAATTTTGGAAAAAATCCAAGAGGATTTAAAGAACAATTTTGACGATATTACCGTTACTATTCAAGCAGAATCTGCTGAGCCCCCTAAGCCAAGTGGATAAAAATTGCTCTCTTGCCATAAAGTATAGATTGCTTTTTAGCGGGGGGTATTATATAAATCTAATTAGTTGCTCATATTCAGTAGCAACCATCGGGTTTTTTTCATTTATTCTAATCGCCTTTCTATTCTGAGAAAGGCTTTTTTTTTAGAATACTAAGTATTAACCTTAAGAATTATGATATAATCAAAATCGGTCAACCTGAATTAATAGTTAAATTTTCCATTCTAGAAATGATACTTTTCTCTAGTTATTTGGGTATAATGTAAGAAGATAGAAATAGATACTGGAAGGATAGATGAGTGTTGTCTTTACATATTCATTTTATTGGGATAAAAGGAACGGGAATGAGTGCCCTTGCCCATATTAGTTCAAAGTTTGAAAATACAGTGATCACTGGATCCGATGTCAGGGAAAAATTTTTCACGGATAATATCCTAGAAAGGACAGGGATCACGGTTTTAGATTTTAACCCCAATAATGTGGCCCCTGCTGATTTAGTTGTGGTCTCGGTTGCCTATGATGAAAACCATCCTGAGGTTGCCAAAGCTAAGGATTTGAAAATCCCTATTTTAACTTATCCCCAATATCTTGGGAAATTAATGTCCAAAAAACGCGGGATATGCGTTGCCGGAACCCATGGAAAAACAACAACTACGGCCATGGTTGGCAAAATTTTATTAGAAGCCGATTATGACCCTACAATAGTTGTCGGAAGTGATGTACCCTGTTTTGGCGGCAATGCCCATGCTGGGAAAGGAGATTTTTTTTTGGCGGAAGCCTGTGAATACCGCAGACATTTCTTGAATTATTCCCCTGAACATTTAATTATCACTAATATGGAACAGGATCACCTAGATTATTTTAAAGATTTAGACGATGTCATCGCCGCTTTTGCCGAATTAGCCGCCAAACTTCCCGCTGAAGGGAATCTTATTATCTGGCAGGAAGATCCTAACCGAGCGGCGATTACTACTAAAGCTTGCGTGACAACATACGGCTTAACACCCCAGTCAAATATTAGGGCCCAAAACATTTCCTTTAATGACTCCGGAAGCAATTTTGATGTTGTTATTGAAGGCCGGAAAGTTGGTAAACTCCACTTGCGTGTATCCGGTAAGCATAATATCCTTAATGCCTTAGCTGCCATTGCCTTAACTTGGCGCCTGGAAGTTCCGCTGCCTAAGATTCTAAATTCTTTAGAAGGCTTTAATGGTACAAAAAGGAGATTCGAATATTTAGGAACTCGAAGGGGGGCCGTTATCGTCGATGATTACGCCCACCACCCCACTGAAATCCGAACCACCTTGGACGGGGCTAGACTTTCCTATCCTAAGAGGCGGATTCGGGCTGTTTTTCAACCCCATACCTTTAGTAGAACTGAAAAACTGTTTTACGAATTTTCACAGGCCTTCTCGGAAGCAGACGAGGTCGTCCTCGCTGAGATCTTTTCCTCGGCGCGGGAGAAAAAATCCTGTTACCGCTCTATTTCTTCCGCCCAACTAGCCGAGTCTATTAAGGAAAAAGGAATAGCAGCTAAATATTTTTCTACCCTGGAGGAAATAAGCACTTATCTAGACCAAACCCTGACCGAAGATGACCTGGTAATTACCTTAGGAGCCGGCGATATTTATAAAGTCGGTCTAGCTTTGGTGTCTTAAACTTATTCTAAACAAATATCGAGGAGAAGAGAATGAAAGTAATACCTATTGCTGTAGGGTTAGCGATCTTAATAATGTTAAACGGCTGTGGAGGGGACAAGCAGGCCTTGTCCAAAAATCAAGGGAACTCTCCTAATGATCAAGATTTAACCGCTGTTCTTGCCGACACCTCAATGTTGCGCCTCGGAGCAGCAACCCAAGGTACAATAAATTATCAGGAGGCGAATAGTATAACAGTCCTGGTCAATAAACAAAACGATTTACCGGCTGACTACGTTCCTTCCGATTTAGTATATGTTGATATTCCTTTTACTTTTTCGGAAAAAGTAGAAAAAAGAATGATGCGCCGAGAAGCTGCTGAACATTTGGCCGAACTATTTGCGGCTGCTAAAGAGAATGGGGTAATACTTTACGGGGTATCCGGTTATCGCTCTTATGAAACTCAAAAATCATTATTTGCCTACAATGTGCAAAGATTCGGCAGCGAAGAAGAAGCCAACCGAATTAGCGCCCGCCCCGGTCAAAGCGAGCATCAAACTGGTTTAGCCATGGATGTAACTTCCCAAAGCGTAAATTATGGACTGGAAAATAGTTTTGGTGATACTGAAGAATACGCTTGGCTTAAGGAAAATGCCCACCATTTCGGTTTTATAATTCGCTATCCCGAAGGTAAAGAAATCATCACAGAGTATATGTATGAACCTTGGCATTTGCGTTACCTGGGGCAAGATTTGGCAACAACCCTTTATGAAGAAGGAATTACTTATGAAGAATACCTATTCTTTAGAATTTAAAATACTCTAAAAGCTTTAATAACAAAAAAAACCTTCCCGCTAGTGGCAAACAATCTCTCGGGAAGGTTTTTTAGGTTCTATTCTAGCTTGCTTTTTTTTCAACTTCTTTTCTAACATCGTCCCAATTATAACAGCGCGTTACTCCTTGGGGTAATTTACCTTGATTATAAGGAGCGTCAAATAAAAGCACCGGAACATTTAAGGCTGCTATCTCCAAAGCATTGGAAGGAAAATCATCGACAAAAATATCAAGTTTATATTCTTGCACCGCAAAAGTTTTGCTTTTACCTTCAGCAAAGACAATCTCTTTGTAAGGGATCTTGTGTTTTTCAAACCATTCTAAGGTAATTCTTTCTTCCACACCCCGACCGCGCGCTGTAACATAAATAATCTCATGCCCGGTTTTTAACCAAGAGGTGATAGTCTCCAAGGCTCCTTCCATCGGCTGCGGTTGGGAAAAAAGATACTCTACATTTTTCTCAAAGAAAGCACCGATCTCTTCCCAGGCCACCCCATAGACTTCCGCAATATTATAATTATCAATACAGGTTTTATTCTTTCCGTAATACTTATTGAGTTCCGCCCTAAACACCGGAAAACTGTCGGCGACAACACCGTCGATATCAAGTCCAATTTTTAATTTCAATTACAATCCTGCCTTTCACTTCATTTTTTACCAATCTTTTTATTCCTAACCATCTTTTTAACGATAATAGTTTTAATAATCAAAAGTTAATAACAATATCCACAGGTTTATCCACAATTTTCAGGGAAAATGTTATTATTCTTTAGCGTATCTATATATATATTTTAAACTTATTAAATATATTACCGCTTTTAAGTAACACTTTAGGAAATTATTGTCTAATATTTTTCATTGTTCTGTTTTTTTTGTTAATAAACTATTTTATTCTACATTATTAGAGCCATTATGGCTTTATGAGCATGCAATCTATTTTCCGCTTCTTCGTAAACTACAGATTGAGGACCTTCCAGGACTTCCGCTGTGATCTCTTCCCCTCGATGAGCTGGCAGACAATGCATAACAAGAGCCTCAGGCCGGGCAACCCGCAGGAGATCGGAGTTAATTTGATAACCAGCAAAAGCCTTTTTCCTTATTTCACTTTCCTCTTCCTGACCCATGCTGGCCCAAACATCGGTATAAAGAATATCCGCCTCCTGAGCGGCAATAAACGGATCTTCCACCACTTCTGCCCGGCCACCGCTTAAAACCGCGTTTTCCCGAGCCAATTCCATGATTTCTGGTACAGGTTGATAACCCGGAGGAGAAGCGACCACGACCTGCATTCCCATTTTTGTTCCTCCGAGCAAGAGAGAGTTAACCATATTATTGCCGTCACCGATATAGGCTAGTTTTAAACCCTTAAGATACCCTTTGTATTCTCGAATAGTCATTAAATCGGCTAAAGCCTGAGTAGGGTGAAGATAATCCGTTAAACCATTGATCACCGGCACGGTGGCATAAGTAGCCAAATCGATCACTTCTTGATGACTAAAGGTTCTGATCATTATTCCATCTACCATTCGAGATAAAACCAGAGCCGTATCTTTAACCGTTTCCCCCCTCCCTATTTGAATATCCCTACCGCTTAGGAAAAGAGCATAACCTCCTAGTTGGTAGATCCCAACCTCAAAAGCGACCCTGGTTCGCGTTGAAGACTTGGTAAATATCATTCCTAAGGTTTTTCCCCGCAGAAGGGGATGGGGAGTGCCAGCTTTTAATTCTTTCTTTAGTTCAATAGCTACGTCAATCAGGTGGGAAATCTCAGCGGCTGAAAAATCGTTTAAAGAAATAAAGTCTCGCCCTTTAAACATCTCTTTGTTCAATTGAACCATATTTTATCTCCTTCTGTTTAAAGATTACTAGCCTAACAAATTTTTCAAGATACGTACTATTATACTGGTTGGACTCGAATTTTCAATGATGTAAAGTCAATAATGATTCCTTTTCAGGGTAAGATTTCGGATTTCTTCAGGAAGGGCGATGTAGAAACTCCCTCTAAATTCCATATTCATATAGAGAGCAATCGTTCGGGGAATGAACCCTGAGAATACAGGTGAACGTCCACTGTCTATCAAGCATTTAACTCCCTGAAAGCCCTTTCCAGCATAAGCTTTATTCTGTTTATCTGGTTAACTTCACTGGCCCCAGGGTCATAATCTACGGTGACGATATTGGTCTGGGGATACCGATCTTTAAGGGTTTTAATCATACCTTTGCCGGTAATATGATTGGGTAAGCAAGCAAAAGGTTGCATACAGATAATGTTATTGACCCCCTCTTCAATTAGACCTACCATTTCTGCGGTTAAAAGCCACCCTTCTCCGGTGTGATTGCAAAGGGAAAGAATGGGCTCCACGCTTTTCGCCATTTCATAAATGGTACGGAAAGGCTTAAACCTTGTACTCTCTATTAACGCTTTACGCACAATATCTTGATAGTATTCTACATATTTGACGAATAAATTACCCAGAACTTTGCGCGGATAACTACCGGCTAAATAACGATACTCAAATTCCCCACCGTAACCACAATAGAGAAAAAACTCCATTAATCCAGGAACAACAATTTCCGCTCCTTCCTTTTCCAGAAAATAAGCCATGTTGTTATTGGCAGCGGGATGATATTTGACCAAAATCTCTCCTACCAGGCCTACCCGAGGTCTTTTTTCCTCTTTTAGATCCAAGTTGTCAAAATCCTGAACAATACCTTGTACATTGGCTCGAAATGTTTTTTGATTTCCAGTGCGTACGTTTTCCCCACATTTTTTAAGCCATTTTTTTAACAGTTCTTCGGTCTGCCCTTTAACTTTTTCATAAGGCCTGGTCCTATAGAGGACTTTCATTAATAAGTCACCATAAATTACGGCCAGGGCAGCTTTGTGCCCCAAGAATAAAGATGGTTTGAACCCCGGGTTTTTTTCCAACCCGGCCACATTTAAGGAGATTATAGGAATGTGATGCAGAGCGTTACTGTATAGGGCCTTTTTAAGGAGTGCCAGGTAATTGCTGGCCCGACAGGGGCCTCCCGTTTGCGCCATAGCGATAGAAGTCTTCTCCAGATCATATTTGCCGGATTTTAAAGCTCTAAGCAATTGTCCGATTATTATTATTGAAGGGTAGCAGGAATCGTTGTTGACGTATTTAAGCCCTTCCTCAATATCTTTTCTATCCACTTTCGACAAAATTTCGATATAATACCCTTCTGAACGGGCCGCTTCCTGAATCAGTTCAAAATGAAGGGGAGCCATTTGTGGAGCGATAATAGTGTGTGTCTTTCGCATCTCGGCTGTGAAAAGCGGCCTTGCCCCGGGAACAAGAGTAAGTTTCGCCAGGTTCTCCCTGGAATTTCTTTTCTTCCGAGCCAATATAGCTGCCTGCAACGATCTCAACCTTATTCTTACCGCTCCTAAATTACTGACTTCATCAATTTTAAGAATGGTAAAGAGCTTGCTCTTTCGGGCCAGAATCTCCTCCGCTTGCTCGGCGGCAATGGAATCCGGCCCACAGCCGAAAGAATTCAATTGGACCAGTTCGAGTTGGGGATGAGTACTGACAAAATCCGCCGCTTCATAAAGGCGAGAATGATACACCCATTGATCTAACACTCTTAAGGGCCTCTCGACCTGCCCCAAATGAGCAATAGAATCTTCTGTGAGCACCGCCATTCCCAAAGAAGTAATCAGCTCTGGGATCCCGTGGTTTATCGCTGGGTCCAGGTGATAGGGTCTCCCGGAAAGCACAATCCCAGTCCTGCCCGTTTCCTTCAGCCAGCTCAGTACCTCCTCACCCTTTCTCTGGATATCCTTTTTCACCTTTTCTTCTTCCTCCCAGGCTTTTTCTACGGCTTGAGCAATTTCTTGAAGTGGAATTTTGAATTCTTTTAGTTCTTCGTACAGTCTTTTTATAAGTTTTTTCTTATTGTGATAAGGTAAAAAAGGATTGAGAAATTGAACTCCGTTTTCTGAGATAATGTCCATATTCGCTTTTAGCACTTCCGCATAACCCATTACCATAGGACAATTAAAATCATTATCTGCAGAAGGAAACTCTTTTTTTTCTTTGGGAATGCAAGGGAAAAAGATATGTTTAACCCCTCGCTCGACTAAGGAGACAATATGCCCATGAGCGATTTTAGCGGGATAACAGGCCGTGTCGGATGAAATTGTCTCCATGCCCGATTCATAGATTTCCCGATTTGAGGCTGGCGACAACTCTACCCTAAATTTAAGCTCCGTAAAAAAAGTGAACCAAAAAGGATAATTTTCATACATATTTAAAACCCTAGGAATTCCGATTCTTCCCCGGAGGGCTTTCGAGATCTCTAAAGGTTCATAGGAAAAAAGTTTTTTTAGTTTATACTTATAAAGATTGGGAAGAGCTTCGGTTTTGGTAAGTCCGACTCCCCGTTCACAGCGGTTTCCAGTTATAAACTTTCGGCCGTCGCTAAAGCTGTTCACTGTTAATAAACAGGAATTAGAACACTTGCGGCATCTGGTGATTGTAGAATGCACTTTAAAGTTCCTTAAATTTTTTTTGGAAATTAAAGTGGATACAACCCCCTCAGACCAGGCTTTTTGAGCTAAAAGAGCGGCACCAAAAGCCCCCATTAGACCGGCAATATTAGGACGGACTACCTTTCTTCCAATCAGAATTTCCAAACTGCGAAGCATGGTGTCATTGAGGAAAGCCCCCCCTTGCACAACTATTCTCTTCCCCAGCTCTGAGGGGTCTTTTATTTTCATTACCTTATATAAAGCATTTTTAATCACGGAATAAGCCAAGCCAGCCGATATGTCCCCCACGGAGACTCCTTCTTTTTGGGCCTGTCTTACTTTGGAGTTCATAAATACCGTACATCTAGAGCCCAGATCCGCCGGCGCCTGAGCCTGAACTCCCAAGCGAGCAAAGTCCCGAACCTCCGTTTGTAAAGAGTGAGCAAAGGTTTCAATAAAAGAGCCGCAGCCCGAAGAACATGCCTCATTGAGCATAACGTCTTCAATAATGCCGTCTTTGATTTTTAGGCATTTCATATCCTGCCCGCCGATATCTAAAACCAGATCTACCCCGGGCAAAAAATGCTCCGCCGCTGTATAATGAGCTACAGTTTCCACTTCCCCTAAATCAAATTCTAGGGCGTTTTTAACTAAACTCTCACCGTACCCAGTTACTGCGGAATAAGCAATTCTCGCTTTTGGCGGTAGACTTTCATAAATATCCTGCAGACAATAAATTGCTGCCTGTAGGGGATTGCCCTCGTTGTTACGGTAATGGGAATACAGTAAACAACCATTTTCATCAATTAAAGTCCCTTTAGTTGTTGTAGAACCGACATCCAGGCCCAGAAAACAGACCCCCTGATGCTCGGCGAGAGGTTTTCCCTCCACTTTTTCCTTGGAATGGCGGTCTAAGAATTGTTTATATTCTTTTTCATCGGTAAAAAGAGGATCTAGCTTAGCGGTTTCAAACTTGAAGTTCCGCCTACTTTTTTGAAGTTTTCGGAGTAAATCCTCCATACTTGTAGTTTGACTGTCCTTAGTAGAGAGAGCCGCGCCAATAGCAACATAAACTTGGGAATCAGGAGGGACAATTATATCCTCGTCCTTTAAGTCTAAAGTTTTTTGGAACCGAAGGCGGAGCTGAGGCAAAAAATGCAAAGGCCCGCCTAAAAACCCTACCTTGCCTTTAATCTTCCTTCCACAAGCCAACCCCCCGATTGTTTGATTCACCACTGCTTGAAATATAGAAGCAGCAATATCCTCTTTCCGAGCCCCTTCGTTTAAAAGAGGCTGGATATCGGTTTTGGCAAAAACTCCACAGCGGGCAGCTATAGGGTAAATTACCCTATGATTTTCCGCCAGTTTATTAAGACCGGCAGCATCGGTTCTTAAAAGAGCAGCCATCTGGTCGATAAAGGCTCCTGTACCTCCAGCGCAAATACCATTCATTCTTTGGTCTATTCCGTTTTGGAAAAAAGTGATCTTCGCGTCTTCGCCCCCTAATTCAATAACTACGTCGGTCTCAGGTATAAAACGTTTAATCGCCCTGCTACCGGCAACAACTTCTTGTACAAACTCCAAATCCAGTTTTTCAGCAACCGAAAGTCCTCCGGAACCAGTCACCGCCGGAACAAATTTGAAATCCCTGTACTTTTCGTTAAACTGGCCGATTGCCCTTTCAAGAGTAGACCAAATATCGGAATAATGTCTTTCATAAATACTAGCGAGAATTCGGTTTTGAGGATCTAAAATAACAATTTTAATAGTAGTCGATCCTACGTCTATCCCCAAACGTAAGATTGTATCATAAGCACCAAGAAACAGAGTCCTTCCTCCTTTTAGATTTCAACTACTAATGGCTAACAGAATTATTTTTCCTAGATTAGAGGAGAATTATTCCTTCCGGACAACTGGGGACAGCCATAAGGGGATCCCTATGGCTGTCTTTAAAAATGTTACTAATGACGAAAATATATGGTCATTCGACACATATCCTTGGCCCACTCTTTAGTGCTAAGCTTAGGCCAAGCTTAAAGGATTAACTTGGAAGGATATGATAACCTTGTCAACTTCTAATCGTAAATCGTTATTGTTAATAATTGCTCTCTTATTCGCAACTTTAGGAATGTCCGGGGAAACAATCATTATTCCCGGTGCCGACCAAATGTTTAAAGCTTATAATAACGACACTTTTGTCAACTTTTTATTATCCGGACCTCATTTAATTTCTCTATTCGCCTCCTTAATCGCCGGCAAAGCTTTGCAATATATCGATAAAAAGAAAATGCTCCTCTTGGGGCTAATTCTTTTTACTATAGGTGGAACATTTGGTGTCGCTTTAGAACGGGCTCCTTTTATGATTGTCATGAGATGCTTAGTCGGGTTGGCCCTTGGTTTCACTTATGTCACCAATATGACTATAATTACCTCCCTTTACCCAGAGGAAAATAGGCGCAGCCGGATGATCGGGATTCTAAACGCCGGTATGTTTTGTGTAACATCGTTACTCACAGCCGCTGGGGGGCTGGTTGCCGAAACCTTCGGTTTTAAAGCCATGTTCAATCTTTATTCTTTAGGACTTATTTCAATAATCGTTATTTTTTTATTTGTCCCCAAATCTCCCCCGGAAGCTAGAAACTCTCTCCAGCCCTCCCCAAAAAGAGAGTTATCTTTTTCGGTTCCTGTTTCTAATACAACCTCTTCTAAGGGCTGGAAAAGCCAGCTCTTTATTTTAAGTGCCGGATATCTTATTTTCCAAATTTCCTATGCTTCCATGACTTTTTTTAATGCGGTATATGCAGATGAGCAAGGTCTTGGGGGCGCGGCCTTCGCCGGCGTCTTGACCTCCACAATCTATATCAGTGCTCTAATATCCAGTCTTGCCTATGGATTTTTGTATCCTAAATTAAAAAGAAACACTATTTTGATCTCTTTTTCCTTTATAATTATTGCTTATACACTGTTTATATTTTTTCCCTCCCGGAGCATGGCAATAATCGGTTGTTTTTTCCTCGGTTATGCCAACGCCAATGCCTTTTCCCAAGTTGTGATGCGGGCCGGTATGATCGCCCCAAAAAACGTAGCCTCCCGGGCAATAAGCGTTGTCACCGCTGTGATGAGTGTCAGCTTTTTTCTTTCCACCTATACTGTCCAGTTATTAAAAACAATTTTCCGGGTAAAGACTTTTGTTTCTGTCATGCCGATAATCTTAACTGTCGATATCCTTCTTTTAATCGTGACTGTAATTTATTTATGGGCCCCAAAAAAGAGAGCCTCGCTCTCTGCATAGACAGTATTTTACAAAACTCCTTTATAACCCTTAATCGTGTTTTAAACCATGGATACTTTGCAAAAGATATCCTAAATAAAATTCGAACCTGACTTTCACATCTGTAATATCCAATTTTAGGATCTCTTGAATCTTATTTATTTTATAAACCAGGGTATTGCGATGCAAATATAACCTTTTCGCGGTTTGAATGTAATTCCCGTTTTCCTGTAGAAAAACGTAAAATATTTTTGCGTAATCAGTTTCATTCCAGGCGTCGTATTGCTCTAGTACTCCAACTGTCTGGTCATAGTATTCTTTGATAAGGTCCATGTCTTTTATTTCTGTGATCAGTTTATAGGCGCCTATATCGGAATAAAAACCCACCCTTTCCTTATAACCCTCCGCTTCCATCGCTTTTAAGGTTTTTTCTGCTTCTTTGTAACTGACCGGAATTTTCGAAAATTCAGGGTAAATATTTCCGAAAGCAATATTTACGGTAATATCGGAAAAACTTCTCTTTACGCTTTCAATGACCGAGTGAGCTATTGAAGAAAGATTCATAAATCTACTCTCTTCATTAACTAAAAGTATGACCACAGAATCGTTTTGAAAAAAACTTATCGGGTAGTGAATACTGTCTGTTGTTACGCTATTTACGGTTCTTAAAAAAGAGTCTTTTAAATTGGCTATTTCTTGCTCATTTTTTAAACCTTTAGAGACTATATAGTTCTGAAACCGATCTATTTCAACAATGGCTATCCTATAAGAATGTAAGGAAGAATAGCCATGGGCAGACATTCTTTCCTTAAAATCCTCATATGAAATCTTATTGAAGAAGATGATGTTCATTAAAAGGTCTTGATAAGCCAGCTCTTCCAACTGTCTTTTAACTATGGTCTCACAAATAGTCTTCGTGACGTCGGCGATACTGATTTCCCAGGGAAGTTCAAAGATCGGAAAATCATTATCCTCCCCTATTTTGAGGACGCAATCGGGTATTTTAGAGAAGTATTTGCCGATATTCACTATCAAACCTGCTGCATTTCTTTTTATTAAGCCATGGACTAACTCAACAAAACTTGCTTCATTATTTATTGCCACCCCGGTTAAAATAATCAATTCATCATTTTGAACATAACTCACGACCTCCGTGGTTTCAATAATATGTACCCACCGCACTGTCCTGTATGTTCCTTTAAATCCGCCTACGAGTTTTAAAGCCGCTAAATCCGGCAAATCAATCAACAGATCAATTCTGACCGCCACTAGAAGATTCACCTCCGTGCAAGTTGATTATAATAAGCATGACACGCTTTAAAAGCCGCGGCAAGTACAAAAAGGTCAATTTTCTTACTCGTGCATCAAAAAAACTATGGATTTTTGCCCTAAGAAAAACCCGCAGCCTTTGTAGTCAACGGTTGCGGGTGTTCACTTTTTTGCCGATTTCTGATTATTTTACCTTCCCATACTGTTTAAGTATTTCAAGAACTTGATCCTGGGGCAGGGCATACAAAGTGTTGAATTCTTTACCGACCATGGTTTCCGCCGCAAAGAGTGCGTTTATTATAGCTTCCTCTGTAGCTTCAGCTACTGCTTTGTAAAGGGGGTCAAGCCTATCATCGCTTAAAAGCTGTATTTCAGAAACTTCCGTAGTATAGGCGTTTTCATTCGCAGTTGAGAAAGCCAGGAAGAGATCTCCTGATCCGCTTTCATAACCGGCACCTAAAGCCCCGATTCCCAAGGGCGCTCTTCTACACAACTTGCTAAGTTGCCAAGGGAGGACCGGTGCATCTGTGGCTATTACTACAATAATCGAACCGGTCCCCGGTTTCGGAGCAAAGGTATTGATTATTGGATCTGCGCCTACAATTTTGTCAGCCATGGGGATGCCAAACATTTGAAAATGGGTGCGAAAACCATGGTTGGTCTGCACAAAGACTCCTACAGTATAACCGCCATCCTCTTTTGACAGCACCCGAGAGGCGGTACCGGAACCCCCTTTAAAATCGTGGCACTGCATACCTGTACCACCGCCTACATTCCCTTCGGCGATTGGTCCTGATTTCGCGTTCCTCAAAGCTTCTAAAGCGTGTTTGGGCTCCACATGAAAACCATTGGTGTCATTTAAAATTCCATCCCAGGTTTCCGCCACTACAGGATAAAAATAGCCACAGCCATCTATAGGACGCCCATCTACCACCAGGGGATAGTAATATTTGTTTTCTATCATCCATTTAGAGGTAGTATCCCTTACAATACCTACACTATTGGTATTGGTAATCATCAAAGGACCGTGCATAAATCCGGAATCATCCAACCAATGGGTTCCTGTCATTTCCCCATTTCCATTTAAATTATATCTCCCTGCAAAAACCGCACTCCTTTGTTTTCCGCGGGGTAAAATTGCTGTCACGCCGGTTCTAGCAAAAGGTGAACCCATCCCCTTATAATCTTCCGGCTCCCCCTTAATTATAGTGCTGTACCCTACCTCAACGCCTGAAACATCTGTGATCGCATTATATTTTCCCGTGGTACCGGGGAAAATTATCCCCGCTTCGCGAGCTCGTTTTTTAGCCATAATTTCCTCCTTATTTAAATCTTTAAAGCTCTCCAGAGCTATTCCGTCAAAAATGTTCTACAATAAGCTTTGAAAACCCTCTGTAGAGAATTCTTTCCCGGCTCTTCTCGCTTCCAAAGCATTGGACAAAGCATTAAAACGTTGTCCTGTGAGAGGATAGAACAGGGCGCAAACTGCAGCCAAGACTCCAAAAGCTCCCGGGATTAAAGTGCAATTGTATAAAATAGCCTTTAAAGCGCTTTCTGCTTGGACAGCAGCCAATCCGTCGTAGGCGCCCCAAGCCAGAACCATCCCTGAGAGCCAGGTCCCCACTGCCGCCCCTAGTTTTTGACAGAAAGCCATAATAGCTGTTACTATACCTTCTCTTCGCCGACCATTTACGAATTCATCAACCTCACTAATGTCGTACATCATGGAGTAATATAAGGTCCAAAAGGAAGAGTTCCCAAACTGAAATAGAGCAGTCCAGATAATAATGGTTACGAATCCTGTAATTCCCGCAACTCCAAATAACATCATACAAAGTCCGCCAACACCCATGGTAATAATGTAGGCTTTTTTCTTTCCAAGATTCTTTGATAGAAAACCTACTACAGGAAGCCAGGCAATAGCAATCAAGGTATTAATAACAAAGAAAGTGGATTGGGTGCTGGCCTCAAATCCCAAATTGTTAGTCATCAGAAAAACGGGACCGCTGCTAGCCATTGCTGTAACCAGAGACCAGCAAAAGATGGAACCTGCCAAAGGTAAACTGGGTTTTAACTTTAAGATTTCTAAAATAGTGCGGAAAATATTCTTTTTATCCTCTATAACGGCTTTAATCTTATCCGGTGGCAATTCTGAACCCTTAGTCATTCTCCAACATATCAGTATTGCCAAAGCAATAACTACACCAAAGATAATAGCAACGTTGCGCCAACCACCGGAGAGATCGAAGCCCATTTGCGTAGACTTTTCCACAATCATTAAAGGGGCGGCGGAAGCTAGCATTACAGACAGTTGCATTGCTACGCTAGCCCATAACCTTAGGGAAGTTCTTTCGTTAAAATCCTGAGTCATTTCAGCCCCGAGGGCAAAATAAGGAATAACGTACACTTTGTAAGTGGACCAAAAGAGTATTGCTATGGCCGTAAAGTAAACTATTTTGGCATTTACAGAAAGGTCTATGTTATTGAACAGCAAAAACATACACAAGGCATAAGGAATGGCAACAGCAATCATCATTGGTCTTCTTCGACCGTGCTTACTTTTTAGATTATCGGAAATATGGCCCACTATAGGGTCAGTGACAGCATCCCAGGCAATAGCAATAAGGGCGATTGTTCCGGCGAACGCAGGGGGAATTCCCGCAATATCTGTTAGAAAGAATAAAAAGAAAAAATAAAAAACATTAAACCCTACAGAATCGCCAAAAGCCCCAATGGAATAGCCGAACTTTTTTCCCACTGACAAGGTCTTGACTTTAATGTCATTCATCTTTAGAAGCCTCCTTTTTATTAGAATAAACTAATTATTTAGCGCCGCTAATTCATCCTTGGTCTAACTATGTTTCCCTATTTTTACAGGATCTCCAATCTTAGCCTATCACTGCTTAAGACCTAAATATATATGTCATATGAACAGACTTTTTCGTCATTATATACATTTTCAAGTTTTCTCCTTAGAAGAATAGCAGTTTACTAATTTAGTTTGTTAAAGTATAATAGGATAAGAAATAGACATATTTTTAGGAGGAAGAAAACAATGAAAAGATCTCTAGTATTAGTACTGTCAATTTTCCTTGTTCTGGCCCTGACCGTCACCGGCTGTCAGAGTGCGGCTGATGAACCCGGAAACGGTGCTCAGGACACTTCCTGGGAGGAAATCAAAGAGAGGGGCTACTTTATTGTTGGTTTAGACGACTCTTTCCCACCCATGGGATTTAGAGACGAGCAAAATGAAATTGTTGGTTTTGATATCGATATGGCTAAAGCAGCTGCCGAATTGATGGGCGTAGAGGTAAAATTCCAGCCTGTCGTTTGGAGTAGTGCCATCATGGAACTTAATAATAAAAATGTGGATCTGATTTGGAACGGGATGACTATAACCGAAGAAAGAAAAGAACAGATTGACTTTAGCAATCCCTATCTCCAAAATGCCCAAATCATCGTTGTACAGAAAGATTCCCCTATCAAAACCAAAGCTGATTTAGCAGGTAAAGTAATTGCTATTCAAGCCGGGAGCACCAGCGAAGATGCTATTAAATCCGAACCGGAAGTTTACGAGTCCTTCAAAAGCGTCAAAGAATTTTCTAACAATACCGAAGCTTTGTTGGACTTAAAAGCCGGCAGGGTTGATGCCGTTGTCGTTGATGAAGTAGTCGGCAGATACTATGTGAACTTAAAACCTGAAGATTATACTATTCTCGATGATGATTTCGGAATGGAACAATATGGCGTTGGAGCCCGTAAAGGAGATGCTGCTTTCCTGGCGGAATTGCAAAAGGCTCTAAACACTTTAAATGAAAACGGTACTGCTGAAGAAATATCATTAAAATGGTTCGGTAAGGATATTGTTATTAAGTAACTGATGAACATAAGAAAATAGTTTTCAAATTCTTAGGAAATGCTATGTAAAATAGAAAAACATCTAGGCTGTTGCTTTGAGCAACAGCCTAGATATAGATAGCAGGAGTAAAAATGGATTTATCATATCTTTTTAATGTTACAATCGCTTTATCGAGGGGCTGTCAGGTTACTTACACCCTCTTTTTTACCACCCTTATTCTGTCCCTTCCTTTGGGACTATTAATCGCTTTAATCAGAATCTCGAAATTTAATCTGCTCAGTTCAGCAGCAGGTGTATATATATGGCTTTTGCGCGGCACTCCTTTATTATTACAGGTCTTCTTTATTTATTTCGGTCTCCCGGCTTTAGGTATTCGTTTTGAAAGTATGCCCGCGGCTATTATTGCCTTTGTACTTAACTACGCTGCCTACTTTGCGGAAATCTTTCGTTCCGGAATTCAATCTATCGATCGGGGTCAGTATGAAAGTGCCGATGTATTAGGTTTAACCTATACCCAAACAATGAGAAGAGTTATTCTCCCCCAAATGTTCAAAAGAGTTCTCCCCCCCATTAGCAACGAGGTTATCACCTTGGTTAAAGACACAGCCTTGGTTTTTGGAATTGGCCTCGCCGATGTTTTGAGAACAGCCCAAATTGCTGTGACCAGGGACTTTAGAATCTCCGCTTTTATAATCGCTGCTGTTTTTTATCTTCTAAACACCCTAATTCTCACTCTGGCGTTTAGAAAATTGGAAAAGAATTATTCTTATTATCAAAACTAAAGGGATGTTTTTTATGTCTATTCTTTCCGTAAAGAATATCTATAAAAAATTCAACACTTTAGAAGTCTTAAAAGGAATTAGCATGGAAGTTAAAAAAGGGGAAGTCGTCGCCATTATCGGCCCCTCAGGCTCTGGCAAAAGCACCCTCTTGCGTTGCCTTATCCGCTTAGAAACTATTGATAAAGGCAGTATTTCCTTAGCCGGTCAAGCTATGGTTACTGAAAATTCCGGAAAAACTGTTTATGCCTCCGAAAAAGTCCTGCGCTCCTTGCGCAAGAAAATGGGGATGGTCTTTCAGAGTTTCAACCTTTTTCCCCACCGCAGTGCCCTGGAAAATGTTATCGAGGCCCCAATAACAGTCAATCGCCTTCCTAAAGCTCAAGCCATCGCCAATGCGGAACAACTTTTAAGAAAGGTTGGTCTTTATGATAAAAAGAATAGCTATCCTTACCAACTCTCCGGGGGACAGCAGCAAAGAGTAGCTATTGCCCGGGCTTTAGCCATGAATCCAGAAATCATGCTCTTCGACGAGCCCACTTCAGCCTTGGATCCTGAACTAACCGGCGAAGTCTTGAAAGTCATGAAAGATCTGGCAGAAGAGCGGATGACCATGCTCGTGGTAACTCACGAAATGGGGTTTGCGCGGGAAGTGGCTGACCGGGTTATCTTTATGGACAAGGGCGAGATCATTGAACAAGGATGCCCTGAACAAGTCTTTAATAACCCGGAAAATCCGAGAACAAAGGCTTTTCTCGGAAAGGTTATTTCTTAAGGAAATTGCAGGCGGGAAAGATAAAAAAGAATAATCCGCTGATTTTGCCTATATGTATTTAATATGTTATTTTTATAATGTTAAGCCTAGAAGGCGGTGGGCAATATGAGCGGAAAAATATATCGCTTGGAGCAAGATAAGATAATAGCCGGGGTCTGTGCAGGCCTAGCTGATTATTTTGAAATCGATCCGACCCTCGTAAGAATTGTCTGGCTTCTTTCTATTTTCACCTGTTTCGGTATTATTGCTTATCTTGTCTGTTGGTTAATTATTCCGGTAAAAAAACCAAGTTGCCCCTTTCCCGAAGAAAGAAATACTGTAGATAAGGAGAACAACAAAAACGTTTTAGGCGTAATTCTAATTCTTGTCGGTCTTATTTTTATTTTAGACAAACTTTTTAAAAGTTTCGATCTCCACATTACAATTCCTGTCCTAATCATTATCAGCGGCTTTTATATCCTCTTTAGAGCAAGGGGGCGTAAGAAGTATTAATGAAAAAAAATTTCTTTTTGGGAATAATCCTTATTCTTATCGGACTTGTTTGGCTTCTTAATAATTTAAATATTTTTTCTTTCGCAATTTTTAGGGTTTTCTTCCTTTCCTTAAGTAAACTCTGGCCTTTGCTATTAATTGGATTAGGAATTAATATTTTGCTAAGAAAAAAGAAAGCCTTGAAAATTCTTACCTGGCTAGTTATTATAGCGGTTATTTTAATCTACGGGTTTTATGATCAATACTCGAATCCTTTCTAGATAGGAGGAAACCAGTTTTGAATCCGATAGCTTTCAAGCTCGGGCCCTTTGCTGTTCACTGGTACGGAATTTTCATCGCCCTGGCCTTTCTTTTGGGAATAATGCTTGCCGGTTACCAAGCACAGAAGCGAGGAATCCACCCCGATCTGTTTGCCAATCTGGTGCTTCTCGTTATTCCGGGCTCTATTATTGGAGCTCGGCTGTATTACATAATCTTTAATTGGGGTTATTATGCGGCCCATCCCCAAGAAATCCTAGCTATTTGGCATGGTGGCCTAGCTATCCATGGGGGTATTATCGGTGGCTTTTTAGCCGGTTATTGGTATATCAGGCGGACCAAAGAGTTAAGGCTTTGGCCTTTAGCAGATATAATCGCTCCCAGCGTAATTTTAGGACAAGCTCTCGGAAGATGGGGAAACTTTTTTAATCAAGAAGCTTATGGAGGACCGGTTTCTTATGAATTTATCAGCAAGTTTCCCTCCTTTATCCAGCGCGGAATGTATATTAACGGAGAATACCATCACCCCACTTTTTTGTATGAATCTTTGTGGAACCTGCTGGTTTTTGGAATTTTGATTTTCCTTTTAAGAAGAAAATCCAATCCAGACGGGATAGTCGCTATGGCCTATTTGATCCTTTACTCCACAGGGCGTTTTTTTGTGGAGGGTTTGAGAACTGACAGTCTGATGCTGGGGCCTTTCCGAATGGCCCAGGTGGTTAGTATCGCTGCCATTATCCTAGCGATCCTCATTATTTACCAGCGCCTCAAAAAAACTAAAACTCATTAAGCGAGAGTTAACAACAACAAGGACGAATAAGACGAGTAAAAAGCAAATACAAAAAACCCAGTTGCAACCGTATCAGAGGGTTTGCTCCTGGGTCTTTTTTATTTCCCGTGGTCTTGATAACCAAAAGCCCTTTGCCGATTTAGAACCTATTGAAGTTTCTTTAGAAAATTATTAAGTCTTGCCATGCCTTCTTTCATCACTTCAGGTGAACAGGCATAAGAAACCCTGATATAACCCGGGGCTAAAAAGGCACTTCCGGGAACAGTAGCTACCAGTTCGGATTCCAGAAGGAGAGTGCAGAAAGATTGATCATCAGTAATTACCTGACCTTGATAACTTTTTCCAAAACAGTTTTGAATATTGATAAAGACATAGAAAGCGCCGTCCGGGACAGGAAATGAAATATGAGGCATTTGTTCTAATAAACTGCAAATCAGATTCCTTCTATCTCGGAGTTCTTCTCTCATCCGTTCCACATCAGTCTCACTTTCCCTCATGGCTCCCAGAGCCGCCCATTGGGCAATTGAAGAGGGATTAGAGGTTAAATGACTTTGGAAAGCACTAACCTTCGAGGCTAACTCTTGAGGCGCCAGTAGATAACCTATCCGCCACCCAGTCATAGCATAAGCTTTACTTACGCCATTAATAATTATTGTTCTGGAAGCAAGCTCCGGCAGAAGTTGAACCGGATTGTAGTGGTTTATTTCCCCGTAGGTTAATCTTTCATAAATTTCGTCCCAAATAAGCCAAAGATCATGTTTAAGGGCCAGCTGACCAATTCCTTTAATTGTTGCTTCATCTAACATAATCCCGGTAGGATTGCCTGGGGAGTTGAGAATAATGGCTACTGTTTTTTCTGTTATTGCTTCTTCCAGTTTTTTTATTTGGGGGATAAAACCGGTATCTTCAGTATCTACTACAACAACTTTGCCGTCTACTAATTGTACCTGTTCAACATAGCTAACCCAGGTAGGAGTAACTAAAATAACTTCATCCCCAGGATCGACAATTGCTGCTAAGGCTTCGTAAATGCAGGGTTTAGCCCCCGCCCCCACCACTACCTGGGAGGGGGTATATTCTAAAGCAAAACGTTTTTTGTAATATGAACAAATTTCCTGACGTAGTTCTTGAATTCCCGGTGTAGGGGTATAATGGGTTTCTCCCCTTTCCATTGCTTCTTGGGCGTATTTAAAAGCGGCTGGTGGGGAAATAAAATCCGGTTCCCCCGAACCGAAGGAAATCACATTTTTACCCTGATTGTTAAGTTCTTTGGCCTTGGCATCAACTGCTAAGGTAGCAGAGGGTTTAATTCCCATAATGCGCCGGGAAAGTTTCATTATCTTCCATTCCTTTCTAAATGATAGCCAGGGGGGCAGCTAATTACTTAATTAAAAACATTGTTTACTCGTCATGAAAAGGACCAGACCTTTGAATCCTGATCCCAAAATAGACATAGTAAACAATATTATCATACAGCAAATAGTATTTAATTTCACCATTTTTTCAATGTGTATAATGTATATTCCCCAAATCCAAGATAATCCCACCCCAAATCAGTAGAAACGTTAATGGGGCCTTAAGAAAAGAGAAAGGCACCGAACTAGCCCCTTTCCGTCAGGCAAGGAGTTCAAAGGCCTGTCTTAAGATCACAACAGCGAAGTCGATTTCCTCTCTTGTGACCGTCAAAGGGGGTAAGAAACGTAAAGTATTGCCTCCCACACAATTGATTAATAGTCCGTTTTCGAGACAAAAATCAACCACAGCAGGTGCTTTGTCTCCTAAGGGAAGGCCAATCATCAAACCTTTACCCCTTACTTCTCCCGTTAAAGAGAAAGCTTTAGCCAGGTTTGTAAGCTGGGACTGAAAGTAGGCACCTTTGCTCTCCACCTCCGTTAAGAAACCCTCTTGGGTCATAATTTCTAACACCTTGCACCCTACTGCTGTGGCCAAAGGATTTCCGCCAAAGGTTGAGGCATGATCCCCAGGCTGAAAACAACTGGCTATTTTTTCAGAGGCCAGCACGGCACCGATCGGAACCCCATTGCCCAAAGCTTTGGCTAAAGTCATTATATCAGGTTCTATTTCATACCATTCATAGGCAAATAATTTCCCGGTTCGACCCAAACCGCATTGGACCTCATCAAACACTAATAAAGCCCCGACTTCATCACATATTTCCCGGGCTTTTTTAATAAATTCCACAGGTACCGGATGAACCCCGCCTTCGCCCTGAACCGGTTCAATAAAGACAGCCGCGGTCTGCTCATCCACAACTTCCTCCAACTTAGAAATATCGCCCATTTCTACATAGGAAAAACCTGCTGGTAGTGGTTCATACCCTTTTTGGTATTTCTCTTGGCCGGTAAGCGTTAAAGTAGCTAAAGTCCGTCCATGGAAGGAGTTTTTTAGGGAAACAATTTTATACTTATCTTTTCCAAAATTCTCCCGCGCATACTTGCGGGCCAGTTTAAGAGCCCCTTCATTGGCTTCCGCTCCGCTGTTGCAAAAAAAGACCCGGGAAGCAAAAGAATTAGCCGTCAGCATTTTAGCAAGCTTCACTTGGTTAGGGATCCAGTACAGGTTAGAAGAGTGAAGCATTTTCTCAGCTTGTTCTTTAATCGTCGCTATAATCTCTGGCTGGGAATGCCCCAGCGAGGTAACTGCAAGGCCGGTCACGAAATCTAGATACTTTTTTCCTTCGCTATCCCAAACCCAACTGCCGCTCCCTTTCACTAAGGCCATAGGTAAACGAGCGTAAGTGTTCATTACATTTTCTTGACCCATTTTTATTAATTGCTCGGTATTCAAATTTTTAACCACCTTTCCCAATCCAATCACTATAAATCTATTTTATCATGGTGCCAATACCACCATCAGTAAATAGCTCCAACAAAATTGCATGAGGTTGACGCCCGTCAATTATATGGATTGTACTCACCCCGTGCTCAAGGGCCTCTACAGCGCATTTTACTTTAGGGATCATTCCCCCTTTTAGAATTCCTTTCTCGATCATCTCTGGAACCTCTTCCCGGTGGATAACCGAAATTAAAGATGTAGGGTCTCCAACTTCCTCTAAGACCCCTTCTACATCAGTCAGTAACAATAGCTTATCCGCATGCAAGGCTCCGGCAATAATTCCAGCGGCAGTATCGGCATTGACATTATACGTTTCACCGTCTTCCCCACAGGCAATCGGAGAAATTACCGGAATATATCCCTGAGCGAGAAGGCCCTTAATAATTCCAGGCGCGACTCTTTTAATTTGACCCACATAGCCTAAATCTACTTCTTCTAAAAAGCCCTCCTGGTTTTCCAAGCGAAAAGGCATTTTCGTTGCCAAAAGGAGCCGGGCATCGAGACCATTTAAGCCCACAGCTTGACCTCCGAATTCATTGAGGAGAGAAACAATTTCCGCGTTAATCTTTCCTACCAGAACCATGGCTGCAATCTCCATGGTTTCTTTATCGGTCACCCTAAGTCCCTGGACAAAGGTACTTTCTTTACCCACCTTTTTTAGCATAGCATTGATCTCCGGTCCTCCTCCATGAACAATCACCGGCCTAATCCCTACGGAATGAAGCAGGAGTATATCGAGCATGACATTAGCTTTTAATTCTTGATCAACCATGGCATGGCCGCCGTATTTAATTACGACTGTAGAACCGGAGAACTTTTGGATATAGGGCAAGGCTTCAATAAGAACATCAGCCTTTGTTATTTGGTTCAATTTTTTTCCCTCCGCACATACTTAAGTTCTATAGTTAGCATTGATATCAATATACTCAGGGGTTAAATCGCAACCCCAAGCTTTCGCCTTGTATGGACCCTCCTTTAGTACAACCTCAATCACAATTTCTTTCCTTTTTAATCGCCTTAAAGCTTCCTCTTCGGAAAACTCTACACCCTGCCCATTGGCTGCCACTTGCAAACCATTTAAGAAAATCCCTGTTTGTTCGGGCTTAAAATAGGCTCCCGAATAACCCGCTGCCGCAAGGATTCTCCCCCAATTAGCATCGCTACCGTAGATTGCGGACTTTACCAAACTCGAAGAACAAATACTGCGGGCGATAAGTCTGGCATCCTTTAGCGTTGCGGCTCCTTTAACTATGACTTCAAGAAGCTTGCCAGCTCCTTCACCGTCGGCGGCAATCATTTTGGCCATGGTACAGCAGGCTTCTTTCAACAGACTTACGAAATTTTGCCAATCATCACCGGTAAGCGCCACTCCCGATAAACCGTTGGCCAATATAAGAACCATATCATTAGTGCTGGTATCCCCGTCTATCGAAACCATATTAAAACTCTCTTCCGTTGCTTCCCGCAGGGCTTCATTTAGTTTATCACTCTCAATTTTCGCGTCCGTAGTAATAAAACAGAGCAAAGTTCCCATATTGGGATGAATCATTCCCGAACCTTTAGCTATGAGACCGAGTTTTACGGTCCCTTCCCCACATTGAAGCTCCCATGCCCTTTCCTTAACCACCGAATCAGTGGTCATAATTGCCAGGGCAGCATTGTGACTTTGGGCGGCCAGAAGTTCCCGCTCCCCACTATTTCTTAATTTTTTAACCTCCGCCGTAACGGCTTCAATTCCGGGGATCAGTTTTTCCATAGGCAAGGGTTGCCCGATTACTCCGGTGGAGGAAACCAATACCTCGGTCGTAGAGATCCCTAATTCACTAGCTGTTTTTTCTGCCATTTGCCGAGCTGCCCTTTCTCCACTCTCACCCATACAGGCATTAGCATTCCCACTGTTAACAATAATAGCCCGGGCCTTACCAAGAGCTAAATGCTTTTGAGTGAGGATCACAGGATGAGCTTTTACTAAATTTTTAGTAAATACCCCGGCAGCATTAGCTAAGACTTCAGAAAAGATTAATGCAATATCGTATTTATTCTTATATTTAATCCCGGCTTTTGCTCCGCCGGCATAAAATCCCAAAGGAGCTGCAATTCCGCCCTGGATCTGTTTCCAGGAACCTTTTTTAGCAATCATCTGTTTCCCTCCTAAATTATGTGACGGGTGGGTGGAGTATAATTCTACCGCCCTCCTAGGGCCATAATCCGGTAGCTTTTAAACCCATGGACTCAGGTAATTCAAACAAAAGATTCAGATTCTGGACTGCTTGGCCGGAAGCCCCTTTAACCAAATTATCGATAACACTCACAATTATTACCCTGTCTGTGCGGTCATCATATTTAACCTGTAAAAAGGCGTGATTGCTTCCATAAGAGTATTTAGTTTCAGGCCAAGTTCCTTCCGGCAGTAAATGCACAAATTCCTCCCGCTCATATTTTTCCTGTAAACAAGCTCGTAATTTTTTAGAAAAATGTTTTTTCCCACCCGAACCGGCTTGGGCGTAGACCGTAGCTAAAATACCCCGGGTCATCGGTACTAAATGCGGTACAAAACTAATAGACACGGGTTTTCCCGCCGCTAAACTTAGCTGTTGTTCGATCTCTGGGGTATGCCTATGGCTAGCGATGTTGTAGGCTTTAAAATTTTCATTTACCTCGCTGAAGTGGAGGGCCCTGCTTACTCCCCGTCCTGCTCCGGAGACCCCGGATTTAGCATCAATAATAATTGTTTCGGCAGCGATCAGTTCCTCTTCGATTAGGGGGATTAGACCTAAAAGAGAAGCAGTGGGAAAACACCCTGGATTGGCGACCAATACTCGACCGATAATTTCATGACGATACAATTCAGGCAGGCCATACACCGCCTCCGGTAAAAACTCCGGACTAAGATGCCTTGTCTTATACCACTCTTCATATTCCTTACAACTTTTAAGCCGGAAATCAGCACCTAGATCGATAACTTTAATACCTCTTTCTAAAAGAGCCTTGACTCTACCGGAAGAAATACCGTGAGGAAGGGCAGCAAACACAACCTCAACCTCTGGAATATCTTCATCTTCTTGCAATAGATATTTTTTCTCGACAAGGTGGGGGTAAATAGTAGTTAAATCTTGGCCTGCGGAACTAGAAGAACCTAAATAGGTAATTTCCGCTTCTGGATGATTATTTAATAACCGAATTAGTTCCTGCCCCGTATAACCGGTTGCCCCAAGTATCCCAACCTTCATTTTATTCCCTCCTAATATGTAAATAATTATACATCGAAATGTATAATTATTCAATAGGAAACGGTATAAATTTCAAGAAAAGGCTTCATCCCTCGGAAACGTTTTTTGGAAAAGAATTCATTTCAAACTCCTCTCTGATCCGCCGCATTTTTTTGCTATCTGTTAAAACATCCCACCCCGTTAAAGATAGAGCCTTTACGGCTAAGGCCAGGACTTCCTCGCCGGCCGAAGATAGGGCTGCTTCAGTAAATGCGCTCGAGTGTTGGGCTTCCAACCCCGTTCCCAATTGGAGGAAGGGGTGGATTGCCGGAATTACTTGACTTACATTGCCCATATCAACTGAACCGTAAATTGCCTGGGGCGATTCGATATCCCTAATCCCAAGATAATTGAGGTTTTTAATAAAATATTTAGCCAAAACTCGATTGCTTTTCATTTCATCATAGGAGTTCTCAAAATATTTCCAAACCATGTCGGCCTGTACTTGTTTACCTGCCTCCCGGGCACAATCTAAAAACTTTTCTCTTAAAGCATTAAGATCCTTTCTTTTCCCCGCTCGGAGATAGAATCTGGCCACCGCAAGATCAGGAACAATGTTAGGAGTGCTCCCTCCATAAGTGATAATGCCGTCAATTCTCTCATCCCTAGCCAGACTTTGTTTTAGTCTCTTAAGGCGTTGAAATAAGTCTATCAAGGCGTCTAAAGCATTAATACCGTCGTTATCAACCATAGCCATATGTGTTGCCTTTCCGATATAAGAAACCTCGATAGCATCGAGAGCCAAACTAGATATCTCTACCACATTGCAACTCCCGGGGTGAAACATCAAGGCTAAATCGAGATCATTTATTACTCCCGCTTGCACCAAATTGACTTTAGCTCCACTGGTTTCCTCTGCAGGACTACCGATGACAACCAAACTCCCTCTCAGCTCAGGCATAAGACTTAAAACTGCCGCCGCGCCTGTGCTCGCAGCTCCAATAAGGTGATGCCCGCAACCATGGCCAACCCCTGGCAAAGCATCATACTCAGCAAAGAAACCCAACTTTGGTCCTGGCAATTGTCCATGATAAACAGCCAGGAAAGAAGTCTCCATACCTGACAAGGGTTTTTGAATTTGAAATCCTAAGTTAGCTAAATAACCGGTTAAGAGTTCGGAAGCATAGTATTCCTCGTGTCCCCTTTCTGGATTATTTCCTATTTTCCAGGCTAGCTTCCAAATTTCCGATTGTAAGGACTCAGCAATCTCTATTATCTTTTTTTTATCCCCATCCATATTGTTTTCCCTCAATCATCCTTTAAGAGAGTCTCCAAAACCTTTTCATTTTCCCAGTTTGAACCAAATAAATATGTCCCTGCCTTAAGTCGATAAACAACTCCTCGTTCCTGTAATAAGTTTACAAAACTTATTTCATCCTTAATTATTCCTTCTTTCGCTAAGAGTGAGGCAATTTCATCAGCAGTCATACCCGAGCGAATAATTATTTCCTTATAAATCTCAGCATCTTCTCTATTTGGGTTGTTCTCTCTTTCTGACTGTCCTCTTTCCTTTTGCGGTTCTGGAGCCTTGCTGCTCAGATAGGGTTCATTCTCTCCCTTTGAGAAATCCTTGCCGCTTGGACCAGAAAAATCTATCGTATTAAAAACAATCATACATAGGGAAGCCAAAATTAAACCGGTTCCAATACCTAGAAGAAAATGCCTTTTGTTTTTCAATTCCTTTCCCTCCTATAGGTATTGAGAACCATATTTATGGCATCTTGACCTAGTTCCAGCTTATTGGCAATCTCTGTTACTGACCAGCCCTCTTCCGCCAGTTTAACTATCTCTTTAAAACTTTTGGAATAATGGATTGGCGCTTGGCTTTTTTTGGGCACTAGTGGCCCTATCGATTTAAACGCTGATTCTAAATTCCTAATTCTCGTCTCTAAAATCGATAGTTCCTCTCTTACCTCTCCTAGAGAGTCGAGATAGAGTTTCTGAAGTTTCAAAACTTCGTTATCCGGGGGAGTTTTTGTCTTTAAACCCCATACTAAAAAAATTATCCCCAATAAAAAAACCATCGCTGCTTGAAAAGTCATCTCTATTACCCTCCACATTTAAGTCACCTTGTATTTATTCGGGATAATTCTCTTTCTTCCTTTATTTTTTTGTTTCCCTCTTCTTATTTGACCTCGACAACCGGCCGCTCTTCAGCCAAATAGTTCCCAACCCCTTCAAAGATAGCCATAGCTAATCTCTGTTGGTATTCCGGCGAAGTAAGGTTTTTCTCCTCTTCAATATTGGAAAGAAAACCTACTTCTATGGTTACGGCGACCATATCAGTATTTTTCAAAATGAAATATGTCTGATTAGCTTTTGCTACCCTTTTCTTGGGGCTTACCCGGTTTAAACTCTCTTGAATGCTCAAAGCTAATGCTTTACCTTCTTCTGAATCGGGATGAAAAAATACCTGGGCCCCGTGTTGTCTTGGATCCGGGAAACTATTGGAGTGAATGCTTAAATAGATGTCAGCCTTGGAATCCACCGCCTTTTGAATCCGATAGGCTAGATCCTCCCTTTTTCGCTGTAAGAGTTTAGCGGAAGTTCCAAAATCTCGATCATCTTCCCTGAGCATTACTACTTTACATCCCGCCTGCTCAAACAAAAGCCTTAGCCTTTTGGAAACCTCTAGATTGACATCCTTTTCCAAGGTTTTGTTTTTACCGATGGCCCCGGGATCAACCCCCCCATGACCGGCATCAATGGTAATGGTTTTCCCGCCCAGAACCCAGCTCCAACCCGGGATCTCTTTTCCCGTATTTACTGCTTTCTTCCCTTTTAGGAAAAAAACACCGCCGCTAATAAGGACAATGATCAAAACTGCCAAAATAAGTTTCCTTTTTCCCATTATGCTCCCTCCTCCCAGGAATATTTATGGTTGGATTGAGCACAATATTCATCGCCGCAAAAAAACACGGGGTCCTACTCAACCCCGTGTAATACAGTTTCGAATTTCCTCATTTCTTATTCTTTTTTTCTTTTTCAGTCTTTACTTTCAGATTGTAACCGAGGATCATCAGACTATCGATAAGGTGAATATTCTCAACAATAACATCATCCGGCGTTACCAATTCCACTGGCGCAAAATTCCAAATAGCTTTAATTCCTAAGCTTACAACCAGCTTAGCTAATTCCCGAGCCGAGCTATCCGGAACAGCCAAAACCGCAATATCCACGCGATTATTTTTCACGAACTCAGGGAAAGAATCCAGATGTTGAATAGTATGCTCATTTATATGCTTTCCGATTATCTCCGATTTGACATCAAAGACACCGATGATTTTAAATCCCTTTTTGGAAAACTCTTTATGTTTTGTTAAAGCATGTCCCAAGCTTCCCGCTCCAAGAATAACAATCTGACGGATCTCGTCCAACCCTAGAATAAGACCAATCTCTTCATGCAAGAATTTTACATCATAACCGTACCCTTGCAAGCCGTTACCGCCAAAGCAGAAAAAGTCTTGTCTTACTTGCGAGGACGTGATTCCCATTCTATTACCCAAATCTTTTGATGATATTTTGCTAATTCCCATTTCTAATAAGGCAGACAAATACCTGTAATATCTTGGCATTCTTCTAATGACTGCATTCGGTATTGATTTTCGCTTCAATAATTTCACCCCAAAAAAGTATCTGGCTTTATATTATAACATAAATAAGCAGCTAGGAGAACAAAAAACTCCTATTACATCTTATTCCCAAAAAAATCCGGAAATCCAATTCCGGAATCATTAAAACTTGGCCAAGATCTGTTTTGCTGTTTCTAGTCTATTACTTCCCGCGTAATAGTACTTTCCATTTCCATTTACGCCTTTAATGCCCACATAATGTTTTACCTTTGCTTTATATTTGGTGTCTCTTCCTTCAAGGATCATAGGACAACCGAGTTTATAGCTTAAAAGTTGGGCCGCACCCAGATCACCATCTCTGTAAACCACTAAATTATCGAGCATCTCCTCAATCCTTTCTACCGGCCCCCTCTGGTTTTTTATCCCCAGGTAGACGGCCGGATCAACGTCTTCCTCTTTTGTCCACGGCTGGTTGCGAACTTCAAAATGCAGGTGGGGGCCGGTAACATTTCCGGTAGCACCCATCACAGCGATCTGTTGACCTTCCTTTACTCTATGATTTAATTCCACCGTTATTCTTGCCAAATGGGCATATATCAGATCATGTTCTGTTGTTCGCAAAATTAAATAATTGCCCCAACCCTTAGGGTCCCATCCTATATAAGCAATTAACCCTACCTGGACTGCGTAGATTGGCAGTTCGCCGACAAAATCCAAACCGGTATGATAACCTTTAGCATATTTATTTTTAGATAAAGGATCTTTATAACTTTGAGTTATCCTGGCATTATCAACAGGCATTCTCATTGCACATATCTCCTTATATTGAACCTGGCTTAGCGAACAAGCTATTATAATATATGCAATTCTGAATCAGCCGTTCCGTTTAACAGGGCTCTCCCTTCCTCTGCTTTGCAAATTGTTTATAGTGAAATTAAATATAGCAATAGAAATGAGTTGAACCTAGGAATAAAATTTGGCGGTTATAATTTTTAATAACAAAAAACCGCCAAAGGGAATTTTCCCCCTGACCGTTTGGTAACTCGCAAACAAACTTTGTAATTGTAAACAAACTCGTGTGTAAATAAACAAAGAACATCTTATTATAATTCATAACTTCAAATATAAAATTTTTACCTCTGCAGAAATTTTCCTACATTATATATTGTATAATGATGGATTCCGGTCAAGGTATTGATGCACATAGACTTTATCTTTCCTCTAAATTGTACCGTATTTTAATCTTATCATTTATTCACATTTATTTTTCTCAACCGACTCAAAAAACCGCCGCAAATTTTCTGGTAATTGATATGCTTTCCTCTCAACTCTATCATTCAACCGTGCATTCTTATCACTATACACTTCACGAAGGATGGCATCAATTATCATTGCTTTTGGAGGAACATTGTATTCATTATCTTTGTATACCCATACACGACAGTCCACTTCATCCCCGCACAAATCGCCACATGATTCACAAAGTGACTCTCTCATTTCCAGTTGTATATCCTTCCCATTATTACGGATAGTAGGTGAACTCTCAAATCTATACTGTATGGCCTTTTCCTTACTATCAATATGAATTTTATTTACAACAACTTCCATGCCTGCTAATTCAATCACTTTAGCAACATCATCAATTGCTTCATCAAGACTGTCCCCCGTACCTTGGCATCTTGTACATATACTTAAATCCAAATACATAAAATCAATTCTTATTTTTTTCCTTTCTACTTCATAGTTTTCCTCTTCACACCCGCAACTCGTACTGCAGCAGGTATTGTTTCTTTGAGTTTCACAACATTCCATAATAAAAACCTCCGTCTTTATAAATATTTTTTAATATCTTCTATTGATGGAACTCTTCCCATCACTTTTACCTGTTCATCTACTACAAGTGCAGGTGTCCTCATTACACCATAGGCCATAATGTCCTTAAAATCCTCTACTTTTTCAATAGTGGCTTCAATTCCAAGTTCTTTTAAAGCCTCCCTAACATTAGCCTCTAATTTCTTGCAATTAGCACATCCTGAACCTAGAACTTTAATTATCATAATAAATCCTCCTTTATCAGTATTTTTATTCCATTATTATCATCATTTTACAATATTCCTTTACACAAATTCCTCACCATAAACATTTTACAAAACTCATCATTTCAAACTAAATTACTACTTACACAAAAATATATGAAAAAGCATTAAATAAATATCCAACGATAATAATTCCTACTGTTACGATGGATACAAAGATTGCTAAAAGTTTAGGTTTTACTACTTTGCTGAGCATAATTATTGTAGGCAAGGACAGGGCTGTTACCGCCATCATAAATGACATTATTGTCCCCAAGTCCACTCCTTTTGCAAATAATGCTTCGGCTATTGGCAGAGTACCAAATATATCAGCATACATTGGAATACTAACTATAGTAGCAAGCAACACTGCAAAAGGATTGTTTTCTCCAATCACATTTTCTATGAATGCCTGGGGAATCCAGTTATGAATAGCCGCCCCTATTCCTACGCCGACTAATACGTATAGCCAAACCCTTTGGATAATATCTCTGACCTGTTCCTTTGAATATGATATTCTTTCCCTGCGAGTCATTTCAGGCACTTCTGCATCAACATCTTCGATTTCCCTTACATATCCTTCTATATATTTTTCAAGTCTAAACTTTTCTATTAAAGTTCCTCCAACAACTGCCAAAATCAAGCCTACTACAACATAGGCTATGGCAATTTTAGGACCGAAAAATGACATTAACAACATCAATGATGCCAAATCTACCATTGGTGAAGATATTAAGAAAGAGAAGGTTACACCCAAAGGCAAACCGGCCGATGTAAAACCTATAAAAATTGGTATGCTGGAGCAACTGCAAAAGGGGGTTATCGTTCCAAGTAGTGCCCCAAGCATATTCCCTTTAATACCTTTTATTCTTCCGAGAATCTTCTTTGTTCTCTCTGGCGGAAAATAACTCTGGATATAGGATATGACAAATATTAATGCTGATAATAATATAAATATTTTTATTGTATCGTATATAAAAAAGTGAATACTTCCACCTATTTTATCATTAATAGACAAGCCAAATACTTTCTCTACCAAAAGTCTTATTAGTTCTGAAAGCCATTCCATTTTTAATAGTTGGCCATTTAACCAGTCAAATATCATAGCCAGTATATTCTCCCCTTACCTTTTACACAGATCAAAATATTCATCAGATTGCTTACACTGCACTCTTTTATTTAGATTAATTATATTCCCATATCAAATACATCCCATCGTTATTAATATATCTACTTCCGCTGGAATATCGCTTAATAGTTTTGGATAATGGCCGCTCATATCCACTCCTGCTTCTTCCATTACCTGTACTGCCAGTGGCTTCACTTCAGGGTAATTTTCTGTCCCTGCTGAGTATGCTTCCAATACGTTACTAATTTGTTCAGTTATATGATTATATTCGATTGTATTCATGTAATATGCTTGCAATAATCTTCTATCAATATTTTGGGAGTAACATTAAGCAAAAAAAATATTGTGTATTTCCTAATGAATTTTCAAAATTTGTTTAACAAATATCTATAGAAGTTAATCTTTTCATTCATTATCTGCTCACATTGCCTCGCAAATACTTAAGAACCTCTCTTTTATCCTCCCGCAGTTGCTCACATGTAAAATTACTGTTTTTATATCTATTAAGTCTTTCTAAATCTCTTTGCAATTGTGTATTTTCAACCGTCTTGTTTTTAATAAATTCATATAGTAGACTATTTTCTTCAATAAACTTATTATCTATTTTATAATAGACCCATTGCGATTTCTTTTCACTGGTTATAATACCTGAAGTTTTTAACTTGTTTAGATGCCTTGAAGCATTTGACTGCGTCATATTCAGCACTGTTTCTATCTCGCACACACAGAGTTCCTGTCCTATTAGCAAATTAAGTATTCTAATTCTGTTTTTATCTCCCAATGCTTTAAAGATTTCTATTAAATTCAATTTATCACCTCCATATATGATTATATTCGATTGTACTCATATAATAGTATAACCTTTTACTTTTGTCAATAAATGCATTGTCCTTTCAAAACCACCTACACATACGAATTATACAGGCTTACGAGGGATTAAAACTGCGTCCGGATTTAATAATTTATACATTCTTATATGCTTTTTTACACAACAAAAAACCGCCAAAGGGAATTCTCCCCCCTGACGGTTGGCGATTGCGATAAGCAAACTTTGTAAGTTTGAACAAACTCGAGTGTAAAGAAACAAACACTACCTCTTTGAGAATTGAGGTGCTCTTCTTGCTTTTTTAAGGCCGTATTTTTTCCTTTCCTTCATTCTCGGGTCTCTTGTAAGGAAACCGGCTTTTTTCAGTGCAGGTCTCAATTCTTCATCTGCCTTTAAGAGCGCTCTTGCAATTCCATGCCTGATAGCGCCTGCCTGCCCTGTAAACCCTCCTCCGGCCACTTTGCATACTACATCGAATTTCCCCTCGGTGTTGGTGAGGGTTAAAGGTTGCCTAACGATAACCTTCAATGTCTCCAACCCGAAATAATCATCAAGGCTTCTATCATTTATAGTAATTTTCCCGTTTCCCGGTATCAGTCTAACTCTTGCTACAGATTTTTTTCTTCTTCCAGTTCCGTAATATTGAACCTGTGCCATTAATTCCAGCCCCTCCTTCACGCTATACGTCTATTTCCAGTTTTTCAGGCCGTTGTGCCTGGTGATTGTGCTCGCTGCCCCGATATACTTTAAGCTTCTTAAACATTGCCCGTCCAAGGCTGTTTTTTGGAAGCATGCCCTTGACTACAAGCTCTATGGCTTTTTCAGGCTTATCTGCCATAAACTGCCTGTACTTAATTTCTTTAAATCCCCCGGGATATCCCGAATGACGTCTGTGATACTTCTGGTCCAGCTTTTTGCCGGTTAAAACTACTTTCTCGGCATTTAAAATAATAACATAATCACCCGTATCCACATGAGGAGTGTATTCGGGTTTATTTTTTCCTCTTAAAATCTTTGCAACTTCACTTGCCAGCCTTCCCAAAGGCTTACCTTCAGCATCAACAACGAACCATTTTCTCTTAACATCTTGGGCTTTTGTCATGAAAGTCTTCATGTAACTTCTATCCTCCCTCAATATACTCCTTATATTACATTGCATACAACGTATATTTACAATTTATAAATTTCAGTTCAAATAACAATGAACCAAATTTTCGACACTTAATCATTGTAATACACTCAAGTACTATATGTCAAGTACATATTAGTGATATTTTAATTTGCCTTCTATTTTCTCTGTTTTATTGTCATTTCATCACTGTAGCTTCCGTATAGTCCTCCGTCATTTCATTTTTTGGGAAAGGCATAATGCCATGCCTTTTTTTACATTCTCTGCGCCATCTTGTATCCTTTAATAATGCACCTCTACAAGATAAAGGCCATGGGCAGGCGCTGTTTTCCCCGCTTTCCTCCTGTCACAGGACTCAATTATTCCGGGTATATCCTCTACAGATATTCTCCCCATGCCTACATCAATCAGTGTCCCTGCAATTATTCTTATCATGTTGTACAAAAAGCCTGTACCGGTTATTTCAAATTCAATAATTTCACCTTTCTTGACCAATGAAGTCTCGGTAACTGTTCTTACACTGCTTGCTGTGCTGCTTCCGCTTGCTTTGAATGTTGAAAAGTCATGAGTGCCTGTGAAATAAGAAGAAGCCTTCTGCATTAATTCAAAATCGAGGCGTTGAGGGACGTGA
>JBMNOZ010000001.1:0-144823 GCA_050943335.1 Desulfitobacteriia bacterium | reverse complement strand
GATGAACTCGCTTTGCTCGCCCTTGATTCCCGATCACAATTAGTCGCTAACCATTACGGATTTTTTTAGATGGTTTTTGCGAACATTACTTGACACTAACAATTTTCTTAAGGAGATAACATTTTCTTATCTCCTTTTTTGTTTGTCTTTTCAATGAATTAACTCTTTTTATTTACAAACAATACTTATACAACCTTTTTAAAAAGGGAGGTCTTTGAAATGCATACCATGTGGAAGGGCTCAATAAGTTTCGGCTTAGTTAATATTCCTATAAAAATGTTCGCCGCTACGGAGGAAAAAGATATTAGGTTTAGATATCTTCATAAAGAATGCAAAACCCCTATAAAGTATAAAAAAACTTGCCCCACTTGTGACCAGGAAATTGCTGATGAAGATATTATCCGCGGTTACGAGTATGAACCGAGACGCTTTATTATTCTCGAAGAGAAGGATTTTGCCTCCTTAAAATTAGAAAACCAAAACAAGTCCATTGAGATCCTGGATTTTGTCAATCTGCCCGAAATAGATCCTATTTATTTTGAAAAATCTTACTACTTGGCTCCTCAAGACACCGGCGGGAGCAAGGCCTATAACCTTCTCCGAAAAGCCATGAGAGATACCGGGAAAATTGCCATCGCTAAAATAACCATCCGTAATAAGCAATCCCTAGCCGCTTTAAGAGTTTTTCAAAATGTCCTGGTATTAGAAACTATTTTTTACCCTAATGAAGTCCGCCCGGTTAGCCAAGTTCCCGGTCTGCTGGAGGAAACACCGGTTAACGCTAAAGAATTAGATATCGCTACCCAGCTTATTGAAAACCTGACTACTGATTTTAAACCGGAAAATTATAAAGACGAATATCAGGAAGAGCTGCAAGAACTAATCAATAAAAAGATCCAGGGTCAAGAAATTGAAGCTGCCCCGGATATACCGCAAACCAATGTTATCGATTTGATGGAAGCTTTGCAAGCCAGTTTAAAAGAAGCCAAAGACGCCAAGAGACCAAAGGAAAAAAACAAGGCTAAGAAAGAGACCGAGCGCGAGAAAACAACCGTGCTTTAAACAACGGGAGAATTTCAATGGTTTTAGAAATAGAAGGAAAAGAAATTAAAATTTCCAATCCCCAGAAACTGCTTTGGCCTAAACAAAACATTTCCAAAGCTGATTATCTTCAATGCTTGATCGATCTGGCCCCCTATATTTTACCTCACTGTAAGAATCATCTGCTTACAACCATCCGCTACCCTAATGGTATCTCCGGAAAATCCTTTTTCCAGAAAAACAAGCCGCGCTATTCCCCGCCTTGGGTTCCTTCTAAGAACTGGCGCGATAATGAATACATTCTTTTAAATGACTTGGCAGTTCTTCTCTGGCTTGGGAATCAGGCGGCTCTGGAGTTCCATATTTCCTTTAATTTAGCGGGTCAGGAGGACAATCCCCAAAACTTGGTCTTTGATCTGGATCCTTCCGAAGGGCAAACCTTTGAAGCGGTTATCGAGGCTGCCCTCCTTATAAAAAAAGACTTAGATCAATTGGGGCTCAAAGCCTACGCCAAAACCTCCGGGGCTAGTGGGCTACAGATTTACATCCCTGTCGGCGGCCGGTATGATTATAAAACAGCCCGTCAAATAAACAAATTTTTTGCCGATTATTTTAGCCAAAAATATCCTCAAAAAATTACCATTACCCGACAAGTGGATAAAAGAGAAAACAAACTCTACTTTGACTATTTACAAATGGCCCCCGGGAAAACTATTATCGGCCCTTATTCACCCCGGGCCACCCCCTTAGCGACTGTCGCCACTCCTATTGAATGGGGAGAGTTGGAAAAGGGAATAAAACCCCAAGATTTTACTCTCCGAAATATTAAAGAAAGACTCCAGGAAAAAGAAGACCTCTTCGCCCCATTGAACCAAAAACAGGATCTAGGGTTTATCCTGAAACATCTCAATCTAGCCAATAGATAATAGGTCTTAAAAAACCATTTTTCGCTTGTTTTGGAGCATAGGACTATCCCGATTGGAGAAATATACTATTAGCTTTTAGCAACATAATATCCTATTGGGAGGTATTTTTATGTCCGAAACAATCTTAGAAAGAAGTGAAGGTCGGGTAAGTTATCATGATTCCGTGGAAGAGATGATGACTAGAATCAGAGGATGTCCAATGTTTTTGATCGGTGGGCCGTCCAAGAAAAAATCCGCTGTAAATTTTGCTTGCAAGGACTGAGCTGTCAGCTCTGCAGCAACGGCCCCTGTCGTATTAATGAAAAAATCGGGCAGAATAAAGGGGTCTGCGGTATCGATTCCGATGCCATGGCCATGCGCAATCTCCTGCTTCAAAATATAATGGGCGCCGGAACATACAGCCACCATGCCTATGAAGCTTTTAGAACCCTTAGGGCGACTGGGCAGGGCAAAACCCCTTTTAAAATAAAGGATCCGGAAAAACTGAAATGGTTTTGTAAGCTGGTGGGGATAGATGTTAATCAAGACCTTAATCAGCTGGCCATAAATTAGCAGACTTTTTAGAGGATGAAATGGGCAAGGATGAAGAAGAGCCCAGCAAAATGGTAGAAGTTTTCGCCCCTTCGAAAAGAAGACCCGTCTGGAATAAATTAGAGATTTATCCCTCCGGGGTTGTCCACGAAGAACAAAACGCTGTGGCTAGCTGTTTAACCAATGTTGACGGGGATTATGTGTCCTTGGCCAAAAAAGCCCTTCGCCTAGGGCTAGCCACAATTTACACCGCTCAAATCGGTCTGGAAATGGTCCAAGATATCCTCTTCGGGACTCCTGAACCCCACGAAGTTAATGTCGATTTAGGGATTATGGATCCCGAGTATGTAAATATTGTTTTTAACGGTCATCAGCCTTGGACAGGAGTAGCTACTTTATTAAAAGCCCGGAGGCCGGAAATCCAGGAGAAAGCCAAAGCTGTCGGAGCTAAAGGGTTAAGAATTGTGGGCTCCATTGAAACCGGCCAAGAATTACTGCAAAGATTTGAAGTCGATAACGTCTTTACAGGTCTGATGGGTAATTGGCTGTCTATCGAACCCCTTTTGGCTACAGGTACGGTAGATGTCTTAGCCATGGAGGAAAACTGCTCTCCCCCAGCTATTGATATGTATGCGGAAAAATACCAAATAACCTTAGTTTCTGTTAGCACGATTATTGAGCTGCCGGGCTTAGAACATAAGATTCCGTATAAACCCGCGGATGTCGACGCTATAGCTGATAGATTAATTGATTTAGGGATTGAAAACTTTAAGAAGCGCAAAAATAAAATAACTCCTAAAGTCCCGGCTAAAATCCAAAAAGCAATCGCCGGTTTTTCCACGGAGTCGGTAATGAAGGCCTTAGGATCTAAGCTCGATCCCTTAGTCGATGTTATTGCCGCCGGAAAAATTAAAGAGGTGGTAGCCTTAGTCAATTGCTCCACCTTGAGAAACGGGCCCCAGGATTGGAACACCGTCAATATTACGAAAGAATTAATCAAGAGAGATATCTTAATAATCAGTGCCGGCTGCGGCAACCACGCTTTAGAAGTTGCCGGTCTTTGTAGTTCTGAAGCCGCCGAGCAGGCCGGGGAAGGCTTAAAAGAAGTCTGTAAGGCCTTGGGCATTCCCCCTGTTTTAAGCTTCGGAACCTGCACTGATACCGGAAGGATCTCCATGTTAGTCACAGCCCTTGCAGAACACCTTCAAGTTGATGTTCCAGACCTGCCAATCGCCGTCACCGCCCCGGAATGGATGGAGCAAAAAGCAACGATCATGCTGTTTTCGCCGTTGCTTTTGGTCTCCACCCATCTCTCCCCCACCTCTTTTATAAGCGGGGCTCCAAACCTTGTTAAACTCCTTACCGAGGATATTGAGGGCTTAACAGGGGGCAAGATCGCCCTCGGAGATGATCCCGCCCAAGCAGCTCAGGATATTAATGAGCACATCTTAGCTAAGAAGAAAGCTTTGGGCTTGAGCTGAGAACGCGCATCGCATTTAAAATAGCGAGAATTGCAACTCCCACATCGGCAAATACCGCTTCCCACATGGAAGCCATGCCTAAGGCTCCCAGTAAGAGGACTGCAAATTTTACTCCTAAAGCAAAAACAATATTTTGCCACACTATCTTCCTAGTCAGACCCGCAATGCGAAAGGCTGTGGATAGCTTAGATGGCTCATCAGTCATTAAGACAATATCCGCAGCCTCAATTGCCGCATCAGTACCTAATCCACCCATAGCAATTCCAATATCTGCCCGGGCCAAAACCGGAGCATCGTTAATCCCGTCCCCGACAAAACCGATTTTTGTCTGGGGTTTCTTCTCTCTCTCTATTCTCTCAAAAATCTTCACTTTTTCATGAGGAAGCAATTCCGCGTAAACCTCATCAAACCCTAATTCTTTCCCTAAAGACTCACTGACAGTTTTATTATCCCCGGTGAGCATAATAATCTTTTGAATCCCGGCTTGTTTAAGATTTTTAAGCGCTTTCGCGGTGTCCTTTCTCACTTTGTCGGAAATGCTAATACAGCCCATGTACTGCCCCTCTACAGCCACATAGACAACTGTTCCCCGAACAGCTTTTTTCTCTACAGCAATACCTTCCCGGGCTAAAAGTTTGTGATTACCGGCTAAAACAATTTTGTTATCAACAGTTGCTTTAACCCCGTAGCCGCTGATCTCCTGGTAATCCCTAACTTCATACTCTCCCCAATCCTCCCCATATTTTTTTCGAATAGATACTGCGATAGGGTGATTAGAGTGTTTCTCAGCCAAGGCCGCAAATTTCAGTAATTCCTGTTCTGAAATGCCGCCCACCGGTAGAATATTTGTCACTTCAAATACCCCTTCGGTTAAAGTGCCAGTTTTATCAAAAACCAAAGCCCGCACACTGTTTAAAGCCTCTAAATAATTACCACCTTTAATCAAAATTCCCTGACGAGAAGCACCGCCTATGCCCCCGAAGAAACTTAAAGGAATGGAAATCACTAAAGCGCAGGGGCAGGAGACAACTAAGAAAACCAACGCTCGATAAAGCCAATCGGAAAATATCGCTCCTTCTAAGAACAAGGTAGGAATTATCGCTAGCATAGCTGCCGCTAGAACCACAATTGGGGTATAGTAACGAGCGAATTTGGTAATGAAATTCTCAGCGGGAGCTTTTCTACTACTGGCTTCCTCAACCATTTTTAAAATTCCCGCTACTGTAGATTCCTCATAACTCTTAGTCACTTTTACAGTTAATAGACCATTTTGATTAATAAATCCAGCCAAAACCTGATCCCCAATTCCGGTTTTCCGGGGGACAAATTCCCCGGTGAGAGCCGAGGTGTCCAGGAAAGAGGACCCTTTAATAACCACACCATCCAGGGGCACTCTTTCCCCGGGCTGGACCAGAATATTCTGTCCAATCTCTACTTCTTCCGGGGAAACTCTAACCACCTCGTCCCCTGTTTCCAAATTGGCATAATCGGGACGTATATTCATTAAGCTTGTAATTGAACGCCGAGAACGGTCAACCGCCCGCTTTTGAAAGTAAATCCCAATCCGGTAAAACAGCATTACCGCAACTGCCTCCGGAAACTCCCGGATAGAAAAGGCCGCAACAGTAGCGATAAACATTAAAAAGTTTTCATCAAAAATCCTGCCTTGAACCAAGTTTCTCAAGGCTCGAAATATTACCGGCCACCCGATAAGCAAATAGGCGCCTAGAAAAAGGGTAACTTTTAGACCTAAAGGAGAATTGGGAATCAAAGCCCCTAAAAATGCCACGACGCCGATTGTGAAAAAAACAATCGATTTTCTATCTCTCGAATCTTGAGAAGGTCTTTCCTTTTCCGGGTCAATAACTTTTACCCCATGTTCGATAGAATTAATTATCTGAGGAACACGGTCTGTAATTTTGAGGAGTTTTTTCTTGTCTAAAGCTTCAATTATGAGCTTGCCGGGGAGTAAATCCAGTCGTACGCTACTTACTCCTTCTAATTTGTTAATTTGTTTTTCTATTTCAGCCGCGCAGTTTGCGCAATCCAGACCTTCTAATTTTAATACTTTTATCTCTGCCATTGCCCCTCCTCCTTCCTGGACATTATTCCTGAATATGGATCATTCCTTGCTCAAAAATACTTTTAACATGAGCATCATCAAGGGAGTAAAACACCACCCTGCCTTCCCGACGATTTTTTACCAAACGGGCTTGTTTTAAAATCCGCAGTTGATGGGAAATAGCTGATTGAGTCATATTTAAAAGAACAGCTAGATCACAAACACACATTTCCGATTCAGATAAAGCCCAAAGAATCCTTATTCTAGTACTATCACCAAAGACCTTAAAAAGTTCGGCCAGATTATAAAGACTTTCTTCCTCAGGCATTAAATTCCGAACCCGATTTACAACCCGCTCGTGAATTACGGTACAATCACACCCTAATTTTTCAGTTCTGGCTTCCATCTATAATCGCTCCTTTAAGAATCATACAAACCACATGAACACTTGAACAATCATTCATATATAATCTATTACTCTTTTTCCCCCTTGTCAAGAGTTGGGTTGTTTCAAATAATAATTTAATTTTCCCCTCATAAATTTAAAATAAAGCGAAAAAATGCTCCTTTATAAGGAGCTTGGAGGGATAAATACTGTGAAACATCTCTTTAAGATATTTTTAGTAGCCCTATTTATTCTCTCAGGAATTTACTTAGGATGGAAAAATGATCTCTTTCACACAAAAGCTGTCATGCAACCGGGAGATTACGGATATGAGGCCACTATGAAAAGAGATATCTTGTGTCTAATGCTAGCTTACCCTGACACTATAAAAGGTTTGGCAAAAAACGATAAAGGTCAGTATCAAGTAGTCCTTAATTCAGGAACTAAAATCCTGTATGATGACTGGAAAGACAAAAACCGTTGGCAAAAATCCGGAAATCCGGATATCCAAGATATGCTGGAGCAAATCTATCCCCTGGCTGAAATAACCGAGCTGTTGCCCCCTAACTATAATCCGGGCTGTGTGCGAATTTATCCCCTGTTAAAGGAGGTTTATGGCCAGAATAAAAGTCAAATTCAAAAAAACTTAGTCAAGGTTAGTATCGGCTATCGTTTTATCGAGTTTAATAAGAATAACGGTGCCGCTGAAGCCCTGCGCTCCGTAATGAAAGAACTCCTCCCTCTAGCCAGGTCAAATTATAAAATCTATAGAGCGGCTTTTCCTAGCAGCGGAGCTTATTATTACCGCTTAATCGGTGGTACGAACCGTTTAAGCTCTCATGCCTTCGGCATTGCCATCGATCTAAATAATAATAAATATGACTACTGGCGCTGGTCCAGCAGAGAGGAAGGACAGAAACGATTGGAAGCTTATCCTCAAGAGATGGTCTCGATTTTCGAAAAACATGGCTTTATCTGGGGAGGCAAATGGGGGAATTTTGATATTATGCATTACGAATATCGCCCGGAAATCATTCTTAAGGCTCGCTACTTCTCTAAACCCCCAGTTCCCGGTTTGCCCTGGTACGACGGTTTGCAAAATAATGAGGAAGCCATGAAATATGTCTGGTTTATTGAAGAAGAACTCTTAAAGCTTGAGGATAGTGTGGTAGAATATAAGTATAGTTTTTAAAAGACTTGATTCCACGCTTGCGGTTTTTTCCGCGGCGCAAGTCAAGTTTTAATATTACATTTAAAAGGAGAGTAAGATGAGAACACTTAAAAGGTTTGGCCTAATATTGTTAGCCTTAAACTTCTTAACTTATATTACCTTTCGGACTACCGCTTTGTTTATCTCCGTTATTGTCTTAGGAGCTCTTATACTTTTAACAAGTTTTATCGAAAGAAGAATGAGAGCAAAATCGCAACCGGTTAAGAAAAAAGGCCGTTCTAAAAAAAGAAAACGGTAAACAGGAGGAATAATAATGAACAGTCAAAAGACAAAAGCCTGGATCACCCTCATACTTATTTTAACGCTATGTCTTTCTCTAGCCACCGGCTGTGGCAGTAAAAAATTAACAGCCGGCTTTAATGAGGATGAGGTAAAAAAAGAAGCGGAAAACATTATTTCCCTGCTTAACAATAAAGATGCCGAAGGCCTAAAAGCCATTGCCAGTGAGGAAATGAAAGCCGCGCTTACCGATGAAGTATTTTCTAAAATCTTTGAAGACCTCGGTCAAGGCGGAAAAATAGAGGAAATCCAAAAAATGAACATTTCCGGCCATACAGACAAGAGCAGAAATGAAGATTTTGCCGTTGTAATCGCCAAAGTAAAATACGAAGAGAAAACTTTTACCTATACAATCAGCTTTAACAAACAAATGGAATTAGCAGGTTTGTATTATAAATAGTACTAATCTGAAAGTTCAGTGTTTACTATAATTTGCCGGTAACAATAAACTTTTTCCCTCAGTAATTGTTCTTTCGCAGTTGATTAATTAAACTATTCACAGCACATTCGCTGTTATGAATCAAAATTCCTATTTCTTCTTCCTGCGCCTGATCAATGTGAATTCCTACGCTGACTGAAGCAATACAATTTAAAGTTGAAGAAAACTTTAAGGCGATATCTCGTGCCAACTCATCATCTTTATGACCTGTAACACAGATTACAGAAGCCGAAGCCGATATTTCTGAAGGATCTTTAAGACTTGGCCGTGGAACTGCCAAAGCTACAGCACCTATATGATGTTTTATTCCCCCGACAACAGTAACCGCAACATCCCTGCCGCAGCACATTGCCGCCACCTCAATACGTTTATCCCCTTTTCCAAATGCAGAGCAAAATTGCCTAGCAGGCTTTAATTGTTGATCGCTTCCAGTATTTACGGTTTTCATTCTCAAGCGTTTCCTTTCTTCTAGCACTAACCCCCGTTAGTGCTATTTTTTCATTAATCTCGAAAATTTCAAAGACGGTTTAGACAACCTACATAGAGCAAAAAGAAGGATTATATTAAATTTCACTGCTCTTACTTGTGTGCTAAATAATATAATCCTTCATCTTCGAATCCAATTTCCAATTAAAATCTCTAACCAAACTATCAAAATGTCAAAACGAAAAATTTTACACTATTATACAACAGACAAAGCCTTTTTAAATCAGCCTAGAATCCCCTTTGCAAGCGGGTATCCTACTAGAGTTATCGCAATCATGCAGATAACCATTGTAACTGCACCATATAATAATACCTTACTAGGTTTTGAATATTTATCCCCATAAACTAAAGCTACCGTAACCAATACAGGAGGAAGCATAAAACCTAATTGACCCGCAAAAGTAGCAAGGATCCCCATTATTTTGGGCTCGATGCTCATTTGCATTGCTATTGGCGTAAAAACGGCTACAAATAAAACCGTTACTGGAGCATGATTTAAAAGATTAGCAGCGATAATTATAATTATTAGCAATGCACTAACAATAATGAAAGGTGAATATCCTTGCTCAATAATCGGCATAATTTTTCCAATGATAAAATCGTTTAATCCAGTTGCTTCTTGAGTTAATAAAGTTCCAAAAAGCATCGCACAAGCGATCAAAGCCAGAACTTTATATGGCACTACAGTTTTAAAACAATCTTCAAAGTCTAATAGAGGTTTACCGTCGACTTTCAAAATCAACATGATAATAACACCAATATATGTTGGCATGAGAATAGTTATCTGATCTAAATAATGGGCAATCGCTGCATTAGGATTAACTATCGAAAAGAAGCCAGGCGCAAGCCAAAAAATAACAACAAGGAAATAAATTAAAACAGTCAATTTTTCACGCAAATTCATTGGGCCGGGCATTTCTCCGAGTAACTCGTTGTAATCAATATCTTTAAACTTACTAACGTCTGGTTTGACAATAAAACGGAAAAACAACATCAATAATACGAATATAATCAAGCCTACTGGAACACAAACAGCCATATATTCGAAAAAGCTAATTTGAGCTCCGGTAATGGAGGTAAAAACGCTCATCCCAATTAAAGGTACAGGGTGGGAAATTGGTGTCATTCCGAAAGCAATATTGACTATAAAAGCTAAACCAATGACAACCATAATTGGATATTTATCACCCTTTTGATAACCCAGTCTTTCAAAAATAACATAAGCAATAGCTAGCGCAAAAATAATTGCCGGGGCTGCATCAATAAAGCACCCTATTACCAAAATCGCTAAAAAAAACGCGCACGTAAATGACCAAGGACCTCTTTGAGAAAACTTGCGGGTCATAAACCATAACGCTACCCGTCTTGTAAACCCAGCTTGCGTCAAAGCGTGGGTCAAAAGCAACGCTCCAATTATAAAGCCAACTACCCAATTCCCTAACGACTCTTGGACTGCTCTCCAAGGACCATAGTGAGCTGTCGGGCTTTCTGGAATTAATAAATGTATATAAAAGGAAGAGGCGGCTATTGCTAAAAGACTTGGCCAATCCATAGCAACAGTTGACCATAAATAAACAACCCCGATGAATAGCCCAATTACCTTCATACCGACTGGAGTGATTGGAGCAGGCGCTGGTAAAAAACCTACCCCGAACATAATGACCAAACCAATAATTAAATGGATTGATATTCCACCAATACGAACTTTTGTTGCCTTCGGCGGAACTTGTAAATTCGTTTTGGATTCCATAATAGTATCCTCCTATCTCAAATCTTTAAATTCGCGATTAGCATATCGGTTTTAAACATCCGCGGAATTGTTTAAATTGTCACTAAGCATTTCCTTACCAGTAAACTGCATTATTCCAATTTATCCTTGCAAATATTTTCGTTTTTTGCTATTATATTCACAATCTTTGTCTTTAATTGCTATTTCATGGTAGACGCTTTAAGCGTCTACCATGAGGATTTTTTAATCCTTAGACGTTTATATCCCATTTTTTTGGATCAATGTCCATAAACTTAGCTCTCTTAAACCTATTTTTAAGGTGATAAGGAACAGTACAATCAAATATTGTTTTGCAAGCTATACCTCTCTGACTGATATAAGGGTTATAGTCGGGGGATGATGAGGGGTCTACAACATGGCACTTTACACCTTTAATAAATATCGTATCTATATCTCCCTGGTACCGCGTTGTCATTGCCCACATCACGTCAAAGGGATCAAATATATCCACATCTTCGTCAACAATCGTTACATGTTTAAGCTCCGAAAATGCTGAAAATGCTAAAAGTGCTGCCTGCCTTTGTCTTCCTTCATCGCTGGGTTCGCTTTTTCTAAACTGCAAGATAGCGCAAAGCTTACCTCCTCCTGAAGGCGGACAGTAAACATTCAACAATTTGCCAGGCATGGCTTTTTCAACCATGTTAAAAATACTTGCTTCGGTAGGTAAACCTACCATATTTACATGTTCCTCACTACAACCGATTAAGTTTCGGAAAATTGGGTTTTTTCTGTGCGTTACTGCTTTTACCTTAAAAACTGGCGCTTTTAAACCAATGGATTCTTTTGTAGTGGCTCTTCCCATGTAACCGGGAAACTCAGGAATTGCATAACCAGTTTTTCTAGTTTGATCTTCGTCAATATACACACCTGGTAACAGTTCTCCTTCAAGAACATATTCCGCGTTAGCAATTGCTTTTTCATCAATCGTGAGACATTGAGACAGCTTAACTGGCTCTTTTCTCAAAGCGCCTGCTATAGCTAACTCATCAAAACCAAGTGGTGTAGTTGGCGCCTCGACACAAGCTCCTATTTCAATTGCTGGATCAACACCTATGCTTATTGAGAGAGGCAACGGTTTTCCCATTTTTTCTGCTTTTTCATAGAATTCACCTATATGACGACCGTTTACGATATTACAGGTTATTTCATCCCTGCTTTGCACACATAAACGATGAATCGTCACATCTGATTTTCCTGTTTCAGGATCCGACGCATAACATAAGCCACTGTTAATAAAGGGCCCCCCATCTAATTCTGTTCCTGTAAAAACCGGGAGCAATTTTCTGATGTCAAAATCCTTGTCTTTCGCGTAGTGAACAACCTCTTGGCAAGGTGGGGGCTCTTTTGTAACAATAGGCTCAATCGGATTTTTAAAGGCCTCACTCAATAGAAAACTCAGTCGTTCCGGTTCCGCGCCTAAAAACAACTTAATCCTTTCTCGGCTTCCAAAGAGTCCAATTAAAACCCTTGCATCCTTATACCCTTTAATATTATTGAACATCATTGCAGGGCCTATTTTTGTTGGACGCATGCAGGTTCCACGGGCCCCAAAACGCCGATAAACACCCGTAAGCTCAAGAAACGGATCGACCGGAATATCTGTTTCGACAAACTCATTGGGGTGTTTTTTTAAACATTCCAGGGCTGAACGCAAATCATTAATTTTTGGCGATGACATTTAATATCCCTCCTACTCATAATGTTTTAAAGTTCATATCCATACTTATCAAGGAAGTAAGAGTCATGAGTGGGAAGAATAATATCCGATTCTCTATTAAGTTTCTGTATAGCAGCTATAGCGGCCCACGCATTCCACTTGTTACCTGTCGGATGGCAAGCAAAACCCTCAATTTCCGATTTGCATTCCGCTTCAACACCAGGGAATTCAGGATTTTTGCGGCATTGTAATTCGTAATTATATATAATGTCACCACACATTGTTGCGATGCCATGTCGAGTGTTCACCTTAATATTCATGCTTCCCCATGTGTGCCCTTCACTTAGTTCACAAACAATCCCCGGGGCTATCTCCGCATCGTCATCTATTAATCTTACCCTACCAGGGATACTTGTCTGTTCCACCAAATAAGTAATGTACTCAACTGGATACCCCCCGTCTATTCCTGAAACCGCAAACATTAGTTCCTTACGTGGGAAAATGATTTTTGCATTAGGGAACAGGTGATCATTACCTGCATGATCAATATGAAGGTGGGTGTGTAAAATTACCTTGATATCTTCTCTTTTATAGCCGAGTTTAGCTAATTGGACGTCATATTTCATTTCGGGTTTTATTTCGCAGGCTTCCTTTCCTCTCTCCATTATTTGCGGGTTAGATTCAATAACTCCGGTATCAACAAGTATTGGCGGAATATTATCCCCAGTAATAAGATAAGAGAAGGTTGGAACTGACATTTTTTCTCCGAATTTATATCTATGAATAAGAAAACTGGAATCAAGTAAGCTTAGATTTGCCACATTCATGGCGTTAATTTTATAAACGGGTTTTGACATTATACTTCCTCCTTTTTTTGCCATAAATCATAATATGGCTCAGTTATCAACTTTTCAGGTAGAAATGGCTCCGGCTGTCCATCACTCAGACCAGAGTCTTCTACTGTCAGTCTTTTTCATCATTTTCTCCCCAACGGGAAAATTTCGAATAATCCAAATTAAACGTATCTAATATCTTGCCTACAATATGCCGGGTCATATCAATGATATTTTTAGGCTTGTTGTAATAGGTTAGCATCAGTGGCAAAATTGTAGCCCCTGCCTCCGACGCAGTAAGCATATTCCGAATGTGTATTACATTTAAGGGCGTTTCTCTTACACCTAAAACTAATTTCCTTTTTTCCTTGAGCGTCACATCTGCTGCCCTTAGTAACAAATTGTCTGAATATCCACAAGCAATTCCGGCAAGCGTTTTCATGCTACAGGGTATAATAACCATACCTTCAGTTTTAAAGGATCCACTAGAAACAGAAGCTGCAATATTGCGGTAATCGTAGACCCTATCCGCTAACTCCATTACTTCATTCACTGTATAAACAGTTTCCTGTTGCAAGGTAATTTCAGCACTTGGACTTACTATTAAATGCGTTTCCCAATTCTGATGCGACTTCATCGCTTTTAATAACTCAACAGCGATCTGAGCACCGCTTGCCCCACTAATTCCAATCACTAATCTTTTAACATGACTCACCTCCCTTATAAAACAGAACTCTTCGAGCCATCAGCCACGCACCGGATTAACTCTTAACCCAGAATCTCATTAGGCTAGCTCATAGAGCAGACAAATTTTTTTGCTAGGTATCGTTCATTTTTAAAACCCCCTCCCAATCAAACCCTTGACTATAAGTTATCACTTACGGATCTTCAAAAACAATATTTATAAATACAAATATTTAAAGGTGATTTGTTTCTATTAGCTAAGCTGATTTTACCCTTCAGCACTAAAAAAGCAGATTTTTTTCGGAAATACAGTTTAAGTAAATAAAGTGTTTGTTCACAAGAACAAAGCAATCGCCTTCTTATCTTATTCCCGTCTAAATAGAAAAGAACAAATTCATTTCTTAAATAAAAAATCCCAAGGTCTGATAGTGACCCAGGATTTGATACCCAGAAAATCCTGTCTTAAAGATGTCCGAGTTAAAGAGGGCTTTTCTATTTTAACCCGTGCTATTAGATAAATAATAAAACGATTTATTTTAAAATATCTCCCCAGGAGTATACAACCTACTGGTTTAAGGGCTGCTCAAAATAATAAGAGGGTGTGCAATCTAATATTTCTTGAATTTTAATTGCGGAATACAATTCAAACATTTGCTCAGCATCAGTAAAATCCAGATCAAAAAGTTCAGATAATCTTTGAATTCTATATACAACAGTATTTTTATGCACACATAATTCCTCGCTTGTCCGGATAACATTTTTATCGTTTTTTAAATAAGACTGCAATGTTTTATAATATTCAGTCCCATTATTATCATCATATTCTTTGATTTTTTGAATAAGTTGATTTTGAAGGGCTTCCCAATCACTGTGGTGCTTTTTGCTTTCAATTAAAAGGATTTGAAATTGAAAAGAAGAGTAATAATGGATATAGTCTTGCTTTTTTAATATTTTGGCAAGATAGAGGGTTTGAACTGCTTGCCTAAAATACTGCGGTAAAGACAGCATATCTGTGAAAGTATTGCTCACTCCGAAAACTAACTGCATACGGGTAAGGCAATCTATAAGTTTTTCGGAGCTTAAAGCCTTTTTTGTACCTTCTTCAGCTACAACAACAAGGAATCCATCGTAGAATAAATAAATACTCCCTGGAAAAAGCCCCATTAATAAGTTTTGCAATTCATCGTTCGCACTACCGGAGAACCGAAACTGGTTTATTTGGATAGCTATAACAAACCTTCTTTTTTTAGCGTTTAATCCACACAACTCCATACGATATTCTAGTACATAACTATTAGAAATCTTGCCGTCTAATATGTCTCGTATTAAACAGTTTTTAGAATATAAATCTTCAGCATTTTTAATACTATAATGCTCGCTTGCCAAAATCATCGTGATAATATTTCCTATCCGATCAAAAAGTTTAAGATCAATATTGTCAAAAGTCTGTGTATATTCCATTACACAAACTCCTCCGAGCCATTTATCTTGATGGATAAGTTTTTTGATCAGTCGTCTATATTTACAGCCATCCATCGTGCAAATATATGGTTTACTCGTGTATAAACCTGATGACATTCTAATTTCTTCCCCTTGTTTTTGAATCCTGGCCAAATAATCATAAGGAAAATAACCATTAATGTAGGTTTGTACCATAGGGTCGTTTAAAGGCGAATTAGGTGGTAAATACCCGGCTAAAACATTATACGCCGAATCTGCAATAACAACTGGATTATTCCCTAACATCTCCCCAATAAAACGTGCTAAATCATTCAAATCTTTCATATCTGCCATCAAATCCAAGAGTGCCTTCTCACTATAAGGGTAGTTATTAAATACTTCCGTAACGACCTGAATAACATCAAAAGTTTTTTCAGATGGATAAGATATCACCAGTTCGCAGTCTCCACTGTGCATTAATAATCTCTTTTCTGAATTTCTCAAGTACAAGGTGTAGAAAAAATCAGGTTTAATATCTGAAGAATCCTTTACTAGTAAAAAATTGGAAAACCCCCGTTCTAAATTGCCAGTAGCCTTGGGGAAAAGATGGTTGGTAGCTAATAACAATTGGGATACCCAAATCACAGCAAACCACTCCTTCGCTTTATTATTAAAAACGGTATGTTTGACAAGAAAAAGGAGTCTTAAACCAATGTTTGCGGTAATGACAACACATAGATTTTCGTAGCACCCTGGAATAACCCGGAAGAGCAGCGAGCAACCGCTTTTTTCTGACCACCTCCCAATTCTCAACCTCTCGTTATAAAAATTAATAAAAATGCTTCCTGGACATTCCTCTGAAATTGAGTATAACATTAATTTCAATAACTGGTGTAATTATGAAGTGCAAGTTGCTAAAAAATTAATCAAAGGGTTTTCTAAGAATCATAAATAACAGACAAAACTATCTCACCACGACCAAAATCTATTTAGTAATTACTGTCTTTTATCTCATGAAAATAAAGGGGGTGTTGCAAAACGAAAAGTAATTCGTCGAGCAACAGCCCCATTGCACATCACATTCCTTACCAAGCAATTATCGCTTACTTTATTTTAATGCATTTCCGGCATTGGTTTTTTGAATCCTTTAGTAAAGAAAGCCATGTAAATCAGTCCTACTACCCAGCTTCTTCCGATCAGTTTAGCAGAGATAGGAAGGGACAACCATAAAGCTAGACAAACTAAACCTCCTAGAATTGGGAAAATAAGGTATTTTATTTTGTTCCCTGCCCCATCTCGCTCCCCTTTTTTAATGGGCTACAACGGAGAAGTTTACAAAGATAAAGGCGAACAGTCCTCCAAAATTAATAGTTATAAAAAGATTAAAATTATTCATATCTTTCAACCTTGCCCACATAAGTTCCAGCTATGAAGTCATGAACAGATCGTTTGTCCTCTCGAATAAGAACCATAAAGACACTAACAATAAAAGCAATACCTAAGGTTAAGGCGTAAACAATATTACTTACCAAAACACGCAAAAGCATTGTGCCAATCCCGATCTTTTCCCCGTTTACTTTTATTATCCTTATGCTGAGAGCTCTTTTACCAATAGTTTGACCATTCCAGATTATAGGCAGAATTATGGCGTATAAGCCGGAAATGAAACTTGTCCAAGAATCCCTGACCGACCAATATTCATTATTGAGGGTTAGAACTTCCGGGTCTCGAAATAATACGTAAAATAATATCGAGGCCACGACTCCAGCTATTATACCATCGATTATTAAGGCCAATAACCTTCTCCAAAAACCGGCAGGTTCAGGAACTCCTTGTTCTTCAATTACAACAGGATCGTTACTAAAATCGTTGTTGGGCTCATAATGTGTATCTGGCATCCTTGATACGAATTGATTGAGATATCACTCTCTACCCTTTAATACTCTGTATTCTAACCTAGTTTTAAATTGTGATCCGAAGTCACGAGAATAATCCTCTCTCAGCGACCTGAACAAGGGTAATTATTCCCGACAAGATCAGCGTTAGATTAACCAGGGTCTGAAATATTTTTGAGTTAAGCCTGACAGCAATTTTTGAACTCATAATAACTGCAGGGATGATTAATACAACGGCGATTGCCGAAAGATAAAGGGTCTGGTTTATAAATGCCCCGTTTATGATATTAACAATCATATATACACCCATTGTAACTGCGCCAGTCCCAAATAATATGGCCCGAAAAGAATCCCTTTCTTGGAAGCGTTTTGTACAGTAGATTACAACCAGTGGCCCACCACAGGCAAACGAACCTGATAAAAAACCGGAGATCAAAAGATAAAGCTTGCGCCAGGGCTTATCCTTAAAATCGTTTACATCACTCTTGAGGTGAAAGGTTTCATAAAGGTTCTTAGCTGCTATAAAGAGGATAAAAAGTCCAAGAATCAATTTTAATACTATTTCATCCAGGTAATTTAAAGTTAGATAGCCGACCGGCATTCCAGCCAGGATGAACGCGGAAATAATGAGCAGATCTTTATAGTTAATAAATGCCTTGTAAATCACTGTTTGAACTAATGACTGGAGGAAAGAAACAGCAACCAATATTATTACGGCGGTTTTTAGATCTAAAATTAGGCTAAGGAGCGGGAAGGCTATTACATTACTTGCGAATCCAATCACTCCGCAAACTGTCAGCGCAAAAATCATGATTATTGAGAAGAGTAAGATCAGTTTTATCTCCATATCTAAACCTTCCACAGCTGTTATTGCTTTCCTGAGATTTAAGCAGCTCCCTTAGCCTAGGGACGACATATCTCCGTACCTTATACTTAAAAATGTTAACCGCTGTTTAATACAATTCAAGACGTAATGTTTTTCAACCAATTGATCTCTTTTCCCTGTTCTGTAAAATATACCGTTACCGCGTCTATTCTTATTAAGGGCAGTTCTTTATAGCGCCGGGCCATGAGATAATGGGAGCTTAAAAGTTTCAGTCTCGCCAGTTTACGGTAATCAATGCTTTCTTCGGCAGACCCGTCCCTACCGCCGGTCCTAGCTCGGACTTCTATAAAAACTAAAACCTGTCTGTCTTTGGCTATAATATCGATTTCTCCCCGCGGGCAACGGAAATTGCGTTCAACTATCCGGAGCCCGTTTTTTTCTAAATACTCCGCGGCCAAATCTTCCCCGTATTTGCCAAGTTCCACTTTATTTAATCTTTTATAACCCATTCTTCCCCCCCCTCAATTAATCTTTTAAATATTATAGAACATTTTTATGCAAAATAATTCACAATATGGTAGAATTGTCTAAAAGGATGGTTGTTCTTGCCATATTTTAAAAATAAAAATTAAGGAGCGAAAAATGTCCATTAAAGACGAAGGTTTAATTATCACTGATGAGACTAAATGCCAAGGTTGTAATAAGTGCATCCGCCATTGTCCTATCGATGCCAATATCGCCTATTTAGCAGACAAAGAAAATGTCAAAGTCAGGGTCAATAAAGAACGCTGTATTAACTGCGGCAAATGTTTAGAGGTCTGCGATCATGACGCGCGGGATTATATCGATGATACCGAAGTCTTTTTTAGAGATCTGAAACAGGGGTCTAAAATTACAGTTTTAGCTGCCCCGGCCCTTAAAACAAACTTTAGAGACTATAAAAAACTTTTTGCTTATCTAAAATCTTTAGGAGTTGAGAGCGTCTACGATGTCTCTTTCGGAGCGGATATAACTACCTGGGCTTATCTTAAGGTTATCAGGGAACAAAATTTAAACTCCCTTATCGCCCAACCCTGCCCAGCAATAGTAAGTTATGTAGAAAAGAACAAACCTGAAATTATAGATAAGCTCTCCCCAATCCACAGCCCCTTAATGTGCGCAGCTATTTACCTTCGCAAATACCTAAAGAATCAAAATACTTTTGCTTTTTTATCTCCCTGTATTGCAAAAAAACAAGAGATCGAAGAAGTCGGGGGGATTATCTCCTACAACGTGACCTTTAAAAAATTAAGTGCACATTTAGAAGAACAAGGAGTTGATTTGGGATCTTATTCCGAAACCGATTTTGATCCCTTGCCTACCTCCCTAGGCTTTTTGTACAGCCGTCCCGGCGGTTTAAGAGAAAACATAGAAGCCCTTATCCCCAATCCCTGGATTAGGCAAATTGAAGGTACTGAGCTGGTCTATGAGTATCTCGATACTTATGGCGCAAGAGTTGAGGAAAATAAACCCGTTCCCTTGGTAATTGACGCCTTAAACTGCACCTACGGCTGTAATGTCGGTTCCGCCGCCTGTTTATCCCCATCAGCGGTAGATGATATCGATTATCTGTTCAATAAAATGAAGGAAAAAACAATTCAAAAAAATACCAAAGGCTACTTAAAAAAAAGATTTGAAAGTATTGGGGAAAGATTTGAGCGGGAATTAAATGTTCAGGATTTTATTCGAGAATACAATTATTCAAGAGCAGTAGCCCCTAATAAAATCCCTCCTGAGGACGTAAGAGAAGATATTTACGAAAAGCTTTATAAAAATGATGACTCCTCTCGAAGTATTAACTGTACCGCCTGCGGCTGTCATACCTGTGATGATATGGTTGTCCATATTTATAATGATATTAATGTCTTAGAAAATTGCATGGATTATACCCGGCGAAAAGTTTTAGCTGAAACCATGAAGAACACCGAAATAAATGCCATGTTAAAAGAGATTGAAAAGCTAAGCAATGAACGTCTCCAAAGAGCTAACAACCTAAAAGAAAACGCCAATGCCATAAAACTTTCTTTAGAAGAGCTAGCTACAGCAAATGAAGGAAGTGCGAGCACTCTGATGGATATTAGCAATAACGCTGAAAGAACAGTTCAGACTGCCCGCCAGTTGAAGGAAAGTGTTGACCAAATGGAGATCAAGCTCAATAACTTTGCTGAAGCTTCCCAGGAAATTATCGATATTGCCAATCAGACTAATCTCTTATCCTTAAATGCGACTATTGAGGCTGCCAGGGCAGGCGCCCACGGGCATGGGTTTGCCGTCGTCGCCCAAGAGGTCCAAAAATTAGCAGACCGTTCGGGTGCGGTGGTTAAATCTACTTTAAATGATGAAAATATAATGTTAAACCTTATTAAAAACATTGCCGATATTGCCGGAGAGCTGGAAAAAGAAATGAATGAAGTCAGTGCCGCTATTGAGGAATCTTTCAAATCCAGTGAACAAATCACGGCTACAGGGAAAAATATACTTTCAGCAATTGAAAACATGATTGATGATCAGTAGCCTAAGAAACCATTTCTTTAATCGGAGAAAAAGATCGCCGGTGGATGGGACAGGGGCCATATTTTTTAAGAGCTTCCAGATGGAACTTTGTCCCATATCCTTTGTGGCGGTCAAAGCCGTAAACCGGAAAAACTTTATGGATTTCCTTCATCGCCTTATCCCTGGCTACCTTAGCTAAAATTGAAGCGGCGGCAATCGAAGCTATCAGTCTATCGCCGCCGATTATTGCTTCTTGTTTAATAGGAATCTCTAGTTTGTCCCGACCGTCAACTAAGACATAATCGGGCGAGATCTTTAAACCTGCCAACGCACGTTTCATTGCTACCTTTGTGGCTTGCAAAATATTTAAAAGGTCTATTTCCTCCGGGCCTACGAAACTTATAGAATAAGCAAGAGCCTGCTCTTTAATTAACACCGCGAGGTGTTCTCTTTTTTTCTCTGCTAATTTTTTCGAATCATTTAAACCTGGAAGATTGAAATCTACCGGAAGAATGCAAGCCGCCGCTACCACCGGTCCAGCTAACGGCCCTCGGCCTGCTTCATCTACTCCTGCTATAAAATTGTAACCTTGCCTATGTAAATTTTTTTCTAAAGACTTAAATTCCACTTCTTTTCTCCGTTCTTTTTTAAGGAAGGATTTCAATTTTTCTCTTCGCTGTTCCCTTGGAAATAAATCCTGTTTTTGCCTCTCTTAATATAAATTTTATTTTCTTAGAGGAAAAATCTCTGGCAAAATTTTTCTCCAGGGCCTGTCTAAATTCATCTATATTGAACCTTTCTCTTTTTCCAAGGATAAGATCAATAAAAAGAAAAACTTCCTCCTTTTCTTCTTTTAATTGTACCTGATAATCTAAAACTTCGTCAAAGCCAAATAGGACCTCATCCAAATCAGAGATTGAAAGATAATTGTTCCCTAAGGGGATTTTACTCGCAATCCTGTTTTTAATGAGATCCATACTCCTTAGTTTCGTACCGCAAGGACAATTATTAAGGAGGAATCTACTTAAATCCCCTGTTCGATAACGAACTAAGGGCATTCCCACCCTCGTCAAAGTGGTAAAAACCACTTCTCCTTCCAGACCATCAGGAAGGGGGCTTCCGGTTTTCGGATCTACAATTTCAAAATAGAGATCAGCTTCTCGCAAATGATAACCCACCCGAGCCGGGCATTGAACGCCTCCTCCCAAACCCATCTCCGTCATTCCATAATGATTAAAAACCTGGCAATTCCAGCTTTTTTCTATGGCCCGGACAATTGATTGGGGAACATAATCCGTACTTAACAATACACTTTTGATTCTCCCTTTTAGTTCCGAAGCTCTTTCATGGCGTGCCAAACCGAGAACTTGGGTCGGTATACCGACCATAGAGGTAGCGCCTAATTCTAAAGCGGTTTTTAATGCCTTCTCAAAGTCATATACCGGTCCGAAAGGAATGGGAAGTGCTCCTAAGCGTTTGAGACCTTTAAAAAGCAAATCCCCTACACTTCCAGGAGTGCTTCCGGGTAAAAGAATTAAAACTTTATCGGTAGAATCGACTAAATTACGCATTCCATAGTCGAAAAAGTCAATTGTTAATTCCTGGTCCTTTTCGGTGAAATAAATCCGCTTTGGGGTACCGGTAGTCCCAGAAGAAGCTAAAGTCACAATTCGCGCTATCTCTTTGGGACTGGAACAGACAAAACTTTGGGGATCCTTACGAATATCCTCGGTCTCGGTAAAAGGTAGCTCGGAAAAATCTTCAAAACTTTTTATTTTCCAGGGATCAAGGCCAGAAAATTGTTTTCGGTAAAAGAGACTTTTTTCTTTCACTAAAATCAAAGTTTTCCGGATTTGGGCGAGCTGGTATTGTTCTAAAGCTTTTTGGAACACAAGCCCGTCTTTTAACCCTATTTTTAAAGCTATCCAGTCCTCTAAAGGAGTCTTAACCATGGTCTTTAATGATCTTCCCCACAGTCACAGGATCCGCTATGATTGTGCATTTTTAAGAACCAATCACCGCCTTTAAAATCCCGGATAATATCAAGCTCGTAGTTGTCCATCTTAATCAAAGCTTCTTTAGCCGGTATTCCAGCCCCATTGTAACGGGTGACCTGAGCAATAACAAAAGTATCAAAAGCCGGTTGTTCGATGCTTCCGGTAATAACCGCTTCGCAATCAGTATCCACCACAATTTTAGCAATCCTCATAGCGAAGCTGTCTTGGTCTGTATTATTCTCATAAGCTTCAAAACTGAAATCCTCGAAGTCTACCACTAATAAATGACTGCATTTCTCAAATTCTTCAGCCACTAAACTATCTAAACTGTTCCCTTCCGTTGCCACTGCTATTTTCATTTTCACCAGTTCCTTTCTTTTTACTTTCTATACAGTGAATGTCCTTGCCAGGAGGAAAGATTGAAAGCACAAAAAGGAATTCTTCTTCCTTCCTTTAAAACATTTAGACAACAATCCTTTAAACGTTCCAAATCTAAATTTGCAACATCCTGGAAAGCCATACCGCTAATACTCAATCTTTGGTTTTGTAATCTATGAATCATCAAATCCAAATCCGTAAGAACCAAGTTACTCTTATCACAGCAACTCCCGGTTTTTTCCGGGACAGCCCATCTTTGCCGGACAAAGCTTTGTTTTTTTAAAGCAGCGTCCTCAATACGGGGAGTACAGCAGGTCTCTTTCCTGGTCAAAGGGGTTAAATTATTATCCTCCTCGAAGATAAAATCTCCGTGAAAAGAACATAAAGTGTGTTCGCAGCCTACCGGAGAAAAATTTTCAATCCTCATCTTTCCTTGAGTCTGGGTTTCAATAGCCGTTAACACTTCCGGCAAAGTGATCCTATCCTCATCTTTTGGAGGTGCCGGATAGCGTCCAAAATAACTCACAGGCTGGAAGTGAACACCCCTTATTCCCGGCAAACCCTCTAAAGCAAAGGAAATAATAGAACCGATATTATCGGTATTAATCCCAGGAACTAAGGTCGGAACCAAAACTACCCCCAGCTTAAAACGAATGCAGTTTTCAATAGCTTTTTTCTTTAGAGCAAGTAAATCGGCTCCTCGTAATTTTCTATAAATTTCGTCCCTTGTGCCGTCAAATTGCAAAAATACTGTTGACAACCCCGCTTCTTTTAAAGCCCGAACATAATCTTTATCCTGGGCTAGTCGCAACCCGTTGGTATTTAGCTGAATAAAAGTAAACTCTAAAGAACGGGCAGTACGTATTATAGCCGGTAAATCATCCCGTACTGTCGGTTCCCCTCCGGAAAACTGAATATTACATAAACCGGCGGTTTCTTTTAAAACTTCTAACTGTTCTTTTATTTCAGTCACCGTAGGATCCTCAGTAGGCTTACCGGCATCGGCAAAACACACCGGACATCGAAGATTACAGCGTTCTGTGACTTCGATTAGAACACAGCAAGTCTGCTGACGATGTTCAGGGCAGGGACCGCAATCATAGGGACACCCTTTTTTAGTTTCTGTGAGCGGATTTTGGGGAGGTTGAGCGGATCTAATCTTGTACCAGGATAAAAAGTCAGGCTTCCCCCGCCAAATAATGGTGGTAAATTCTCCATGAACCGGGCATTCCTTTTGCAAATAAATATCCGCGCCCCTTTGAAGGCGTTGCGCAGGAATCTTTTTTAAACAAAAGGGGCACACACTTTCTGTTCTCCCTAATATTTTTTCCGCAGATAAATCAAAATTTGTCATTCAAAACCACTTTCCTCTAAGATTTCAACCAGCAGACTTCAGCCCTTAGGCTCCGTCAAATTCAACACCGCTTTCCTCTAAGATCTCAAGTGTTTTTTGAGTGGTTTCTAAGATCATTTTGGGGCATTTTAAAGTTTTGTTCAATTCATCCCCCTCCAAGATGGCTTCACAATCAACTTCACCGTACTCATCTCTGAACCAAGCCACCAAATCCGCAATTAAATCACTATCATTTTCAGGTTGAAGCAAGGATATTAAACAAGCCGCACCGGTTAAAATTCCGCATACCAGGCCGGTACGTACCCCGCCACATAAAGCTGATAAGGCCTGTATCATTTCCGGATTGGAATCCCTACCTGCCGCTTCTAATCCTAATTGCATGACTATTTGGGTGCAACAAAAACCTTCTGCCTTTAGTTCAGCAAAACGAGCGCGGTCAACTTCAACAACCATTTTAGATTCCTCCTCATTTTTTAAACATATTTTGATTATCCTTCCTACCCCGGTCTTTTTGCCCCTGCTTTTGTGGCAATCAATAGAAAGTAACCCGGTTTTTGGGCCAAAACTTCTGCCCGGGTTAAACCTTGGTTCTCACTGGGAGGGAGGATAGATTCCCAGAAATAATCAGCTGAACCGTATTTCATAATGGTATCAATAACTAGCTGGGCGAGTAATTTAGATTTATCGCACCAGAGGGAAATTTTAAAACCCTGGTTATTTAATTTTTCAAATAAAGACTCCTTAGACCCGGCACCGTGTAAACAAGATTGAGGGTCCCCAGGGCGAGAATGAGTTAGAGATTCGTTTTTATAATAGAGATCAGTGATAATCAGTTTCCCGTGGTCCTTCAAAACTCGATAGGCTTCCTTCAAAGCCAAATCCTGGTCTTCGAAGAGGGAAAAACAACATTCCATAAAGATACCGTCCATCTCCCGATCAAAAAACGGCAGATCTTCCGCTCTTCCTATTCTAATAGGCAGTTCTGGAGAGGCTGCCTTCCCCTTCTTAATCATGAGAGAAGACCTATCAAGACCTTGGGCCTCAAAACCCCTATTTTCAATCAAGAATTTAACAGTGGAACCTGTCCCACAACCAACGTCTAAGATTTTCGCCCCTTTAGAAAATTGGCAATATTCAAGGGCTTCCTCTGTTAAGGTTAAACCTCCAGGACGTAAGGTTTCACCGGTTACTTTTTCTAATGTTCCTTTTTCATAGATGTTCATAGCGCTTCAATAAGAACTTTCATTAAACCTCCGCAAACCATGCCCTCTTCTTCGGCAATAGAACCGGTTAAGTCGATTCTCTGCATGGTATAGCCCCCTTCTCTGATAATATCGAGGGCTGTTCGGATCATCATCGCTTCACAACAGCCTCCGCCAATACTACCCAAAATCCTACCGTCAGGCCAAACTAACATTTTGGCCCCCGCTTTTCTGGGAACTGAACCTTTAGTCTCTACCACAGTAACCAGAGCTTTCTTATCTTTATTTCCTTTGCTCAGTTCCTCGATTACCTCCCCATCAAATTCTGTCCAGCTAATTTGGGGAGATTTTTTTCCTTGTTCCGGATATTTTAAACGCCGATAGCTAATCAATTGGGCGATGATAGAAATTGCAATCTCATCAGGGGTTACAGCTCCGATTTCCAGACCGATGGGGGCGTTTACTTTTTCCAAAACCTCTTGGGAAAAACCCTCGTCTAAAAGCTGGTTTATAATCCCTTTCACTCTTTTTTTAGAGCCTATCATACCTACATAGGCCCAATGCTCTTTCTGAACAACAGAACGCAAACAGGTTAAGTCATGTCTATGACCTCGCGTTACAATCACCACGTAGGTATAGGGGGTAAACTCAATCTTTTCAAAACATTTATCAAAACTTTCACATATAACCCGGTCCGCCCTAGGAAAGCGTGCTTCATTGGCAAAAGATAAACGGTCATCAATAACAGTCACTGAAAAACCTAAATTAGCAGCAAACTCAACTAAGGGCTTGGCAATATGACCGCCCCCTAAAACAATTAGCTGGGGTTCGGGAAACAAAGGTTCAATAATTGTCAGCTTTTCTTCAATATTACCTCTGACCTGCAGTTCTCCTGTCTCTAAAGATACTCTTATAGCTTGGGCAGTATCTTGTTCCATTCTGGAATCAAAATCAGAGGCTTTGATTTCATCTTCGGTGTAGTAGATTTTTTCTAGTCTATTTTTTTCCGCATCGCCTTTAGTTACCAAAACAATTTTCTTGCCCTTCTTTAACGTTTCGGGAAAGTTTTGATAAATATTCATGTTTCTCAAACTTCTCCTTTCTTTGCTTTGATTTACACTTCAGTTAATGATTTATTGATCTCAATTACCTTCCATTTATCCCCTATGTTTTCAATAATATTGACATGAGCGTGGTTCTGCCTGATTTCAAACATATCTTGTAATGATTTACCCAAGAGGTGACTCAAAACTACTCTATTGACCCCGGCATGAGCCACTATAACTATATTTCCTTTTTCTTCCACCACTATCTTTTTAAAGGCCGGCCAGGCTCGCTTTTTTAGATCAGCAAAACTTTCTCCTTCCGGGGGGCGAAAGTTAGCTAAATCCCGCCCTCTTTCTTCAAACTCTTTGGGAAATTTCTTTTTAACCTCTTCAAAACTCATTCCTTCCCACTGCCCAATATTGATCTCCCGCAGGTCCTTTAACTGTTTAAGCTCGCAATTAAACTTTTTTTTAAGGGGCAGGGCTGTCTGGACCGCCCGCGCTAAATCGCTGGAATAAAGGGCATTAACCTCTATTGATTTTTTTTCAAAAGCCCTGGCCAGTTCCTCGGCCTGGGTCTTCCCCAGGGAACTGAGTTCAGGGTCGGCCTGACCTAAAAAATGCTTGTATTTGCTTTCTGCGGGTTCTCCATGTCTGATTAAATAAATTGTTTTCTTAATATTTATAACGCCTCCCCCAAATCGAATCCTAAGGTGCTTTCAATCCTTTTTTGGATTTCCCCGGCTGTGTCTAAACGTCTTTTTGCTTCCTTCAGAGCTAAAGTATTATTTCCGAAACGGTTTCTTTGACTTGCTAATCTATCTTTTAGAGAAACTACATGACAGCCTTGAACCATTTTATCCGCTAAATAAACAATTGAGTGTTCATTAATTCGCTTTTGATATTCTGGAGGTAAATCCATATGAGTCTCTATAATGGAGGCTACTTCAGGGAAGCCGAGTTCAGCAAGCCTTTCTTTTCCCTTTTGAGCATGGTTTTTTTCCCCTTTTTTAATATCATGGAGGAGGGAAGCCGCCATTATCAGTCCCAAATGCAGATAATACCCTTTACTATTCAATAGTTCCCCAATAATACCGGCAACTCTGGCTACTTCTAAAGAATGAGCAATAATTTGATCTGCAAGCCCTTCCTTTTGCCAAAGTTCTTCACATTCTGGGCGGGTTGGATAGCCTGGCAGGCCAAATCCCTGGATTATCTTTTTGTAATCAGTTTCGTAATCTAAATCTATTAATATCCCCTTATCATCTACGGGTACTTCTAATTCAGCATTTACACTCTCTTGAAGAACTCTTCTCAATCCTCCTTGACCGTCACTTTCCAGAATGGAAGGAATTACAGTTTTAGAGATCAAAGGAGGGTGTCCCCTTTGTCCCTGATATACAGGGTAGATTATTTCACAGGAGCCCCTGTTGTATTCCCTGGCGATTTGTTCAATTGTCTTGTTTGAGACTAAGGGATAATCGGCAGGTAAAAAGAAAAAAGCTTCAGTCTTTTCAGTTAGTGACTGAACACCAACCCGAACAGAAGAGTACATACCCTCTTCGTAATCCTTATTTAAGACTATCTCTACTCCCAATCTTTCCAAAACAGGGGACAATAGCTCAACCTTGTGCCCGACAATCACTTTTAAATCGGAAATCCCGGCTTCCAAGAACGTATTCACTGCTCTTTCTATAACTAAAGTAGAAGGAGATAGGGGCAAAAGGGGCTTGTAAAGACCCATTCTAGAAGAAAATCCAGCCGCTGGAATCAATGCCGCAATTCTTTCCATCTTCCTACCTCCCTACATTTTGATAAAAAGAGAGGTTGCATTATAAAATACAACCCAATATATGAAGGTGTGGTCAACAAATTTAAAACAGTAATATTACTTATCCTCTAATTCCTGTTCTACTGTCCGCATTTTACCTGTGACAATATCTTCGGAGATATAGACCTGCTTACACTGAGGACAAGCTAAAAACTGATGAGTCATCTTATGGCCAAGATACTCCAAACTAACCTCCGCTAATTCTAAATCACGATCACATTTACAACATATCAGTTTTTCTTGGCCCATGGCTCATCACTCTCCCTCTATTTTCAATCTATGGCTATAAGCATTAATTAACCTATAAGCTTCCCCTTCTATTTTATAGAAGACCCAATAAGTTAATAACCCCTGCCTTAAATGTCCGATATAATACCCTTTTTCCGGGTTATATATCTTATTGCCAGTAGATTCGCAATATTTAATTGTTTCTCGGATATCATCTTCAATTATTAACTGCTTATTTAGCTTTTCTGTCAATTCGGGGGAGATTATTATCTCGGGTTTTTCAAATACCACTGGCTGACCCTCCTCCTGCCAAACACTTTCCAAAAGATTGGCCCTCAATCTGATACGATTCACCCTCCGTTCAGTAAGGGAAGGGGGATGGCGCCGATCATCATTAAGATTAAAAAGCACATCTAAAATATGTCTACAAGGTTTGCCTGTATCAGCAAATATATCCCTGCAATTAGTGCAATAGGTTATATAAGGGTGTTCACCCAGGGCAACTCTTCGGGAAGCTATATTTTGCGCCAAGCTCGGATTAGCAGAATAAATATGTCCCCCATAGCCACAGCACTGGGCCTTTTTGCCGGCTGAAGGCAGTTCTATATTCTGCAAACCAGCCTTTTCGACCAGATTGCGGATACTCTTTTGTAAATCCGGACTGTACCTACTGGTACAGGGATCAAAAATCGAAACTTTTGAACCTGAAATGTAGTCCACCTTTTCCAGAGGGAGACCTTTCTCATCAATAAAATCATAGATAGTGATCTTCTCAATTTCAGGTAAATACTTGGAGAACATTTTTTCGCAGGTTGGACAAGCCAATATCATAACCGGTTTTCCCATGCTCTCCCAAGTCACGCGAATTCTATCAATCGTTTCCTTGGTTAAAAGTTCATCCCCGGCCCATTCTGCCGGTACACCGCAGCATCCTAAAATTAAACCTGTTTCCGGGCATTTTTCCAATAAATATTCATAAGATTTCTCCACATAAGCCGGATCCGAGGCTCCTAATTGACAACCGGGGAAAAACACATACTTACTACTCTCATACCCGGGAGCATTCCGTGCTAAATAAGCCCGCTCACTTTCTGTAAATCGCAAATCCCGAATCCAAAAGTCATGGAAAACCGGGGGAAGGGCTCCCTCCCGATGCATTATACGGCGGGCATTTAGAAGAAACTCTCCCATATCTATATCCACAGGGCAAGCGTTTCCACATCCTCCGCAAATATTGCAAGAACTGATTAAACGAGTTGCTACTCTCGGAGAAAGCTGATCAACAGCGTTTAAAGTTACCCGGACATCGCTGACAATTTTTTTGGGGAGCTTTTTGAAGCTTTGCATCAGTTCACAAACCTTTTGGCACTCCACACAATCACATCTTAAACATCTTTCGGCCTCTTGGACAGCTTCTTCTTTTGTATAATTTTCCGTTTTTATGCCCTCAATTCGTTCTACTCCCTCAAGATTAACCTGCAGTCTAGAAGATCTATCCAGATCTATGCCCTGCATAACGTGCATTCGTTTAATTTTAAGGAAATTATCTATAGATTTAGCCACTCTTACCCCATTTTCTATGGACTCTAAAGGACTGGTTCCTAATAAGGAGCCGGCTAAAAAGACCCCTTCTTCCACAGTACCTAATGAGTCCCTGTTCAATCCCTCTCTAAAACCAAAATCATTTCCATTTTGGCCAGTGGCGATAAGAATGGCGTTATATTCAGCTTTAAGTTCCTCGATCCCGGTGATCGAGTTGTTAAGTTCCAATTCATATTCCAGATGCTGCATCTGGTTTTCTATTTCTGCGGCAAAAATCTCAGGAGAAAGAAGCTCCCGCAATCTACCGCCCACTTTATCTTCTTTTTCAAAAAGAGTAACATTATAACCTTGGGAAGACAGTTTTAAAGTCGCAGTTAAACCACAAAGTCCTGCCCCTATAACAGCAATTTTTTCTTTCTTTTTAGGAATTCTATATTTCGTCGGTGCTGTTGAACTGGCATAATCAACTACAGCCTTTTCCAATTTCCTTATATTTATGGAATCATCAATCTTTTCCCGAACACAAGCAGAGAGACAAGGCTGTTCGCAAATTCTACAAATAATACCCGGAAAAACAACAGCATCCCTATACATGGTATAGGCTCTGTTAAAACTTCCTCTTTGAACCCTGGAAACAAAAGTCGAGACATCAAGGTCCACAGGGCAGGCACAACGACAAGGAGGTTTATCCCCGTTAAAACAGTCCTTAACATACTCATCCATTGTTAAGGATAAAATCCGCCCGCCAGCCTCTGCATTCAACAAATCATTTATCACTTTTGAATCTCTGTCCATTTTCTCTTCTCCTTGTGCGTAATCCATGCTGCCGCTTAAAGCGGCAGCATGGAAACATTACTTTGCAAAACGAGACTAAAGCTTTAACAGTAATTGTTAATTACAGAGCCATTCCAGGGCCGGTTGCTTCTACGGGATTTTCCGCAATATCTTCTAACTCTTCAAAGAGGTCGCTTCCCAGGAAGTATTTCTCAGGTTTAATTTCTTTTCCTTGAGCTTTTGCTTCCATGGCAGCTTTCACTTTTTCGGGAGTAGCCGGTAATTCGTAGATTCTAACACCTACTGCATTGTTAATGGCGTTAAGGATAGCCGCCTGACCTGCAGATTGGAATACCTCACAGCAACCTACTGAACCCCAAGCAGCTGTCTTTCTGGGAATAGGATTGTCAACACTTTCGGCAACCATGTCATCCGGAATTTCATTGGCATACATGAACCCACATCTAATAAGACTGCTGTATTGTTTGTTATCAATGTATTTTTCTTTGAGAGCCCAGCCAATGGAGTGAGTCATGGAACCTAAAGCTTGCCCTTCGACAGCCTGAACGCTTCCTACTTCACCGATATCATAGACCATTCTCATGGAGAGAACTTTGACTTTACCAGTGGCAACTTCAACCTCTATTTCAGCAAGGAACATGGCATAGTTGTGTTCCGGAGTAGGATCACCGACACCGGTGTTAGGATCAAGGTCGATAGTAATATCAGTGGTGTCAAATACGCCATAATACTTAGTAGGTATACCCTCGGCAACCATTTCATCATAGGTCCGGAAGGTGCCGTCTGGTTTACGCATAGCGTCTAATAATTTTTTCGCCGCATCCTTAATAGCATTACCAGCCATATAGTGGGAGCGGTTAGCGCCCGCGGGTCCGGTAATAGGACAAATCGCCGTGTCGCAGCGAATTATTTTGATGTCTTTATAATCGAGATTAAGCTCTCTTAAAGCTTCATGGGTATGAACCAAGCTACCTACGTCAGCGCCCTGACCCTGATCTTCCCAACCGTTCCAGTTAGTGATAGTTCCATCAGGGTTTAATTCCAGAGCAACTTCGGCGTGGTCATTGGGGTTTCCAGTAACATTATAACCGCCGATAGCGATCCCAACTCCCCGCCTTCTCTCCGGAGTATCCTCTTTTTTAGCTCTTTCTACGGCTGCTTCGTAATAAGGACGCATTTTTTCCATAATTGCTTGATAGGCATACTCTTTATAGGGATAGCTGTTGATATTTGTGTCCCCTTCTTTAGCCAAGTTTATCCACCGGAATTCAAAAGGATCTATTCCAGCTTTTTCAGCTAGCATATCCATCAAGCTCTCTGACATTGTTAAAGCTTGAGAGTTACCGAAAGATCTATAAGGAGCACCATAACTCTGGTTAGAAGCTCCGCAGCGAGCTAAAGCTCTGACATTAGGGATATTGTAACCATAGCCTGCAAAACGGATAGCCTTAGAAGTCAAAACATCACCAAGTTCTGAATAAGCGCCATGGTCATAGGCGAAATCAAATTCAAAACCAGTAATTTTGCCGTTTTTGTCGCAGCCTAAACGAGCGTTTGAATAGGAAGCGGCACGTTTACCTGTAAAAGCGTTATGCTCTGCATAGCTCATAGTAAGGGTCACCGGAGCACCGTCTAGAGCCAAGGTGCAGGCTGCAGCGAGAGCAGTGCTGGCAGGGGACAAGGAATAACCAAAGCTGGCTCCAACCGGGTTTTCAATAACTCTGATCTTATCTTCCGGTATACCGAGACCGGGCCCGAGCATCATTAGTGAAAGTACCTGGGCGAGGGTCTTGTTATGAACACAAACTCTTCCTTCCTCATCCATATAAGCCTGGGTAACATCAGGCTCCATTACTAAGTGCGGCTGACTGGTGGTATGGAAGCTTCCTTCTACAACATACTCCGACTCAGCAAGTACTTCACGGGTGTCCCTTCCTTTAATCAAGGGCATTACCAAGTACATATTAGGCACACCTTCGTGAATTTCCGCCGCATCAGGAGCAACTGCTTCTAGATAACTCATATAGGCCGGGAGCTCTTCTAAATCGAGCTTAACTTTTTTGGCTGCCGCCCGGGCTTGCTCTCTAGTCTCGGCTGCCACAACGGCAACTACATCACCATATCTGTAAACTTTTTCATCGGCAATAATCGGCCGGTCAATTCCGTCGTATTTAGCCCTTGGATGGCTTAAGGGGAACATAATCCTATTAGTTCCCTTAATGTCTTTGGCTGTGATAACTTTAACTACACCAGGCATTTTTTCCGCTTCGGAACAGTCAATGCCTTTAATCTTGGCGTGGTTAACTCCGGGCTGAACAACAGCCAGATGTAAAGTTCCGGGAGGCATTTTCAGTCCTACATCATCACCGAAATCGCAAAGGCCAGTAACTTTCGCCAAGGCTGCCGGTCTGGGAATATTAGTGCCATAAATCCTTCCGTCTTCTGGTACCTTATAGGTGATATCCTCCATGGTTTTTTCGCCGCGCATAACTTTAGCCGCTTCCATAACAGCGTCAACGAGAGGTTTCCAACCGGTACAGCGGCAAGCATTTCTATGAACTGTGAACCAATCGCGGACTTCTTGTCTGGTAGGATTCGGGTTTTTCTGCAACAGACCATAGGCTGAAACAATGAAACCCGGGGAACAGAATCCACACTGAACCCCACCATAAGTAATCCAAGCTTGTTGTAAAGGATGCAAGTTAGTTGGAGTGCCAATTCCTTCAATAGTGATAATTTTGCTGTAATCGGGGACGTCTTTAATTTTTTTAATGCAAGCACGGACTACTTCACCATCTAATAAGACGCTGCAAGCTCCGCATTGCCCCGTATTACAGCCTACCTTTGTTCCAGTCAGACCTATTCTCCTGATAACATCGGCTAGCGTGTCCTTTTCCGGATCACAGACCATCATTCTGTCAACACCGTTTAGATTTAGCCAGATCTTTCTAAAGGCCATGGTTTTTATCCTTCCTTTCTCTAGAAATATTTATCAAGACACTTAATGCAACCCGCTTAACAGCAGGCCGCAAGTGTTTCCAATATAAAAATATTGAGATAAATAACGATAATTTCGATGTTTTTCTAACTAAACGTCACTAATCCCAACTACTTCATAGTATAACATATCACATGAAACCATATCAACCAAATTGATTCCAATACCTAAAATTATATTATCTTATAACCTAAATATTATTAAAAATAGCGAAATCAAAAAAGAGAGTCCCATTCGTAGTTAAAAAACACTCTCGAACTTCACTCTCTCTGTTGCTGTTCTTTAAGGATACTAATCCATAGTTATTTTAGCGATTTTGCCGCTGCGAAAGTCTTTTAAAAAAACCTGGGCTGTTTTCAAGGTGTCGATTCTGCCCCCACTAATCAAACACCCTCTCCTTCGCCCTATCCCTTCCAGATCCAACTCTGAATCAGCCAAATCATAATGTTTTTTAAATTCTTGAGGGTAGTTCTCCAACAACCATTTACAAAGCCAGGTTGCTAATTCCTCCTGATCAAAACTCTCATCCTTGATTGCCCCGGTCGCCGCAAGTTTTCTACCTACTTCAAGATCCTCAAATTTGGGCCACAACATTCCGGGAGTATCCAGAAGCTCGATCCTCGGATTGATGCGTATCCACTGATTTTCCCTGGTAACACCCGGTTTCTTCCCGGTTTTAGCCCTCGACCCCCCAACCATTTGATTGATCAAAGAGGATTTTCCTACATTAGGAATCCCAACCACCATAGCCCTTATAGGTCTGTCTTTAACCCCCCTGGCCTTTAAACGGGCCATTCTATCGGCAAGGATGTTTTCCAACAAACCACTTATTTTTTTAACACCGGCTCCGGTTAGAGCACTAATTGCTAAAACTGCACTTTCTTGACCGAGTTTCTTTAACCACTGATCAGTTTTTACAGAATCCGCTAAATCAGCCTTGTTCATTAGCAATAGTTTCGGTTTTGAGCCAAGCATGTTGTTGAGAAGAGGGTTTCTACTGCTTATAGGTAAACGAGCATCACAAACTTCAATTACAATATCCACCCAGCGTAATTGGTTTTCCAATTTTCTTCTTGCTTTGGCCATATGCCCGGGATACCACTGAATATTCATCTAAACACCTCCTAAACTACGTTTGAAATACTAAAAAAGAGCTGAATTCATCCAGCTCTTTTCTGATTCTGAAACCGATTAACGACGTTCTTTAATACGGGCAGCCTTGCCGTAACGATCACGGATATAGTAAAGTTTTGCTCTCCGAACAACGCCCTTACGTACTACTTCGATTTCGGCAATCCGCGGCGAATGAAGCGGAAAAGTTCTTTCCACTCCTACTCCATTCGATACCCGGCGTACGGTAAAAGTTTCTCTGAGACCGTCGCCTTTCCTTCTAATCACCAAACCTTCAAAAATTTGAATACGTTCCCGGGTCCCCTCTACAATCTTAACATGGACCCTTACGGTATCACCCGGACGGAATGAAGGAATATTGTGTTTGATTTGTTCTTCCTCAACGAGACGAATATAATCCATTATTTTAATTCCCCCCTTCCTTGCCTAGATGTTCATAGCTTCTAACCGTGGCAACATACAATCTCTTGACCAAACCGGCTTCTCAAGCCAGAGGACCATCCTTTTTCACACTAAATCATATTACCATAGCCCCGGTAATTACGCAACAATAAACGCGCTAAAACCAACATTTTAACCAGTATTTGTTATAGGCCTTTTTTACCCAATGGGCGGTCCTGGTAGGTTTTCGAAAAGTGATTTTAGGCTGGGGCTTTTTGAAATATTCGACCCTCGAATAACAGGCTCGACCGAACCCGATATCCACCATACAAAGCCCTTTCCCATCATAGCGATAAACCGGTTTCAAACCCTTTGCTAACCGGGCAATATTTTTGGCTACAACTTTTGCTTGAGCGTGAGTAAAGACCCCGGCTTTGGGAGCATAGGCGCCAATAACCGGAAGCCGAATAGAGGTAGCATCGCCGATGGCGTAAACCCCTGGGTAAGAGGTCTCCATTGTATAGGGATTGACTTTCACAAAACCGTTTTTGTCTGTCAGTTTTGTTTGCCGTAAGACTTTCGGCGTCCAATGAGGAGCAATTCCTAATAAGAGGTCAGCCGGAATTTTTGTTTCTGAATCCAGAACCAAAGCCTTTTCTTCAACTGCCAGCACCTTGGCTTCTGTGAGCAGTTCAATATTTCTTTCGGCTAGTAGTTTCCTTATACTTAAGCCCACCTTGGGTTTGGCAAGGGGCTCCGGCGAAGCCTCCGGGGTTACAATTGTTAATTTGACTTGTTGACGGTTGCCGCGGCGCCGGAAATAATAGTCCACCAGCAATATTATTTCATAAGGGGCCGGCGAGCATTTAATAGGTAGACTCGAAACAAATAAAACAATTCGACCGGAAGTAAAGTTTTTTAACCGCCGCCGAATTTCACTTAAGTCTTTAAAATCATATACATTGAACGCGAACTCTTTAAATCCCGGCACAGCCTCAGGATGATAGTCCAGCCCTAATGAAATAAGTAAATAATCATAATTAAGATTTGTATTCCTTGTAAAAACCCGCCGGGCTTCGAAGTCAATTTCTGTTATCTCATCGTTCAAAACCTCAATATTTTTCCGCTTCAAGACCTTAAGATCCCGACATATTTCCCCAGGTTTTTTTTCCCCGGTAAGAACTAACGGGTAACTAGGAGCATAGCGGTGCATTGGTTCCCGATCGATCACCATAACTTCCATTGAGGAACCAACAGCTTTTTTTAGAAGATTAGCTGCGACAACACCACCGATTCCCCCGCCCAGGATTAAAGTTTTTTTCATTTTAAATCTCACCCCAAGGATATTGTTTCCTGGGAGGAGGTGTTTATTCTCTAAGGCTATTAAATTTTAACGCCCTCTTAGGCGATCTAAAATAATTGCTGCCGCTGAACGAACGGATAAATGATTGTACTCTTCAAAACCGTAAATCGGTTCTAATATGTAATCGGCCTTTTCCATTTCCTCTTGAACAATCCCCCACCCCGTGCCAAATAAAAGAACATAGACATCATCGTTAGTTTCCAGTTTGCTCCGTAATTCCGAGTAAGTTATTGTATTGGGATAAAGACGGGCATCTGTGGCGATGGTATATACTTTTTTCCCCGCCTGTTCTTGTCCAATTTCATTTCTCATCTCTTCAAGGTTCGGGGCTAATCTTACTATTTCAAAAGCCTGGTAACGATCCGGATTATACTCCGCGCCATAGCCTTCCCGCCAAAACCCCATAATTCGGCAAGCTAAATCCCTCTGGGACGGCCCTGGGTGGACTACATAATAAGCCCGAACTCCAAATGTTGCTGAACAGCGGGCAATATCATGCAGATCAAGATTAGTTATCGAGGTAACAATATGTTCTTTATTTTTATTATAAACCGGCGCGTGGACCAAAGCCACATATAGTTCCCCCATATCTAGACCTACCTCCGCCATCTATTTTAGCTGGCAAATACTCTAACCTCCTGCCGGACGGTTTTTTCCCCTTCTGGGCCGGGGTTTCAACTTCTCCCATCGGAAACGGTAAGCAGCGATTTCTGGGTGTTCAAGCGCTAACTCTTCCAATAGATAATAATCTCCAGCCTGGAACTCTATTTTTTCTATTAAATCTTTCCTGCGGAGAAAAGTTCGGCGCAAAGATTCCTTTCGTCGCCACTTTTCAATATTTTCATGGTGCCCTGATAAAAGGACTTCGGGTACTTTAAGTCCTTCAAAATCAGGAGGCCTGGTATAGTGAGGATATTCGAGCAAACCGTAACTGTGGGAATCATCCTCCCAAGAATCAGCCTTGCCTAAAACTCCGGGTAAAAGTCTGCTTACCGCATCTATTACCACCATAGCCGCCAACTCTCCACCGGTAAGCACATAATCACCGATAGAGATTTCTTCGTCAGCCAAAGTTCGAATTCTTTCATCAAAACCTTCATAATGCCCACAGAGAAAGATTAGATTCTCATACTCACTTAAGCTATGGGCTTTATTTTGGTTAAACACTTCACCTTGAGGAGATAAAAGTATTACCCTGCTCTTTGCTCCTCTTTTTATACTCCTTACCGCTTTGAAAATCGGTTCTGGTTTTAAAACCATTCCGCTCCCGCCCCCGTAGGGAATATCATCTACACTTTTATGCTTATCTTCGGCAAAGTCTCGGAAATCTATCAGCTCAAGCTCTATTAAACCTCTCTCCTGGGCCCGTCGTAATATGCTTTCATTTAAGGGTTTAAACATTTCCGGAAAAATTGTCAGTATTGTAAACTTCATTTTTGGGAAACCTCTTTATCCTATTAATCGATTAGCCCCGGGGGCAAAAGGACATCCATTCTTTTTCCCGGAACATCTACTTTTTGGACTACCGATTTTAAAGCAGGGATACAAACTTGGCCTTTTTCTCCCTGTACCACATAAACATCATTAGCCCCGGTCTCTAAAACTTTAACCAGGGTGCCTAAGAAGTTATTTTTTTCGTAAACCTTCATACCCTCTAATTCAAAATAATACCAGCGATCTTCAAGAGGAGGAACATCTTTTTTATCTATTTTTACCAAAAAACCCCGGTATTTCTCTGCTTCTTCAGGATTCTGTATCCCTTCCAGCTTTATAAATACAATCCCTTGATGATTAAGACGAACGTTTTGGATTTTGAAAGGAATTTCAATTTGTTTCTCAGCGGATTGCCCGGCCAGGTAAATTTTTTCCAGTTTTTCAAATCGCCGGGGATCATCTGTAAGAGGATAAACCTTCATCTCCCCTTTAATTCCTTGGGGTTTAAGAACCTCACCGATCACTACCTTATCCACAAATGACATCCTTTCTGACCAAATTGCGTCCCCTACCCAGAGTCCTCCCCTTACCCACCCTGTTAAAAAATGAGGACAATAATGTCCCCAAGTACAATAATCACAATCTTTTCGGTCTTTTTACTGGTCGATATCCACGATTACCCTACGGCCATCTTTAACTGCCGCAGCTTTAACAATGGTCCGAATCGCATTGGCAATCTTTCCCTGTTTGCCGATAACTTTACCCATATCCTCCGAAGCGACTCTCAATTGAAGGTGCACCGTCTTCTCCGTGGCACTTTGGGTAACTGATACTTGTTCAGGATGATCGACTAAAGCTTTAGCTAGTACCTCGACAACTTGCTTCACGGTAATCACCCCCAGTCTACTTGGAATTATGATATTTCTCCATAATCCCCATTTGACTAAGCAAAGACCTTGCAGTATCCGAAGGCTGAGCTCCTTTCTGAAGCCAATCCAAAGCCCTGATTTCATCAATTTTAATAACATGAGGATTTTTAGTAGGATCGTAATATCCAATTTCCTCGATCGGACGGCCGTCACGCCGACTAGCGGAATCACAAACTACTAAACGATAAAAAGGATTCTTTTTTGCACCCATGCGACGCAAGCGAATTGTTGTTGCCATTGTTTCACCTCCTAGCTCAAAATACAGCTTATATTTAGAACGGGAAAGGAAATTTCGCCAGTGATTTTTTCCTGGAACTTCCTTTCTTTCCTTTCTTCCCTTTTCTTCGCTTTGAACTACCTGCGCCCCCTCCGATTCCAGGGACACCGGAAAACTGTTTCATCATTTTTTTCATCTGCTCATGCTGTTTTAGGAGCCTACCCACATCCACTACTGTTGTTCCGCTCCCTTTAGCAATTCGTTTTTTCCGTGAATCTTTTATAATTGATGGCTTTTCCCTTTCCTCCTTGGTCATAGAACAGATAATCGCTTCTGCTTTGTAGAACTCTTTTTCATCGATTTGCACGCCCTTTAGCTGTTTCCCTAAGCCGGGAATCATATCCAAAACTGAGGAAAGAGGCCCCATTCGCCTTAGCTGCCTTATCTGTTCCAGAAAATCGTCAAGGGTAAGCTCCTGACGTCGGATCTTTTCCTCTATTTCCCTAGCCTTTTTTTCGTCAAAACTCTGCTGGGCCTTCTCGATTAAGGTGAGAACATCACCCATTCCTAAAATTCTGGAGGCGATACGGTCCGGATGGAATACTTCCAAAGCATCAATTTTTTCCCCGACTCCAACAAGCTTTATTGGACAGCCGGTTACCGCTTTTACCGATAAAGCCGCTCCACCTCGAGTATCACCGTCTAGTTTGGAAAGGATTACCCCGCTTAAGCCCAGTTGATTATGAAAAGCTTCCGCTACATTAACCGCATCCTGGCCGGTCATGGCGTCAACAACAAGTAAAATTTCATGAGGGCTAACTTTGGTTTTTATCTCTGAAAGTTCAGTCATCAGTTCCTCATTCACGTGCAAGCGGCCAGCGGTATCAATAATCAAAGTGTCATTGCCGTGCTGGCAAGCGTGTTCCAGACTCTGGGTTGCAATTTCTACCGGAGAAGCCTTGTTTTCAGAAAAAACAGGTACCTCGATCTGTTTACCCAATACTTGAAGCTGTTTTATAGCTGCTGGTCGATAAATATCCCCGGCTACTAATAAAGGACGTTTTCCTTGTTTTTTTAATAAATTAGCCAGTTTGGCGGCCTGAGTGGTTTTACCCGCCCCCTGTAAGCCGACGAGCAAAATTACGGTAGGAGGTTTAGAAGCGACAGTAAGCTTGCTTTCTTTATCGCCCATCAAACTGATTATTTCCTCATGCACAATTTTTATAACCTGCTGTCCGGGAGTGAGAGACTCCATTACTTCCTGACCAATAGCCCGCTCTTTGATCTTGGCGATGAGATCTTTAACAACCCTAAAATTAACATCCGCCTCTAAGAGAGCCATCCGGATTTCCCGCATAGCTTCTGTCACATCAGCTTCCGTTAACTTACCTTTACTTCTCAATCTTTTGAATGTCGCTTGTAGTTTTTCGCTTAAACTTCCAAACATGGTATTTTGGTTGCTCCTTCCCGCAAACAATTTAAGAACTCAGCTTTCTAAAGCTATAGTAATGAGATCCTTAATCCGATCTATAACTTCAAGATGCCTTTGCCAAGCCCTTTCATTTGAGAAGTCCTCCCGGGAAAAACCCGTAAGTAAATTTTCCATCCTGCTCATTTTCTCTTTTTCTTTTAAAAAAAGGGAAACAAGTCCCAATTTATTCTCATAATCCTCGAGAATATTTCCTGTTCTTTTTAATAGGTCGTGCACTGCTTGACGGCTAATACCTTGTTGCTCTGCTATCTCAGATAATGAAAGGTCCTGGTGATAGTAAAGATCCCATACCTTTCCTTGTTTTGCGGTTAGCAAAGGACCGTAAAAATCAAATAATAATGCTTTGTTAGCGATTTCTTCCATCCTAAGGCCTCGTGTAAAGTATTTTTGCTTTACGCCTCAATTATTCTAAGCTGAAAAAAAGTATTTGTCAAGTTAAATAATCTTAAAAGATAGAAAACTTTACTTATAATCGTCCGGAAATTTCCTTTAAATACTGGGCTGTAGCATTAAGTTCTTGGACGGAAGCCGTGATCTCTTCTATCCCGGCGGCTTGCTCTTGAAAGACAGCATTAGCGTTTTCTAGACGCTGATTAATATTTGCTAAATTTTCATTAGTTTTTTTCAAAAACTCTTCTATTCCTTTAATGGATTCATTGCTAGAAGTTGATAATTTTCGAATTTCATCAGCAACTACCCCAAAACCTCGACCCTGATCTCCGGCTCTGGCTGCCTCAATAGCGGCGTTTAAACCCAATAAGTTGGTCTGTCCAGCAATATTTTTTACAAACTGCGTAATTTCATCGGCCTTTTTATTTTCTTCTTGCACCTCGCCAACAAAGCGCAGAATCTCTGTGCTGGAAGAGACTACCTCCTGAATGCCGCTAGATAATTGATTCAAGGTAGCTGAGATCTGTCCTAAAGCAGTAGCCAGTCCTTCTGAAGCTTCCAGTATTTCGTGTTGCCGTTGCAGGCTTTTGCCAAAGGCAAAGGTGCCAATTGTGTTACCGCTCTCATCTTTGACAGGAACGACATTGGAACTAAAAGCAAAGCCGAATATTTCTTTTGGCAAGACTTCAAATATTGGTTCCCCACTCCGGAAAACTTTATAGTTTGTATCATCCTCAGGAACAGGATCCCCGGGCATAGTCTTAGTAGGAAAGTTCTTTCGACAGACGCTTAAAAATTCATCCCCATCAGTTAACACAAATATTATACAGTCCTCATTGAAGCATTCTACCACCAAAGGAATTATGGCATCAAAAGATTCTTTGACTTCTAATATGGTTTTCATTCTTCCACCCCTTGTCAAAAAAGTAAAATTTACCAGCAAGCCTTTATGCAATTATACTACATCGCTATTGCTATTGTCTATCTCAGGCCCAGCGGTACTCTTGCCGGAGACAAAAGAAATCATATAGTCATTATAAACACGGAGCAAATACTGGTAGCTGGCATTTTACAAGGCAAAAAAGTAAAGCCAGGCTTACTTGATATCTAAATCTGAGCGGCAATTTTTTTGGCCCTTTTTTCTACTTCCCGGCAAATAATTTTTTCATCTAAAGTCAAAAGTTTTCTCTCTTCCATCAGTATCCTTCCATCTACAATCACAGTGCGTACATCCCCCCCTTGAGCACAATAAACCAGATGGGAAGGTATTGAAAATCTAGGGTAGAAATGGGGCTGATTAAAGTCCACAGATATAAGATCTGCTTTATAGCCCGGGGCTAATTTGCCCACATCCTTTAAACCAGCAACCTTGGCCCCTTCGCAGGTAGCCATCTCCAGTACCCGGTAAGCTTTAAGATCTTCCGGGGTCCCAACCAGTTTTTGCTGTAAAGAAGCAGAGCGCATCTCTCCGAACATATCCAAGTCATTATTGCTGGAAGCGCCATCAGTACCGATTCCCACTGTAACCCCTCTTTTTAATAGTTCGGGAATCGGAGCTGTGCCGCTGTTCAATTTCATATTACTTTCCGGGTTATGGGCTACAGAGACTTCATATTTTTTTAGGATCTCAATATCCTTAGCGGTTAAGTAAACACAATGGGCGGCAATCACCTGACCGCCGAAAAGCCCCACCTCTTCCAACCATTCCGGCGGAGTCAGGCCATACCTTTCATGAATAATACCTAACTCCGCTTTTGTCTCCGCCAAATGAATATGTATCCCCGCCCCTAAAGCGTCTGCTTCCTTTTTAACTCTTTGCAAAAAATCCGCCGGGCAGGTGTAGGGAGCATGGGGTCCAAAAAGCACTTTCAGCCGCCCCTCCCCGGCATTATGATAGGTCTCAAATAACTCTATATTTTCTTGTAAAGCCCTCTCGGCTCCTTCTTGGTCAAAACCGGTCATCCCCCGGGACAAAAGAGCTCTCGTGCCGGCCTCTAACACTGCCCTGGCTGTTTCCTGCTCCTCCATATACATATCCACCATTGTGGTGGTCCCTGTCCTAATCATCTCACAGAGAGCCAGAGCACTCCCCCAGTACATATCTTCCGCTGTCATTTTGGCCTCAAAAGGCCAAATCTTATCCTTCAGCCAAGGCATTAACTCCATATCATCAGCATAACCTCTAAGCATGGTCATTGCCGCATGAGTATGAGTATTAATTAGCCCGGGCATTATCACATCTCCCCGAAGATCCAGAACCCGCTCGGGCACAAAATCATGGGGGGTGGAACCCCGTTCTCCTACAGAAACTATCCGATCGTCTTCAATGGCAACTTCTCCCTGTTCATAAAAAACACCCTCTCCGGTCATGGGCAAAACCATTCCCAAGATTAAATATTTAGCCATTATTACACCCTGCTTTCTTATTTATTATCTACTGGAAAAGCGTTCCGCACCTAACAATAATTGCCTTTCCTTGATTATAAATCTTTCTGTTTTTCCTAGTCAAATAAATGACCCCCTTTTAAAATCTTTAAGTCAAAGGAGGTCTAGAGATTATACGAGATGAGAAGTATTATTTTTAAAAGGTCTTTAAGTTGGTGCCATGGCCAATTTATTGGTATGATTTAATTAAAGCAATAAACATTACAGAAAGGAAGAAAAATCGACACCGTGAAATCATACCAGACTGATTATCATGTTCACCCCAACTATTCTGCCGATGCTTCGCCGGTTAAAATTAAAGAGTATTGCTTTCGGGCCTTGGAATTGGGACTCAAAGAGATTTGCTTTACTAGTCATTTAGAACTAAACCCCGCTAGCAAGAATAAGACGGTAATCTTAAATGGGGAAAGGGTATCAGTCCTCGATCCGACTTGGTTGGATAGTTATTTTAAAGAGCTTGATCAAGCTCGGGCTGAATTTAAAAGCACCGAGCTTAAAATAAAGGCCGGTATTGAAGTAGGGTATTGCCCGGAAGAGGAAGAGATTATCGCTAAGATCCTAGACAATTATCCCTTTGATTTTGTCCTGGGAGCTATTCACTCCCTGAATCAGATATCTATCTCATCAATGCTGGAAAGTCCCCATTATTTTCAGAACAAAAACCTGCTCACTGTACAGCAGGATTATTTCTCCAGGCTTTCAGAACTTGTGGATTCGAAGCTTTTTGATTGTATTGCTCATATTGATATTTACTGCCGTTATGGCCTTCGATATCACGGTCCAGATATCCTAACTCTTCACCGCGGAGTGATCGAGCCTATTTTCGCAAAAATGGCCCGTCAAGGAATGGGCTTAGAGATAAATACTTCCAGTCGGCGGCGGGGGTTAAAGGAATTTCATCCTTCTCTAGAAATCTTGACTCTAGCTGCCCAATCCGGGCTAGAAATTTTTACTGTAGGCTCCGATGCCCACTCCCTTGATGAACTGGGCAGCGATATCGAGGAAGCTTTAGAATTGCTGAAAAAGCTTAATCTCTCCAACCATGTTTATAATAGACGCCGCCCCCAAGCTTGCAGTGACTTTTAGATTCGCCGAGCTCTATAAAGGCGATTCCAAGTCTGAAGGTGAGCCATAATTGCCAATAAAATTAATGTCTGAGGGATTAGATTTAAAATTCCCCCTATCATAATAATAAACATTCGCCCGTCCCGATTAGCAGGCAGATATTGTAAAAACCCGTCATAAATTTCCGGTATAAAAGGTTTACCGGTTAGGGATTGGAATTTCTCTTTAAAGAGCATGGACATGGGCATTCCGATCAGGGCTAAAGCCCCTATGAGAAGAGCTAAAGAATTATATGAGGTAACATACCAGGCATAGGTCATGCCAATCACTAATAGGGAATCTGCATAGCGGTCTAGAAGAGCATCAAAAAGCCCTCCAAAATCACTTTTCAGGAATTTCAAGCGGGCGATTTCTCCATCTACTCCGTCGAGAATAGAGCTCAGTTGAGCTAACAAACCACCCCAGAGTGGGGCTGAAACAGCAAAACAAATCCCGGCTGCTAGAGCAGTCAGAAAGGAACAAAAACTCACATGATTAGGGAGAAGTCTCGTTCGAACCAGAATCTTGGTAATTCTTAAAGAAAACCGGCGATTGATTTTTTTAGAGATAAACCCGTCCTTGGGAGGAATTAAAGACTGCAAGAATTTCTTTTCGGCATTTTTATAACTGGCGAAATCATCCACATCCTCCCAAATTCCTTCCACAAAATGCAGTTTTACCTTTCCTTCTCGCGCCAGAATATTTACAGCATCGGTTAAGGCATATTCACCTCGATCTATGGAAACCTCCAAAGCTTCAAGAAGCGCTTTGGACCCTATAAATAAACCGCAGTCAACAGCATTAAATTCTGTTAAGTTTTTACCTAATTCTAAGGCATAGTCCTGATCAGCTTTTATTTTCGTGCCATCGGCAAGATCAAAGATCTTATCAACCCTTTTATCGGCGGCTAATAAAATTTCTTCCTGGGAAATCTCCTGGGCTTTGGCAACAAATCTTTTTAAAAGTGGAACTTCAAATATATGATCCGCCATTAATAAAATGAATTTTTTTTCTGACCGGTAATCCTTCTGAAATGCAAAGGCGGAAACCCCGTTTCCCAGTTCCCAATCTGAGTTATGCAGGTATTTAATTTGGACACCCAATCTCTCTCCATTTCCCAAACTATTGCGGATCTCATCAATATAACAGCCGGTAATCACTACAAATTCCTTAATCCCACATTCTTTTAAGCCTAGAATATTGCGCTCTATTAAAGAAAGACCTAGCAAATGCACAAGAGGCTTGGGCCTCTTAAAATGAGACCTTAGCCTCTTTCCTGCACCAGCCGCCAACAAGACAGCGCGCATTAACGTTCCCTCCTGCCTTCTACAAACTCCTTGACCATGTTTATAGCTTGAGTATCTGTGTATTGAATAGGAGGGGATTTCATAGAGTATGCGGAAATAGATTCTAAAATCCCACCGGTTCCTCTATCCAGAGCCAATTTCATACATCTAATAGCGTCAATCATGACACCGCCGCTATTAGGTCCGTCCTCCACAGATAGTTTAACCTCCAAGGTTAGAGGTACATTACCAAATCCCCTTCCCTCCATACGGATATGACAAATTTTATTGTCATTTAGCCAGGGAATATAATCGCTTGGTCCGATATGAATATTTTCATCCGCCAGAGCGGTTTTTAATTCTGCTTGTACTGACTGGGTTTTGGATTTCTTCTTCGATGCCAGACGGCTGCGATTAAGCATATTCAAGAAGTCAGTATTGCCTCCGAAATTGAGTTGGTAAGTCCGATCCAAAGTTACCCCGCGGTTTTCAAACAACTTAGTTAGAGTGCGATGGACAATGGTCGCTCCTACTTGGCTTTTAACATCATCCCCAATAAGGGGAATATTTTCTTCTTGGAACCTCTTAGCCCAAGTTTCATCAGTAGCAATAAATACTGGCATAGCGTTGATAAAGCCAACCTTGGCGTCTAGACAAGCTTGAGCATAAAATCTCGCTGCTTTCTCCGACCCCACTGGTAAGTAATTGATTAGGATTTCGGCCCCGCTTTCTTTTAAAACTTTAGCCACATCACAGGGTTCCTGGTTAGCGGGGATAATTGCCCTGTCTTCCTCATAATCAGCCATATGTTCAGAAACCCCATCTAAAACAGGTCCCATTTCCACTACCACCGGATAATCCGGCAAATTCTCATAAAAGACAGTAGTACAATTGGGTTTGGCAAAAATGGCCTCTTTAAGTTTTCGGCCGACTTTACGCTTGTCTACATCAAAGGCGGCAACTACATTAATATCTCCAGGTTTATAACCACCTAGCTCATAATCAATGAGGCCTATGGTATTTTCCGGTAAATCTTTGTACATTTTCAGGCCTTGAAGTAAAGAGCTGGCGCAGTTGCCTACACCTACAATGGCTATATTAATTTTCGACAAATGAATCGCCCCCTTAAAGATTTAATATTTTAGCAAGCATTCATTCTAACCAAATTCTTACGTCTACTTTTCCAACGCCACCCCCATCTTTTAAATAATTCCTTGAATCTTTAAGTTTCTTCACCTCCTTTCAAATATTCTAAACTTCCATAAAAAACACACTCTCATATCTAAGTTGAGAGTGTGTTCTTTACCCGGTTCTAACGCTATTATACAGAATATAAAACTTCCCAACTTAGCTCTAAGACTTTCGATCAAGAAGTTATTCCATATATTTATCAATCAAACTAGTTTATCAGCACTCACTAAAGATGACTGCTAATTATCATAGCACATTTCTAAAAATTTTTCTACTCTTTGAAAAACAAAATCCGGCCTAAGATTGACTTTGCCGGAATTGAAAGTTTATTTATTTTTTATATCCCTTACTTAACCAACATCTTTACCAGGTTCACCGCGTAGGGAGGAGAAATTACCCCTTTTTCCGTAATAATACCAGTTATATATCTCGCCGGTGTAATATCAAAAGAGGGGTTATAAACAGGTACCTCTTCCGGAACCACCCGGGAATCTTTAAACATTCTTACTTCAGTACCATCCCGCTCTTCAACCGGGATTTCATCTCCTCCGGAAATTTTTAGATCTATAGTCGTGCTAGGAGCGGCTACATAGAAGGGTATTTCATGGACAGAGGCTAAAACTGCAAGAGAATAGGTCCCGATCTTATTGGCCGTATCCCCGTTCATCGCAATTCTATCTGCCCCTACAATAACCACATCTATTTTTCCTTGCTGCATCAGATAACCAGCAGTGCTGTCCGTGATCAAAGTGTGCGGAATTCCTTCCCGCATCAGCTCCCAAACTGTTAATCTAGCTCCCTGAAGGAAAGGCCTGGTTTCATCTACATAGACATGAATCTTTTTTTCGGCCTCAAAAGCCGCTCTAACAACACCCAAGGCTGTTCCATACTCCACAGTGGCTAAAGATCCAGTATTGCAATGGGTTAGTATATTTGCTTTTTCCGGGACAACAGTGTTCCCGTACTCGCCAATAAGTCTATTCATTCTTCGATCGTCATCAGCGATGGCATTGGCTTCCGCAATTAATATCTCTTTAATATCCTGGAGATCTTCCTCATAGTTTTCTCTAAGCTTATCTTCCATCTTTCGAAGAGCCCAGGAAAGGTTCACAGCAGTAGGGCGCGTGTCTTCCAGGGTTGAACGAACATCTTTCATATAGTCTAAAAATTGTTCTTTTTCCCCTTCATATTTCAAGGCGCCAAGAGCAAATCCGTAGGCCGCCGCAGCTCCAATAGCCGGCGCCCCACGCACTTCCATATTCTTGATAGCCTCTGCCACTTCCAAAAAAGAACTTGCTTTACGATATTGTTCTTCAAATGGGAGCTTGGTTTGATTGAGCAATAGCAAATGATCATCTTGCCATTGAAGCGCTTTCACGTTATTCCGCCTTTCTAAAATAAGCCTGCTTCACTGTTTCCAGTAGAGCAGTCACAATTCCTTTGTCCATTATCTATATTCTTACAAGTTATCTCTATTAATTTAGCTATTCTATCTTCTAATATTTTCATAGTAGCTATAACTTCTGAATGTGTCAATGGTTTCTTAGAAACCCCGGCAGCCTTATTAGTCACCAGGGCAATAAAAGCATAACAAAGCCCTAATTCCCTGGCCAGAACAACTTCAGGCACACCGGTCATACCCACTACTTGTCCGCAAAGCATTTCAAACATCTTTATTTCCGCCGGAGTTTCAAAGCGGGGACCTTCTGTACAAACGTAAACCCCACCATTCTTAACAACAAAGCCCAGTTCTACTCCGCTTTGAACAATCCTTTTTCGCAAATCAGGACAATAGGGTTCGGAAACATCAACATGGAGTACTCCATCCTCTCCCCCCTCATAATAAGTTAACGGTCTGTTTTTGGTAAAATCCAGAAATTGGTCCACTAGGACTAGATCCCCGATCTCAAATTCAGGCACTATAGATCCTACAGCACCGGTTGCAATAATCTTTTTTATACCTATTTTGTGGAGAGCATAGATATTACCCCTATAATTTATGGCATGGGGCGGAAGAGAGTGCTTGTCCCCATGTCTTTTCAAAAAAACAAGCTCGCTGGAACCGATAAACCCTTTTTCTAAATTGACTGTCCCGTAGGGAGTTTCTACTGTAAAAGCCGATTTATGAGCAATCTCCAGCTTCTCGACTCCGGTTCCCCCAATCAAGGCGACATTCATTTTCTAGTCCTCCCCGTTAGGAAATAAGGCGGCGGCAAATTCCCGAGGATTAAACGGTTTTAGATCATCAATTCCCTCTCCGACACCGATAAGCTTTACTGGTATTCCGGTTTCACCCTGAATCCCAAGAATAACACCGCCTTTAGCTGTCCCATCTAATTTGGTGAGGATAATACCGGTAACATCAACCGCCTCGCTAAACAGTTTCGCCTGCTGTAAAGCGTTTTGGCCTGTGGTAGCATCGAGCACTAGAAGAACTTCCTGTGGTGCATCCGGGATTTCACGCTCGATTACTCTTCTGATTTTAGATAATTCCCTCATTAGGTTAACTTTATTATGTAATCTCCCGGCAGTATCGATGAGCAAATAGTCTACCTTCCTGGACAGGGCGGCTTTAACGGCATCGAAAACCACTGCCGCTGGATCAGTGCCTTCTTCTTGTTTTATGACCTCAGCGGACGCCCTGTTTCCCCAGATTTCTAATTGCTCAATGGCTGCCGCCCGGAAGGTATCTCCGGCAGCCAATAAAACTCTTTTCTTATCTTTTTGGAGACTTTTAGCTAACTTACCGATGGATGTTGTCTTACCCACCCCGTTAACCCCAACGATCAAATAAACGGTAGGGGATCCTTCAGCCGTGATTAAAGGGGATCCGACCCCCAGTTTTTCGACAATAAATTCTTGCAACACGCTTTTCAGCATTTCAGGCTCCGAAATTTTCCTTTCTTTAACTGCCTGACGCAATTGATCTATAAGCTCCAAAGACGTTGCCACACCTACATCGGATTGAATTAATATCTCCTCTAACTCTTCATACAGGTCCTCATCTATTTTGCCGGCTCTATTAAAAGCCTGTTCAATTTTATCTATAAAACCCTCCCTAGTTTTAGTTAACTTTTCCTTTAATTTACCTATAAAACCTGCCATTAAAATCTCCTTTGTTTTCAATATCTCTTGTCTGGAAACATTTTATCACATTCTAAAGAGGGCGTGAAGAGCGGCGGTCTTCAGAAAAGTCTGCTCCCTCCACACTTTTATAGCTTCCACAAAAAGTCTTCACTCTATGATTTTATTTTTAAAAGAAAGGGTAAAGAAAGCCTCTTTAAGCAATTTCGGGATCAATCTTGTCTTTCATTTCCACGGTTAAAAGTTTAGAAACACCGGTTTCTTCCATTGTTATGCCGAATAGTTTATTAGCGGCTTCCATGGTTCCCCGGCGATGGGATATGAGGATGAATTGAGTGTGAAAAGACAGGGATTGCAAGTAATTAATAAAGCGTTTAACGTTTACTTCATCCAGAGCAGCCTCAATTTCATCCAAAAGACAGAAAGGACTGGGTTTTACTTTTAAGAAAGCAAATAACAAGGCAATAGCAGTGAAAGCCCTTTCCCCGCCGGATAGCAGTGATAATAGTTGGGCCTTTTTACCGGGAGGCTGGGCAATGATTTTTACCCCCGTCTCTAAAAGGTTATCGGGATCATCCAATATTAATTCCGCTTGTCCTCCGTTAAAAAGCTCCTTAAAAACCTCCTGGAAAGCTTTATTTACATCCTTAAACCCTTTGGCGAAACGTTTTATCATGCTCTCATCTAGTTCACTGATAAGACTGTATAAAGAATCTGCAGCCGCAACCAAGTCGTTTTTTTGAGCGCTCAAAAAGTCAAAGCGTTCCAAGGTTTCCGGGTATTCTTTAAGAGCCGCATAGTTTACCAGTCCGAGATTTTCTACTTCCTGTCGGAGGTTTTTGAGACGCTCATTAAGCGTGGCTCTGTTTTCCCCGCTTTGATAAGCAAGAGCGTCCTCAATGGAACAACTAAATTCAGCCCTTAATTTTTCTAACTCCGCCTCTTCTTCAGTTTGTAAGCGGGTAAGCTCAATCTCATTTTGGTACAACAGCTTCTCCGTTTTCTTTATCTGATCGGTAAGCTGCCGAATATCTTCTTCGTATTTGAGGTTTTCTGTACTCTTTTTTTCCCTCCGGCTCCGCAATCTAATCAATTCCTGTTTTTTCTCTTCTAAAAAAGCATTATCGCCCCGAAGCTCATTTTTAAGCTCTTCCTGCTCGGCGCTTAAATCTCTCTCCTTTTGTTTAAGGGCTGACCATTCATTCTTTTTTTCCCTCACGGCCAAGGAATTAGTTTGAACAAGTTTTCTTCCTTCTCCCAATCGGTCTTGAATTTGGGCTAACTCTTGCTCCCACCTGGCTACCTCAACTCTCGCCTCTGTAATACGCTCTGTCAAAACCAGACCTTGAGCATTTGTTTTTTTAAGGAGTTCTTCCAAATCCTTTTGTTCGTTTTGCAAACTGGCAATTCTGTGCGTTGAATCATTAATACGGGCTTTAATGTCCGCAATGTTGTGATCTAACCCTGAGAATTGATTTATCACATCGGAAAGGTTATATTTCAGCAGCTTTAGGGATTCTTGCAAACGATCATTTCTTTCCCGGAGATGTTTTCTGTCCACAGTTAAAATATTCTTAGTATTTTGGCAGGATTCTATTTCCCTATCCAAATCCTTTATTTTGGTTTTTAGAGTCTCTAATTCCCGACTGCAATTTATTAAATCCCTTTCTTTCGCTTCTAAGGCTTTTTGAATTTCCTGAGCCTCTAAAACCAGTCTCTCGATCTGCCTTTTCCGACCCAAAAGTCCACTTTCCTGGTTCCTAACACTCCCCCCGGTTAAAGAACCCCCTGGATTTACTTGATCGCCCTGTAAAGTGACCACTTTGAAACGGTAATTATTTTGTTTGGCCAAAGTAACTGCCGAATCCATGCTGTCTGCAACTAAGATTCTACCGAGTAGGTTCTGGAAAACAGGCTTAAAACGAGGGTCGCATTTTATTAAATCTACTGCTAAACCTAGAAAGCCCGGGTGATCTAAAGTTCTTGAAGTCAATAACGCTTTCTTTCCTTGGAGAACCAGGCGCGGGAGAAACGTTGCCCTGCCATTTTTTGTTTTCTTTAAGTAAGCTATGCCTTCTTTACCATCCTCAGTGCTGTCAACGATTATATACTGCATAGCGAGCCCCAAAGCGGTTTCCAAGGCCAACTCATACTTTGGCTCCACCAGAATATTCTCCGCAACCGTCCCGTAAAGAACACAGTTCTTTAGTTCCCCTTTTCTGAAAGCAAGAACTATTTCTCTAACCCCTTTATTATAACCTTCCAGGTTGGCTTCAAGAGTTTGTAAGGCCCTTTGCCGCGCTTTTATTTGGTCAAGTTGTCGGAGGAGGGAAGTCTTGTTTTCTTCAATTTTCATTAGTTCCTTTTCCTTAGCAGTAAGCTGTTGTTTAAAAACGGCCGCTTTGGCTGTCAGATTAACGGCAAGGTCTTCCAATTCCAGCATTTCTTGATCTAGTTTTTCAATTTGCATTGCCAAGGATTCTATCTCCCGTTCTCTTGCCGCTATACTCTCCGTCAGTTGGCCCTCCTGTCTTTGCAAGGAATCCTTTTTATGCTCTAATTCGGCCAGTTCATTTGCCAGCTTACTTTTTAAGGAAAGCTCTTCAAATATTTCGGTTTTCAACTCTTCTAATCTAGATTCTCCGTTTGTTTCTCGTAAGACAAGCAATTGCTTTTCTAATTCCTTAAGAGTTACGGAAGCCTCGGCAAGTTTGTCTTTTAAAAACCCTTCCCGCTCCAATAATTCCTTTTCTTTTTTCTTAAAGGCCGACTCTTCTTCTTTAGCTAATGAAATCTCCTTTTCCAGCCTCTCCAGCTGATCCTTAGTATATTCCTCCCTTTCAGCCGCTAAAGAAAGAGCATGCTCTTTGTCGGAAATACTATTTTCTAAAGAGTAGATTGAAGTTTGAAGCTCTTGAATAGTTTCCTCCAATAAATTAAGTTTATATTTGACGTGAATATTCTTGTTTTCAGCCTCGGCTAAAGCTGTATTGAGTTCTGCTAACTGATCTTGTAGAGTTTGGCCTTCAGTTTGTACTTTGGTAAGTTTTACTTTGATCTCCGAAAGATCTTGGACTAAAAGTTTGATTTCCGTTTCCCGAAGCTCATTTTTTAGTTCTTCGGATTTTTGAGCTATTTCCGCTTGTCTAGCCAGAGGAGCCAATCGAGCCTGAACTTCGGTCAGGATATCGTTTAAACGATCAATATTTTGCTTCGTATCTTCCAATTTCTTGACCGCCTCTTTTTTTCTCAACCGAAACTTACTGATCCCGGCAACTTCCTCAATTAATAAGCGACGTTCTTCAGCCTTTAGGTTTAATATTTCCTCCACTCGCCCTTGCCCAATTATGGAAAAACCCTCTTTTCCAGAGCCGGTATCCAAAAATAATTCCTGAATATCTTTTAAGCGGCAGGGTGTTTTATTGATAAAAAATTGTCCTTCTCCATCCCGAAAAACCCGGCGGGTGATAATAACTTCCTCAAAATCCAGGGGAAACAAACCGGTTGAATTATCAAAAACCAAGGATACTTCAGCCATCCCCACCGGTCGGCGGGTTGAACTCCCGGCAAAAATAACGTCTTCCATTTTGTTGCCTCGCAAGCTTTTAGCGCTTTGCTCCCCTAAAACCCAACGGACTGCATCGGCGACATTGCTCTTACCACAGCCATTAGGCCCCACAATAACACATAATCCCGGCTGTAAATCGAATCGAACTTTATCGGCAAAGGATTTAAAACCTTGGATGTGGATACTTTTTAAAAAAATCCTCGAGGTGGCCTTCGCTTTCAACTATCTTTTCCCTCCCATTGTTCTAACGCCAATTCAGCCGCTTGCTGCTCCGCTTCTTTTTTTGTCCTGCCTTTACCCGTGCCTTTCAGTATTCCCTGGATATACACCCCGGCTGTAAAGAGCTTATTATGATCAGGCCCTGACTCCTCCAGAATTTTATACTCCACTTCATTTTCCTGTTTCTGAGCCTTTTCTTGAAGCATGGTTTTGAAATCTCCATAATGCCCTTTGTCTAACTTTTTGATTTCAGGTATAAACATATCCAGGACAAATTTACGGACTTTTTCAAAACCATACTGCAGATAAATCGCCCCGATAACAGCCTCCAAAGCATCCGCAATTATGGAAGGTCTTTCTCTACCCCCGGTTAACTGCTCTCCCTTTCCTAAAAAAAGGACTTGTCCTAAGCCAATATTTTTGCCGTTACGAGCCAAAGTTGTTTCATTTACCACTGCCGCCCGCATTTTTGTAAGTTCTCCTTCCGGTTTTTCCTGATAATGCAGATAAAGGTACTCTCCAATAATAAAATCCAGAACCGCATCTCCAAGGAATTCAAGCCTTTGGTTATTTTCCAAACCCTTCCCTGGATTCTCAAAGGTGTAAGAAGGATGAACTAAGGCTTGGACCAGTAAATCGCTTTCTAGATCTTGAAGACCGATTTTTTTCATAAACATTTTTACCTCTTCTTGCAAAGCCAGAGGTTTTTTCTTGAAATATAAACGTTTTCCTTTTTTATCCATTAAACTCGTCAAATCCTTTTCTTAAAATTAAATACCCCGTATATCTAACTCGGGACATAGGAACCCATTTTTAGACAACGGGGCTTTAGTGCTTATTTATTCTCTTTTATATAATTTACAATATCCTCAATGGTCTTGATGTTCTCTACCTCTTCATCGGCAATATCAAGATCAAATTCTTCCTCGAGAGCCATAATTAGTTCAACGATGTCCAAGGAATCAGCATTCAAGTCCTCAAAAGTCGTAGTTGGGGTGATTTCTTCCTCTTCAATTCCCAATTGTTCAACTACGATAGCCTTAACTTTTTCGTAAATCTCCACTTATAGACCACCTCCCCTCAAGATGCTCAGCATTACTAAATGCCTTTGGTTCATTCGTTCTTATTATTTCTTCCCTATTATTTACAGGGTTTTAAACCTTTTATTCAAAATTGTACCAGTAATTAGCCAGAATGCAAGCAGCTCTTAACCCCCGCCTTATTTTTTATTCGTTTTCTAAACCGATTCTTACCTTTTCCAGGATTCTCTGTTCCAGACACTCTTTAGCAACCCGAATTGCATTGAAAATCGCTTTTTCCTTGGAACTTCCGTGGCAAATAATACTGGTCCCGTTCACTCCCAAAAGCGGAACGCCGCCGTACTCTGAATAATCAAACGCGCGAGCAATTTCTTTTAATCCCGATTTCACAAGCATCGCCCCTATTTTCCTTGAGGGACTGGCGGAAATCTTCTCTTTAATCATTTGAAATAGGGAAGTGGCTACTCCTTCCATAGTCTTTAAAACTATATTTCCCACAAAAGCATCACAGACAATCACATCCGCTTTTCCATAGGAAATATCCCTGCCTTCTATATTGCCTATAAAATTAAACTTTGCTTCCTTGAACAAGGGATAGGCCTGCCGAACAAGTTCATTGCCTTTTGTTTCTTCTTCTCCTATACTTAGCAAAGCAACTCTGGGGTTGGGAATCTTGAGAATTTGCTCGGCGTAAATACTTCCCATCAGCCCATATTGAAGAAGGTTCTCTGGTTTAGCATCTGGATTGGCCCCCGCATCCAGCAGTAGCTTTCCTTTATCCAAGGTAGGCAAAACAGTTCCAATCGCCGGTCGATTGATCCCTTTTATTCTACCCAAACCAAACAAAGCTGCAGCCATCTGTGCCCCCGTGCTTCCCGCAGAGACCAAAGCCCCTGCCTCTCCTTCTTTAACCAGCCTCGTGGCTACCACAATCGAAGCCTCCGGTTTCTTTTTGATCGCTGTAGCGGGATGTTCATCCATTTCAATGACATCTTTCGCCTCATTAATTTCTAGATTTGTTTTGTAAGCCTCTTCCGGTATGTACTTCTTAATCTTCTCTGTCTGGCCCACAAGAACAATCTGTAAATCCGGGTAAACCTCGCATGCTCTTAAAGCGCCTTTCACTATCTCAGCAGGGGCATAATCCCCTCCCATAGCATCGACTGCAATTTTCACTATCTTTACCTCCGACAATAAAGCCTCTGTCCTCGCGAACAAACTTCTTAAAAATTTTCCGATAAAAAAGCTGTTACCATAGAAATTCTATGCCAACAGCTTTTACTAAATATCGAACTACAGATTCATAGGAATTATCTGTTTGCCTTTATAATAGCCACAAGCCAAACAGACGTTATGCGGTCTTTTTAGTTGATGACATTGGGGGCATTCTACGAGATTAGGAGCTGATAATTTTTGTGTGGCTCTCCGCTGGCGGACTCTGGATTTAGAGCTTTTATTTTGTTGAACACCCATTTAAGTTACACCCCCTTATTCCATTTCGATAGTATTTCTAACCGAGGATCAATATTTTCGTCCTTACAGTTACAGAAATCAGTGTTTAAGTTAATTCCACATTGAGGACAGAGTCCCCGGCAGCTTTCTGAGCAAGTAAAGCGCATTGGCAGGTGAAGAAGAATATGCTCGCTGATTCTTTCCGCAATGCTGAAAGAATCATTTTCAAAAAAGAAGGAATCTTCCTCTGAGTTTGGAGCATCGTGGGCCGGTACAAATTCATCCTCGAAATTAAATTCCAAGGTAAAAGGAATTTTTTTTAAACATTTAGAACAAGATGCCTCTACAGTGCATTTTACGAGACCTTTAGCAAAATAAGTTCGGCCGCTCTTAGTTACCTGAAGCTCTACATTAACTGGTGACAGGAATACATAGGTCTCTCCTCCAAGTTCCAAATCCGGAAGCTGTTCACAAAAATGATATTTTTTCGAGCCACCATCAGAGAACTTAAGAGGGGTTAAGTCTAACTTCACCAGCATTCACCTCTATATAATAACAAATGCTATTATAATTTTTGTCTTTTTCTTTGTCAAGAAAGGAATAAGAGTCAGCAGTTTAAAGCTTGCTTACAATCTCCTGGGTATCTAAAGCGATCATTAACTCCTCATTGGTAGGAATCACAAGCACTCGACACTTGGCATCCGGGGTGCTGATATCAATTTCTTCCCCGCGAATTTGGTTCTTTTCGTCATCCAAACTTACTCCCAAATAACTAAGGTTCGCACAGATATTTTTCCGTAAGCTGGCCGAGTTTTCTCCTATCCCGGCTGTAAAGATAATAGCATCAACCCCGTTCAAAACCGCAGCATAGGAGCCAATATATTTTTGAACATCGTGAACAAAAACATCTAAAGCCAGTTGAGCCCTGAAATTACCTTTTTTAGCAGCTTCCTCTAAATCCCTAAAATCACTGCTCAGACCTGAAAGACCAAGCACCCCACATTTTTTATTCAGGAAGTCATTAGCTGCCTGGGCTGTTAAGCCTTCTTTATTGATAATATAAGACACAATGGTCGGATCGATATCCCCTGATCTGGTCCCCATCATTAGCCCTTCCAGAGGGGTAAAGCCCATAGAAGTATCTACAGATTTCCCGCCTTCAATGGCCGTAATAGAGGAGCCGTTCCCGAGATGACAACTGATTAATTTTAAGTCCTTAACATCTTTTCCAAGCATTACCGCTGCTCTCTGGCTGACATACTTATGAGAGGTCCCATGAAAACCATAACGACGAATCTTATATTTCTCATACAGTTCATAAGGTATACCATAGATATAGGCCTTTGGCGGTAACGTTTGATGAAACGCCGTATCGAACACTGCCACTTGCGGGGTTCCGGGCATCATTTTTTCCCCTGCCAAAATCCCAGCCAGGTTTGCCGGATTATGTAAGGGCCCCAATTCTATACAATCAATTATGGCCTGCTTAACCTCTTCATCAATAAGCACGGATTCGGAAAGTTTCTCTCCGCCATGGGCCACCCGATGCCCAACAGCATCGATTTCCGATAATGATTCCAGCAATCCATGGTCCGGATCAAGCAAAGCGTCTAGCACTAATTTAATAGCTTCGACATGGTCTTGTAATTCGGCTTCCTTAACTATTTTTTCGCCGCCGATGGGGGTGTGGTTAAGAATAGAACCCGGTAAGCCAATTCGTTCTACCAGACCCTTCGCAATCGGTTTTTTGGTAGTCATGTCCATCAGTTGGTACTTAAGAGATGAACTCCCACAGTTTAAAACAAGAATCTTCATTTATACTACTCCTTTTTCTCAATTAAAATAACCAAGATAAGTAACGTTCTATAAAGCTCGAAATATGTTAGAAATCCGTAATAAGTCTAACATATTTTGACTAGAAAAGAAACAGAAAATCCTTAAGAATTATTTCCGTACCCTTTCATATATTTAAATAGTATCAACCCGGTTAGGCTGGTGAATTAGGTGTTAAGCCTTATTAGAGTACTCCCTTTTTTAGTGTTTTTAGTTGCGATGTTCATTAACACCGAAGCCGTAATTTCCTCGGCTGCAGCCGGTCTTCAACTTTGGGTATTTTATGTAGTGCCCGCTTTATTTCCATTTTTTATTATCTCTGATCTGGTCATGAAACAAGGATTTATCCACTTTTTGGGGGTTTTACTGGAACCCTTGATGAGGCCGATTTTCCGTCTGCCGGGAAAAGCCTCTTTTGTTATTGCCATGACTCATGCCGCCGGGATTCCAATTGGCGCCATTCTTACTTGCCAAATGAGAAAAACCGGGGAATTATCACAAATAGAAGGCCAAAGACTGCTTGCTTTTACCAGTAACCCCAGTCCAGGCTTTATTTTTGGCGCCGTAGCCTCCGGTATGCTTGGCAAACCTTTTTTGGGAATTATTATTGCCGCCTCAGTCTATCTGGCCAACCTATTGGTAGGTCTTATTTTTCGTTTTTACGGTTCGGATTCCTCTCCTTCGAGCGCTTATAGTTTTTCATTCCAACAGGCTCTCCGAGAAATGGAAATAGCCCGCCAAAACTATAAAAAACCTTTTGGGGAAATGATAGCCGATGCAATACGAGATAGCGTTTCTACTATCCTTTTAGTTGGAGGGTTTATTGTCTTTTTTTCTGTAGCCACTCGAATGCTGGACATTCTACTAATAAGTACCAAACTGGCGGAAGTAGTGACCATTATTACGGCTAATAAACTTTCCCTCGCTAATGGCAAAGCTTTAATTCAAGGCTTAATGGAAACTACCCTAGGTTGCCAGGCGGCAACCACTGCTTTTTCCTCCCTGAACGCTCAAGTTGGAATGTTAGCTTTTCTCCTGGGTTGGGGAGGTCTTTCAGCATTCGCCCAAGTAGCAAGTTTTAGTTCCACTACAGATTTGCGTTTTTTACCCTTTGTTATGGCCAGGGTTCTGCATGCCTTCTTCGCTCTGTTCCTGAGCCAAATCCTAATGCGCTACGCCGTTGTTCCCACTTCGCTACCTGCAATGTTAAGCGATCAGTCTAATCTGTGGCTTTATGTACTCAGGTGGGGTTTATTGTATTCCGGGGGAACCCTTTTACTCCTAACAATCTCCAGCTTATTTTTGGCCTTCTCTAGACGCTATATAAAAACAAAAAATTAGTCCAATTCGTCCTCTATGTTGTTCTCTACTCTTTCATCCCAACGAGCCATATTATTAATTTCCTCTCTACTGGCCTGGATAGCCTTAAAGACACTTTCAATTTTAGCAGAAAGATCATTGAGGAGTTCATCAGAGTATTTAAGAGCTCCGAGTTTAACTTCCCGCGAATACTGCTGTGCCTGTTGCACCAACTCTTCAGCGTAAGCACGGGATTGGATTGTTATTTCATGTTCCTTTAATAATTGTTCCGCTTGTTTCTCCGCTCGTTCAATAATTAACTGGCTTTCTTCCCGGGCCTTTTCCAATATCCTATCTCTCTCGGCTAAAATCATATTAGCTTGGCGAATTTCTTCCGGGAGGAAGGACCGCATCCCATCGAGGATCTCGAGAACAACATCTTCATCTACCATTACTCTACCTGTTAAGGGTACTTTAGTGGCGTGGTCGATAATTTCTTCCAGTTGGTCCAGAAGATCAATTAAGCGGTTTTCCAAAAATATTCCTCTCCTTACTCCTTATCTTCCTGAAGAAACCATACTTTTGTATCCCCATATTCTTTCGTCAACCTAATTTGAAGAGGGCTCAGGTCACCCTCAATTTTTTCCTTGGAAGCCGTTTCGGCAATTAGCACTCCATTTAAATTCAAAATCTCGAGTTCCTTAATAATTACAAGGGTTTGTTCAACAATTCCCTGCCGATAGGGAGGATCTAAAAAGATTAAATCAAACCTTCCCTGGGAATAATTTTTTAAAAACTGCCAGGCTTCCGCTTTTACTATTTGTGCTCTGTCTTCGGCTCCTAAAAGAGTTCTGTTCTGAAAGGCCACACTTAAGGCTTTGACATCCTTTTCTACCAATATTGCAGAACTTGCTCCCCTTGACAAAGCCTCCCAGGACAGATTCCCAGTTCCGGCAAATAAATCCAAAACCCGCGCTCCGAGAACTTTTTCGCCTAAGACGTTGAAAATAGCTCCTTTTACTTTATCTGCCGTCGGTCGGGTTTCATGGCCTTTTACTGTTTTTAAGCGCCGCCCTTTCCATTCTCCGGCTATAATTCGCATTTTCTAACCCAAAATAAATTTTTTTGGTCCTAGATTTCATCTTAACTCTTATTATACAAACAATAACTTGATTTTTAAATATAAAAGATAAAATCAACTTTTAAAACTCTGAATACCTAAAGACAAAAGAAAACATACTAAAATAAGTTTCGAAACTATATTCTATTAACCTTCTCATCATATTTCCTTTGAGCTGGCCTTTCGGCCAGTTCTTTTAAAAAATAAGGGGGTAAGCTTATGAAAAAATCTGATTTTTTTAAAAGAATGAATATCAGATTGGATTTAGCTGTTGAGGCTCATGATCTTCTGCGCGGAGAAGCGGAAAGGGAGGTAAGAGGTGTGACCATGGCGAAAGAAGAATTGGAACAAGCCGTAGTTACTACTATTTCTATCACCAATGCCCAGGGTGAAAAAGAGCTCGGGCGTCCTCAGGGGAATTATATAACCATCGATGCTCCTCAAATTCAAGAAAACCAACCCTCTGTGCACCGGGACCTGGCAAAAACCTTGGCTCGATATTTAAGCAAGCTGCTCCGTTTAGAGGAGGACTCTAGTTTTTTGGTTGTCGGTTTAGGTAATTGGCAAGCCACTCCTGACTCCTTGGGTCCTAAAGTGGTGGAAAAAATTATGGTCTCCCGACACCTTTTTCATTATACGCCCCAGGAAATTAAAGGCAAAATGCGCAACGTTTCAGCTATTTCGCCCGGTGTTTTAGGACTGACTGGAATTGAGACCGCCGAGGTGATCCGGGGCCTAGTAGAACATGTCAAGCCTGACTATGTTTTGGCTATTGACGCTTTGGCAACGGAATCTTTAAAGAGAATCGGAACAACGATTCAGTTGGCGGATACAGGAATCAATCCCGGTTCCGGGATCGGAAATCATCGCCGGGGACTTAATGAAGAAACCTTAGGCTGCAAAGTTATCGCTATCGGGGTACCTACAGTCGTCAACGCTGCTATCATCGCTCACAAAACCGTTGAAGAACTATTTAGCCGCCTGGAATCGGAGCCTTCTTTAGCGAGTATTTATAAAGAAGAAAATGAGGAATTGCTTATCACCATAATGAAGGAAGTTCTCTCTCCCTTTCAAGATTCTCTAATGGTTACGCCAAAAGAAATTGACGAGCTAATAGATTTTAGTTCCCGAATTATCGCCTCCGCTATCAATATCTGTATTCATCCGGGTATTACCGATGAAAATTTCCAAACTTATCTCCAGTAGAAACTTGCTATATTATACAAATAGATCATAAACTAAATATATTCCAAATAACTACTGACCTCATTGAGAGGAGAATACAATGGGAACAAAAGATTTACTTAAGAAAACCTCCTACCATACGTTAAGCTCCTCAGAAACGCTTGAGGCTTTGGAAACTTCACCTTCTGGCCTAACAAAAGAAGAGGCTAGGTCCAGGTTGAGTTTTTACGGTGGAAACGTCCTCGAGGAGGGAGCTAAACGAACTCTGATCGGGATGTTTGGGGAACAGTTTAAAAACCCGATGATTATCGTGCTATTAGGGGCCGCCCTAATCGCTGGGTTCTTAGGAGAGATTACGGATGCTATTATTATATTGGTTGTGGTACTCCTTAATGCTGTATTAGGAGTCGCTCAGGAGAGCAAAGCGGAGAAGGCTTTAGCCGCTTTAAAGTCCATCTCGTCCCCTCTCGCTAAAGTTAAAAGAGAAGGGCAAATAGAACTAATTAAAGCTTCGGAAATTGTACCCGGCGATATCATTGCGTTAGAAGCAGGGGATTATGTTCCAGCGGACCTAAGGCTTTTGGAAACCCATAATCTTAAAATCGAAGAAGCCGCCCTGACCGGTGAATCAGTACCGGCTGAAAAACAACCTGCCACTCTGGAAGAAGAGGATCTAGCCCTTGGGGACAGGTCAAATATGGCCTACTTGGGGAGCAGTGTGGTCTATGGTAGGGGCACCGGCGTTGCAATAGCTACAGGGATGGAAACCGAGATCGGGAAAATAGCCGGTTATTTAACTGCCGAAGATCCAAATACAACCCCTTTACAAAAAAAACTAGCGGAACTAAGCAAATATCTAACCGCAGCCGTTATTCTTATCTGCGGCCTAATTTTTGTGACTGGGTTACTAAGAGGAAACGCTGCCTTTGATATATTTCTTACCTCCGTCAGTCTGGCGGTGGCTGCTATTCCGGAGGGGTTGCCCGCTGTGATAACTATTGTCTTGGCCCTTGGTGTCCAGAGAATGGCCAGGCGTAAAGCAATCATCCGTCGTCTACCAGCCGTAGAAACCCTTGGCAGCACTCAAATAATCTGTTCGGATAAAACCGGGACTTTAACCCAAAACAAAATGACGGTTAAGCAATTATATTTTAACGACCTCCTATTGACTGAGAAAGAGGCTGGTCTGGAGATTCCAGGGATGGAAGAATTTCTGAAAGCCCTGGTCCTCTGTAATGATTCAAAGATCAACTTTGAAAAGGGAGAGCTTAACGTCCTTGGGGACCCTACCGAAACAGCTCTTATCTATTTTGCTTTGGCTAAAGATTTTGCCAAGGACTCGCTGGAGAAAGAACACCCAAGGATTGATGAGGTTCCTTTTGATTCGGACCGAAAACTTATGACGACCATTAATAAGTTTCCGAATAGTTTTAAAGCCCTGACTAAGGGGGCCCCTGACGTTTTATTAACACGCTGTAGTTCCATCCTCCTAGATGGAAAAATACGCTCTTTAACCCCCCAGATTATGCATAAAATCGAAGAAGCAAACCGAAAAATGGCTAGCAAGGCCCTCCGCGTCTTAGCTGTGGCTTGTAAAGAATTAGATTCTTATTCCCCGGTTTCAAGCTCGGCAGAGAGTCAGGGCCAAGGATTTAAGGAACAAGATCTTGTCTTTTTAGGCCTGGTCGGTATGATCGACCCTCCCCGAGAGGAAGCTAAGGAAGCGGTCCGGATCTGCCAAAAAGCAGGTATCAAACCGATTATGATCACCGGCGATCACCCGGAAACTGCAGCAGCCATTGCCCGAGAGTTGAATATTATTAATAACCCATCCGAAGTTATTACTGGCCGCGAATTAGATAAAATGAAAGAAGAAGAAGAATTCAAGGATAGTATCACTAAGTATTCAGTCTATGCCCGAGTTTCCCCTGAAAATAAGGTTCAAATCGTAAAGGCCTGGAAAGAGAAGGGGAAAGTCGTAGCCATGACCGGGGATGGAGTAAATGACGCTCCGGCTTTAAAATATGCCGATATAGGAGTAGGAATGGGGATCACCGGCACGGATGTAGCCAAAGGCGTCTCGGATATGGTTTTAGCAGATGATAATTTTGCCACAATAGTAATAGCGGTGGAAGAAGGTCGCAAAATCTATAACAATATTCGGAAAGTGATTCAATTCTTATTGTCTTGTAATCTAAGCGAAATTGTGGCCTTACTGATCGCGACTCTATTAAATTGGAGGATATTGTTTCCGATTCATATTCTCTGGATAAACCTGGTGACTGATTCCTTTCCAGCCTTAGCTCTAGGCTTAGAAAAAGCGGAGAAAAATATTATGGATCAAAAACCGCGTTCTGAGCAAAATGTTTTCGCTGGAGGTTTAGCCTTAAATATTTTGTATCAGGGAATAATTATGGGACTCCTTACTTTACTGGTCTTTATCCTGGCTCGTCACCGGTACCATGATCCAGAAGTTTCTATCACCATGGCTTTCGCCACTTTAGGTCTTATCCAGTTAATACATGCCTTTAACGCCCGTTCTCTCAGCCACTCCTTATTTAGTCTAGGTTTCTTTTCGAATCCTTATCTTTGGGGAGCCTTTCTTATTTCTCTAACCTTACAGGTGTCGGTAATCACTCTGCCCTTTCTTAACCGAGTCTTTAGGGTAGTTCCCCTAAATCTTGAACAATGGGGAATTGTCATTGTAGCCTCTCTATCTATCATCCCTATTGTTGAAATAGTAAAATATATTAAACGTTTCCCAAAACAAAACTAAACAGAGGGACGGTGATTTAAACCACCGTCCCTCTTCTCTATGTTTTCTTTTTCTTCTTTTTCTTTTTAGTTTGGGGAATGCCCATTTCTTGAGCAGTTTCATATTTCGTGTTCTCAATTTCTTTCATTTTTTCGGAGTTTTTCTTGGCCATAATACTATACTACCTCCTAGTTGATCTAGGCATAGTATCATCCTTAGAGGCCAAAAAAATACTTGTAAAACCCTGGATAATTAATTGATTCCGACTTTAACTCCCGAAAAGAAACGTTTGACTTCCTGAAACAAAAGCTCATATTTTTCGGGCTCTGCTAAAGCTTTTTGAGATAAGTTATAGGCCCTTTCCACCAAAACTCCATCCCTGCTTAAATCCGTAAGTTTTAGTTCCGGTAGCCCATGCTGTTTTAGACCTAATAGCTCTCCTGGCCCCCTGATTTTTAAATCTTCTTCGGCAATTTTAAACCCATCCTCGGTCTGACACAGGATTTCTAAGCGAGTGCTATTTGTCGCGTCACTAACTAAAAAACAGTAAGATTGTTTCTCGCCTCGCCCCACCCTGCCCCTAAGCTGATGAAGCTGGGCTAACCCAAAACGTTCCGCACCTTCGATCACCATAATTGAAGCGTTAGGAACATCCACCCCTACTTCAACAACAGTAGTAGCGACAAGGATATTAATCTCTCCTTGGCGAAAGCGCAGCATAATCTCCTCTTTGTCTTGACTTTTCATCCCTCCGTGTAATAAAGCGATCTTAAACGTCGGAAAACGTTTTTGCAAACGCTCCGCCGTTTCAGTAGCAGATAGCAGATCGGAGTTTTCTGTTTCTTTTAATAAAGGACATACGACGTAAACCTGCGTACCGCGCTTAAGATGGTGTTCGAGAAACTTTTCCAGTCCCGAACGATGGCGAGCAGTCAACTTCCTAGTTATAACCGGTTTCCGGCCCGGGGGCATTTCATCAAGAACCGAGAGCTGGAGATCCCCATAGAGCGTTAAAGCTAGGGTCCTGGGAATAGGGGTGGCAGTCATCACTAGAACATGGGGATTTTCCCCTTTGTCCTGAAGCAAAGTCCTTTGCCGAACCCCAAAACGATGTTGTTCGTCCGTCACCACAAAACCCAAGGACTTAAAACGTACTGTCTCTTGAATAAGAGCCTGAGTTCCAGTCACAATTTGAGCCTCTCCCCGTAAGATTCGATCCAGGATTTGTTCCCGTTCTTTTTTTCTTTGAGCTCCGGTCAAAAGCACAACCTCAACACCCAACGGACGAAAAGCCTTGCTGAGCACTTGGTAATGCTGCCGGGCCAAAACCTCTGTGGGGGCCATCATTGCTGCTTGGTAACCGGAACCGACTGTTTGTAAAAGGGCTGCCATAGCAACGACGGTTTTCCCTGAACCTACATCTCCCTGTAATAAGCGAGCCATGGGTTTCCTGTTATCAGCCAGGTCTCTAAAGATCTCCGCGATCACTCGTTTTTGGGCTGCGGTTAATTCAAAGGAAAGAGTAGAGAGAAATCTGTCTACTAATTTCTGACCTTTATTTAAACAGAACGCCGCCTTTTGTTCTCGAGGCTGGCGCAAAAGAGCAAAAGCCAATTGCAGAAAAAGAATCTCTTCTATGACCATTCTTTCGCGTGCTTTTTCCATAGTTTGAAGCGAAGAAGGAAAATGTAACTCTTTACAAGCCAATTGACGTTTTAGGAGCTCCTGCTCTCCGGGAGGCAAGTATTCCCTAAAGTATTTGTCTATCTCCGGAAGGGCATTTCTTACAAGAGCACGAATCGTTTTAGAATTTAGTCCTTTAGTTTCTGAGTAAACGGGGACTATTTCCTCTTCCGGGCCCTCACTACCGCCCTTGCTAATCTCGAAAACATGAATCTCCGGAATTCGTTTATTCCAGCGAACCTTCCCCAAAACCACCACTTCAGTTCCAATCGGGAATTGCTTAGGAATATGGGTTTGGTTGAACCAAATCGCAAAGATACTCCGCCCTTCTTGTTCAATTTTTAATTTTACAACTTTTATTCTGCCGGTACTGACTTGACTCCCAGTGACTAAACCACTTACGGTTGCTAATTCATTATCTCTTAAATCCTCAATTTTTCGTTTGGTCCGAACTTCGTATCGGCGCGGCCAGTACCGCAAAAGATCTTCTACAGTTTTAAGATCCAGTTTAGCCAATAATTTTGCTCTTCGGGGACCTACTCCCTTAAGGTATTGCAAGTTTTGAGGACCAATATTTTTGTTATTTTTATGTAAAGAAGAAGGTTTCTTAATATTTAAGCTTTCCAGATGTTTTTTGATTGTGGAATGGAGCCTTCGTCTTTGTTGGGGAGCGGAATACCTATATTCCGAGACGGCCATTCTCAATTCCTCAAACTCTTCCGCCGGGAGACACTCTTTTAAAAAAGGGAGAGCCTCACTCAAAAAAAAACTGAACCCTCCCAAAGCTCCCGTATTAATATAACCTTGCTTTTCCTCAGCCCGCAAAGCTTTCAGCAAGCCGGGAATCATGTTTTCCATTACTCAACACCAATAATATAATAGTATAAAGGCTGTTTACCGTCGTAAACCTCGACCTCAATATCCGGGTTCTCTTTTTCCAACCAAGCAGAAAGAAGTTCAACATCTTCCTCCGTTGTATCCTCACCGTAAAAAATAGTGACAATATCTTTTTCTCGCCAGGCCATTGTTTCTAAAACTTCTTTGGCCACTTCTAAGATATCTGTCCCGCTGGTTGAAATTTTATTGTTAACCAATCCCAAAATATCACCAGCCGAAATATCCAACTCTCCAAACTGGGAATCCCGAACCGCATAAGTTACCTCACCATAAACAACCTGTTTAATCGCTTCGGACATATTGTCAAAGTTTTCCTGCGGGAGTTTGTCCGTATTAAAGGCTAAGAGAGCAGAAATTGCCTGGGGAACAGATTTTGTAGGAATAACATATACATTTCTGCCGTTAACCACTTCTTTTATTTGATTGGCAGTCAGAATTATATTGCTGTTGTTCGGTAAAACCATGACATTACGCGCCGGCACTTTTAAGACCGCATCAGCCAAATCCTGGGTACTAGGGTTCATGGTTTGCCCACCGTTAACTACTTCATCCACCCCTAAACTTTTAAAAATCTCCGCAATGCCCTCACCCATAGCGACCGCTACAACTCCGTAGTCCTTTAAATCCGCTTCTATTTCCGTGGATTCACTAGTTTCTGGCTCCGCTTCCGGACTACCATTCTCCTCTTTGGCTTGATGAGCGGCAGCCTCGTTTTGGGCCAACATATTATGAATTTGTATTTCATATAAGGTCCCGTGACCAACGGCATAATCAAGGATCAAACCGGGATTCTTAGTATGAATGTGGACTTTTACCACTTCCTCAGTCCCAACTACTAAAAGCGAATCTCCCTTGTCCTGCAAAGCTTGTTTAATTGTCTCCAGCTCAAGATTTTGACCTTTAATCAAAAATTCAGTGCAATACGGATACTCCAGACTATCAATTTCCGCAATTCCAGAAACTGTCTGAGGGCTGGGCTCCTGACTCTTAAAAACCGGCTCTGATTCCGGTAAACTGCCCTCTAAAGTCAGAATCCAACTCTTAAGAATTACTAAAAAACCTTTTCCCCCAGCGTCAACTACTCCGGCCTGTTTAAGAACCGGCAACATATCCGGGGTCCGAGCTAAAGCCCGTTCTCCTCTTTCATAACCAGCCTTCAAAACTTCTAAAACCGCGGTTTCACCGCTTTTCGCTTTATTCAAAGCCCCTTTGGCCGTTTCCCGGGCCACTGTTAAGATTGTCCCTTCCACAGGTTTCATAACAGCTCTATAAGCGGTATCAACACCGTTCTGCAAAGCATGGGCAAACTGCAGGGCATTGGCCTCTTTCAGTCCTTCCAAACCCCTGGCAATCCCTCGCAAAATTTGGGAGAGAATGACTCCCGAATTACCCCGGGCTCCCATCAAAGAACCTGTTGAGCAAGCCGCGGCAACCTCATAAATAGAGTTCTCCTCTACAGCTTCGGCCGCCAGGTAAGCCGCTCGAAGGGTTAAATTCATATTATTCCCAGTATCCCCGTCAGGAACAGGAAAAACATTTAAAGCATCTATTTCCTTTTTATGTTTTTCTAATTGTTGTGTCCCTTGACCTAACATTAGTTTAAACAAAGGGCCATCTATTCTGGCTTTTGAGGCGGTCTCCGTTCTCAAAATATATCCTCCTACTCATTAAAGGGTTTTGTTTAAAATATTTCTAATTATTCTAGAAATCTCACGCCCTGGACATTTACATTCACTTCTGCAACCTTTAAACCCGTCATAGTTTCAACTGTATAGCGAACCCTATCCATAACATTGGCCGCAACTTCCGAAATTTTAACACCGTACCCTACTATGATATTCAAGTCAATAACTATAATGTTCTCATTGAAAGTGACAATGACTCCTTTAGAAAGGTTTTCTCTTTTCAACAATCCTGAAACCCCATCAGATAATTTGCGGGAAGCCATACCGACTAAACCATAACATTCAATTGCTGCTGCTCCCGCAATAGTAGCAATTACTTCCTCACTGATGTCCACTTTTCCTAGTTTGGTTTCCATTAATCTCCCCATACGCGAAACCTCACTTTCACTCTCGCCTAAAAGGTATAAAAGGGGTTATTCTTTTATCCTCTAAGTAATTGTTTTTCAACTGTTTTGAGCAATTATGTCTTCCAATAAATTATTTACAAATAGGATAATATACTATATAGGTTTTAGTCAAATACATTCCAAACGCTTGCCATTTTAAAGGAGTTCTGCTAAACTTATAAAGTGCAATTTCGGGGAGTAAAGGAGGTAGTAAATCATGGCTAATGTCTGTGCTGTTTGCAATAAAGGAGTATCGACTGGCATGAAAATCAGTCACTCCCATATTCGTACTAAACGTACCTGGAAACCCAACCTCCAGCGTGTACGTGCTATCGTAAATGGTACTCCCACCCACATTAAGGTTTGTACTAGATGCCTGCGTTCGGGTAAAGTCCAACGTGCTCTATAAGTAATTTTATAACATTCCTTAGAATCAAAAAACTTAAAAATTACCTTGCAAACGGACTCCGGCTTTAAAAACCGGGGTTCGTTTAATTTTGATTTAGAACAACTAAAATTTTTCCTTTTGCTACTTTAAGTTCCACCCGGTTTTCTTTAAATACGTTGCTTATCCCACGAGCAGCACTGTGTATAAGCCTTTCCCCGTTCAATTCATAATATAAACCCCGAGAATAAACAACGGCCTCTTCTGTTAAGGGCAGTATTGATAACAGTTGGCCTTCTTCGCCGTTAATAAACTCTTCTCCTGGGAGCATCACCCAAGCCCTATAGGTCTTTTCCACCAGTAGAATTCTTTTCTGCTTCTCGGTAAAACCAAGCACGACGGCAATATTACCGAGCAAATGGTCCAATCTTTTCCCGGTGGCGGCAAAGAGAAGAATTTCCCCCTCCGGTTTTCCCAAATCTTCTAAATATCTTTGAACATAAGTCAAAGCCAGTTCTAAATCAGTCTGATCCTTTTCCCTAGGATATTTCAAAACCTGAGCGCCATGTTCTTTACAGAGCGCTAAAACATCAGGCTTAACAGAATCTAAGTCCCCGATAAGGATATCGGGAATCCGACCGGCGGCCACAGCGTGGTTAGCTCCCCCATCAACACCAACTACAAAATCAATATTTTTAGCTAATTCTTTCCGCCCCCACTCTAAATCCCATATCCCCCCAGCTATTACCGCGATTTTCATCATCTTATCACCGCTTCTGCAGCTCTTCCCGGGCAGCCTTTAAGATATCCTGCATTGCTTTAGCGGGGTCGGAGGAAGCGAAAATAGCCGAACCAGCAACCAATATTTCGGCCCCTGCCCTGCTGACCAGTCTGGCCGTCTCCTCATTTATTCCTCCATCCACTTCAATCCTGCATAAGGGGTTCACGCCTTTGAGGATCTCTGACAAGGCCACGATCTTTGGCAATACCCCTTGAATAAAAGACTGTCCCCCAAATCCAGGGTTGACCGTCATTAATAACACCAAATCCAAATCTTGAAGAATATAGGTAAGCACATCTAAGGAGGTAGCTGGATTTAAAGCCACCCCCGCACTTAAACCCAAAGATTTAATTTGTTGCACAACCCGGTGCACATGTCCCGTGGCCTCAATACTAACAGTAATATGGTCCGCTCCAGCCTCAGCAAAGGCCTCAATGTACCTTTCCGGGTTTTCAATCATCAAATGAACATCAAATTCCAAAGAGCTGACTTTGCGAAGAGATTTTATCACCGGGGGGCCTATGGAAATATTGGGGACAAAATGCCCGTCCATAACATCAATATGCAAAATATCTGCCCCGGCTTCTTCAATCAATTTAACTTCTTCCCCTAATCTGGCAAAGTCAGCAGACAGAATAGAGGGAGCAATTGTAATCGCCATAGATCAGTATTTCCTTTCTCTTTGAATCACTTCATCTAAAAACTGAAGATAGTTTTGATAACGGGAAGCGAGAATCCGCTTATTATTCAAAGCTTCTTTTACCCCGCAGTCCGGCTCCTTAGCGTGCAAACAGCTTTTATAACGACAGAGGTCGCTATATTCTGCAAATTCCCGGAAATAGTTTTTCAATTCCGAGCTTTTAATAGCCGGCAGAGCTAGGGAAGAAAATCCCGGGGTATCTACCACAAGGGCTCCGCTTACAGATATTAGTTCGACATGCCTGGTAGTATGCCTTCCTCGGCCTATTTTTTCGCTAACTTTCCCGGTTTTTAATTTTTTCCCGGGTTCTAAGGAATTTATTAAACTGGATTTTCCAACGCCGGAAGGACCAGCCAGAACCGAGGTTCGTCCTTGTATTAACTCCCTAACCTCTTCAATCCCCTCTTTTGTCTTATTGGAAACATTTAAAACTCCGTAACCTATCGAATTATAATACTCAACCCTCGGGTCTTCCCGGTTTTCCACTAAATCAACTTTTGTAAAAACCATGGAAACATCTATTCCTACACTTTCCGCTTGAATGATAAGCCTATCTAAAAGGCCGTAATCAGGATCCGGAGTCTTTCGGGCGAAAATTAACAAAGCCTGATCAATATTCGCGACCTGAGGCCGCCAAAGAACGTTTTGACGTTCTAAAACTTTTTCGATCGTGGCCTTAGTCTCTGTTTCTGGAAGAATTAAGACCCTATCACCAGGAATAAAATCCTGATTTCGGACACGAAAACGACCGCGTAGGGAACATTCCCATACTCGGTCCTCAGCGAAGACATAATAAAAGCCGCCGTATCCTTTCATCAATGTGCCCTGAATCAACATCTGGCCGTCCTATTTCCCTCCCCTAAATGCTAAATATTGATTTCTGGTTAATGTTCTTTTTAAACACCCTGTCTTTTCCTAAGGCAGAGGCCCTGGTCCCTTGGAGACAAAAATCGTCACTTTCGAACCCTCTTTCACCGATTGGCCCGGTAAAGGTATTGTTCTTATTACGGTATCTATAGGATACAATTCAGAAGGCTCTGTTTTTACCCTCACTACATAACCATGGGCTTCCAGGATTTCTTTGGCTTGGGAAGAATAGTAGGCGGTAACATCAGGCATTATACCCATCACAAACTCTTTTCCACTGCTCACTACCAATTTAAACGCCGATCTCTTATGCCACAATGATCCCGGCTTAGGATCCTGATCAATAACTCTATTTTGGGGAATAAAGGGATCTTTACGATATTCGACAATAATATCCCCTTCAAAACCGGCAGCCCGGATAACATTCTTAGCGTCTTCCTCCGTTAAATTATCCATCATTACATTAGGAACTTCTAAAAATTCCGGACCCTTGCTAAGAGTAACATCTACCACTCTTCCAGCTTTAACCAAGGTGTGCGGTTTATAACTCTGATCGATTATGAGATCAGGTGCAAATTCATCGCTAAATTCATACTTGGGGTTATCCCCGAGTATTAAGTTTGCTCTTTTTAACTCAGCCTCAGCTTGTTCCAAGGTTAAACCTGTTAAATCCGGTACCCTTACTTCCGGTACATTAAACATTCGCCATAATCCGAAAGCAAGACCTAATAGAATAATTACTACCCCTATCCCAATTATTGCTTTCCAGGGCTTCTTTTTATCCTTTCTTTCCTGATGGCTAGTTTTCTCCAGATCCCTTTGTTCCTCTGCCAAAACCTGATCCCGCATTCCGTTATGGACTTGGGTCTTAAAATTATCCTCATCCGCTACCCGTCTTTTATTATACGAAATAGTTTGGCCGGCTTGCACTCTATCCAAATCGTCTAACAATTCCAAAGCATTTTTATATCTCTCTTCAGTGGATTTGGCGAGGGCTTTCCTAATAATAATCTCTATTTCAGGGGCTATTTCGACCCCCATTTCTCCGGGGGCTGTAATTTCCTCCTGAACATGTTTAAGGGCAATTGTAATCGGAGTATCCCCGTCAAAGGGAACCTTACCGGTGACCATTTCATAAAGGATAATTCCTAGAGAATAGATATCTGATTGTTCATTAATTGGAGTTCCCTTAGCCTGCTCGGGCGATAAATAATGAACCGAGCCTACAATATCTCCGGTATGAGTTAGAGTCGCTGAAGAAGCAGCTCTGGCTATCCCGAAATCAGTAACTTTTATTCGCCCGTCATCAGTAATCAAAATATTTTGTGGTTTAATATCTCGATGCACAATATGGTTAGCATGAGCATGGGCCAAGGCTTCCGCAATTTGGCGCACTATATTAAGAGCCTCGTCGCTATTTAAAGGGGCCTGTTCACGAATAATATCTTTTAAAGTTTGCCCCTTAACGTATTCCATAACGATGTACTCTTCATCCCCGTCTTTACCGACATCAAAAATAGAAACAATATTATGATGGGACAAGCTGGCCGCGGATTGAGCCTCCCGGCGAAACCGCCGAACAAACCCTTCATCACTGGTAAACTGTTCTCTTAAAACCTTAACAGCTACAATGCGGTTCAGTAGAATATCTTTAGCTTTATAAACAATGGCCATCCCGCCAGCACCGATTTTATCTACTATTTCATATCTTCCACCGTATATTTTACTCACCGGTTATCACCTTCTTTCAAATCCAACGCTTTTTCGATTACCGCTTTAGCAATCGGAGCCGCAGCTACCCCGCCTGCCCCTCCATTCTCCACTAAAACTGCGATGGCAATACGCGGGTTTTCAGCCGGGGCAAAAGCGATATACCATGCATGAGTGTTATTATTTCCTCCGGTCTCTGCGGATCCCGTTTTAGCCGCTATTTGTACTCCAGGGAGAGCACCCGGAGAAGCGGTGCCTTCCCTTACCGCTGAAATCATTCCACTCTTTATTTTCTTAGCTTCCACTGGAGCCAAAGGTTGAAGCCAAACTTCCTGTTTAGTTTTATATATCCTATTTTGCTTCGAATCTAAAACGCTGTCAATAAGATAAGGCCGCATGATTTTACCTTCATTGGCTACACCAGCGGTTATCAAGGCCATATGAAATGGGGTCACCATTACTTGTCCCTGACCAAAAGTGCTGGCGGCAAAAAGGTTGGGGTCCAGATGACTGGGCAAGGGTTCCTCGACAGTTATAGAGGAAACAGGAACATAAAGATCAAAGGGAATTTCTTTACCAAAACCAAATCCGGCTACCGCCGACAAGAAAGCTTTCACCCCGGCCTTTATACCGTTTTCAGCAAAATAAGTATTGCAGGAGTGGGCTAAAGCTAAATCATAATTAACCCAGCCGTGTTTTTTATCATTTTGTTCGCTGATGGTCTGCCCGTTAATCTCAGTAACCCCTTTACAATTATAAAGCCCAGCGGTATCAATCCCGGCTTTAAAAAGGGCGGACGAAGTAACGACTTTCATGATAGAGCCGGGCGGAAACTTGGCAAAAGCATGGTTTAAAAGAGGACTGCCTTTTTTACTAATAATCTCATCCCATTCTTCTTCAATCGTGTTGGCGTCAAAACTGGGCTGACTTACTAATACCAACACTTCCCCGGTGCGGGGATCAAGGGCCACAACAGCCCCCGCCCGTCCTTTTAATTTTTCATAGGCAATTTTTTGTAAACGAGAATCTAAAGTTAAAACCAGATCATTTCCCGTTCTTTCAAGCTGAAAAGCGTTTTGAATCTTTCTTAAAACAGACCTTTCTTTCATCCCTAGAAGTATATCCGCCTGGGAAGCCTCTAAGCCCGCCGACCCGTACTTAACCGTGGCATACCCGAGTAAAGGTTGAAACATCTCTCCCTGAGGATATTCGCGAACTTTTTCCCCGTCTTCTCTTAGTTTGGTTTGGGCCAAAACTACACCGTGGCGATCATATATCCCACCTCTGGCAATCCTTTTTTCGAGATAAATGGCCCTCCTATTAGCTGGGTGATCAAGCATGCTATCCGCTTTAACAACTTGCCAATATACCAAACCGAGACTTAAGAAGAAAAAACAAAACAACATTATTAAAGTCACTTTTCGAATGCCATTAATCATAGAGCATCAGCCTTTTTCCCACTTGTCTATTGGAAATTATATAAGATGATTTGTGGGAGATGTTTGTTAAAAGTCCTAAAAGGAGAAAATGAATAATTAAAGAACTGCCGCCATAACTTACCCAGGGGAGAGGCAGTCCGGTTAAAGGTAAGAGTTTTGTTACCCCGGCCAGAATAATTAAAGTTTCAACCCCTATTAATATCCCTATGCCCGCCGCCAAGATTTGGCCAAATCGGTCGGGAGCTTTTATGCTAATCGCAAAAGCTCTTAAAATCAGGATCACAAAGAGAGCGATAAGAGCCATTGCTCCTGCAAATCCTATTTCCTCAGCAATAACTGAAAAAATAAAATCCGTACTCGCCAGGGGAATTTGATAAGCCCCAATACCATTATTCAAACCTGTTCCCAGCAATCCCCCGCCGCTAATGGAAAAAATAGACTGGGCTATCTGAAACCCTCCTACCGATAAATCATCCCAGGGATTAAGCCAGGTTTTAACCCTTATTCGGACATGCCCAAACAATAAGTACCCTATTGTTCCCATAATACCTATCGCGGGGATGGAAACCAGCAAATAGAAGACTCTTTCGGTAATCATATAAATAACAAAAATCATTAGCAGAAAAAACACCAGGGCAGTCCCCAGGCTCTTTTGCGCCGCAAGGAGCCCTAAAACAACAGCAAAAATAACTAAAAAGGGTCCTAATGTTCTTTTGTCCGGCAGAGATAATCTTCCTACCTGGAAAGTCCCGATACGCAAAAGTTCTCGATTATTATCTAAATAAGAAGCCATAAACAGTAGTAAAACGACCTTTACCAGTTCTTCAGGCTGGAAACTAAACCCTGTAAGCTGGATTGTCCTTGTGGCTCCAAAAACATTAACGCCAAAAGCAAGAGTCAGCGCCAATAATACCAAAGCCGCTAACCCCCACAAGTATTGATATTCCTCTAATTTCCGATAATCATTAAGAGCAAAAACTATAACATAGAGTAGGATTAAACCTATGATGGCCCAAGTAAATTGTTTTTCCGCTAATCGCGGATCAATCCGTATTAAAAACACCAGTCCGATTACCAAAATAGTCTGGGTCACGGGAATAATATGGCGATCGCCGGCATAACCCAATAGAAACTCTATTCCTGCGCCTATGATCAATAATACAGAAAAAAAGGCCGCTAGATAAATAAATTGCACATCCAGTGAATCGTCTAATTTGAGCACTCCCAAGCCGATCCACAAGATAGCCAGGCTTAAAAACCTTAGGGAAAAACTATACAACATTATCTTCACCGTTTAATATACAACACACTGCTGTAAAATTATCAGGGGCTCCGCGCTGGAACACCAGCTCTTTTAAATTCTGGAGATGTTCCTCCCACGTTCCCTGAGCAGCAAACTCCATGGCAATTTCATTGCTCTCCAGCATATTGGAAAACCCGTCCGTGCATAATAAAAACACATCTCCGGCTTGAACTTCTAACTGAAAACAGTCTATTTCTACTGTCTCTCCTACTCCTAAAGCTTTGGATAAAATATTGCGGTGGGGATGAGTTTTGGCCTTTTCTGCCGAGAGTTCCCCCATTCGAACCAGCTCATTGACCATGGAATGATCTTCGGAAAGCAAAGAAAGATTAGAGGCTCGCCACAAATAAATACGACTATCTCCAATATGACCGACAATAGCCTTATTATCCTTTATAACCAAGGCAGTGAGTGTCGTGCCCATGCCTTCCATTCCATCGGTTTTTATTGAAGCCTCAAAAATATGCCGGTTGGCCTCTTCAATTGTCTCTGTCATCCAAACCGGGATTTTTTCAACTTTCAAGTCTTTCAAAACCGAGGCTCTTTTTTTCAGTTTTTCAACCGCCATTTTAGAGGCCACTTCTCCTGCTTTATGCCCCCCCATACCATCAGCAACCGCAAATAACTTCCAGGTGGGCAATATTAAAAATGAGTCCTCATTCTTTTTCCTTACTGATCCGGTTTCATAGATTTTAATTACTTTCATCTCTCCACCTCGAATAAACAAAAGTGATACCGCCAATTTTAATAAAATCTCCGGTTACAAGCTGAACCCGGGAGCTTATTCTTTCGCCGTTAACCCAGGTTCCATTTGTACTGCCCAGATCCTCTAAGATCGTGACCCCTTTAAAATGTTTCAACTTTGCATGCTCCAGTGAGCAATAGTGATCGGGTAAAACAATATCATTATGTTTTCCCCTTCCTATAGTCAAACCCCGGGCATCGATTTTAATTTTTCGGCCCTTAGGCAATATTTCCGAACCATTAATAACTTCTAAACAACCCCAATCCGGCTCCGATTTGACCAATACTCCTCCCGCTCTCAAATCCGCCAACAAAACCGTAACAACGCGCAATAAGAAAAGGTAAATAAAAACGACGAATAAAATTCTCCCCAAAACTGTTAGCATCGGTCAACCACCATCTTACTTTTCCACTTTGAATGAAAATTGAGTCTGCCCCGCCATTATTCTATCTCCGGGTTTAACCAAATAACGATCTACCCGCAACTTATTGACAAAAGTTCCATTTGTGCTTCCGAGGTCTTGAATAAACCATCTGTTGCTTTCTTTCCGGAGAGCAAAATGTTTCCGTGAAACCTCTACATCCTGAACGGAGATATCACAACCTGAACTACGGCCGACAATTATCTCCTCTTTGTCTATGGGGAATACTTTACCTAAATCTTGACCCCTAACTATTTCTAGGGAATACTTCATTTTCCTGCTCGGGTTGGCTTTTGCAGAACTGGCTTTTATGATCTTATTTACCAAAACAGTTGTCTTTTCCAGTTCTTCAGGCTTATAATATTCTTTTTCTTCCTCAACTTGCCAAGGAACGACAAGGGATTCATTGAACTCGACTTGGATCTCAATCTCGCCCGTTTCCAGTTTCTCATCAGCTTTAATTTCCACAACCGGAGGGGTAAGAAAAGTAAACCCTTGTTTCAGTCCCTCTTCATAGAGGTGCTTAGCCAGCTCGACGCGGAAAGTTTCCCCAAAGTTTTTCAAGACCGAACAGTCTTTATTATTAAGATGGACAGAGTAAACATTTGGGACATAGACATTAGAAATACTGATTTGTTTATTTCTTAACATCGCTCGCAAGAGTTCTCTGGCCACCTGAACCGGTTGAATGGAACCAGCAGATTTTCGAAAAAAGAAAGTAACGAGATACTCGGCTACCGATTCAGCTTTGTTTAACAATCCCACTGTTTCATCCTCCTTTTTCCTCCATACCTCTTCTCAGTTGACCACAAGCCGCCTCAATATCCAACCCCTTTTCCTCCCTTAAAGAAACCGATATTCTCTTTTCTTCAAGCAATCTTTTGAAGGCCGATATTTTCTCTCGAGAGGGCCTGAGCATAGAACTTCCGGCGACGGGATTGATGGGAATAAGGTTCACATGAGCCATTCTGCCCTGCAAAAGTTTAGCTAATTCTAGGGCCTCAGACTTATTAGTATTGCCTTCATGTAAAACCATTTCGTAAGTCACCCTCCGCCCAGTGAGTTCCGTATAAGTATCACAGGCTTCTAACAGTTCGTTTAAAGGGTATTTGCGATTGAGCGGCACTAAGGTATCCCGTATTTCATTGCGAGCAGAATGTAAAGAAATTGCCAGCCCGACCTGGGGATTATCTTTTGCCAATTGAATTATTTTAGGAACCACCCCGCTGGTTGAAATCGTCATTTTACGCCTACCAATATTTTGTCCTTTCTCACTATTGAGAATCTCAATCGCCTTTGGAAGAGCCTCATAATTTAAAAAAGGTTCACCCATGCCCATAAAAACAAGATTGGTTATTTTAAAAGCCGGATCCTCTTCCCGCATTATCCTTGTCACATCGAGAACTTGGCCGGTGATTTCCCCAACGGATAAATTTCTCTTAAATCCCTCCTGGCCCGTAGCGCAAAAGGAACAGCCTACCGCACAGCCGACCTGGGTTGAGATACAAAGGGTGGTACGATCCCGGGAAACCTTTTTTTCATAATCCATAAGCACGGTTTCAATCCTTTGACCGTCTTTCAAAGCCCAAAGGAATTTGCGAGTCCCGTCTTTTGACTTTTGTTGTTTAACCAATTCGCTCCCTTGAATATCTAAATATTCTTTCAGTTTTTCTTTTTCGTCCTTACCGATATTACTTATTTCATCCCAGCTTGAAACCGCTTTTTGTTGAACCCATTGAAAGATCTGAGTTCCTCGGAATTTAGGGATCGCTAATTTCAAACTCCAAGTCCTTAACTCCTCATCAGTTAGGGAACGACAATCTATCATTTCCATGTTAAATATTATTCACCCATTTTTTGTAATATAAACATCCGGCCTTAGGAAACTTCCCTTTTTAATTTAGCGATAAAAAAACCATCCATCCCATGGCGGTGGGGAAGGATTTGCCAAACTCCTTTGGAAAGTTGCTGTAAATCCCTCTCCTCGGTCACAGAAAAAGGCAAAGCGGGAATCAGGTCCACCGACTTGAACTCCGGTTTTAAGTTTCGGAAAACTTTAATAACCTCAAAATTTTCCTCCGGCTCGATGGTACAGGTTGAGTAGACAAGTTCTCCCTGCGGTTTGACCTTCTCCGAGGCTTGAAGAAGGATCTCCAATTGTAATTTCGCCAGTTCCTCAATTTCACTCTCTTTTTTTTGCCAGCGCAAATCAGCTCTTCTCCGGATCACTCCCAGGCCGGAACAAGGGGCATCTACTAGAACCCGATCAAATGTTTCCTCAATCCCTCCCAGGAAGCGGGCGTCCTTCTCCAAAGTACGGATAATGCCAACTCCCAAACGAGCAGCCAGTTCTTCAATAAGTTTCAGCTTTTGGGGATAGATATCAACTGCTAAGATCTCTCCTTCATTTCTCATAAGTTGAGCCATATGGGTCGCCTTACCTCCGGGAGCACTACAAACATCTAAAATTCGCTCTCCTGGCTTAACCCCTAGAACATGGGCTACCAGTTGGGAACTCTCATCCTGAACAGTGAAAAAACCCTGTTTAAAAATCTCGGATTCTTCTAAAGACTCGTATTCATCGAGGTAGAAAGCTTCCGGTACTCTTTCGCTGGCTGTTGCTTTCAAATCAAGGCTTTTTAAGATTTCCAAAAATTCAGACTTCGTGATTTTCAAAGTGTTCAAACGAATAACGGTCGGGGAAGGTTGGTTATTGATCTTTAATAATTGTTCGGTTTCTTCCTCTCCCCATCTTTGAAGCCACCTTTTTACCATCCATTCCGGATGGGAATAGCGAACAGAGAGGTAACGCCCGAGCTGTTTCTTTTTATCCGGCCAGGGAAAATCCCAACCTGTTTCCGCAATCCTTCTCAAAACAGAGTTTACAAGGCCCGAATATTTAGATCCTCCTGATTTTCTAAAAACTCTAGTAAGATTCACACTTTCATTAATTGCCGCCGGAATAGGGATCTTATCCAGAAAAAGAACTTGGAAAGCTCCGCTTCTTAGAATAGCCCTTATTTCATGAGGGAGGGAGGACATGGGGTTTCTTAAATAGCGGCGCAAGGCATAATCAAGCAAGAGCTTATTCTTTAAAACCCCGTTTACCAATGCCGTTGCTAAATTCCGTTCCCGTGGATCCCGAAACTTAGAAAGCATCTCCCGCAATAGGAGATTGGCATAAGCTCCTTCCTTCTCCGCTCGAGTAAGAATACACACGGCTAGCTGCCGTGCGTTAGACCTCGGTTCATCTATTCTATTTTTTTTAATACCACTCATGTTCACCAATTCCTGTTTTTAACCCTTTAAGTCTAATCATCTCGCCCCTGAAAAATCCATATAAACCTTAACAAGGTGAGGATCGCGGTTAAGGCAGCGGCAACATAGGTTAAGGCGGCCGCGCTCAACATTCTTCTCGCTCCCGCCATTTCCTCGCGGGAGGATATTATTCCACTACCTTCTAAGAAAGCCAAAGCCCGGCTGCTGGCGTTAAACTCCACAGGGAGGGTTACCACTTGGAACAAAACCGCAAAAGCAAAGGCATAGATCCCCAAAGGGATAAGAAAAGAGTAAGAAGAGAAAATGAAGCCGATAATAATTAAAAACGGTCCTATTTGACTGCCAAAGGAGGCCACGGGAACAAAAGCCGTTCTCAATCTAAGGGGGGTATAACCGTCCGCATGCTGCACTGCATGCCCGGTTTCGTGTGCCGCAACAGCCAAAGCGGCAATTGAAGTCCCGCCGTAAATATTGCTGCTGAGTCTCACGGCGTGAGCCCGGGGATCATAATGGTCAGTCAAATTTCCGGCCACCTGTTCCACTTTGACATCATAAAGCCCGTTTTTGTCAAGAATTGCCCGGGCAACATCCGCCCCTGTCCGGCCAGAAGCACTTCTTATTCTAGAATAACGCCCATAAGTCGAACTAATCTTCATCTGGGCATAAATTGTCAAAAGAATTGCCGGTATTAAAAGAACAGTTGAAGGGTGTAACAAAAAGGGGTCAAACATTTATATCCTTCCTCCTTTTAGATAAACAATTCTCCGATCTCAATTCTCTGCCCGTTGAAAAAATCCAAGGCTGACATGCGTTTTTTCCCGGCTGGCTGTACTTCAAAAATATCCACCAATCCTTCCTTCGCAGCAACCCGCAAAGCCTTCTCTGTTCGTAAAACTATTTGCCCGGGCAAAGGTTTAACGGTGCAAGATTCCGGGAACAATCCGTTAGCACACAACTCGCTCTTCCATATTTTTACTATCTGGCCGCGAAAGGTTGTAAAGGCCCCAGGCCAGGGGGACAAACCCCTGATTCTATTGTGGATGGTTAAAGCCTCCCTCTGCCAGTCTATCTTTTCGTCTTTCCTTTTTAAAGGGGGAGCATAGGAATGCCCTGGAGGCTGTTTTCGCGGAAGCAAGGAACCGGCTTCTAAACCCGTTAAGGTTTTAAGCAGAAGCTGGGCCCCTAAGTTCATCATTTCATCATGTATATCTCCCGCCGTAGCAAGCTCCGAAATTTCTATCTCTTCGGCCAACAGGATATCTCCGGTATCAAGCCCCTCATCCATTAACATGGTGGTAACACCCGTTTTTTTCTCACCATTGATCACCGCCCAGTGGATAGGAGCCGCGCCCCGGTAAGCGGGTAATAAAGAGGCGTGCACATTGATACAGCCATAACGCGGATACTCCAAAATCTCTTTAGGAAGGATCTGACCATAAGCGACCACAACTATAGCTTCCGGTTTCAGCCGGGAAATCAATTCCAAGCAAGGAGCTTCTTTTATGTTTTCCGGTTGATAAATCGGCAGTCCCAAGTTAGTTGCCGTATTTTTTATCGGACTGGAGGTTAATTTTCGTCCCCTACCGGCCGGGCGATCCGGTTGGGTGAACACCCCAACGATATCATGCTTTGCCTGGTAAAGAGCCTCTAAAGACGGGACTGCGAAATTCGGAGTGCCCATAAAGACAAGTCTCAATTATTTGCACCTCACACCGTTTCTAATATTCTATTCGACTTTATATAATTTATGGGCTAAATCAACAAAAAGAATGCCCTCCAGATGATCAACTTCATGTTGAAATGCTCTGGCGAATAATCCCTCAGCTTCATACTCTACTAATTCGCCATTTCTATTTAAAGCTTGAGCCTTAATTTTCTTTGCTCTGGTCACATCACCGGTAACACCGGGAACACTCAGACAACCCTCTCGCTCGGTCTCCTCCCCTTCTTTTTCTAAAATAACGGGATTTATAAGCTCTACGAGACCTTCCCCAACATCGATCACAACAACCCGCTTGAGAACTCCGATTTGAGGAGCTGCCAACCCCACTCCCTTAGAGTCATACATTGTTGCCGCCAAGTTATCAAGCAATCTATGAATATTAGGGGTTATTTTCTTGACTTCCTGCGCTTTTTCCTTCAAAATATCTTGTCCAATTTTTACAATTTGAAATACTGCTGCCAATCAGCTTCAACTCCTTTACCACAATCATCCTTATTATAAACGATAATCCTAATGATAAGCAATTCTCTAGTTCAGAGGGTTCACTTCTATACTCATTTTAATTCCCGCTCCGGATACTCCCTTGTAGAATAATTTAACCCCCGCGTGGACTATCTTTCTTAACTCGTCAGGCCATTTGCCTTTTACCGCCACTTGCCAGCGGAACTCATTTTTTAGCTTGGTCAGGACTGCCGGGGCAGGACCCAAGATTTGAAATTCACCGGCTTTCTGATCCCCAGTCTTAAGGACAAGCCTGAGACAACCGGCAAGATCCTGAGCCGCAGAGATTACTTTTTCCTCGTCCCGGTGAAAAAGCAAAACCCGAATAAGGTGCGCAAAGGGAGGATAATTAAGCCGTTTCCGATAAGCGATTTCTTCCCAGAAAAATGCAGTATAATCCTGCTCAGAGGATCTTACTATCGCCCTGTCCGCCGGCGAATAAGTTTGAATAATTACCTCCCCTTCTTTAAGACCTCTGCCGGCTCGCCCGGCAACTTGGGTCAAAAGTTGAAAAGCTCTTTCCCGGGAGCGAAAATCAGGTCTGTTTAAAAGCTGATCCGCTGAGATCATCCCGACCAGAGTTACATTTGGGAAGTCGAGCCCTTTAGCAAGCATTTGCGTTCCTATTAATATTGGTGCCTTTTGCCTGCCAAACTGTTCTATAATTTCTCCTTGTTTTCGTTGCCTGGCACTTGTATCCGTATCCAACCTTAAAGTTTTAACTCCCGGAAACAAGTTGCTTACCTCTTCTTCTACTTTTTGAGTGCCCTGTCCAAAAAAACGAATGTACCTGCTGCCACACTCCGGGCAGCGGTGAAATACTTTTTGTTTGAAATCGCAGTAGTGACACCACAATTCCTGTTTAAAGCTATGATAAGTTAAGGACACGTCACAAGAGGGACAGTTGGCGACAAAACCGCATTCCCGGCAAAACACAAAAGTGGAGTAACCCCTCCGGTTTAGAAAAAGAATGCATTGTTCCCCCTTATGGATTCGGTCCCGGATCTTAGCCTGGAGGAGAAGAGAAAACATACTTTTATTCCCCTGCGCGAGTTCTCGCTTCATGTCAACTATTTCCACTCTGGGCAATGCTCTTTGATTATATCTTTCCCCGAGATAGACCAAGCCTATCTTTTCTCTTTGCGCTGCGGCGTAAGCTTCCAGGGAAGGAGTAGCGCTCCCGAGAAGCACCAGACCCCGTTTCTGTTTCATTCTTTGGCGAGCCACATCCCGGGTGTGGTATTTCGGGTTTTCATCCTGCTTATAGGCGGCATCATGTTCTTCATCGAGAATAATCAGTTTTAAATTCGGCAAGGGAGCAAAGACCGCTGAACGGGCGCCGATAACCACTTTTTTTTGTCCTTTGAGAATTTGTTCCCAAACCGCAATCTTTTCTGCCGGGCTGATACCGGAATGAACAACAGCAACCAGATCCCGGAATTGAAGCCGGAAAGCCTTCGCCAACTGGGAAGTAAGCGAAATTTCGGGCACAAGAACAATAGCCTCTCCGCCTTCATCTAAAATCCTGGCCACTAACTCCCGGTAAACCTCAGTCTTGCCACTGCCGGTCAGACCGTGAAGCAGGATACAATCTTGCCCTTTCTTATAAAGATTCCAAATTTGGGCTAAAGCCTTTTCTTGAGCCGGGCTAAGTTCAATATTTAAAATCTCTTGTTTAGTATTTTGGGATTTCATCTCTTCTGAAAAAAGAGATTCTTTCTTTAGACGGGCCGGTCCGGTAAAGCGCTGTTCTTTCTTAATCCAATTCTGTTTTACCATCTCATCCAACAGACCTCGCCCCACCCCCGCCCTTTTAAGTAAAACTTTCTCTTCGACTGCTTTTTTGCGAGCACGGTTTAAAACTAACAATACTTGATAAGCCTCAGGGTCTAAGAGTTTTAAAACCTTAACATCGTCTTCCTCCATGGTCGCTAAAGGAAGATACCAAGTTTCAACCTTTCCTTTTAAAAAAGGCCACACCGCCTGCAAAGCTTGAGCAACGGGACAAATAGTTGTCTGGGCCAGAAAAGAGGCTAATTCTATTAAATCCATCGGAATTAAACTTTTTTCCTCTAAGATAGCCTCAATTTCCCGAAAATCCAGGTCTTTTTCCAAATCCGGGGGCTCATTATCAATCCCGACCACTAAACCTTTCACTTTTCGATTTCTTAGGGGCACCAGCACCAGCATCCCAATTTCAAGATCTAAATTATCGGGAATCAGGTAATGATAACTTTGATCGAGACGCCTATTAGCTACATCTACCAAAACTTCCGCATATTTTTTCAAAATTTAAGCGCCTCCCAGCTTCCATTTTAATTATTTTAAATTATAACAGATGTTAAACATTGGTTGAACGATAGTTAAACCCTCGCTTTGCTTTTGCTAAACAATTTTTGGATTTCATTTTTTTCCTTCATAGATATTTGTTTTTAGATAAAACTAAAAACAACAAAATAATCAGAGGTGATAAAAAAAATGAGACAGCACTCTGTTGATCTTTTCCGTTCCTACTTTGACCCTTTCTGGCACGAAATAAATAAATTTGCCCAACCTTTCAACCGGGGAAGGGAAAGCGTTTCTGAGTGGCTCTATAGGGTGGATATCGATGAAACACCGGATAAAGTGTTTGTTACTGCTGAAATTCCGGGGATCAAAAGTAAAGAAGATCTAAAGATCGAAATAGATGAAAATATTTTAACCATAAAAGGGGAAATAAAACGTCCCCAGAATGTTGAAGGGCGTACTCAACGCTATTCGGAAAGATATTTCGGCTCTTTCACCCGCCGCCTTACCCTTCCGAGCCCCGTTAAAGCTGACGGTTCCCACGCCAGCTATCGCAACGGGGTCTTAGAATTGACTTTTGAAAAAGACCAACACCCGGCTGCTCGAACTATTGAAATCGATTTTCATTAACCTGTTTGCAAATGGCGCCTAAGTTTAAGGCGCCTCTTTTATTTTTCAGTATTTAAAAAGCAAGCTTAATTCAAGGATTATCCCTTGACAGGGTGTAAAATCTCAGTTATTCTGAAAATAATTCCGGTTTTCGCCTTAGATTGACTTTTCTCTTCTCGCGCTCCGCCTGATTCTTGACACAGAATCTAGGACCGTGTTATAAAGATATTGGCTTTATTTTACTTAGGTATAAGGCCCCGCCTTACGCAACCGACAGTGCCCTATAGGGCATAATGTTTGTAACATTCGGCTCATGGTCGACAATAACCAATTTTATGGTTTCAGGGTGGAGAGACTCCCTTTAGGGATACCCCGCCTTTTTATATGTTTTATTTTTAAACGGCTTGGAGGTGAGAATGGGTGACTGTCGCTCAAAGTATATTGACGATGCTCTCTGTCATACTCGTAGTCTTTATCGTGCTGATTGCACTGTGGTTCTTGCTTTCGGTGGTGAGTTACCTGCTAAGGCAAGTAACTGGGGATCTAGGAGATCCCACAAAACCTAAACCCCAATAAATAAGGAGCGTTTTGAATGGAAACTTTTCTTGAATCTTTAGTAACCTTATGGCAAAGTTCGGGGTTTGTCACCCTGACTTGGCAAGCCTTTGTGATGATCCTAATAAGCTTTCTACTTATCTATCTAGCCATCGTCAAAAAGTATGAACCGCTTATTCTCTTACCCATCGCTTTTGGCGTGTTGCTAGCTAATCTGCCCATGACCGGCTTAATGGATGGGACTACTGAACCTGGGGGCTTACTTTATTATCTCTACCAGGGTGTTAAACTAGGTATTTATCCCTCCTTGATCTTCCTTGGCATCGGCGCCATGACTGACTTTGGACCGCTGATTGCGCGTCCTTCCAGCCTCCTAATGGGTGCTGGGGCCCAGTTTGGCATTGCAATGGCCTTTATTCTTGCAATAGCACTTGGATTTAATCCCGAGGTTGCAGCCTCTATCGCTATTATCGGCGGAGCAGATGGTCCGACGGCAATTTACCTTACTTCGCGCCTAGCGCCGGCTTATTTGGCGCCCATCGCTATTGCCGCCTATTCGTACATGGCCTTAATTCCAATGATTCAGCCTCCTATCATGCGGCTTTTGACCACCAAAAAAGAACGGGAAATCCGTATGGAACAACAACGCAAAGTCACTAAATTGGAAAAGATCTGTTTTCCCATTTATGTTACCGCGCTGTGCGTACTGCTCCTCCCATCGGTGGCCCCTTTGATCGGGATGCTCATGTTAGGTAATCTTTTCCGCGAATCAGGTGTTGTAGAGCGTTTAAGCAATGTTGCCCAAAACGCCTTAATCAACATTGTCACAATTTTCTTAAGCTTAACGGTTGGCGCAACAGCCGTTGGCAGTCAGTTTTTAAAGCCGGAAACCCTTGGAATTATTGCCTTAGGTCTAGTCGCCTTTATGTTTAGCACTGTAGGCGGCCTTATAATCGGTAAAATAATGTGTCTCGCCACAAGGGGCAAAATCAATCCTCTTATCGGGTCGGCAGGAGTATCCGCTGTGCCCATGGCGGCCCGGGTCTCCCAGAATGAGGGTGCCAAAGCCAGACCTGGCAACTTCCTATTGATGCACGCTATGGGGCCCAATGTGGCTGGGGTAATCGGTTCAGCGGTAGCCGCGGGAGTGCTGCTATCCCTGTTTGGCTAAATAACCAGGAAAAATAATAAGCTAAATGTAAAAGCCGAAGCAGCTCACTTCGGCTTTCTACTTTTCTTCCAGGATATATCCGGAAATCAAAGAGCAGCGCTATACTCAGAACAAAATGAAAACGGGGTTGAAAATATTTTAACCCCGTTTTGTTCCTGCTCAATTTCGTAATCCTTATCTTCTAATAGAGGAGTTCATATACTTGCATCTAATAAAATTTAGGTTGCCAGTATATTCTAAAAAGCCTCCAGCAAATGCCGGTCCGCTATAGTACCGGCAATGCAGGCCGATATAACCGATACTAATGGAAACATTAAAACCGAAATAGTAACTCTTTGCTCATTATGGCTCATTTTATAAATTAAGAAGTAGTAGCGTTTTCTTCAATAGCGTTTTCTTCTTTTTGAGGTTTTTGAGGTTTGAATAGATTGATAATGGCTTTAATGAAATCTAAAACTAAAACGAAAAAGAACAATAAGATTCCAATAAAAACAATAAGGTAGAAAGGAAACATAGGTAAGTACAGCACACCTGTAACCTGTTTTTGAGCATAGATCTCCACAGTCTGAAGATACTGGGCATAAGTTATAAAAACAGTTGTAAGAACCATTAGGGCATAAACGATTACTTCAAAGATTCTTTTTAGTAAATTCGGTACAATATTGACAATGAGATCGACGTGAATATGTCCTTTTCTGACCTGCGTTTGGGCAAAGGCAAAGAAAACAACTAAAGCCATCATTTGCGAAACTATTTCCACAGAACCCAGAATAGGCATATTAAATGCAAATCTTAAGAAAATGTCCAGGACCATAAAAAACATCATAATAAAGAGGAAGAACATGCTAAGCCTGCTTAGATAAAAACTGGCTTTTTCAGCAAATCGTGTAAGTACTTTCAAAACCCTCACCTCTCCCGGCAGTAATTAGCAGTTTTGTAGAGTTAACGGGGCCGAAAGTTTCAGCCCCGTATTTAATTGAATTACTTCTTAAGTGCTGTATATTTCGGGTCATTGGCTGCGTTTTTAACGAAATCAAAAACTTTTTGCGCAGGAAGGCCTTTAGCTTCATTTTCTTTAATCCATTTTTCCCAAACGGGTTCCGCAGCTTTGGTCATTTCGGCAATCAACTCGGCAGAAGGCTCATAAACTTCTCCATTGTTGGCGTTAATACCTTCCATACATTCGTCACGGGTGCTGGACCATTCGTTCGCTATTTCTGTTACACAAACTTGACCGGAATAATCGTCGATGGCTTTTTTAGCTTCCTCTGGCAGTGACTCATAGACATCCTTGTTCATTAGAATGAACAGAGGACCTGAATAGATTTTAGCATCCAAATAGTATTCTGTTTGCTCATAAAGCTTGAAAGCATCGATTAAGTGCCAGTCAGCAACAGTCCCGTTAATAACCCCTCTTTCCAAAGAGGTATAAATATCAGGAGCAGGTATTGATACCGGAGAAGCACCTAATTCCTTAACATAGTCGGTCATAATACCGCCGGCAACTCTGAATTTCAACCCTTTAAAATCAGCTAACTTTTCAACCTTTTTCCCTTTGAGGGAAATAGGGACATCAGCGTGGCAGAACAAGGCAATAACTTTAAATTGCTCATATTCCTTGTCCATATAATCGGTTTCAGCGTAAATATCCCAGAATACCTGACTTGCCATGGGGCCATTATCCATTCCCATCATAGGAAGATACATAACATCAGTCATTGGGAAACGCCCTTGGAAATAAGCCGGAACACTCCAGGCGATATCACAAGTACCGTTTAGGAGCATGTCGATAGAGTCCTGAGCTGCACCCAGCGCAGCGCCTGGATAAACATCAACTTTGAGAGTACCATTGGAGTTTGCTGTCACTTCATCAGCCCATTTTTGGAAGAACAATCCGGAAACATCAGTTGGAGGTTCCGCATGGTGGAACTTAAGTACTACTGCTTCTTTATCTCCGCCTTCGCCTCCTCCCCCACCGCAGGCCGACATAACCAGCACTAACGCAAACACTAATGTCAGAACAAGCAGTCGTTTACCAATTTTCATTCCCATTCCCCTTTCATTTAAATAAATTTTTTTATTTTTATGTCATTACTTGACTGTACTAATATAAAAGATTTGGAAGAATCAGAGCGATCTGCGGGAAAATCAACAGAATAGCTGAGGCTGCGACTATAGCAAGGACATGGGGGAGAGCACCCTTAAAGATGGAACCTATACCAAGCGAATCCCCAGCCACTCCCTTAACTATATAGATGTTCATTCCGACTGGAGGAGTGATCATGCCCATTTCCATAACCATGACCATAATAACCCCAAACCAGATGGGATCAAAACCAAGAGTGGTAACTACTACTGGGTAAAAGATAGGAACTGTGAGAAGAACCATGGCCAAGGCGTCCATAAGACATCCTAAGCCAACGTATAGGAGAAGAATAAGTATTACAATGATGTAACGACTGACATCTAGAGAGGCGATCGCATCGGCGAGGTTCATCGGGATTCTGGTTACTGCTAAGAAATAACCGAATACATAAGCGCCGATAATAATTAAGAAAATCATAGCCGTGGTTTGAATAGTATCGGCCAAGGATTTAAGAATATTTTCGATACTCGCCCGTCTACGATAGATTAGATACAAGAAAGCACCAAAAGCGCCGATCGCTGCCCCTTCGTTTGCTGTAAAAAGTCCGGCAAAGATTCCGCCGATAACAAAGACAAACAAAAACACAACTGGAAGGACTTCTATTAGTGATCTAAACCTTTCCTTCCACGGGACTTTCGCAGCGGGAGGACCGAGTTTTGGATTTCTCGCCGCTTGAATCACAATCGCTGACATATAACAGAGAGCTAATAAAAGACCGGGAAGCAAACCTGCTGCAAATAATTTACCGATAGACTGTCCGGTAATAACCCCGTAGAGAATAAACCCGACACTCGGAGGAATCAGAATGCCAAGGGTACCGCCGGCAACAATGGAACCGGTTGCCAAGCTATCATCATAATTATATTTCTTCATTTCCGGAAGAGATACTGTAGCGAAAGTAGCCGCTGTAGCGGTACTGGAGCCGCAAATAGCGGAGAAAAATGCCGCGGCGCCAACTGTCGCCACTGAAAGCCCTCCGGGGAGATGACCGAGCCATTTATGTGAGGTATCATATAACTGCCTGCTTAACCCGGAGTAATAAGCAAACTGACCCATAAGTACAAACAAAGGGATAACCGTTAACGTGTATCCGCTGCCTGTTGTATAAAAAATAGTTTTAAAAACTCCCATCGCCGCCTTGTAATCGACAACAGCGGCAAAGCCAAAAAATCCGACAATCATCATCGTCATGCCGACAGGCATACCCATAAATAGGAGTATTAAAAGTACTATAATGCCAATCAAACCAATTACCGTTGGATCCATTAATACACCCCCGATTATTAAGACGTACTTCTTCGACAAAACTTATTCATCGTCAGACTGGTTTAATCTTGGCTAAGTCAAACCACCCCCTAAAATGTTCCAACTTCATATGGTCAAAATAAGCCGGTTTTCTCAATCGGGGTTTTCTCTCCTTATAAAACCCAGAGGTAAGAAAGTGGAAAATCTGCTGAAAATACAAAAAGTGTGCCTAATTTCCATTGTCCAGGCTTAAATCAACTCGATACCTTAGATAACCAACCGGCAATCTCACTCTCTTAGAGCCGGTTCCTGTATATAAAAATACGGTTCTATACGGAAATCTACTAATTTGCCAGTCTAAAGGTTCGTACAGTGCCTAAAGCATCTGCTTCGATCGGTTGTCGTGAACAATGGTACTATTGACACACTTACTCCCAACAGATTTTGTATCCTGCCGAGTTTATAACAATAGGTACTTGGTTTTTGCCATAATAGTATTCTGCGTCTAGGTTGAACTTCTTGATCTTGCTCAATTCTTAGTTCAGTAAAGCTCTTTCAGATTCAGCAAACGATGTCCCTTAATTCGTTTACCTAATACATTCCTATGAGCATTTAAGCCTACGCATTACTTATTTTTACCACCTGAAGTTTTCAAAGAACATGATTTATAGGCTTTCTCAGGCTGTAAGGTCCAAGTTCAAAGTTTTTTAATTGCCAAAGTGTTAATATTCTCAAGCTTTTCCGGGGCTTAAATTCATATATGTACTGGAATTGATGAGTATGTAGTTTACAGCCTCACCCGAAACATACACCATAACCAGCGGAGATGTCAAGACCTTTTTTTATCTCTCCGGCCTAAAACTTAGGATTTTAGCCTCTTTTCCCCTTGTCTCCCGCTCAAAGAAGCAAATTTTAAAAACAGGCTACAATATGTTATACTCAATAAGAGTAAAAGATATCATCTGGCTGTGTTTTGCCCCTCAAAATTCAAAGATAAGGTATGGGATTTGCAAACATTTTTTTAAGGTTTGCAATCTTTCTTTTGGGAAAGTTTGCAAACCTCGTTTTTTTGAAAGGGTGGTGGTTCCTAATGACGTTTTTAAAAAGTTTTGCTCGCTACTATAAACCTTACCGTTTCCTTTTATACGCAGATCTATTTTGCGCCCTTATTGTTTCGGTCATTGACTTGTCCTTCCCCCAGATTCTTAACTATCTCAGCAAAAACCTCTTCACTATGGATAGAGAAACTATTTTGCAGACCATCGGTTATATCGGTCTCGCCTTGGTCGCTTTATATATAATAAAATACTTCTGCCAGTATTTTATTACCTGCTGGGGGCATATTATGGGCGCTAGAATGGAAGCCGACATGCGCAAAGACCTCTTCGATCATTTTCAGCGGCTATCCTTTTCCTTTTATGATAAAAACAATACCGGAGAATTGATGTCGAGACTTGTTAATGATCTTTTTGACATTTCGGAGCTGGCTCATCACGGGCCGGAAAATCTATTTATCTCCATTTTAAAGATTATCGGTTCTTTTACTCTTCTAATGCTACTCAATGTCCCCATGACTTTAATTCTACTGTTCGTTACCGCTATTATGGTGGCCTTTAGTATCCAGCGCAATTTAAAAATGAAAGCGGTCTTTATGGATAACCGGGTTAAAATTGCTAAGGTTAACTCCCGATTACAGGATAGTTTAGCCGGAATTCGGGTAGTCAAATCTTTTGCTAACGAAAAGCTGGAAGAAAAGAGATTTGAAAAAAGCAATCAGGATTTTTTAGCTTCTAAATCCCGTAGCTATAAAATAATGGGCGGCTATCACGCTTGGAATTCTTTTTTCACCGGTCTTTTATATATAGTGGTCATTGTTTCCGGAGGGATATACATTGCCAACGGTTCTCTTAGAGTTACTGAGCTGGCTATTTATCTCCTCTACATCAACATCTATGTTCAACCCCTGGAAGTACTGATTAATTTTACAGAACAATTCCAAAAAGGTTACGCTGGTTTTAAACGTTTTACGGATATCCTGGCTATTGAACCTTTAATTACCGATAAACCGGGAGCCGCCCCCCTGGAAAATATTAAGGGTGAGATTGAGTATAAGAATGTTTCTTTTCGCTATAATAACGATTGCAATGTTTTAGATCAAATCAGCATCAAGATTCCCGCTGGAAAAACAGTGGCCTTGGTGGGCCCTTCGGGCAGTGGGAAAACAACAATTTGTTCTCTTCTCCCTCGTTTTTACGAAGTGACTGAAGGTTCTATTACTATCGACGGTCAGGATATCCGAGATGTAACCTTAGAATCACTAAGAAACGCCATCGGCATCGTCCAACAGGATGTCTATCTGTTTAGCGGCACAATCAAGGAAAATATCGCTTACGGCAAAGTAGGGGCCAGCGATGAAGAAATCTATGAAGCGGCCCGAAATGCTAATATCCATGACTTTATCATGTCTCTGGAAGATGGTTATGATACCTTTGTCGGGGAACGGGGCGTCCGTCTTTCCGGGGGGCAAAAACAGCGGCTCTCTATTGCCCGGGTTTTCCTCAAGAACCCGCCAATCCTAATCCTGGACGAAGCGACCTCCGCTTTGGATAACGAGAGCGAAAGGTTTATCCAGCAGTCTTTGGAAAGATTGGCTCAAAATCGTACCACCATTGTGATCGCTCATCGCCTCAGCACTATTAAAAACGCCGATGAAATTATCGTCATTACCGACGAGGGCATCAGTGAAAGGGGTACTCATAAAGAGCTGCTCGCTCACGGTGGGATTTATGCTCATTATTTCAATATGCAGTTCGAAGGACTCGAGGATTGATTTCTTTTAAAGAAAACGCATTCCCTTTTTTCCACAGTCTGTTTATAATGGATGGATACGGAATGTTTTTCGGTTTGCACGGATAAAAATTTTTAAGAAAGGTGAACACTATGGAGAAAAAACATTATCTAAAAAACATTGACTATGAAACTGTCCTGGATTTGGCCTCCCTGGTTGAATATCGGACCGGACAAGTTGTCAGCCTCACCATGTCTCAAAATAAATATGTAAGCCTCACTTTATTTGCGTTCGACAAAAACGAAGAGATCAGCACCCATTCCTCAACCGGGGATGCGATGATCTATATCCTCGACGGCAGTGCTCATGTAAAAATCGGTTCTAAAACCTATGATTTAAACAAAGGACAAACCATTGTCATGCCTGCCAATATTCCCCACGCCGTTAAAGCCCTAGAAAAATTTAAAATGCTTCTCATAGTTGTTTTTCCGTCTTAATAGATTATTCTCCCTTGGATATTTCCCATAGATAAAGAGAAGCCACAGAGCAGTAAGGCGAATATCGATGCCGATATCTTTCAAATCTTTCTTTGCTTAATTCCCGGTGGCGGTAAAGAGTCATTATCCCCCGGCGAATAGCCAGGTCATTCCAACTTAAAATGTTTTTCCTCTGGAGGGAGAAAATCATTAACATCTCCGCGGTCCAAACCCCAACTCCCGGTAGAGAAGTAAGTCTTTTAATAATTTCCCCATCGCTGAGATTGGGCAAGTCGTCGAGGGTAAAGCTTCTGCTTAAAATCTGGTCCGCTATATTTTTTATATAGCGGGCTTTGCGCATGGTAATACCAATACCCTGCAATTCCTCTACCGGTAAAGAATTTAGAGCTTGAGGGTTGATTTCTCCTACCTTTTCCAAAAGCCTCTGCCAGACCGTAGCAAAAGCTTTTGCTGATATTTGCTGGCTAATAATGCTATTGACCAAGGCCGTGAACAAATCCGGAATTACCTCCCTCTTGATCGGGCCAATCTTATCAATAACAGCGGCCAGTTTTTTATCCTTGCTTTTCAAGTAGTTTATCTCCGTGTCTCCGTATTCAAAGTAATTCATCCTAACCTCCTCCGCCACAAACGGGTTTTAAATAAAAATAACGAAAAGTTGCTTAAAAATTTGGGGTCAACTTTAAAAGCTGTAAGAAAAATTCTTCTTACAGCTTTTTAAAGTACTGTTTATTCCCCCTGATAATCGTGCAAGTATAATACATTTCCGATTTAATTAATTTTTATCTTTTTTGTCGCCCTCATATTTTTTTAAAGGCATAACAATCCTTGTTAAAAGTTCCTCTTGAGTAACCTGGCTGGGGGTGTTGTAGAAAAATTCATAATAGACCCCAACGGCATCATAGCCGCGCTGCTCCATCCATCTAAACATTTCCTCATAGGGATGTTCCATGCCAGCATAAGGCCCTTTAAACACGCGGCTCAGGTACTTTCCGGCCCGAAATTCCCCAATTTTCATATCATCTTTAGCGGGGATAACCTTGGGCAAAACAAAACCCATTTCCACATCGAAATTACTTAAGTCAAGGTTATGATAAGCAACATAGGGGGGCTCAACCGGCAACACCTTAAGCTCATCTAAATACTTCATAAGCTTCATAAAACTTTTACCCATAGTCTCGGGCAAGTCATCCATTGTGGTCATGGTTCTAATCGCTATAGTCGGCTGTGGGTTTTCGTACTCAACTAGTTCAATTCTAAACTTCATGGTCTTTTTTTTCTCCTTTTCTTCACCCGAAAAATATTTCTCCTGGAATACTGTTTTGCATCCAATCACATTATTGGCACTAGTATAACATATTTATTCCTATTTACCTACTTTTAGGGAAGGGATATCTTTCTAAGGTCCATTTTCTTAACTGTTAATAGCGTAAATAAGAGATTCCAAATTCCAAATCAATGTTTTGGCCACCTGGGGTCGGTTCATGGTATAAATATGAACTCCATCGACATCATTCGCCAATAATTCGACAATTTGTTCGGTGGCAAAAGCAAGACCCGCATCTTTTACAGCTTCCTTATTGCCCTCAAATTTATCAAGAATTCGGTACAGTCGGGGAGGGATTTTAGCATTGGTCAGTTCAATAATTCTTTCCACCTGCTGCCGGTTAGTAATCGGCATAATCCCGGCCTGAATAGGAACTTTTATCCCCGCCTTAATCACTTTTTCTTTAAAGCGGAAAAAGGTTTCGTTATCGTAAAAAAGCTGCGTGATTAAGAAGTCCACCCCCGCGTCTACTTTCCGCTTCAAATTTTCAATATCCTGATCAAGGGAAGCGCATTCCGGGTGCCCTTCGGGATAACAAGCTCCCCCCACACAGAAAGAGTAATTGGTTTTAAGATAATGAACTAAATCGGAGGCGTACCTAAAATCCCTATCTTCAATAGCACCGGTGCCGTCCTTTGGATAGTCGCCCCTTAAAGCTAGGATATTTTTTACTCCGTTTTCCTGCAAACGATTTAAAATATCCCTAATGTCTTTTTTCCCTGCGGTAAGGCAAGTCAAATGAGCCAAGGAATCAACATTGTATTTGTTTTTTATTAGTGAAGCAATTTCCACTGTCTTGTCCTTGGTACTTCCCCCCGCCCCATAAGTGACACTGATAAAGTCCGGTCTTAAAGGCGCTAAAGCGTCAATGGTTTCATAGATTCCATCAATGGAGGATGTGGTCTTTGGAGGAAAAATCTCAAAAGAGACGACTGCATTTTTCTGGACAAACAATTCAGATAAAAACATCTGTATCTCCCCTCTCCGAAAATATATTCGTTGCGTTACTCTTTAGCCTTTAAGTCCAATATCCGTTCGGTAATGGGCACCCTCAAACCCTATTTTTTGAATCAGGCCATAAACATGCTCTCTAGCTTCTTTTAGCGAAGGTGCTCTGACTGTTACACCTAACACCCTGCCGCCGGTGCTCACCAGTTTATCCTGTTTCCAACCGGTACCAGCGTGAAAAATCATTTCTGTAGCCGGATCAATCTTCGGTAAGGTGAGGGGGATACCTTTTGCATAGCTCCCGGGATAGCCAGGGGCGGCCATAATAACGCAGATGGAAGTTTCCTCATGCCATGTATTTAAGATACCATTTAACCGGCCCTCAATACAAGCCTCCAGAACGGGCAGCAAATCCGATTGAAGTCTCTGCATAACAACCTGGGTTTCCGGATCTCCAAAACGAGCGTTATACTCCAGTAATTTCGGTCCCGTTGAAGTTATCATCAGGCCTAAAAAGAGTACTCCCTTGAAAGGGGTTCCTCTTTGGGCCATGACTTTAAGGGTTGGAAAAGCTATTTTTTCCAAAACTTCTTTTTCTAATTCCTCAGTCCAAAAAGGCGGCGGGCTATAGGTCCCCATGCCTCCGGTGTTCAGACCTAAATCCCCGTCCAAAGCTCTTTTATGGTCTTGCACGGCGACCATGGGCAGGGCAGTGTGCCCATCGCAAAAACATAATAGACTAACTTCCGGTCCTTCTAAATATTCTTCAATAACTACTTTCTTACCTGCATCTCCGAAAGAACCGCCCATAATTCTTTGAAGACCCGTTAAGGCTTCCTCTTTAGTATGAGCCACTATTACCCCTTTTCCGGCTGCCAAACCATCTGCTTTAATAACAATCGGAGCGCCTTTTTTCTCCAAATAGCGACAAGCTTCATCATAATTAGTGAAAACTCGGTGGTCTGCTGTCGGAACCCGGGCTTCGATCATAATATCCTTTGCGAAGGCCTTGCTGCTTTCTAATCTGGCAGCCTCCAATGTAGGGCCGAATATTTTCAGCCCCGCCTTTTGAAAAACATTGACGATCCCTAAGCTTAAAGGTTCCTCCGGGCCTACAACTGTTAAGTCTATGGCCTTTTCTTGAGCAAATTTCAATAACCCCTCTATATCGTTAGCGTCGATGGCCACATTCCATTCCCTTGTTCCGGCATTGCCCGGAGCCACAAATAATTCTTTACAGAAAGGGCTTTGGGCGATTTTCCAAGCCAAAGCGTGTTCCCGGCCTCCGGAACCGACGATTAGAATCCTTTTTTCTTTCATTTTTCTCTCCTCAATGCTTAAAATGTCTTCTGCCCGTTGTCACCAGTATAATTCCTAAATTATCAGCAGCCGCAATTACTTCTTTATCCCGAATAGAACCTCCGGGCTGAATAATCGCTTTAACCCCGTATTGATGAGCGAGTTCGACAGAGTCGGGAAAAGGGAAGAAAGCGTCTGAAGCGAGGTACCCGCCAACTGCATTATCTCCTGCTTGTTCCAAAGCTATTTTTACTGAACCTACCCGATTCATTTGTCCGGCTCCGACTCCCAAAATCTGATTGTCCTTAGCTACTACAATGGCGTTGGATTTAACATGCTTGCAGGTTTTCCAGGCAAACTCCAATTGTTCCAGATCCTCAGGGGTGGGCTCTTTGCGGGATACTGTCCGCCATTCTTGAACCGGGGTGGTTCCCCTGTCCTCCTCCTGAACCAAAAAGCCGCCATTTACCGTCCGAATCTGCCAACCGCGAGTGGAACTATCTCCTGGCTCAACTTGGAAAAGCCGCAGGTTTGTTTTTTCTGCTAGCATTTCTTTGGCTTTAAGACTAAACTCGGGAGCCACAATCACTTCATAAAACCTTTCTTTCAAAGCTTGGGCCGTCTCTTCATCAACAGGTCTGTTAACGGCAATTATCCCGCCAAAAGCGGAGACGGGATCCGAAGCAAGAGCCCTTTCATAGGCTTCCAGAACTGTGCTGCCTAGAGCCACCCCGCAGGGATTGGTGTGTTTAATGATCACACAAGCTGTCTCCTCATACTCACAAGCAATTCTCCAGGCCGCGTCCATATCCATCCAGTTATTGTACGAGAGTTCTTTTCCTTGAAGTTGTTTTCCATAAGCCAATGTTCCTTTTCCAGCCTCTAAATTAAGATAAAAGGCTCCCTTTTGAACAGGGTTTTCACCATAACGTAAATCCTGCCTTTTGTGGATTGTTAGGCGCAAGTTTTTAGGAAGTAAGGTTTTGCCTTCCCCTTGCTGTTCGAGATAATTGGCAATCAGGCCATCATATTCTGCAGTATGAGCAAAAGCCTTAGCCGCTAACCCTTTTCTCATCTCCAGGGGTATTGAACCTTTTTCTTTTAAGGTTTCTAAAACCCTGCTGTAGTCATCAGGGTTTACTACCACTGTAACTCGGGCCAGGTTTTTAGCCGCGGCTCTGATCATGGCCGGGCCGCCTATATCTATGTTCTCGATCGCCTCTTCAAAACTTACATCTTGCCGCGCAATGGTCTCCTTAAAAGGATACAGGTTCACGCAGACCAAATCAATGTAATCAATTTTTTCCTGAGCGCATTGTCGGCGGTGTTCATCCGTTTCCCGGGCCAAAATACCGCCATGAATCTTAGGATGTAGAGTTTTAACTCTGCCATCTAAAATTTCCGGAAAGCCAGTGATCTGGCTAATATAAATAACCTCTATACCGGCTTCTTTTAATTTTTTATAAGTTCCGCCGGTGGAAATCAATTCAAAACCGAGTTCAACTAAACCGGCGGCAAACTCAGCTACCCCTGTCTTATCGGAAACGCTTATTATAGCTCTTTTTTTCATAATGTCAACCTCCCGCTCGCGTTTTAAGAATGCCGGAAAATAACAACTTTCCTGCCCTCGCGCCTAACCTGTCCAGCAGCGATCAGGCGAATGGCTTCCGGATAAAGCTGGTGTTCTACTTCTAAGATCCGCGCGGATAAGGTTTCGACATCATCCTCCTCATAAACCGGTACTGCCTCCTGGAGGATTATCGGGCCGGTATCTGTTCCCTCATCCACAAAATGAACCGTGCAGCCGCTGATCTTAACCCCATATTCCAAGGCCTGTTTTTGAGCATTAAGACCAGGAAAAGAGGGAAGCAAAGAAGGGTGAATGTTGATAATCGGAAAACTGGCCTGAGTCAAGAAATCCTTGCTTAAAATCCTCATATACCCTGCGAGGACTAACAATTCAACCTCCAGTTCTTCCAGCCAGTTTAGAATATCCTGCTCTTGAGCCCTCATGTCTTCATAGTTTTCAGGCAGAAAGGCCCGGACGGGAATTTTCGCCCTTTCAGCTATCTCTAAGGCCTGAGCATCGATACTGTCTGAACCCACGCCGACAAGCCGGATCGGTAAAATTCCCTGCCGCCATTGTTCTATTATAGCCTGTAAGTTGCTCCCTCTTCCCGAAGCCAATACTGCTACTCTCACCTATAACTCACTCCTTGTCCAGAGATAACCGAACCGATTCTTATCGCTTCCTCTCCCTTTGCTTTAAGAAAGCGGGTAATTCCTTTTTCTTCTTCGGGATCAATAATAATTACAAAACCGATACCCATATTAAAAGTCCTAAACATTTCCCCTAGTTCTATTTGCCCAATTTTTTGCACTAAGTTGAAAATAGGGGGTACCTCCCAACTCGATAATTTAATCTCTACCCCCAAACCTTGGGGGAGAAGACGAGGGATATTCTCGGTCAAACCCCCGCCGGTAATATGAACTAGGCCTGAGACCTTAAAAGTTTCTAGAAGGGGTAGAACCTGTTTGACGTAGATTTTGGTAGGGGTGAGCAAAACTTCGCCCAAGGGTTGCCCGAGTTCGGGCCAAACTTTAGATAGGGAATAATCGCGAAAAACTTTTCTGACCAAAGAAAATCCATTGCTGTGTAATCCGCTTGATTTGAGACCTAAAACAAGGTCCCCTTCCTTAATTTTGGAACCGTCAAGAATCCGATCCTTATTTACAATGCCGACACAAAAACCGGCAATATCATATTCCCCTTCCTGATAAAAACCCGGCATCTCAGCAGTTTCGCCGCCTATTAAAGCACACCCCGCCTGGCGACATCCCTCAGCCACCCCTTCCACTATGGAAGCCACTTTTTCAGGGATGAGCTTACCTACCGCTAAGTAGTCTAAAAAAAACAAAGGCTCCGCCCCTTGCACTAAAACGTCATTCACGCACATGGCTACGGCATCCTGTCCAATTGTGTCATGCTTGTTTAAAGCAAAAGCCAGCTTCAGTTTTGTTCCTACGCCATCAGTCCCGGAAACTAAAACCGGTTCCGGGTATTTCTTAGTGTCGATAGCAAATAATCCTCCAAAGCCGCCTAGCCCGCTCAAAACTTCCGGCCTTAGAGTTCTGGCCACAAAAGGTTTAATTCTTTCTACTGCTTCATTCCCGGCCTCGATATCTACGCCGGCATCTTTATAAGTTGATCCCATAATTATTACCTCGCTAATCTTCTTTCGGTACCGGGGATATTACAGGGTAACAGCCGTTAAAACAAGCTAAACAGGCTGAATTCATACCTAGGGCTTTTTTAAAACCAGCCTCAGATAAATAATAAAGGGTGTCGGCACCGACAAATTTACATATTTCTTCAACGCTCATTCTACCTGCAATCAATTTTTCCCGTTCTCCCATGTTAATCCCATAATAGCAAGGATGGCGAACAGGGGGAGAACTCACTAATAGGTGCACTTCTTTAGCACCGCTTTTTCTAACCATCTCCACTAATTTTAAACTCGTTGTCCCCCTGACAATCGAATCGTCGATCATAATGACTTTGCGTCCTTTAAGCACCTTGGAATTGGCATTAAGCTTGATTCGGACTGCAATTTCCCGCATTTTCTGAGAAGGGCGGATAAAGGTACGCCCCACATATCGGTTTTTAAGCAAGCCCTCTTCAAAAGGCAAACCCATGGCTTGGGCATAACCGATAGCGGAAGGGGTCCCGGAATCCGGAACAGCAACAACGACATCAGCATTAATCGGACATTCCTTAGCCAATTGAGCTCCCATTCTATGCCGGCTTTCCCAAACATTTAAACCGTCGATTGTGCTATCCGGGCGGGCAAAATAGATATATTCAAAAGAACAAAAAGTTGTTTTTGCCGGGGGCAAAGCTTGGCGGGAATGAATACCCTCCTCATCAATGGTCACCACTTCTCCTGGCTTTACATCACGCACAAATTGCGCCCCAATAGTATCGAAAGCACAACTTTCAGAAGCTAAACAATATCTGTTTTCCAATTTCCCAATACACAGGGGACGGAGACCGTTAGGATCCCGAACCCCAATTATTTTGTCCTCAGCCATAATCAAGAGGGAGTAGGCCCCTTGAAGATCAAGCATGGTTTTTACAATTGCGTCTTCCAGGCTATACCGCCGGTAGCGAGCGATTAAATTTAAGATCACTTCACTGTCGATTGTAGTTTGGAACACACTGCCCCGACTGGACAATTCCTCTCTTAGATCATTGGCGTTGGTAAGACTTCCATTGTGAGCCAGGGCGATCATTCCCTTTTGAAAATAAACCACTAGAGGCTGGGCATTGGACGGCAAAATAGTCCCCGATGTCGAGTAGCGAACATGCCCGATTGCCATTTTGCCCTGCAATCTTTCTAAATTGTCTGCCGAAAAAATTTCCGAAACCAAACCTAAGTCCTTGTAGTGTTGGATTGTATGACCATCTGAAACGGCAATGCCTGCGCTTTCCTGACCCCTATGCTGAAGAGCGTATAAACCATAATAACTTAAACGAGCCACCTCTTGTTCAGGCGCAAAAATTCCAAACAGACCGCACTCCTCATGGGGCTTATCGTCTCGAAACATGCCCATGGCTAAGAATCTCCCTTCTCATAAGCAGTATTTCAATATAGATATCTTAATTTCCAGAATCCATTATTTTCCCGATAGAACCTTCAAATATTGGCCGGTATGTGCTTAAAGGGATATTAATCCTTTCTCTATTGTTTAGAATAATTTTTAAATTTTCTCCCTTGCTCTCTCCTAAACGATGCCAGGGAATACCTTTCTGCTCAGCTTCTTTTTCCAGCTCTATCGAATTCTCTTCCAAAACGGTTATAATAATCCTTCCCAATCGCTCTCCAAAAAGGGCGGGAAGCTCGCGTTCGGTATCAATTGAGATTTCGGCCCCAATATCGGCCGTCATTTCTGCTAAGGCCACCGCTAAACCGCCCTCTGTAACATCGTGGGCCGCTTGCAGCAAGCCTTTTTCGTTTAATTCCAATATAAAATCCAGTCTCTTTTTAAGAGCCGGGAGATCGAGAACCGGTAAAGCCCCTGCTTCAAGACCTTCAAATTGAGCTAGATACTCCGAACCGGAAAGCTCCCCTTCCAATTCGCCGATTAAATAAATCTGCTCCCCAGCGCTATTGATTTTATTCCCTAAAACCTGCTCAATGTTCTCTATCAACCCGACCATGCCGATCATGGGGGTGGGATGGACTGCCAAACCGGATGTTTCGTTATATAAGCTGACATTCCCCCCGGTTACTGGAGTCTCCAGTTCCCGGCAAGCCTCAGCTATTCCAGCACAGGCCTGCTCGAATTGCCAAAATATCTCCGGCCTCTCCGGATTGCCAAAATTCAAGCAGTCAGTAATAGCCAACGGTTTAGCGCCGACGCAAACAATATTCTGCGCCGCCTCTACTACTGCCAAAGCCCCCCCTACATAAGGATCGAGGTAAACATAACGAGAATTGCAATCCGCTGTCAAAGCGATACCCTTTTTCGTACCCCTAACCCGAAGGACCGCGGCGTCACTTCCCGGACCGACAACGGTATTAGTGCCGCTTTGATAATCATATTGTTTATAAGCCCACTCTTTGCTAGCTATAGTTGGGTTCGCCAGTAAAGTGAGCAGGATGTTTTCCGGTGTGTCCCGAAACCCAAGGTTCTCCAAATTGTACTCTTTTAGCTTTTGGTAGTACGGGGGTTCTGCAGAAGGCCGATGATAGACCGGAGCCTCATCGGTTAAAGCTTTAACCGGAATTTCCGCCACTGTCTTGCCTTTTTCCAGCAGCCGTAAGATACCGTCATCAGTCACGCGACCGATAACCGTAGCTTCTAAACCATAGCGTTTAAAAACCTCTTCAACCTCTTTTTCCCGGCCCGCTTTCGGCACGACTAACATTCTTTCCTGAGATTCCGAGAGCATAATCTCATAAGGTGTCATTCCCTCTTCCCTGGTGGGCACCAAACTCAATTCCATTTCAATACCGCTATTGCCACGGGAGGCCATCTCTGACGAAGAGCTGGTCAAACCCGCCGCCCCCATATCCTGAATGCCTACCAGAGCCCCGTTATGAATCAATTCTAAACAAGCTTCCATCAAAAGTTTTTCCGTAAAGGGGTCTCCCACTTGAACAGGGGAACGGCTTGCTTCCGATTCCTCACTCAACTCTGTAGAAGCAAAGGTTGCGCCGTGTATCCCGTCCCTTCCGGTCCTAGCCCCGACCACCATCACTGGATTTCCTACCCCTGAAGCTACGCCCTTGGCAAGATGCTTATGTTCCAGAATTCCAACTGCCATAGCGTTTACCAGGGGACTGCCATTATAACTGGGATGAAAATATATATCTCCCCCCACAGTAGGGATGCCGACAGCATTGCCGTAACCGCTAATCCCGCTTACTGCCCCGTTTAAGAGATATTTATTGTTTTCCTCCTCCAAAGGTCCAAACCGCAGGGAGTTTAAGGCTGCAAAAGGACGGGCCCCCATGGTGAAAATATCCCGCAAAATTCCCCCTATCCCTGTGGCCGCCCCTTGATAGGGTTCGGTAGCCGAGGGATGATTATGGGACTCCATTTTAAAAGCAAGGGCTAAATTATCGCCGAGATCGACAACCCCGGCATTTTCTCCTGGTCCCTGGAGCACTTGCTTACCCGCAGTGGGAAACTTTTTTAAAACCGGCTTGGAGGTTTTGTAAGAACAATGTTCCGACCACATAACTGAGAAAATCCCTGTTTCTAAAAAATTAGGCTCTCTTCCCAGAAGTTCATTAATTCTATTATATTCTTCATCGGTAAGACCCATTTTTCGCCATACTTCAGGCTTCATACTGTGTGCTCCTTTCCAAATATTTTTGGACGGAGAGAAACATTTTCTTCCCATCTAGACCACCGAGGAGTTTCTCAACGACCCTTTCCGGGCGAGGCATCATCCCCAGAATATTTCCTTCCCGGTTAATAATTCCGGCGATCCTGTCCCGGGAACCGTTGGGATTTCCTTCCTCTCCTGCCTTTCCCTCTGGCGTAACGTATCTAAATACGATCTGCTTATTATCCTGCAGCTCTTTCAATCCTTGATCATCAATATAGTAGTTGCCTTGCCCGTGACTAATAGGAATTTGAATTATCTCCCCTGATTCATATTGATTGGTAAAAGCCGAATTGTTGCTTTCCACTTTTAAATGTTGGGGACTGCAAATAAAGCGTAATCCTTTATTTGGTAAAAAGGCGCCCGGCAAAAGCCCGGCCTCGGTTAAGAGTTGGAACCCGTTGCCGATGCCCCAAACCAAACCCCCTTCTCGCGCAAAACGAATAATCTCTTTGACTATGGGGCAGTAGCGGGCCAGGGCCGCCGGTCTTAAATAATCCCCGTAAGAAAATCCCCCTGGCAGAAGGAGTAAATCATAATCTTTAATTCTCGTTTCCCAAGGAGGGAGCAAAACCGGTTCTTCTCCCAGCAAACGCCAGGCTAATAAACAATCCGTCCCGTCGCTACCGGGAAAGTTCACAATACCTATTCTCAAGTTCAACCCTCCAATTCAAAAGAATAATCTTCGATTACAGGGTTTGCTAAAAGCTGGTCGCTAATTTCTTGCACAATTTTTTCCGCTTTTTCTTTATCCTTTTCAACTAAACTAACTTCTATGAATTTCCCGATACGAACAGTTCCCACGGGGAATCCCATCTCTTTTAAAGTGTTTTCCGTCGCCTTCCCTTGGGGATCAAAAATACTTTCTTTTAAGGTCACCGTAATTTTAGCCCTCAGCATGAGCAATTACCTCCTTTAGCCGTAAAGCACATTTCAATTGTTAAAGAAGTCCGATTCTTGTAAAGATATAATCAATGTTTTTGGTGTGATATTCATAATCAAACAACTCGTCGACTTCCTCGGGTTTCAGAATCTCCATAATTTCTTTGTCCTGTAAAATTTGCGCTTTAAATTCCGTTTTTGTTTCCCAGGATAAAAGGGCCCGGTTTTGAACCAATTCATAAGCTTTCTCCCGGCTCAGTCCTTTATCCACCAAAGCCAGCATTACCCTTTGAGAGAAAATAAGCCCGTATACTTTACCGATGTTCTCTATCATCTGCTCCGGAAATACTCGCAAACCCTCAATTGTTTGAATCATCTTTTGCAACATATAATCCAGGGCAATAGTACAGTCCGGAAGAATAACCCTTTCGGCGGAAGAATGGGAAATATCGCGCTCATGCCATAAAGCGACGTTTTCGAAAGCTACCTGGGCATGTCCCCTGAGCAAGCGGGCCATCCCGCTAATTCTTTCCGTAATAACCGGATTCTTCTTATGAGGCATAGCTGAAGACCCTTTCTGTCCTCTAGCAAAGGGTTCCTCTACTTCGTGCACATCGGTGCGCTGTAGATTGCGGATTTCAGTAGCCATTTTATCCAAAGATGCACCTATGCCGGCTAAAACCGCAACAAAAAAAGCGTGTCTATCCCTTTGGATAATCTGGGTAGAGACTGAAGCCCATTTAAGTCCCAAACTCCGGCAAACCCATTCTTCTACTCTCGGATCGACATTAGCAAAAGTTCCAACCGCCCCAGAGATTTTTCCTACCCGGATCTCCTCTTTAGCGAAGAGGAGTCTTTCTTTTTGCCGTTTTATCTCTTCATGCCATAAAGCGAGTTTTAAACCGAAAGTTATCGGTTCAGCGTGGACTCCGTGAGAACGACCCATTTGCAGGGTATCCTTATATTTTACCGCCTTAGATGCCAGTAAAGAAATAAGTTTGTCTAGCTTTGATAAGAGAATATCGGCAGCTTCGACAAGTTGCAAAGAAAGAGCAGTATCTAAAATATCAGAAGAAGTCAAGCCTAAATGTATGTATTTAGCCTCTTCCCCCACATTCTCAGCCACATTTGTTAAAAAAGCGAGCACATCGTGATGGGTTGTTTTTTCTATTTCTTTAACCCTTTCCCAGGAAAAAGACGCTTTCTGTTTTATCGCTTCTACAGCTTCGGGTGGGATTTTTCCTATCTTAGCCCATCCCTCACAGGCCGCTATCTCTATTTTTAGCCAGAGTTGTAAACGGTAATCATCTCTCCATATCTTCCCCATCTCCGGCAAGGTATACCTTTCGATCACAAGCATTCTCCTTTACATTACAAGACTATAACCTTAGTCTTTCCAATAAAGCCTTATCCTTTGCTTCCACCCCCGCTGCCAAGTCCTTCCTGAAGCTGGCTAGTTTTTCTTTTAGTTCCCCATCCTCTAGCGCCAGCATCTGCACAGCGAGCAGGGCGGCGTTTCGCGCTCCGTTTATCCCTACTGTTGCTACGGGTATTCCCGGCGGCATTTGAACGATGGAATAAAGAGCATCCACTCCCTTTAAAGCTCCGCTGCAGATCGGGACCCCGATTACCGGAAGAGTAGTGGCTCCAGCAATAATCCCCGGCAGATGAGCTGCTAAACCAGCCCCGGCAATTATAATTTTTCCGCCCTGATTTTCGAAGCCCTGTACCCATTCCAAAGTACGTTTTAAGGTCCGGTGGGCTGAAGAGACTTTAAGTTCCGTCGAAACTCCAAACTGTTTTAAAGTTTTATCTGCCTCTTGCATAATCTCGTAATCTGAATCACTGCCCATGACCACGCCGACGGAAACCATAATTATTCCTCCCTTAAGTTAACATTCCTCACCCCAAATATTTTACCTGACAAAAATAACCCGGTCAATAAAATCTCCGAACATTGTTGTGATTTTTGTTTCTAATGTTCGCTTAAGTTGGGGTAAAATAAAAAAACCTCCCTGCGCAATCCAGGGAGAGCTGAGGATTCTATTGATTTTCTACTTTTTCAATAACAACATTTAAAATCTTTGATAAATCCACATCAAAGGGGTCTGCAAGGGATTCCACCCCGTTATGAATTATTCTGACAACTGGCCGGCTAGGCAACCCCCGGTTTTGTTTAATTACATTGCCGCGCCAACCATTACTAAGTTTAACCCCTGAACCGATGGGATAAACGGCAACATGTCTGGCGAAAATCTTTACTATTTCCGGATCAAACTGATGTCCGGATAGAGATAAAATATATTCATACGCTTCATAGGGTTGGTAAGCACCGCGATAAGACCGTTTGCTGACCAGGGCTTCGTAGACATCAGCCACTGCCGCGATCCTTCCCAATTCATGGATTTCGGTATTTTTAAGCCCTCGGGGATAACCCTCACCATTCCACTTTTCGTGGTGCTGGAGGGCTACATGAGCCGAATTAAGGTTAAAATCTTGATTTTTTCTCATGCACTCATAACCAACTAGCGGGTGCTTCTTAACCTCCGCAAATTCTTCGGGACTTAATTTGCCCTTTTTTTTCAGGATTTCTTGCGATATATCCTTCTTGCCGATATCGTGCATAATCGTCCCCATACCTAACTCGAGCAGTTTTGTTTGATCATAACCCTTGCCTATTCCCAGTACTAAAGCTAAAACCGTGGTATTAATCGAGTGTTCAAAAGTATATTCATCGTGTCCCGCGATATCTGCCAGGTTATTCAAAATATCATAACTATAGAGTAGATCATTGATTATATTCAAAACCGCCGTTCTTACGGAATCAACATCAATCGCTTCGCCTTTAGTTTCCTCTAGGGTTAAGGTTATGGAACGAATAGTATTATGAGCCATTTTTCTTGTTTTATCGGAAATAAGGGGATGGATTTCGAGATCCTTAAATCTTTCATCTTCTATAAACAGTGTTTCTATACCTAATTCCTTCAGTCTCTCCAGATACTGAGCGGTAAGTTTTACCCCTTTGCTTAAAAGGACATTACCGTTTAAATTGCGAATTGGTTTTGCTAGGATGGAACCTTCTTCAACGTATTTAATATTTACTAGTCTCATTAGCCCTCTCTCCGAGTAAAATCCAAGTTATTCAATTTTCTGTCTACTTCTTTAAAAAAGCCTATGAAACATTTCCAATTTTACTAGAAAATTGCAATATTTTCAAGAACAAAAAAGCTTTTTTGAGCAAACCCGGGAATTTGGGAGAAAAAACTCCAATAGATCCCTTCTTACAAATAAGGCAAATTAAACTCTGATTCTAAATGAATTCTAAGTGGGTTATAGGAAAAACTAATAAAAATTCCAAAATCAAGGAAATCGGAGGCTATATGAAAAAATCAAAATCTATTAACAGATATAAGGAGTTAATAGACTCTTATCAAGAAATGCTTGAATCTTTACAGGACTGTCTAAGAATTAAAAGTGTTTCCGGCTCAAAAAGTGAAATCCAAAAAGCCTTGCAATACTATTTAGATTTGGCCAAACAAATGGGTTTTAAAGCTAAAAACATAAACAACCTAGGAGGAATTGTGGAATACGGTGAAGGGGAAAAAACTCTTGGTATTGCCGTCCATCTCGATGTGGTGCCTGAAGGTTCGGGGTGGACCTTTCCGGCTTATGAAGGGCAGATAAAAGACGGTAAAATTTACGGCCGCGGGGCCATGGATAATAAAGGTCCGGCCATAGCAGTTCTCTATGCCCTAAAAGCCCTTAAAGAAGGGGGGAAAAAACCAAACTGCAAAATCCAAATTATCATTGGAATTGATGAGGAAACTATCTGGGAACTTAGTCCAAAGCTTTTAGAAACAATTACTGAGCCCGATTTCACCATTGTCCCGGATTCCAAATTCCCGATTGTGATTGCTGAAAAAGGTCTCCTTTGGCTGGAGCTCAAGAAGGACTTTAAATCTCCGGCCAGTTCCGAAAACCAGTCGGAAATAATAGTAGCAAAACTTCAAGGAGGGGATTCTTTAAACATTGTCCCCGATTATTGCGAGGCAGTTCTAAAAATTCCTTCCGGCCATGAAGGGGAGATTGAACAGGAGTTAAAGGCTTTCCAAGTTCAAAATAAATTCGCTATTAAACTAGAAAATAGCAATCAAAATTTAAAGTTACTCTCCTATGGACAAGCTGCCCACTCTTTTGCCTGTGAGGGTGGAAAAAACGCTATTTCTCAGTTAGTCCTTTTCTTAAGCCGTTTAGAGATAAGAAAAGAGCAAAAAGAGTTTCTTAAAACCTATGCCTCAAAAATAGGCCTTGAGCATCACGGCCAATCCCTGGGTCTAGCTATGGAAGATACTCTCACCGGCAAGCTGACCATCAATCCCGCCTTCTTAACTTTGGATGAGAATTCCGCCGTCTTACGTCTGGACATCCGCTTCCCTGCAGGTGAAGAGCTGCCTGAGGTCCTAGAAAAAACAAACTCTGCTTTTAAATGTTTTAAAGCAGAGCAAAAGGTTTTAGATTCCCTTCCCTCGTTAAGTTTTGCCGAAGATGATGAGCGAATTCAAAAGCTTCTCCAGGTCTATAAGGATTATACCGGGGATCAAGGGGCTAAACCCTTAGGGATGGGGGGAACTACTTTTGCGAAAGCATTCCAAAGAGCAGTGGCTTTTGGACCGGCTTTTTCCGGTCAACCTAAAGTTGAACACCAGCCGGATGAATATATAGAAATAGAACACCTAAAACAATTGGCAGAAATCTACGCCCTGGCCCTCGATGAATTAACCTAAAAACTTTTTCCTTCCTGGTAATTGATAGCCGCGATTACAGAGTAAAGCTAGTCTTTAACTAATCCTCAATGATTTCATTTTGAAAGGTCCTGATTTCCGGGGGAAAATACTCCGGATAACTATATTTCAGAAAACCGGTGAAAGCATAAGCTCCGGTGCTAATTACGATTATAAAAACTACTATGAAAATACTAAAACTATCAAATTTTACTCTCGGTTGTTCCTCCCTTGAAAGACTCAAGTAGATTAAAATTTCAAGCCCCAGCACAATTAAAATAACTGGCCACCAGCGAATAATTACCCCTACCCCATTCCAACCGGCAAACTCGCTGATAAGCAATAGGAAACCAACCGCCACCAGCAATAAACCCATGGAAAAGGTACCGACTCGCCACTTTCTCATGCTTTCTCCTCCCTTACTCTTCCTCAATCGAGTTCTCTACCTTTTCTTTGCTTCCCAACAAGAGCTTAATTCCTCCCGCAATGAAGAGTAGAGCTATAAAACCGGTGCGCAGGTATTCTATAAATCTGGGATCTAATAAAATGGAAAGCTGCGGCAGTACTATTCTGTTTAAAAGTATTAAAATACCAATGATTATTAAACCCAAACCTAAATACTTACTAGCTCGATTGGAAAGGCCACTCTCTTTTGAAAAGCCGTCTAATAACCATTCCCCATTGCCTTCTCGGTTTTGGAGTTTTTCCCGGTTTGCAACCCGATGCATTATGTCAAAGACACTATAGAACCAAATAATCGGGGCGAACATTAAGAGTAAGGTCATATTTAAAAAATCACTTAGATAAAGGGTTAGGAAAAAAGCGGCCATAAGTTGGATACCCTTATTCATTTGCCCGCAGAACATATGGCCGGCCCCAGGAATAATAGAAAAGGCGATGGCCAAAATTTTACTGTTTTGAATTTTCAATTCTTCTTCCCAATTGAGTTCTCTACCTTCGCCCTCCGCTGTCTCTCTGTGAGCAAGCTCCCGGTTTATTCTATCCGCAAGGATTAGGGCATCCACTAAGGAAGCCAGCCAAACAAATGGTAGAAATATAAAGGGGAGCGGATCATAAAAAATCCCCAGGAATCCAAAAAAAACGCCGCCAATAACGATAAATACAGTAGCAAGGAAAAATACCATCCCTCGTTGAATTACCCCGAGATAGATATGCCCTAAGCCAGGTATGAAAGATAAGATAAAAGTTAAAAATTTACTTTTCCTATTCACAGATTTCTACTCCTTTTTTAGAATAGTTTTGATAAAGGTTGAGGGTTTTTCAGTTCTGGTTTGTTCTGTCCACCCCGCTCGGATCAAGCTTTTTCTGGACGGCTCCCGCTGTTCTATTCTCTGCTCGTTAGGAGCATTAATCCCTTTGACCAGGCTGTCTGATATTTCCCCGAAATATCCCCCCACCCAAAAGAACAAGGCTATGCTGGCTGCCGCACAATAACCGATAATTAAGTTAATACTAGGAACCTTTCTTCTTTTCTCTACCGCCGATTCCTGTCTAGGAGCAGGGAATTCCCTTTCCAGAAGGGACATTACTCTATCGGTAAAATCCCTGTTTAATTCGGGCTTTTTAAGATTTCCCAAACTCTCTTCCAAGGCTGTCAAGTAAACATTTAAGCAGCTCTCGCAATCTAAAAGATGTTCCTCCATAGCCCTACTTGTTGTAGAAGGCAAGCTCCCTTCTTGATAGAGATACCAATCCTGAGGTTTGTAGCAATGAAGTCCTTTTAATCTTTTTTCTATATCGTTCATGTTTTGCTCCACTCCTCATAACGCTCTCGCAACATCTTTCTTCCCCGATAGAGTCTGGTTTCCACTGTCCGCAGACTAATATTTTCTTCCACCGCAATCTGTTTATTGCTCTTTTCCTCATGATAACTTTTGCGCAAAACCTTTTCATACTTTTCGGGTATTTTACTAAGACAGGCAGCGAGCATCTCCCTCTCTTCTTGCTGGAGAAGGCGATCTTGAACAGATAGTCCCTCTTCCGCAATCTCCTCAACCTCAGCCAGGGGAATACTGGCTAGAGTTATTTTTCGGGCGGCACTTCTTTGGAAGTCAATCGCTTTATGGAGGGCAATACGGCTAATCCAAGTTTTAAAACCCTTAAACCCGTATTGAGGAAGAGATTTATAGACCTGCAAAAACGTTTCCTGAGCTAAGTTTTCTGCCTCAAAGGAATCCCGGACCACATTAAAGCAAATTCTATAAACCAAATCTTGATACTTTTTTACCAGAAGGCGGAAAGCTTCTGAATCACCGGCAAGAATTTGACGAACTATTTGCTCCTGGTCTATTTTCCTTCCCCCCTTCCTCCTCCATATATATAGACGGCTGAATTTCTCTTTCTACTTCAAAAAAAACCGGAAAAATCGAGCCAGAGGTCCATTCTCTGTGGAAATGATAATCACGATGACAAACTCCCTTTGTCTCATTATAAACCATATGGATTACGACAAGGGAGGCCTTAAAGAATACCTTTATCTGCTGGCTAGTCTATACTCTTGACAAGCCGCCGGTAGGGATAAAGGTTTTTAAATCTACGACCTAAGTCCGATAGCCGCTCTTTAATATTAAAGGACGTTGTCCTCAAACAGCGTCCTTTAATTATTTTTTTTTAATTTTATTCTTTCACAATTATTCCTTGGTTATTGATGGTCACTTCTTTATAAGGGACAATAACCCCAGAATTGAGCATTGCTTCCTTAACTGCCCTGACGATTCCACTACAGCAAGGTACTTCCATCCGGATTACCGTTATACTGTTCGGGTTATTTATTTTCAGAATCTGGGCAATTTTTTCAGTGTAGTATTCATTATCGTCAAGCTTAGGACAGCCGATAATGGTTATTCTATCTTTCATAAACTCCTCATGAAAAGAAGCATAAGCATAAGCGGTGCAATCGGCGGCAATTAAAATATCCGCGTTTTTTAAATAAGATGCCTGGGGATTGATCAAGGTTAATTGGACCGGCCACTGTCTTAATTCCGAGGGCCGCTCTTCTCTTTCCTCTTGGCTGGGGGCTGTTTTCTTTTCTTGCTCTACAGGTCTTTCGATAACTTTGCCCATTGTTCCCGGGCAGGAACAGGGAGCATCTTTCCCCTCAGCTTTCTCCTGCATTCTTTGTTTAACGAGTTCTTCGTTAAAGGGCAGGGCCTCTCTTTCAATTATTTTTATCGCATCTATGGGACAGGCCGGAAGACAATCCCCTAGACCGTCACAGTATTCATCGCTTACTAAAGCCGCTTTACCATCGACAATCTGCAGGGCCCCCTCATGACAAGCGTTGACACAAATACCGCAGCCGTCGCATTTTTCCCGGTCAATTTCAATAATTTTTCTTTTAATCATATTGATCACCTTTTAATCCTTTTTATTTGCTTTCTGTGATCAATATAAACGTTTTTAGCTTTTTAGGCGGTAACTTAAGTTACAAAAACAAAAACTCAATCCGCAACCCGGATATCTTCCAACCCTCGAAGCAATTCCACTTCTATTTCTGTTCCCTTTTTATACCCTTTAGCACCCAAAGGAGCGACGAACAAGGCGTCTGACATCACCAAATTATAAGGTAGGCTTTTACTTCCTCTCACCGGAACCGCGAAATACTCCTCCTCTTTTTTTGTTAAATGTAAGCGATACAACATCTCTAAATGAGGACTTTCTTTTAAGTCCTCACTTAACCGGACTTTAAGCTTCGGCCGGATGGGAGTTGGCAAACCGTAATAATGATGAACCAGAGTTTTTACTGCCCAATCTAGAACAAGAAAAGCGGCAATAGGGGGACCGGGTAAATTTATCACTGCTTTCCCCTCTATAATTGCCACCCCTGCCGGCCGCCCGGGAGCGGCTTTCACTCCCTGGCAGGCAAAAGAGGCTCTTTTTTTAAGGAGTGAAACATTGTAATCCTCCTCCCCTTTGGAAGAACCCCCATTGATAATAACAATATCAGCGATCTCTAAAGCCATATCCAAGGCTTTTTCTAAATCCTGGGGATTGTCTTTTATAATTGGGTAGCAAATGAGTTCTGCTCCCCATTCTTTTAGAAAGGAGGAGACCATCAAACTATTGGCCTCGATATTTTGCCCTCGCTCAGGTTTAAGGCCGGCAGGTATTAACTCATTTCCGGTAGGAATAAAAACAACTTTTGGTTTTTTTAAAACCGGGAGCTGATGAATTCCCCCCAAAGCCAGAACAGTCAAATGTTCTGGACGTAAACGGGTTCTGGCTTTAAGGAGTAACTCCTTTTCTTTTACTAAAGTGCCCTGGGGACGAATCCGATCCCCTTTTTTTACTTTCAGGTCTTCAGCAAAATTCGGCTGTCCCTTCTCATTATAGGTTATATCCTCAACCGGAATTACAGCATCGAACTCATCAGGGAAATCATCACCGGTATCAGCCTGGACAAAATCTCGGCCCCTAATCCAAGTTGAGGTATCCGGGACACCATTTTCGAAATCAGAAGAGCGCACTGCTATTCCGTCACACCGGGAGGAACGGTAAACCGGCAAGGTATTGACCGCATAAATGTCTTCGGCACTGACTCGCCCTAAAGCCTCTGCTAGTAGGACTTGCTCCCTAGGGACTTTTATCTGCCAATGCTTAATAAAAGCTTTCAGTACTTCTTTTCTTGTAAGTTTAAAATCCAGATCAGAATTCATTATTTTCCCCCTTTGGAGTGTTTAATATATTTTTCTATAGTCCAAGGTTTTTTAATTCAGAAAAAATCAAAAAAAGTAAATATTTATTTTTTATTGTAAGGGATTTGCAATTAAATGTCGAAATAGGTTAAGAGGTAGAAAATAAAAAGCTCCCCGTAGAAAGTGGTGAGAAAAGATGACTGTTTTTAGAAGGACCTTCTTTCTCTTAGCCTTTATGAGCTTATTTATACTATTCCCGGTAACCGGCTTTCAAGTTTTTTCCGGGAAACCTGATCCTGCCGAGGACAAACACCCGAAACCTGCATTCACCAGTCAAGTCCCCAAAAAGGAACAGGATTTCACTCCGCCGGAAAAAACAAAACCCGAACCCCAAACCAACCCTCAAAGACCACAAATCCAGACTCCAAGACCTAAGGAAACCCCGCCAGAAAGCAGCCCTGAAGAAAAACCGGTCAAAACCGCTTACCTTACTTTTGATGATGGGCCCTCCTCGACAGTAACTCCGCAAATCTTGAAAATTCTTGCTGAATACAATATCAAGGCCAGCTTCTTTGTTGTCGGCCAAATGGCGGAAATTTACCCGGAGATAGTGCAGAATATTAAATCCGAAGGACATTTTATCGGCAATCATACCTATTCTCACAATTACAGTTTAATCTACGAGAGCACCGATAATTTTTGGGCTGATGTAAAACAATGGGAAACTGCGCTGGTGGAGTCTATTTTGGGAGAGGATTTTGAATCTAAAATTATTCGCTTCCCCGGCGGATCCTTCGGAGAGAGCAAATCAATTTTCCGCGATTTTGTTCTCGAACAAGGGTATCATTATATTGATTGGAACGCTTTAAACGGGGACGCGGAAGATCACTATATTCCAGGGCCAAGGCTTGTGCAAAAGCTTAAAGAAACAGTTTACAATAAAGAAATCGCCGTTATTCTAATGCATGATACCGATGCAAAAGCAACAACAGCGGAAGCCCTCCCGGAAATCATCGACCATTTGCAAAATGAAGGCTATGTTTTCCAAACTATTGACGATTTTGATTTCAATAATAACAGATCCTATAAGATGGGAGCCTAAAAAAATCCCCCGGAGGGGAAAGAATTTAAACACAAGCAATAAGATAATAATTTAAACTGACCCCGATTATTATTAAGGCTAGGCCCAGAAAGCGAAAGCCGATTTTAAGATAGGGGATTTTTCTTTGGTTCCTTACCAAATAATCCTCATTTTCTTTTTTTAAAACCTCCATTAACAGCTTAGGTTTAAAAAGGGCTATTAACCCAACAATTACATAGGTACCAAAAGAAGCGTAAACCAAAATATCCAAATCAATATTGCTAGCCAAAATATAGGCCGGAACATAGAGAAAGGCTAAACAAAATATTATTTTTTCAAAAGTAGTCCGCCCCCGTTTGAAAATTGGTCTCACTTTTCTCCCCCGCTTATCTGAAAAATGTATATTTTTTTATATTTTTATTTCTATTATAAATGAAGGGAGAACCTTTGAGGGACAGTAAATCATTCCATTTTTCTAGAGTTTTTGATCTGCAAAATAATTGCCTAATACCCGCATATAGGCCGTATCCCTTTCAATTTTTCCCAGAGCCTCTTTTACCCGAGAGTCTTTCAAATGCCCTTCAAAATCAATGTAGAAAATATATTCCTTAGAATTTTTTTTCGGCCGGGATTCTATTTTTAACATATTTAAACTGCTGGCCGCAAAATGGCTAAGGATTTCCACCAAGGCCCCGGGTTTATGGTCGCTGGTAACCACCAAGCTGATCTTATTATTAGCCGGAGAATTTTCCGGCTTTTGACCGATAATTATAAACCGGGTGGAATTGTCCTTATAATTATGGATATCTTCAAATAAAATTGCTAAGCCGTACAGCTCGGCTGCTCTTTTACTGGCAATTACAGCTTCGGAAGCAGAATTCAATTCCCCGGCTCTTTTGGCACTGACTGCGGTATTGCTACTGGGTATAAGTTCCCAGTCGGGGTAGTTTTTTAAAAATTTGCTGCATTGCAAGAAAGCCTGGGGATGAGAGCGGACCCTGGAAATAGAGTTTAAATCCGCCCCTTTAGGAGCCAAGAGATTGTGATCTACTTTCAGGACCTTTTCCCCGACAATATAGAACTGGTAATCATTTAATAAATCGTAAACCTCTGTGATACCGCCGGTGGAGGAATTCTCCAAAGGTAGTATGCCGTAATCGATCTCCTTCTTCTGGAGGGCTTTAAAGACATCCTCAAAACTCTCGTAATTCCGAGTCCGAACCCCTTCCCCGTAATATTCGTACAAGGCCTGTTCGCTGAAAGAGCCGGGAAGCCCTTGAAAACCAATAATTTTTTCTTTTTCCGGCTCCGCCTCTTTAGTCACTGTGAGGAGATAAGCTTCTTGGATCCTCTTACTTAATTCCATGATTTTTGCAAACAAAATCCCAGCTTCTTCCTTAAATCTAGGATCCGCAATCCTATCTACCTGTTCTAATATTTCCTTTTCCCGCCCCTGATCCACAATATCCAAATTATTTTTTTCTTTAAACTCGGCAATCTTTAATACTATCTCCATTCTGGTTTGAAAAAGATTCAATATTTTCCGATCTAATTTGTCCAGTTCCTTACGCCAAGCCTTAAGGGGAGTTAAAACCATGTCTTTCCCTCCTTTTCAATTATCATCTCCACTACTGCCAAAGAGCTGAGAGCTTCTACGACCGGAATAGCTCTTAGGACTAAGCAAGGATCATGGCGGCCGCGAATGCTTAAAAGGGTGTTTTCTTTTTTAGCCAGATCCACTGTCTCCTGGGTCTGTCCGATGGAAGGGGTGGGTTTAAAAGCAGTACGAAAGATCACCGGCATTCCATTAGTTATTCCTCCTAAAATCCCGCCGCAATTATTAGTTTTGGTTTTTACTTTTCCCTCCTCCCAGTAAAAGGGGTCATTAGCTTGAGAACCCTTCAAAGAGCCAAATCTAAAACCGGCTCCAAATTCCAGTCCCTTAACCGCCGGAATAGAAAAAATCAAATGGGCGATCTTACTTTCCACAGAATCAAAAAAAGGTGACCCCAGCCCCGGTTGAAGTCCGATTACAGCGGTTTCCACTATCCCGCCCACTGAATCGGAATCAGCTTTAACTTCCAGAATTTTTTCGGTTATTAAAGCCTCCAGTTCTTTCTTCAAAAGAGGCATTTCTTGGGCATTAAGGTTTAATAAGAGATCGGCCCTGATATCTACAGGATTAAAGAGCTCATCTTCTATTCCCCCGATGCTGGCGAGATGACTTCCGACATAGATTTCCTTTTGCTTTAAAATCCCCTTGGCGATAGCTCCAGCAAAAACCAAAGGAGCAGTAAGTCTGCCGGAAAAATGTCCTCCCCCCCGGTAATCATTAAATCCCGAATATTTTATCCGGGCAGTGTAATCAGCGTGGCCGGGGCGCACAATATCCTTTAGTTCTTCATAATCCCGGGAACGCCGGTCCCGGTTAAAGATTACCGCGCACAGGGGGGTGCCGGAGGTTTTATTTTGGAAAACTCCGCTTAAGATTTCGAACTTGTCCGGTTCCCGTCTGGCTGTAACCAGTTTTGATTTTCCCGGTGCTCTACGGTCTAATTCCCTTTGGATCTCTTCTTCCGAAATTTCAATTCCAGCCGGCAAGCCGTCGATTACCACCCCGACAGCCGGACCATGGGATTCCCCAAATAAGGAGATCTTTAAATATTCCCCCCAGATACCGCTCATTTGATCTTCCCTCCTAAACGGGAATAATCAGCCCAGAAATGGGGATAAGATTTCTTCACGGCTCCAAATCCTGTCAATCTCACCGGCTTTTCACATCTTAAAGCCGCTATTGCCAAAGCCATGGCAATCCTGTGGTCATTATGGCTGTCCACTATCGCTCCCCCTTTGAGATTTTCTACTCCTTCTATCTTAAGCCCCTCTTTTAACTCCTGAACCCGGGCCCCTAATTTATTTAGTTCCGTAGCTATGGCCCTTAACCGATCCGACTCTTTCATCCTTAAACGCCCGGCATTAACAATTTCCGTTTTCCCCTGGCTTAAGGCCCCTAAGACCGCCAAAACCGGTACCAAATCCGGACACTGAGCGACATCGATTTTCGTTCCTGTGGTTAAGGAGGGGCTGACTTTTAGACCGGATTTCGTTTCTTCTATTGAACCTCCCATCCGGCGGGCGATCTCTATAATTACACGGTCCCCTTGAAGGGAATCAGGGTTCAAATCCAGGCAGTGAATTGTCCCCTCCCCTATTAGCCCGGCAACAATCCAGAAAGCGGCCTGGGAATAGTCAGCCTCTACTTTGAAGTTGTGGCAATTATAAACTTGCCCTCCAGGAATTAAAAACTCGTTATAATCCCTGTTTTCAACCCGGATCCCAAACCTTTTCAAAACATCCAAGGTCAGATCTACATAAGGCTTGGATTCCATCTCGGTGGTGATTACTATTTTAGAATCCCCTTTTAACAAAGGGAGAGCAAACATTAAACCGGTTATAAACTGGGAACTTACATCCCCTCGGATTTGAAAGGTTCCCGGGGCCAAGGCCCCTTTTAGAGTTAAAGGCAATCTTCCCTGCTCATTTTCGTAAACCAGCCCTCGCTCTGAAAACAGCCGGTAATATTCGTTCAAAGGTCTCTCAACCAGTCTCCCCTGACCGGTAAAGGTGATTTCTTTTCCTATAATCGCGGCGAGAGGAATTAAAAACCGCAGTGTAGAACCCGATTCCCTGCAATCTACAGTATCCTTTACCTTTTTCAGCGGGAAGCTGCCTTTAATCTTTATATTTTTAGCCCTATAATCCCCAGCTCCTAACCACTGATCCGGATCCTCATCTATCTTCGCTCCCAAGGCTGCCATCCCTTGGAGAGTGGCGGCAATATCCTCGGAGATCATTATATTTTCTATTACGCTTGTCCCCTGGGCCAGGCCAGCACAAATAATCGCCCGGTGACCGATACTCTTCGAAGAAGGTACTTTCAGGGAACCGTTTAATCTAGCTGCGCGGATTAATATATTTTCCAAACTAATCCCCTTCTAACTCGAAAGAATTTCTGAAAACCGCTTTTAGACAAAAGATCAGTTAGTTACTGGATAATTTTACCCTCAATTTCCGCCAGTTGAACCAAGGAATTCATCAGGTCCTTAAACCTTTCCGGTTTAAGGGACTGTTGCCCATCGCATTTCGCATTGACCGGATCATTGTGGACCTCGATCATTATCCCGTCGGCACCGGCTACTAAAGCGGCTTTGGCCATGGGCTCTACCAACCACCACAATCCCCCGGCATGGCTGGGATCAACAATTACCGGCAGATGGCTCAGCTTTTTGATTACCGGTACCGCGCTTAAATCAAGGGTATTGCGGGTGATTTTTTCAAAAGTTCTTATACCTCTTTCACAGAGAATAACTTCCAGATTCCCTTGGGCCATAATATATTCAGCAGCCAGTAGCAGTTCTTCAATGGTAGAGGACATCCCCCTTTTAAGGATTATGGGTTTTTTCACTCTCCCTACTTCCTTTAAAAGTTCAAAATTTTGCATATTCCGGGCACCGATCTGGATAATATCGACATCTTCAAGGAAGCGCTCTAAATACTCCGCGGACATCAGTTCCGAAACTATCGGTAAGCCGGTTTTTTCTTTGGCCTTTTTAAGCAGGGTCAACCCATCCTCTCTTAAACCTTGGAAACTGTAAGGCGAAGAGCGGGGTTTAAAGGCCCCTCCCCTTAAAAACCCTGCCCCGGAAGCCTTTACCTCTTCAGCGATGCCGATTATCTGTTCTTCGCTTTCTACAGAACAGGGACCGGCAATAATAGTGAAAGTGCCGCCGCCAATTACCCTGTCCCCGACACTTATCACTGTATCCTCAGGCTGAAACAGTCTATTGGCAATTTTATAAGGCTCTTGAACATGAATTACTTTTTCTACCCCTTCATTCGCTAAAAGCCAGTCTGGATCCACCCGGTTTGTATTTCCGATTAGGCCGAAAATATGATAGTTTAATCCTCTGATTTCCCGTATTTCGCACCCCAGTTCAGAAAGCCTGCTTCGCACTTTCTCTACTTCATTTTGGGGCGTGGTGGTTTTTAAAACAATAATCATTTCTGCAGTCCTCCATTATATTTATTATTTTCAATCTCCCGAAAAAATAAAGGCCCATTATTTCTAATGAGCCTTTAACTTATAATCTTTTGATTGGAATAAATTTTTAGGATAGTAGGGGGTGATACTCATTAGTGAGGAGTTCCCTTATTTTTTTGTGGAACAAGCAGAAATAACCGGTGCTAAAGAAAAAGCACTGGCTAAAGTTAAAAAACAAAAACGAATTAACTTGTTCCACAGGTCTATCCTGAAAAATTCTTTCCATTTTAATCCCTCGGCAGATATTTGTCATATTATACTCGGGAAGTCTTGAGAATGTCAAGATCCAAGAAACTTTTTATCTAAAATTCAATCTATTTTCTTAACTATAAATATAGACATTATTACGCCTTCCTCATTCGGTTTCGTATCACAACATTTAGCGACCAGTAAAACATTTAACATTTTCAGTTTCTATTCTCTGCTAACTTTATCCTAGTAAAGTAGGCTAGCCTGTTGATTAATACTATGCTTTGCTCCCCATAAATTGTCAATATTGGTTTTTCCTTATCCCTTTTCTATGATAAAATAAGCTAGACAGTACAGTGTAAGGAGGGGTTAGATGACAGTTTTATTAACCGCAGATAATATATCAAAAAGCTTTGGCTCTACCACTGTGGTGGACCGAATTTCCTTTGAAGCCAAACGAGGGGAGATTTTAGGTTTGGTAGGGCCTAACGGGGCTGGGAAATCTACCATTATCCGTTGTATCCTTGGAATAATACTTCCCGACAGCGGGACCATTAGTTTTAATATCCAAGGATGTTCTGATTTCGATCCTTCCAAAGTCGGTTATCTCCCTGAGGAAAGGGGCCTTTATAAAGATGCTCGGGTTATAGATATTCTGCTCTACATCGCCAGTTTAAAGAATTATCCCCTTGATAAGGCCAAAGAGAGAATCGATAAATATTTTCGGAAACTAGATTTAAAAGGGCGGGAAAAATCTAAGGTTCAAGAGCTTTCAAAGGGGATGGCCCAAAAGATTCAATTTATCGCCGCCATAATCCATGAACCGGAATTCTTAGTCCTGGATGAACCCCTATCCGGCTTTGATCCCGTAAGCCAGAATTTATTTATAGAAGAGATCAAAAACTTAGCCCAAGGAGGCACAACCATCCTGCTGTCTTCTCATCAAATGAATATGGTAGAATCCCTTAGCAACCGGATCTTTATGATCAATAAAGGCCAGCGGGTTTTATATGGTGATCTGGAATCTATTAAAGACCGCTATGCAGGTTTTAAATGCGAGGTAAGCGGCAATAATGACCCCCAATTACTGGCTTCTCTACCCGGAGTAAATAGGATAGAGCAGGAAGGCCAAAGATTTGTTCTCCACCTTTCCGATACAATCACCCCCACTGAATTTGTCAGAGAACTTCCCAGTGAATTACATATCAGGGATCTGAAAATCAGTAGGATCTCCCTCCACGATATATTTGTTAATACCGTTACCAATCAGGAATCCAGCTTTGGATATGGGGGTGAAAGTTATGAATAATACCTTGAAAGTAGCTAAATGGGAGATTAAGAGAAACTTGAGGAATAAAGCTTTTATCGCCTCGATCCTTATTACCCCTATACTTATGTTAATCTTCGGCTTAGTTCCAACTTTTTTGGCAAAATTTGAGGCGGAAAAGCCTTTTAAACTTTATGTTGTAGACGAGATAGGGGTCTTTACCTCCCAACAACCGCCTGGAACTGAACAGGTACAATTTATCCTGACTCAGGATTCAAAAGAGGTTCTGACCCAAAAAACCGCCGGGAAAAAAGAAGAAGGTTTTATCTTCCTGGACCAAAAAACTCTGGAAAGCGGTGCGCTCACTATTTTTACCGATTACGAGGGGCAAGGGAGACTGGTACCGGTAAACCAGATTCTCCAAGAGCTGATCTACAATTTTAAGATTAATGAACTGGGTCTTACCAGCGCTCAAAGAGAGTATTTAGACCAATCTTATTCTGTAACCACTACCCCGATTACCCCCACAGGAGAGGAACGCACCGGACCAGCCCTGTACATCCCGGCTATTTTTGCGGGTATTCTCTACTTAGCCGCCTTTACGGCTGGAACAATGACTTTCCAAAGCGCTCTTCAGGAGAAAAAGGATAAGATGGTGGAGCTCCTTCTTTCCTCAGTTAAAGCCAATGACCTGATGCAGGGTAAAATCCTGGGTTATTTCGTTTTAGGACTTATCCAAGTTGGGGTATGGCTTATTGTTGGCACCCTGGTTGCCGAGTACCTATTAAAAATTCCGGTGCTGGAATCCCTCTTCGTCCCGGCTCTAATTCCCATGCTTTTCTTCGCTCTAGCAGGGTACCTTCTCTATTCGGCCCTATTTGTCGCCATCGGGGCCACTATGGAAGACGCCCAATCCGGGAGCAGTTTCCAAGGGATGATCTTTATAATCCCCATGCTTCCATTATTTGTTATCGGTCCTATAATTTCCAACCCTTCCGGAACCGTGGCTTTGATCGGGACCTTCTTTCCCTTTACTACCCCCGGGGTAATGCTAGCCCGGTTAAGCATTTCCCAACAGATACCCCTCTGGGAAATACTTTTAAGCGCCGCGATTTTGATCTTGACAATTATCCTGGTTATGAAACTGGCTGGAAAACTATTTAGAACTGCTCTGTTAATGTACGGCAAAAACGCCTCCCTGGCCGAAGTTATTAAATGGTTGCGGTATTAGGTCTGTCCAGCCTTTTTACCCGGTTTACCAGCCGCGGGTATAATCGGTCATGCAGTCGGCGCAGAGAATTTTTCCCTCCGCTAATCTGGCTTTAATCTCGGCAAAAGGCTCACCGCATTCTTCGCAAACAACGGTCCTAAAAATCCTCGCCCTTTCAATTTTGGGAACCGGAACTTCCTTACAGGAGAACAGGTCTTCCCCAGGAGTCGCCAGGAAAACCGTAATCCGCTCCTTTTGAAGCTTCTGCCACTCTTCCATCTCTTCCTGATTGGCAGTCCCGCCTCTCACTTTTTGGCGGAGGTTTTGGGTTCTTGCGTCCTCTTTTTGTTCTTCAATTTTTCTAAGTAAACGAACTGCTTTTCCTTTTTTCCGGCTGGCCAGAGTCAAGGCCTGTTTTCCGGAATCCTTATAGATTAGATTCCCTTTTCCCAGGGTACAGCCGGTGAGAAATTGAATGGCATCCACTCCGCAGGCATCGTTTTCAACTATGGCGAAAAGTTCTTCATCTTCAGCTCGGGTTACCCCGAGTTTCTTCATAGCTAACAAAGCGATCTGATAGCCATTAGCAAGGCCCATACATTCATGGCCGTGAAACTCTACGCATTTTTCCCAATCCGTTTTTAAAGTCACTGAAAAACACATCCTTTAGTTTAATCCTTTAGCCAAAGGTTCCCTCTTAAAATACCAGAAAACAGGGTCCCCTAACAATCCGTGGCAGGGGCATATCTTGATCTTTAATTTCCAAATTGCTAAGATAAAAATAATTGGAGAAAGCAAGAGCCCCATTCTAAAAACAACAGGAGAGAAATAATGACTAGCAAGCGCTCCACAAAACAACGCCGAGCTATACTGTCTGTTTTTTCTGAAGATCATTTGCACCTGGTGGCCGAAGATGTTTATCAAATCATAAAGTCGGAACTGCCAAATATAAGCCTGGGAACTGTCTATCGAAATTTAGATCGCCTCTCCCGCCAAGGGACTTTAATAAAAACAGTCTTTCCTGACGGCAAAGCCCGCTATGAGCGGGCAAATCCTAAACATCATCACCATATGATCTGTTTAGGATGCAGTGATATTATCGATATTTTAGAATGTCCTCTGCGTGAGGAAATAGAAGAGTTGGCGGAAGAAGAAAACTTTCTAATCGACTATCACCGCTTTGAAATCTTTGGCTATTGTAAGAATTGCCATCTTTTAAAGTCTCAGGAGGAATAGTCTACCCCTTAACCCTTCGGCCTAATAAAGTCAGGAAGAAAATCACCGCGCTGCACAGTACAATGGTCGCCCCGGTAGCTGTCCCCCAATAATAAGAGAGGACCAGACCGAATAGGCCGGAGAAAATACTGATTCCAACGGCAATCAGGTGATAGGACTTCATATTGGCAGCTAAATTCCTTGCCGCAGCCGCCGGCAGAATGAGTAAGGAGTTAATCACTAATAGCCCCACCCATTGGATAGCAACAGTAACCACCACAGCGACCAAAATTGTAAAAACTGTCTCAAGCTTAAAAGTTGATATCCCCCGACTGCGGGCTAGAGCAGGATTTATACTAACTATTAACAATTCATTAAAAAAGAAGATCCAAAAAACCATAACCGCTAGGAAAACAAATCCAACGGCGGTTATTTCTTTTGGGGCTATGCTCAAAATATCTCCGATAAGGAATTTGGAATAATGATTGAATCCCCCGTTTCTGGAGAGGATAACAATCCCCAAAGCCACTGCCGTAGAGGCGAAAACACCGATTATGGTATCCGGGGAGAATTTCGTAACGTTTTTTAGATAAGTAATCCCAATAGCCATAGCCACGGCAAAAATAATCATAGATCCTAAGGGATTTTGAAAACCTGCCAGAACCCCGATTCCAATCCCTGTTAAAGCCGAATGACCCAAGGAATCAGAAAAAAAGGCCATTTTATTGTTGACCACCATTGTCCCTAAAAGGCCCAGCAGGGGGGTAACAATAATCACCGCCAGTAAGGCGTTTTTCATAAACTCATATTGCAACCATTCAAAGGGTAATAAACTGAGAAAATTATACCAAAGAGTCACCTTGTTCCACCTTTCACCCGGGTAAGAGGATCAATGTTTAATAAAATTCTCGACATTTAAGTTTTTATATGCTAATTTGAATTTTTCGTTTCTAATAACTTCTTCCGGGGTGCCTGTGGCTTGAATTGTACGATTGAGAAATATCACCCGCTGAGCGTACTGAGCGGCTAAATCAAGTTCGTGGGATACGATAATGGTAATCATATTAAGTCTACAGGCCAAATCCGCAACCATTTTGTAGAGAGCTTCCGAATCATTTTGATCGATTGCCGAAAAAGGTTCATCTAGAAGCAAAACATCAGGTGTAGGATCCATAGCCAGAGTTAAAAGAACCCTTTGCAATTCCCCTCCCGAAAGCTCTCCCAGACGGCGACCTCTTAAACTATTGATATCTATCGGCGCCAAATCGAGTTTGGGGTTTTTCTTAAATTTTCTACTTTGTCCCGACCAGACCGGGCGTTTGGAAAGACAAGCCCCAAAGAGATCCAGAACACTTACCGGGGAGTCAGGCTCTAGCTGCAGTTTTTGAGGAACATAACCGATCCGGGGTTTGAATTTCTCCCGGTTGTGATTAAAGTAATTAATTTCACCGCTATACGATGTCTCCCCGATCAAAGTTCTAAACAAAGTGCTTTTGCCGCTTCCGTTAGGACCGACGAGGGCTACCATTTCCCCAGAGGAAATCAAAACATTAATATTTTCTAAAATCGTAATCTTTTCTTTTTGAACTTTTAAGTTCTTTATTTCCAGATAAGTACGGGTCATTTTAAAGCCTCGACAAGTGTTTTCATATTTTTCTCCATAATCCGCAAGTAAGCGTCCGGTTCTAAATCCCCTGCAACCGCAGAATCAAGAACATACACTCCCGCCTGGGTCTCTTTAGCGATTGCCTCTGCTGCGAGCGGTGAGTACTGGGGATCGGTAAAAATCGCTTTCACTTCTGTTTCTTTGATTATTTCAATTATCCTTGCCAATTCTTGAGCACTGGGTTGGGAACCCGACTCCCCCTCAATAACATCGACAATTTCCAAACCGAACTCTCGCGCAAAATAAGGGAAGGCCTCATGAAAAGTGATTATGCGCTTGTCGGAAATTGAGGCCAAGCTTCTATGCATTTCTTCTTTTAACTCTTCCAGCTTAGCAAGATAATCGTCACAGTTCTTCTGGTAAAGTTCAGCGTAAAAAGGGTCTATTTTCTTCAAACAGTTACAAATATTTTTCACTTCTCCCATAGCTCCACTAATGCTTACCCAGACATGGGGGTTAACACCATGGCCATGGGAGTCCTCAATTAAGTCTAAACCCTTACTGGCTTCAACAATTTCAAGGGAAGGGAATTTAGAAATCACTTTTTCCAAAAAATTCTCCATGCCAGCCCCGTTTATTATCAGGACCTCGCTTTTTTCAAGTTTTTTCATATCATTAGTTGTCAACTGATAATCGTGCAGACATCCGGCCTGAACAGGGGCGATATTATGGAGCTCAACTCCCGGAACATCCCGAACGATATTCAAAGTCATAATATATAAAGGATAGAAAGAGGTGCTGATTGTCAGCCTTTTCTCTTCTTCTTTTTGGGACAGCTCCCCAGACGTAACGGCGCTACAACCTGCACTGCCTGCTAAGATTAAGAACAACAACAGAATACTGGCGATAATCTTTTTCCCGCTAGTCATAATTTCCTCCTAATAGTAATAGTTACTATTATTTTTTTATTATACACCTAATAGTTATTCTTGTCATAAAACAGGAAAAAGATTCTTTTCTTTTTTAATTCTTAATACTTAAGGATCTGTCCGCTGGAAAAGAAATAAATATATTTCTCTTTTACTCTTTTGGCTGTTAAGGTTTCCAAGGCTCGCCCATAATAATCGATCTGGACCCGATAATCCTCTCTGAGCTTTTCTACCCTGGCCGGGGTGAGGTAATCAGTTTTATAGTCCAGCAGTACCAAACCGTCCTCCTCTTCAAAATAACAATCAATTATTCCCTGAAGCAGGACAGTTTCGGAATCCAGATTCTCCCCTCGGAGTTCAGGATAAATTTCTCGACACGGTAGTTCCAGATTAAAAGGAACCTCGCGTTTAATATTTTTGGAAGAAACCATTCTTTTAGCCAGATCTGAAGCCATAAAAGAATGTATTTTATGGAGCTCGATACAGGCGGCCTGCTGTTCCGTTAATAAACCTTTAGCCACCATATTCTCGATCTGTTTTTCGAGGCCTTCTCGATTCGAATAATATTCCTTAAAATCCAAATGCTGCATTACAAAATGCATAACCGTTCCTTTTTCCGCGGCCGTAAGTCCTTTTTTCCCCTCTAGGAAAAGGGGCCTCTTTAATTTTAAATTTGTACCCGCGAGTAAGGGTAGTCCCGGACTGGTCCCCGGATCCAAATCATCCGTTTTAAAGCGCCTTTTTAATTCCGTTACCGATATCTTAGCCGGGATCCCTGAGAGTTCAGCATAGGGATATCGCCAATCGAGCCTAGCGGCGATTTCCTCTCTAAGCCAGGACTCTCCCTTATCAGGAGGAGAGTCTTCAGCGGTTCTGCTTAAACTTAATCCTCCGTCCCGGTTCTCGGCCGGTACAGCAAAGCTGATTTCATCTCTAGTCCAGACCCGGGAAATATTTTCCCAATTTTTATGTCCGATCAGGGCCGGTCCAAGCCAATCCAGATATTTACCTCCCTGTAAAACATCAGAGGGAGAAACTTTTTTCTCCTTCCGGCCCTCGCTTACTTCCCGCCACTTTTCCGCTTCCCGGTAAACATCATCTAAAGAACCTATTAGAATCAGTTTTTCCCTGGCCCTCGTTAAAGCCACATACAAAATCCTCATCTCTTCCGATAAGGACTCTATTCTAATCTTTTCCCGAATAGCCAGCTTGGCCAAAGAGGGATAGCTAAGCCGTCGTTTGTGATCTATTAACTCCGGTCCCACTCCTAGCTCATGGTGGAATAAAATCTTTTTGTAAAGATCCCGAACGTTAAACTTCCTCCCCAGGCCGACAAGAATAACGACTGGAAATTCCAACCCTTTGCTTTTGTGTACACTCATTAAACGAACCACATTATCGTTTTCCCCTAAAATTTTAGCGCTGCCCATATCTCCTTGGCTCTCTCTAAGCCTTTCAATGAAATTGATAAAGTTAAAAAGTCCCTTAAAAGTAGTTTTTTCGTAGAGACCGGCCCGTTCAAAAAGAATACGCAAATTGGCCTGTTTTTGCTCCCCAGCCGGTAGAGCGCCTACGATTCCATAATATCCGGTTTCCGAATATATCTTCCACAAAAGCTGATCAGTGGACAAATATAAACTTTCTTCCCGCCAGCGTTCTAACTTTTTCAGGAAAGACAGGACTTTGGGGTTTTCAGACTCTTGTAAAGCCTCATAAAAATAAGCGTCGGGTTTGAGCAAACGTATTTCAGCCAATTCCTCAGTAGTAAAGGCAAAGATAGGAGATCTAAGAACTGCCAAGAGAGGGATATCCTGCAGGGGATTATCAATAATTTGCAGTAAGGAAAGAATTACTTGCACTTCAACTGATTTGAAAAAACCCGTGCCGGTATCGGCAAAGGCCGGGATCCCTTGGGCGGTAAACTCCTCCACAAAGACCTCTGCCCAATTTTTTGTAGCCCGCATTAAGATCACAATATCCCGGTATTCAATCTGGCGGTAAACCTGCCGGTTTTTATCGAAGATAAGTTTTCTATTGCCTTCCTGGTCAGGAGCCATTAACTCCTGAATTATTTGAGCGGTCAGCCGGGCTTCCAATTGAATATTATCCAGAAGTTCCGCAGGCATGGCTCCCCTGTTTTCTTCTGCAAGCTCCTCCTCTTGAACTCCTCCTTCTTTCCCGGCATCTTGAGATGCCTTCTCCGTTCCTTCCCGGTTTGCGGCCCTATGTATAAGGTGGAGTTCTGTTTCTCCCCCTGCCAATTGACCTTTGCCCTCTGGTTCCGGAAACAAAGCCCCTGGGTAGAGAGCTTCTTCCTCTGTATAGTCCAGTTCGCCCACACTGCTGGACATAATCTGGCGGAAAATAAAGTTAACGGTTTGGATAACTTCAGACCTGCTCCTGAAATTTTTAGACAACACTATTTTACGCGCTGGAGCTTGCTCTTCATCAGAGTAGGTACTGTATTTTTCTAAAAACAACTCCGGTCTGGCCTGCCTAAAACGATAGATGCTTTGTTTTATATCGCCGACCATAAAAACATTTACTTTAGGGGGCTCTGAGCCGGAGATCATTCTGATTATAATTTCTTGGACCAGGTTGCTATCTTGATACTCATCAACCAAAATCTCAACAAAATGCTCCCGATAAGACAGGGCAATCGGGGAAGGGATATAGTCGGCAGGGTTTTTCCCCTCCCCGGTATCCTGAACAGTAAGGATTTCCAAACATAAATGCTCTAAATCATTAAAGTCGACCAGGGCTTTCTCTTTCTTTTTTTGGGCATACCTTTTCCCAAATTCCAATACTAAATCCGTCAAACGTCGCATTAAAGGATAAAGTTTTTGGAAATCTAAAGCTATTTCCTGGGAATCAGCACAAACCAGGTCGTTTTTTATTTTACTCACTATCTCTTTGACCTTATCCCGAATTTTCTTAACTCTCTCCTGGCAAATTTTATCCGCCTCTTTGCCAGCCCGGGGAAGCCTAGCAAATTCAAAATGTTTTAACTCCGAATAAACTTCGTCCCAGAGGGGTTTAGATTTCAAGAGCTTATTTAAATCCTTAATTTGCGACCGCTCTTCTTCAAAAACAGGAACATACTTTTCCAAACCCGAGGCCGTTTTCAATAAGTCTAATGCTTTCTCCAGCATGCTTTGAGCACCAGCGAGCTCTATTTCAATGCTTTTCAACAGCGCTTTCCCCCAAGGGGTGAAGCTGAAATCAAAATTATTAATACCAACGGCAAAATTCTTAGTTTTTTCTCGAAGCCAGTTTTCCGAGCGGGGGATGCTGCGAACAAAATTGTAAAGGTCTAAAATCAAGTTTTGTAAAGCCTGGTCATTCCAATTCTCAGCGTAGCACTCCAGAAGTTCAAAAAAATCAGAGTTGGGATCTTCCCGCTCATAAATTTCGGCAAACAAGTCATTTAAAACCTCAATTTTTAGTAAAGTGGCTTCGGTCTCATCGCTAACCCGAAAATCTGGGTCAAGGTCCAGACTTTGAAAATTGCTCCGAACAACCTCCAGACAAAAAGAATGAATGGTTGTGATACTGGCTTTGTTTAAAAGGTTTAACTGCCGTCTTAGGTAGTGATTTTCCGGTTTTTCGTCTAAAGCTTTGGTAATCGCTTGGGCTATTCTCTCCCTCATTTCCGTAGCCGCAGCTTTGGTAAAGGTCACTACCAATAGACGATCTAAATCCACTGGGTTCTCACGATCGGAAATAATTTGAATAATCCTTTCTACTAAGACTGCTGTTTTTCCGGAACCTGCCCCGGCAGCTACCAAAAGATCGCACTCCCGAGCCTTAATCGCTTGTAATTGGTCAGCGGTCCATGTTCTACCCATACTTAATCCCCATTTCCCTCTTCCGTATTGCTTTCCAAAGCTGTCCAAACATCTTCTTCTTTAAGTTCAGGCATTAGGCGAAAGGTGTTTTCTTTAAGCCCGGTATCAAATTGACAAACGGCGCCGAAATTACAGTACTCGCAAGGTGTAAAATCCTTTTTTCGATAAGGATTGATAGGAACCGCCCCGCCTAAAATCTCGGCCGCCAATTGCTTCAATAAACTATTGACATATCTTTTAAGGTCGGCAAATTGTTCTAGAGAAGCTACCGCCGATGATTTACCCAAAACATCGCCCTTATTAATTCGGGCCGGAATAATGAGCGATGAACCTTCAATCTCTCGATCCATTTCTTTGATCAATTTTAAGTCTGCTAATAATAAGCCCTTCATTTTTAGCTCTTTCATAATCGCCAATTCTATTTCCTCTTCGCTGGCCTTTCTCTTATTCCTAATAATCGGGTCTTGAACCCGGAAATAAAGAACACCGCCGGGAAGAATGGGTTGCTGCAGGTTAAGCGGATTGTGTTCACTTAAAACATCGAGGTAAGTGATCAACTGAAGCTGAAGTCCGTAATAAACATCTGAGAGATTGAAATCCTTAGCTCCGGATTTGTAATCAATAATTCTTAAATAGGTCCCCTCTTCGGTTTCTAAAGCATCAACCCGGTCTATTCTGCCCTTTAGATGGATTCTTTCCCCGTTTTCTAATTCTAAGACAATAGGGGGCAACCCCTCTTCTCCACCCCCAAAAACCAGTTCATAGCCCAACGGTTCAAAGCCGCTGCGGCGAATATGTTCGCTGATTAACCATACCGCGCGGGTAATCACTCTTTTTAAGCGGGCCATTGAAGCGATAATCCTTTGGGAGGAGCCCCAGTTTGAGCTCTTCATTTCGCTCAGCATCTCCTCAACTAAAGCGAATGTTTTTTCTTGACACCATTCAAAATCCAGTTCACGCCAAGATAGGTTTTTGGTGGCTACCTCCCGGGAAAACCTTTCAATAACCTCGTGTATAAAGGTTCCGATGTCCGGAGGGGTGAGTTGAAAGAGCCTCCTTTTTTTTGCCCGAAGCCCGTATTCCAGAAAAAAAGCAAAAGAGCAGGTTGTGTAGCTTTCTAATTTGGAAATGCTCAATTGCATGGGGCTGCCGTATAAGGAGCTGATCTTTTCCCGGCCTAAAGGTTCAGCAATATTCTTATAGTGAAAAGCGGAATCTAAAGTCTTACAGTGCTCTTTCCAATCGGCTTGGGAGGAAAACCACCGATAAACCTCCCGCCAGACCGGGCCCAACTCTTTATCTTTCGATTTCTGCCGGATTTGGACCGGAAGCTGTCTAAAAGTTGCCCACCGCCCAGCCACATTCTCTAACTCTTCCCTTAACTCAACTGGGGGCAGAATATTACTCTGTTCTGAAACTTTGGGGAATATTTTTCGGAGCCTTGATAAGACCAATGACGGACGCCTGCTTTTGCCCTCCTGGTCGGCAATAGACCAACTCAAATGCAAATAGCGGCTGGGAATTGCCAGGACCCGATAAACAAGATACTGTTCTTCAAAAGCCTTTGTTTTAGTATCCCCAGAAAGTTCCACTCCGGCTAATTGGAGTTTCGCCCGGTCCGCGTCGGATAAAATACCTTCGTCTAAGGTGTTCGCCGGAAAAGTTCCTTCATTAACCCCTAAAATAAATAGAGCCTTAACCTCCGGACTGCGGGAGCGATCGATATTTCCTACCAGCACTTGTTCTAAAGAGATGGGGATGAATCCGATTTTGTACTCGTTTAAACCGCTGGAAAGAATGGAGGCAAATTTTTCAATCCCCATTTTCTCCTCTTTCATTATTTCGCAGACCTGGTCGAAGACCTCCATTAGAATATTCCAGATCTGAGCATTTCCCTGGGCTAGATAAAGCTGCCCTTCCTGCTTATAAGTATCAATTTGCCTTTCTATTTGCGCCGGAACCTCAAGAGTTTCCAGTAGTTCTACAAGGGCACTGCAAATTTCATTTGCAGTCCGCCGCCCCTTGGTTTTGTGGCGAAATTTAAGCAGAGGTTCAGTTATTTCTAACCGCAAGCGATTAATCCTCCGCAATTCTTCGTCTTGTTCCTTTCCCGGACTGCGGGAACTAAAACCCGGGTCCATCTTCCAGTCCTCATCGTTCGTCCAGCGCTTTCCTTTAATTCCGGAAGCTAAAACATAATTTTCAAGGCGGTCAATATCTTCCTGGGGCAGAGCGGTCAATCCAGTTTTTAAATAACTGAAAACTGCTTCATAAGACCAGTTTTCTTTAAAGATGGCAAATATGGACAGGACAAGCCTGATTAAAGGGTGCTGAGTGATCTCTAGTTTGCGATCCAAAAAGTAGGGAATTTCGTATTCCGCAAAAATTACTTCAATCAGTCTGCCGTAATTCTCTAAATCCCCGGTGAGCACCGCAATATCTCGATACCGCCAGCCCCGTTCCCGGCAGAGTTTAAGAACCTTTCGCGCTACCGCTTCAATCTCGGTAAAAGGATTTAGGGCCGAGAAAATATTGATATCCTCGGTCTCCTCCTTATAAATCTCAGGAGGATAAGTATAAAAGTTTTTTTCCAAATGGGATAATTCAATACTGTTTTTAAACCTGGGCAAAGCGGAGGAGGCCGAACCTACATTGATCCGGTGATACTCAATTTCTAGACCCTTCTCAGCGGCAATTTGGCAGAGCCTATAATGGGTTTTCTTCACGGTTTCAAAAGTATCCGTTCCTTCTAAAAGCTCGGTTTGGTCTAAAGAATCGGTATCTAAACAAATATTGACTTTTTGCGCCTGGGAAAATAACTCGGCCAGCAAAAGATATTCCTGCGGCGTAAACCCGGAAAAACCATCTACCCAGATTTCAGCCCCTTGATAGAGATCGATCTCTTGAATTTTAAGGGCTGCCCGGCTCAAATCATCGTCAGTATCACTGTACTTTTCAGAGAGCAGGTTGTCATATTCCTGATAGATAGCAGCGATTTCTGAAATTTTTGTCCTCAGTAAATCATTCTCCCTCCAACTGTCTGCGACCCGTAAAAGTTTAGAGGGATCGATATTATAACGCTTAAATTCAGTAATCAAAGCGGAAATCTCACTTAAAAAACCCTGGTGGTCTGCGGCTTTGGCAAACATATTTAACTCCGGCTTTAGCTTAAACAAGGCTTTAGCGATTAACATGCATTTACCGGCTGGATGTAAATGCGGAGAGGTAAGGCCTCCAGCCTCATTAAAAACGCGAAAGGCCAGACGCCTAAAACTCAAGACCTCAACTTTTAAAATCCCGCCGCTCTCCAAAACCCGGATCAATTCTTTTTCGGCCTGAAAAGTATATTGTTCGGGAACAAGCAGAACCAAAGGGTGAGTACAATTTTCCTTAAGGCGTTTTTCGATCTCGCGCAAGCATAAATAAGTCTTACCGCTTCCCGAACGTCCGTATATAAACCTTAAAACCATATCGTTCCTCTTTACTGTTTAAAATTACTTACCCCGGGGCTCTTCCCAGCCCAGCTAACTTTCAACGACTTAATTATAATCTAAAATAAAAAAATGAAATTAGCAATCTAATTCCAAATACCTTTCCTTTATTTGTCTTGTATAAAAGGAATGAATAAAAGGAACTTTAAAAATTAAATATTGAATAAGTTATTTCTCATGTATAATATTATACATGAGTTTTGTAAGTAAGTTACAGGACTAAAATACCATATAGGAGAAAGAGCAACTTGTTTAACACTGCTGTTCTGACACTTCTGCCTTTTATTATTTTAACCTCATATGAACTGATCTATCGCGGAAGTATAAGCGAGACTTTACAATGGCTGATCCTAAATTCCAACCAATTCATCCTAACCTATGCCCTTATCTTTGGACTAATTAATCTTTTTTATATTCTCCCTCGCAGAATATACCTCGCCATCGGAGGGGTGTTTTTATCCCTGTTTTCCTTAGCCGGCTATTTTTGTCGGCAGAAATTACTTTTGCGTGGCGAGCCGATTTTGCCCTGGGATTTGAAACTGGGCAATGAAGCCCTGTACATAACCAAAAGCATAGAAGGTTTTTCCCTGGCCTTGCCAATACTTATTGTTATTTGTTGTGTTGTACTCATTATTCTCAGTTTGAAATTCATCCCTCAAGAAAAGTATTTGTTATATCGGAAGCTGACAACAGCAATCCTTTCTTTCGCCCTTTTCTTTTCCCTGCTGGAGGTTGTCCCTATAAAAAAAGCCTTTGCTCTCCAAAACATAACTTACAGTCAAAAAATTAATTACGAGAAAAATGGCATGCTTCTCGGTTTTATGCTCAATTGTCTGTATCCCACTGTTGAAGAGCCTCTCGATTACGAGAAAGAAACTGTATTAAAAATTGCGCAAGGAGTAAAAAACAGCTATCCTACCAACCCGGATTTTAAACCCAACATTATTTTTCTCATGAGTGAGGCTTTCTGGGATCCTACAACAATGCAAGCAATTGAATTTAATATCGATCCAATTCCCTTCTTTCGTTCCCTTGAGAAAGATTACACCTCTGGAACCCTGATTACACCTGTTTTTGCCGGCGCCACAGCCAATACAGAATTTGAAGTTCTTACCGGTTTTTCAACCCACTTCCTTCCCGCCGGCATTGTTCCTTACGTTCAAACTATCGACAGGCCGCTGGAAGCTCTGCCCGCAATTTACAAACGCCAGGGATACGCCACTAGCGCCATTCACACCTATCATAACTGGTTTTACCGCCGCAACTTGGTTTACCAGAACTTAGGGTTTGATAAATTTATCAGCAAAGAGTTTTTTGTAAATCCCGAATATGACGGTTCCTATATTAAGGACAAGGAATTGTCCAAAAAAATTATTGAACAACTCCGGCAGACAGAAGAACCTGATTTTATTTATGCTGTCTCCATGCAGGCTCATGGTCCATATTCCGCGGAAGAACAAGCTGACAACCCGTTTGAAGTAAAAGGCAATCTCTCCCCGGAAAGCAAAAATACCCTGGAGAATTACTGCCGCAAAATAGCTGATGCTGATAAAGCCCTTGAATTATTGGTCCAAGAGTTGGAAGAACTGGATGAACCGACCTTGCTGATCTTTTTCGGGGATCACCTTCCCCTCCTGGGTAATAACTCCGAGGTCTATAAAGAGGCCGGCTTTCTCTTAGATGATAATTCTTACGAAGATTATTTAAGGAAATATAGTGTTCCCTTTGTAATCTGGGATAATTTTTCCGGGAAAAAGGAACATCTCTGTCTATCCACCAGCTTTTTAGGCTCCTACGTTTTAGAAAAAAGTAGGACGGAGGGCAGCCTGTTCACTGATTTCCTTACCGGTTTAAGAAAGCAAGGGGTAAACGTGATCGCCAATACGGAGGCCCCAGTTGCGGAAGAAATTACAAAAGAGCAGCTCGCCCATTATCAACTCCTTCAATATGACTTTTTAAGCGGCAATGAATATAGTTATCAACTGTGCCCCGAAAACAAGCCTTCCCCAAATACCTCTTTCCTCTTAGGAGATAATTTGCTGACTATTGAAAACATAAATATTCCTGATAAAACCACCTTGGAAGTCCAAGGGACCAGTTTTTCCCCGGATACCCAGATTTATATTAATGATAAGCCCATGGCTACCAGTTTTGTGGACAGCAATTTGCTCACTACTGATCTTCCCCAAGGGCTGGCAAAGGACCTGGAATCCTTAAAAATCCAAGTCAAAATCATAGACAGCATGAAAAATATTATTTCAGAATCCAACACCCTCTCCGGCTCCTTAATTTCTAAAAACTCCCTCCCTAAGAATTAATCTTCCTTGACCGGAAGTAAACTCCGGTAATGGGGAAATATACTTAGGCTTCTTTTTAAAACCCCTTGTAAATGAGCGATAAGAAGGCCGTAGTTAGTAATCGGCACTCCCTGCTCCCGGGCACACTGTTGGCGGTATTTCATTTCCCGATCGTTTAACATGCAACCGCCACAGTGAATAATCAATTTATAAGCAGATAAAACAGCGGGGAATTCCTGTCCTGAAGTAAAGGAATACCGGAAATCTTTTCCGGTATGTTTTTTTATCCACTGCGGCAGTTTAACAGTGCCAATATCTTCACATTGCCTATGGTGGGTGCACCCTTCAGAAATAAGAATGCTATCTCCCCCGGTCAAAGTTTCCAAGGTTCTGATCCCTTTAACGGCCTCTTCTAAATTCCCCTTATAACGGGCAAATAAAATTGAAAAAGAAGTCAAAGGAACAGCAGCGGGAGTAATTGCCGCCACTTGAGCAAAAATTCGGCTATCGGTAATCACTAATTTTGGAGCTTTCTTTAAATTGCCTAGTATTTCCTCCAAGCTGAATTCCTGTCCTACTACCGCCACCGCTCCGTTTTCCAGGATATCCCGAATTGTCTGTTGCTGGGGCAGGATTAATCTTCCTTTCGGGGCCGCCTCATCCAGGGGAGTAACCAGTACTACAACATCTCCTGGTTCAATTAAATCCCCGACCAGGCTGGCTTTTTTTTCTGCCCTTCCCGCCAAAGCTACAATTTTGGCTTTTAACTTTTCGATATTGTACCCTGTTTTGGAACTGACAAAAATTTCGTTCTCTTGAGCTGGGTTTTCCCTAGCTTCCAAAGAAGGTCTAAGATCCGATTTATTATAAACAACCAGGAATTTGATGTTTTTTTCCGCACATAAAGCAATCAGCTTTTCATCCTTTTCCGTTCTGCCGGTTACGGAATCAATTACTATAACGGCTAGGTGGACTTTATTGAGCACTTGAAGACTCTTTTGTATACGCCTTTCTCCCAAAGGACCACAATCATCAACCCCGGGGGTGTCGATGAGCATCACGGGGCCGAGGGGGTTTAATTCCATTGCTTTATAAACCGGATCCGTTGTCGTACCCTTGATTTCAGAGACCACAGCTAACTCTTGACCGGTAAGGGCATTTACAAGACTCGATTTGCCGGCGTTTACCCGCCCGAAAAAACCAATGTGAATCCGGTTAGCGGAGGGTGTTGCATTTAAATCCATTATTTCTACCTCCTGAAGACTGAAGTTTCAAAAATTATTTACAGTCTGAAATCCCGCTCTCCACGGTGAATACTTTCCAAATTCTCGCGGACCATCTTTTTAATTTTTTCCTGGGGTATTTTCTCTAACTCTTTTTCTATCAAAGCTTCCCCCAGGGTTTTTGTTTCCGGCGAAGCGTAATCCTCTAAATATTCCTTGAGAGTCATTAAAGCATTAGGATGGCAGAAATTTTGGATTTGCTTTTTTTTGCATAAATCCATAAACCTATCCCCGGTTCGCTCCTCCCTGTAGCAGGCCGTGCAAAAGCTGGGAAGGTGACCGAGTTCCATTAGCCACTTAATGATTTCATCCAAAGTTCTATGATCGTAGATTTCAAATTGTTTGGAACTTTCATCCTCACTTTCTGACTGGTCATAACCGCCCACACTTGTTTTCGAACCGCCACTGATTTGGGAAACTCCTAAACGGAGCACTCGTTCCCTGCAAGCTTGATTTTCCCTGGTGGAGACTATAAGGCCTGTATAAGGCACTGAGATCCGCAGGCAAGCTACAATTTTGGCAAAGATATCATCGCTTATCCCCTGGGAAAATGCCGTAGGATCAATGGCCTCGGCCGGTCGAACCCTCGGAACGCTTATGGTATGCGGTCCCACCCCAAAGGCAGCCTCGAGATGCTCAGCATGCATCAATAAAGCCGCAAATTCATAGCGGTAGGACTCCAAGCCGAATAACACTCCCAGCCCGACATCGTCAATACCGCCCTGCATTGCCCTATCCATGGCTTCCGTGTGAAAAGCGTAATCGTGCTTGGGTCCTGTAGGATGCAATTTCTCGTAACTTTCCTGATGATAAGTTTCCTGGAAAAGGATATAAGTCCCGATTCCTGCTTCTTTTAGTCTTCTGTAATTTTCAACCGATGTGGCTGCAATATTGACGTTTACGCGGCGAATAGCGCCCTTACGATGTTTAATACCGTAAATAGTCTCGATGCTTTCTAAAATATACTCCAAGGGATTATTAATGGGATCTTCCCCGGCCTCTAAAGCTAATCGTTTATGCCCCATATCCTGAAGAGCAATTACTTCCCTTTTAAGCTCTTCCATGGTCATTTTTTTACGGGGCATCCGCTTGTTGCCAGCCTGGTAAGGGCAGTAGACACAGCCGTTGACGCAGTGATTGGAAAGATAAAGGGGAGCAAAAAGGACAATGCGGTTTCCGTAATAATCTTTTTTAATTTGTTCTGCCAAAGCATAAATTTGCTCGTTTTCCTCCGGCAACTCGCATTCCAGTAAAACTGAAGCCTCCCGGTGAGAAAGTCCCTGGCACTGCTTAGCTTTCTCAAGGATCTCCCTTATTAAGCCCCTATTGTTTCTGTTTTCCCGGGCATAATTAAGGGTCTCCAATACTTCCCGGTGAGAAATGAACTCTTGGGCTTTAGTAGACCTAGGATTGTACATCTTAACCATTCCTTTCTTAAACGGGTCAGATTTTTCTTTCCCTTCAGTAAAATTTTTATATAAAGGTTTTTATTGATTCACTTGCGTGGTTATTTTTGAATAGGCCGTTTTGGTAGTAACCCCCGGAAGTTTCCCGAGTTTACCAGAAAGGGCGCTAATAATATCTTGCGGAGCATCGATAGCAATACTGATAATATTGATCCCTCTTTCCCGGTAAGGGAGGCCCATTCTACCGATGATATACTGCCCATAGGTATGCAAGAGTTCATTAAGCTTTTCTACAGAACTCTTATCCTCCACAATGATTCCGATTAATGCTACCCTTGTTTCCACTGTTCATTCCTCCTTGGAAGGTTTTAAATTAAAAAGCGCCCTTAAGGCGCTGATTTGTAAACAACATAAATTGTTATTGTTTTACCTTTCGCCTTATAACCCCGTATTCAGCGTCAGTAACAATAAAATTTTAGCTTTTCCCTTTAGAGGTAAATCTTTAGGGTCAGCATGTTAATTGTATCACAATTGCGTTCCAACTGTCTAGAAAAAAATCCCGCTCAAAAAATTGAAGATAATATAGATTGGGGGAATTATAATTTTATGCAGTAAATTGGTGATAATCAAAGCGAGGAGAACAAATATTCCATACCGCGAGAATTGGTAGAAAAGTTTAGTGTTTTTTAAATTTATTAAGCCAAATAGTATATGGGAGCCATCTAAGGGTGGGATGGGCAATAAATTAAAGACACATAGAACGACATTGATATACGCTCCGTATTGAAAAATATTCACTAAAATGCTGTACGTCGCAGGCTCGAAAATATTTAAAGGCATGCTATAGGCAATTCTAGCCAGCAATAAGAATACACAGGCTAAAAAAATGTTCATAAGGGGCCCAGCGATCGAAACTAAAATATCATCTCTTCTCTTCTTTTTAAAATTTAGGGGATTGATTTGAACTGGTTTTGCCCAACCAAAACCGGCGATCAAAATCAGGATAAAACCGATGATATCTATATGTACCAAAGGGTTTAACGAGGTTCGCCCTTGGAGACGGGGTGTGTCGTCGCCAAGTAAAACAGCAGTTTTGGCATGAGCAAATTCGTGAAAAGTAAAACCGATAATAATACCCGGCAATAGGTATAAAGTGGTGGTAAAATCTATTCGCAATTTATCTCTTTTTCCTTTCTAATCTAAGCTAACAACAAGTTTAATTCTATAGTATTTTATTCTTTAAGACAAGAGAATCAACTTGTTCCTTCCTTTCTTTAAGTGAACTCGCTTTTTATAGCTCGTAAATAAAAGCCGGTTATAACCCCCCAGATCAAAGCTCCGATATGGTTGGAAAACACGGTGGGCAGAGCGAGAACAAACATTCCCGGCGCATGGAACAAGGCTAGTATGGCATAGAGAATAACGGAAATTCCAAGTCCGAAAATCATGCTTTTAATTAAAAAATGCTTATAGCCGAAAGCTTTAAAGAAATAAAACATTACCACCCCAAGTCCTCCGCAAAAACCGATTTGAATAGGTAAAGCATAGATCGCTTCTAAATTAGTATGAGGCATATGCCCGTATAAAACTATGGCCATCCAATCTAAAAAGCGCATTTTAGAGATCTTCAAAATATAATAAACGATTACACTCCAGATATTCATCGCTATTCCGCCTAAGACTCCAGCCAGAAAACTTCGTAAAAATTTGTCCATTACCATCCTCCTATTCTGTGCTATATTATTTTTCATTTCACTCCTTATAATTCATGAAAAGAAAGGACACCGTTTCAAACGATGTCCTTTCATAAAAATCAGGCCTACCTTAAAGTAAACCCCTGCAAAAAACTTGAAATCTTAGAATTAACGAATCATATTAACAAATTCCTTCACGATTTCCGGATCAAACTTCCGACCAGCATCTCTTTCCAGTTCCGCAATGGCCTCTGCTTTTGTCCTTATTCCTTCGTGTCTATTTTCAATCAAATTGTCGTAAGTATCTACCACTGCTAAAATCCGGCATTCCAAAGGTATTTCCTCCGCCTTTAAGCCAAGGGGAGAACCCCCACCATCCCAATGTTCATTCCTTTTATAAATTAAATCCGCAATTTCGGAAAGAGCGGGGGAAATCATTGCAATTCTATAACCCTTGTCCAGATGGTAACAAACAATCTCCCATTCTTCTTTCGTAAGAGGTTCTTTCTTAGCTAAAATATGATCCGGTATCCCAATTTTTCCCAAATCGTGGAACTGGGCAAAAAGTTTTAAATTAGCCAGGACCTTAGAACTGAGATTTATTCTTTTCCCCAATTTTAAACACATTTCCTGCACCCTTAAATTATGACCCGACATTAATTTATTTTTTCGAGCCATAGAAGCCATTACAAAATCCAAAAGTCTATTTTGACTCTTATCCTTTTGGGCAATTTTATGGCGGTACATCTGTTCATCCGCTTTTTGTAAAGCCAATTTTATGCTTTCGGGTTGAACTGCGGTAGCTATGCCCAAGGAATAGGCTAAAGGGATATTTCCGCTTTGATTATACACTTCAATATTTTCTTTAACTCGTTTTTCAATCTCCTGGGGCTCTTTATTATTTGTTTTAGGCATTAAAACCACAAACTCATCCCCACCTACCCTCGCCAGTAGATCCGATTTGCGCAAAGATTTTTTTAAAATTTGGGCAAAACTTCTTAATAATTGGTCCCCGGCACTATGCCCCAAAGCATCGTTAACAATTTTTAAGCAATCCAGATCTAAATACATTACAGTAAGAGGATAATCATCTTTCCTTCGTAAATCTTTTATCTTTTTCTCATAAAAGGCCCGGTTGTTTATATTGGTAAGATTATCGTTATAGATTAAATAATTAAGCTTCTCTTCTGCTTTTTTCCGGTCGATAATATCAAAAATCATCATTCCTACCAAGGAAATATTTGTTTTGTCATCAGCTACAGGAAACAGCCAGTAAATATAATGGGTTTTCTCGCCTGGAGACAGCTCCTTACAAGTCTTATATTTCTTTGTCTTATTTTCCGTCCTTACTAATTTAATCTCTTTTAGAAGGGTTTTAGCCTCTGATTTATCGTAAAGATTTAAAATATTTGTCCCCTCCAGTTCGGACAGCGTTAAACCGTGTAAATCAGCATAAGAGTTAGAAGCCCGGATAATATCCCCTCGGTGATTAAAAATAGCGATGGGGTTGGGGCTGTTTTCCCAAAAGGAGTCGAGGATGGTTAAAGTTTCTCTATGATCTTCTTGGCTGATTGACAATGACTTCTCTACGTCAGCCCTGATTAGTAATTGTCCGACCCAAGAAGCATATAATTCAACTAAAACCGGGTTGGCAAGACTTTTTCTCTCGGGCATTTTAAGGGTAAAATTTCCGATCACTCGATCCTGATAAGAGATCTTAAAGAGATATACTTCACCAAATTTGAAAGTCTCATATAACTGACGGGCCACTTTTTCAGGGACAACGCCTTCGGCAAAATCGAAAAAATTTGCAAAAAAGACTTTATTTTTGTTTTTGAGTCTATCTATAAGCAATTTGCAATGGCCCATTTTGCTTCCTAGCAATTGAAAACCCCAAATTTCATTACACTTACGAATATCGTCAGTATCACCAGCAATAGCGGCAAAAGTTAAGGTTCCCTTTTCCTGATCATACAAATCTAGAAATACAAACCTGGCTCCAGAAATAGACTTCAAATCGTTAACAAATTCTTGAAAAACGTCCTCGTCCAAGGGATTGTCCAGTGTTTTTGTACTCAGAGCCTGAAGCTTACAAAGAATCTTATTTCTTTCTCCTTCTTCAATTCTTTCCTTTATTTCAGAAACAATCATCCTCATTATTATTCTGACTACCGGTTTTACCTTTCTCGGTTCGCCGACCATAACCACCGCCCCGAGCAACTCATCATCAATAATTAAAGGATTAAGATAACCTCGGATATTGTTCCTGCTTTGGATATTTTGATCCTTAAATTGAGTTTTAGCCACTACAAATTCGCATACTTCTTTACTTAGATTTGTATATATATAGAAACTATCCTGCCAATACTCAGGACTGGCCGCCACTATTTCCCCATCAGAAGCGCAAATAAAGGTCTCGTACCCGGTTTCCTCATTGGCCATCCGGCAGATTCTGTTAAAATAGTTAATATTCTCAGTTAAAATATTCACCATTGTCTTTCTTCCTTTTTTCCGCGCGCTATATCGCTCGATCTTTAGATGCCAATCATTTACAGTAAATTAGTCCTATTATAGGGGATGTTCTATTATAGGAAATTGGTCCTAGTGTAAATATTACTACTTTCGACAGTGGTGAAAAAATTCCTTCTCAAAAAGACAGGATTTGTGCTATTTTTTCAAATTTTTTGTTAAAGCCCAAATTATATGTCGGCAACACTTGGGATTTTGACCAAAATATATGTCGGTATTGAAGGATATTTCCGCCAATTAATCGAATCGGGACTTGGCATAATTTTCTGGTTTACGGAG
>JBMNOZ010000019.1:0-43307 GCA_050943335.1 Desulfitobacteriia bacterium | reverse complement strand
ATTATTGTTCAGTATAAAACCCTATGGCTTTTTACTTTCTAGCCCCTAAAGCTTCCTTACGGGATAAATTCAAGCGACCCTGTTTATCAATTCCCGTAGCTTTAACCATAATTTCATCTCCGACTCTTACTACATCCTCAACTCTTGCTACTCGGTTATGATCTAACTGAGAAATATGGACTAACCCGTCCTTGCCCGGTAAACCCAACACTCCCGGAATTACTTCCACAAAAGCGCCGAAATCCATAATCCGCACCACTTTGCCTTTATAGATTTTACCGATTTGAACTTCTTGAACTAAGGCCTGAATAATGTTTGCCGCCCGCTCTCCTGCTTCAGCATCGACCGCAGCAATAAAGACTCGACCATCATCTTCGATATCAATTTTGGCGCCAGTTTCATCCACAATCTTTTTAATTATTTTGCCGCCAGCACCGATAACATCTCTAATCTTATCCGGGTTGATTGTAAAGGTAATCATTCTGGGAGCATAAGGAGAGATCTCTTTTCTCGGTTCCGGAATTACTTCCAGCATTTTCTTAAGAATAAAATCCCGACCTTTCTTGGCCTGTTCCAACGCTTTCTCTAGAATTTCCCTGCCGACCCCTTTGATCTTAATATCCATTTGTAAAGCAGTCACTCCGGTAGGGGTACCAGCTACTTTGAAATCCATATCTCCATCATGATCCTCTATACCCTGGATATCAGTTAGAATTGCGATTTTGTCATCCTCTTTAATCAAGCCCATAGCAATTCCAGCAACAGGGGCTTTAATAGGCACTCCGGCATCCATTAAGGACAAGGTGCTCCCACAAACAGAAGCCATAGAGCTTGAGCCATTGGATTCTAATACTTCGGAAACAAGTCTTAAAGTATACGGGAACTCTTCCTCACTGGGGATTACCGGCAAAACAGCTTTTTCTGCTAACGCCCCGTGCCCGATCTCCCTTCTTCCCGGCCCCCGCATAGGCAGCACTTCACCCACGCTATAAGGGGGAAAGTTGTAATGATGCATATACCTTTTAGATTCTTCTAAGCCCAAGCCGTCAATAATTTGTTCATCGCCTACAGCGCCTAAAGTGGTTACATTTAGGACCTGGGTTTGTCCTCGTGTAAATAAAGCGCTACCATGGGTTCGCGGTAAACGACCCACTTCAATACTGATGGGTCTAATTTCATCCAAGGCTCGTCCATCGGGTCTAATATGCTCAACTGTAATCAAGCGGCGAACAATTTTATGAACGAGCTCATCCATAACTTTTGTAACATCGTCCAATTGCTCCGGAAATTCCTCAGCAAAGAATTCTAAACCTTCTTGTTTCACTGAATCAATAGCTTCCTGCCGCGCTTGTTTTTCTTCCAGGCGAATAGCTTTATCAAGTTTGTCATAAGCCCAGGTTTTTACTTTTTCATAAAGTTCCGGATCAATTTCTACGAGTTCTACTTCCCTTTTAGGTTTAGCAAGCCCTAATTTTAAAGCTTCCTCCCTAAATTCCTCAATGAAAGCCGCTATTTTTTTTATCTCTTCGTGGCCAAACATAATTGCCTCTAACATTTGCTTTTCTGGCACTTCTTTGGCCTCAGCTTCCACCATCATTACCGCATCCTTCGTGCCAGCAACGTATAAATACATTTGACTCGCTTCAGTTTGTTCAACTGTGGGGTTGATAACAAATTCACCGTCAACTAGACCCACTATAACAGCACCGATCGGGCCTTCGAAAGGAATATCGGAAATGGTTAAAGCTGCGGAAGCGGCATTTATTGCCGTAACATCCGGTGCGCAGTCCTGATCAACGGACCAAACCATGGCTGCCACTTGGACATCATTTCTAAATCCCTTCGGGAAAAGAGGTCTAATAGGCCTGTCAATTAATCTAGCAGTAAGAGTCGCTTTTTCGCTAGGACGCCCTTCTCTTTTTATGAACCCTCCCGGGATTTTTCCGACAGCATAAAACCTTTCATCGAAATCAACTGTTAATGGAAAAAAATCTATTCCTTCCCTTGGTTCAGAGCTGGCGGTGGCAAATGCGCCAACTACTGTATCCCCATATCTAAGGTAAATCGCTCCCCCAGCTTGACGAGCAATGGAGCCGGTTTCAAAAGAAAGCTTTCTGCCGCTCACTATAAGCGAACGTTCTAATACATTTTGGGTCATTATAATACCTCCTTTATTAAGTTTATATCCTTACTTGGAACAATTGGATAGTTATTTATTATCTTCTGTATTATCTCCTTACTTAACGGAAAAATAACCGTAAGGTTATAAACAAGCAAGGAGCGAGAAAATTCGCTCCTGTTAACTGTCGTAAACAATGCCCAGGTAGTTCCAAAACGTTTCTTTAACGCCGTAAACCAAGTTCGGTGATAATTTCACGATACCGGTTAAAATCAGTTTTCATTAAATAGTTTAATAGGGCCCGACGCTTACCAACCAACTTTAACAAACCCCGACGGGAATGGTGGTCCTTTTTATGAACTTTAAAATGTTCCGTTAATTCATTAATTCTAGTTGTTAAAAGAGCGATTTGAACTTCCGGTGAACCAGTATCCCCTTCGTGTTTTTGGAACTTAGCAATAATCTCTTTTTTTCTCTCTGGTGTAAGCATTTTAATACGCACCTCCATAATTTTTTAAACACCAGCTACCAAGTAAAGCGTCGGAGGATCGCTTAAACCTAGTAGCGGTTTCTTGGTAAGTTTAACTTATTAGAGCGAATTTGTAAAGTTTTTCATCATTTCATACTGTTCAGAAGAGTAAGGGCCTTTTGTTTGTCTTTATAGAGCTGAGAAATTATCTCCTCAACCCCTTTAAATTTTTTTTCATCCCGCAATCTAGCCTCAAGTGAAATGCTGAGTTTTCTATCGTATAGGTTACCCTGATAATCAAAGAAGTTTACCTCTATTGATCTCTCAGGAAGATCTTTAAAAGTCGAACAGAGACCTATATTCAACATCCCTTTATATTCCTGACCGTCAATAATGGTTTTTACAGCATAAACACCGTTTTTGGGAATTAGTGAATCCTCTCCTACTTGGATGTTCGCTGTTGGGAAACCCAACGAACGACCCCTTTTATCCCCCGGGATCACTTTACCGACAATTTTAGGAGAGCTCCCCATCAATTCCTTAGCCTGGGAAATATCTCCGTTAAGCAAATGTTTCCTTATTTCTGAAGAAGAGATAAGCTTGTTGTTCACTTTTTGGGCTTCAAGCACACTGAGACCAAAACCATACTGTTTGGCTAGGACTTTAAGCACTTCAGGATTACCTTTTCCTTGGTAGCCGAAAGTATAGTCAAAGCCAACAAAGACATGAACAGTACCTATTTTTAACAATACCTCCCGGACAAACGCCTCTGGGGAAGTAGTTGCAAATTCAGACGTGAAAGGAAATAAAAGGACCTTGTCCACTCCTATTTGTTCAAAAATTTCTAGGCGTTCTTCATAACTGGTAAGTAAATTTAATTTCCTCTCTGGGTAAAGAACCTTTAGTGGATGAGGACAAAAAAGTAGAACGGACAGTTTCAGATTCTCGGATCTCGATTTTTCCAAAGCCCACTCTAAAAGCTTACGATGACCAAGATGAACCCCATCGAAATTACCTAAAGCAACGACCGTTGGCTCATAGACATGCCCGGGCTTAAACTTGCTAATTTCCAATCTTATCTCTTACCTCCTCTTAGCTCCTCAGCCTAAGACCTTACAGGGTTTAAGACAACCATTTTCCCAAATACCGATACCTAAAAATACATCTTCGCAAAAAACTTGAACCGGTTCCCTATTTCCCAAAACCTTTCCTTCCACTCTGGTGTTCACGGTTGAAAGCCCATTTTTAAAGGCTTTTAAGCGGTCAGGCGGAATTTTTACCCGTGGGAGAGTAAGGCCCCACTCCTGATTTACAACAAAACTGAAATCCCCGTTTTTTATTAGGTCTTCGATTTCTTCCAACGTATAAGTCGAATCTAGAGAAAAGCGCCCGGATTGAAGTCTTAACAAAAAAGACATATGCGCTCCGCATCCCAATCTTCCCCCTATGTCATGACATAGAGTCCGGACATAGGTTCCTTTCGAACATTTAATATCAAAGAGTGCTTTTGGAAAATCACCTCCCTGCCAATGGATAAGTTCTATCTTTTCTATCCGGATCCGCCTTTTGGTTCTACTTACTTCCAGGCCGCGACGAGCATACTCGTAGAGCCGTTTGCCATCTTTCTTCACTGCCGAATGCATTGGCGGAACCTGATCTATTTCTCCTATAAAATCCTCAATAATTTTTTCAAAATCCGCTTTTGAAACCTTAGGACTCGCCTTTGTAATTTCTCTACCAAAAGCGTCTTGGGTATCAGTAATTATACCAAAAGTAATTTCTGCTCGGTACAACTTATCTTGGTCGGAATAATACTCTGCTAACCTGGTAGCCGTTCCCAAACAAATAGGCAAAACCCCGGTCGCGCCGGGATCCAAAGTTCCAATATGACCGACTTTAGCCGAACGAATTTTTCTACGCATCCACCTTACCACATCAGCAGAAGTCATGCCTATCGGTTTGAGTACATTAATGATTCCGTCCAAGTTTTAAAGCCTCCTCTAGTGTAGAAACAACAATCTCAACCGCTTCAGCTAAGGGAGCGTTAATAGTGCAACCTGAAGCTCTGATATGTCCACCGCCTCCAAACTCTACCGCAATTTTATTCACATCCAGCCAGGAATTAGAGCGAAAGCTGACTTTTATTTGGTTTCCTTCTAACTCTTTAAACAGCACTGCTGCTTCTACATTTTCAATATTGCGGGCGTAATTCACCAGTCCCTCACTTGCGTTTTCATCGGCACCTATCTCGCTAAAATCCTTTTGCGAAAGGGTTATTAAGGCGATACTGCCTTCCTGATTCAGTCTCAAATTGGAAAGCGCTTTGTGGAGAAGCCTTATTTGAGGAAGAGTTTTCTGTTCAAACAGGATATTATTTATTTTTACAAGGTCTATTCCCGTTTCTACTAGTTCAGCCGCGATCTTAAAACTTCCAGGATTAGTATTGCTATAACTGAATCTTCCCGTATCAGTAATAATTGCCGAATATAAATTGGTCGCAATCTCCTCAGAGATCCTGACCCCTAGTTCCTTAAGTAAAGCGAATATCATTTCCCCGGTTGCTGCCGCTTCGGAATCAACCCAATTTAAGGACCCAAAATAATCATTAGAGACATGGTGATCAATATTTATAACCTGCTTATCCACCACAAGATCTTCGAGGCCAATAATACCAGCCGTTCTTCCCTGGTCCGCGCAGTCAATATAAATCAAGGTTTCGGGTAATTTTTCTTTTATAGTAGACGAAATTTTCTCGAACCCTGGCAAAAATTTTAAATTTTTCGGAAAGGGACCTGCGTTATAGTAGCAAACTTTTTTTCCCATACCTTCTAGAGCCAAGCCTAAAGCCAGCATAGATCCTAGACAATCCCCATCCGGGAAATCATGGGAGAAAAGTGCCGCTTCAGGCACTTTTTTTATTATGGAAAATAATTGTTTTTTTTCAATATCTTCCCTAGCTGTTCTCTCCCTCATCGTTTTCACCATCCACTCCCACGTCGCGCAATAATTTCGAAATATAGACACCGTGTTCAATTGATTGATCATGTTTAAAAACTATTTCTGGTACGTAACGAACCCGTATATTTTTCCCTAATTCACTGCGAACATAACTGGAAGCTTTGGTTAAGACATCCATATTCTTTTTTATTTCTGCTTTGTCTCCCATAATGCTTACAAATATTTTTGCATGTCTTAAATCATCAGTTACTTCGACGGCGGTTACGGTCACAAAACCTAATCTAGGATCTTTTATTTCTTCTCTTATTATCCTCGAGACCTCAATCTTAATAGCTTCTGCGAGACGGAAAGCTCTATGCTTAACCATTAGGATTCCCTCCAATGCTTATTAGAGCTCCCTTTTTACTTCCTCCATAAAAAAGGCTTCTAAAATATCATTTTCTTTGATGTCGTTAAAGTTCTTAACTCCGATACCGCATTCGTACCCCTCTGAGACTTCCTTAACATCATCTTTAAAACGCTTAAGAGATTCAATATCGTTTTCAAAAATTACAACCCCGTCCCGAATAACTCGAACTTTAGAAGAACGGGTTATTTTCCCTTCCGTTACATAGCAACCAGCTACTGTCCCCACTTTGGGAACCTTAAATATCTGACGTACTTCCGCTCTTCCGCTTATTACTTCCTTGTAATCCGGTTCTAACAATCCTTCCATAGCTGCCTTAATATCATCTATAGCATCATAAATTACGCGATAAAGCCGAATATCTACTTCTTCAATTTCTGCTGTAGCCTTAGTGTTAGAATCGTGGCGAATATTAAAACCAATAATAATAGCGTTTGAAGCCGCGGCCAACATAACGTCAGATTCACTTATTGCTCCGACCCCGCCATGGATTATATTAACTCTTACTTCTTCGGTGCTAAGTTGCATTAGAGATTGTTTAAGAGCTTCCACAGAACCTTGCACATCGGCTTTGATAATAATATTCAGCTCTTTTACCTCTCCGTCCTTTATTTTTTCAAATAAATCATCGAGGCTAATTTTTGATTTTTGTTTTACTTCCTCGGCCTTTCTCTCTTCCATTCGCGCTTCAGCAATAGCACGGGCCATTTTTTCATCGTCTACAACATTGAAAATTTCTCCCGCTTGGGGAACTTCTGATAATCCTTGGACTTCAACGGGCATAGAAGGACCGGCTTTTTTTACTCGCCGCCCTTTGTCGTCTACCATAGCTCGAATACGCCCAAAGGAATGCCCAGCTATAATTACATCTCCTACATTTAAAGTCCCTTTGCTTATCAAGACCGTTACGACCGGCCCCCTGCCCTTATCCAGCTTGGCTTCAATAACGGTACCGGAGGCTTTTCTGTTGGGGTTGGCTTTAAGTTCTCTCATTTCCGCAACCAACAGGATCATCTCTAAGAGTGTTTCGATATTGGTTCGGGTCTTTGCCGATACAGGAACAGCAATTGTATCTCCACCCCACTCTTCAACAACCAATCCGTACTCAGTCAATTCTTGCTTGATTTTCTCCGGATTAGCTTCTTTCTTATCAATTTTATTAATGGCAACAATTATTGGAATATCAGCAGCTTTGGCATGGTTAATCGCTTCAACGGTTTGCGGCATAACCCCGTCATCACCGGCAACTACCAAAACTGCGACGTCAGTTACTTGCGCTCCCCGAGCTCTCATAGATGTAAAAGCTTCGTGGCCGGGTGTATCTAAAAAGGTAATTTTTTGATTTCGGATTTCCACCTGGTAGGCGCCAATATGCTGAGTGATACCGCCGGCTTCAGAAGCCGTAACATTCGACGAACGAATGGCATCAAGCAATGATGTTTTTCCATGATCTACATGACCCATAACCGTCACTACAGGAGGGCGGGGTTTTAAATCCGAAGGATTATCTTCAACTTCCTCAATAATGGTAAGAGGTTTCTCAATCTTAACTTCAACCGTTACTCCCATTTCATTGGCGACTATCTCCGCCGTGTCAGAATCGATTTCCTGATTAATCGTTGCCATTACCCCAAGTTTCATCAGTTCTTTTATAACTTCCCCGACTTTTCTGCTCATTCTTTGAGCCAGTTCTTGTACCGTTAGACTTTCGGGAATAACTATATGTTTAGGTCCCGTGTCTTTCTTTTCTTTAGCCTTGGTTTTAGCCTTTTCATTTCTTCTTAATTTAGATATAGCTTTTTCGGGTTCTCTTTTTTTACTGAAAGCCGGACCTCTGTTTTCAAGCGCTTTTTTCTTTTCAGGCGGTTGCCGTTTAACCGGCTGCTCAGCGACAGTGAGCTCGACAGATTTACCCTCAATCTTAATTCTTTGCATTTGAGGCGCCTTTTTATTTTCTGACCGCCCTTGGGGTCTTCTACCTTCTGAATGAGGACGGGCTGGCCTCTTACCTTCACTAGGAAGACGTCCGGATTGACGTAAATCTCCCCCGGGCCTATTCGCTGGTGTTTTATCTCCCGAAGGCCTAGGTCTTCGCTCGGTATCTGGTCTCTGTCTTTTCATTCCCTCGGGTTTTGCTTCCCCGGGCTTTTGAGTTTTCCGTTGTTCGGGGGGAGTTTGACCTTGAGGTTTTTTAGAAGGGGCTTGCAGCCCTTCCGGTCGATTTTCGGAACGCTTAGCTGTCGGCGTTTTAGCAACTTTTGAGCCCTGTGAAGTCCGTTTTTCAGGTGAATCTCCTCCCTGCCCAGAACGTCTTGGCGCAGAAGGTTTAGCCTCACTTTGTCGAGGGCTCGGTGTGGCTTTTTGTTCTTTTTCAACTACCTCCCGGTTTTCTGGGGGCTTTATATTGGCTTCGACTGTATTTTTACCAATTTTTTCAGCCTCTACGCCCTTAGAAGGCGTCCTAAAATCGGAGAGATCATCGTCTACATCACTAGGTTTTTCCTTCATTTGCTTTTCTTCCAAAGCCTTTCTAACTCTTGCTATCTCTTCTGCATTAATCACACTTAAATGGTTTTTTACATTAATACCTATGGTTTTTAAAGTTGCAATGAGATCCCTACTAGTTATATTTAGTTCCTTGGCTAATTCATGTATTCGGATTGTACTCATATTACCCCCCCAAAAAAACGAGAATAAATAATATCTTCAACTCCTTACTTTATAATTGAGGACATCTCTGTCCCGTTTATAAGCAAGCACTTTTGTCCCTTATTCAATCGTTAGGTCTGTTCCCACTCCTTAAGTATTGCTTTTGTAAACCCCTGGTCGTCGATAAGAATTGTTGAGCGTGGAGAAAGACCGATTGATGAACCTAATTGAAGTTTGCTACCGGTCCTAATTACCGGTATGCCTAGATCCTGTGCCCAGCGAGAAAATTTCGTAAAGGCGCCTGGACAATCCTCAGCGATAATGAGCAGGGTTCCTTGTTTCTTTTTAAGTAAAGCCTCGACCTGAGATTCCCCAGAATAAACTTTCCCAGCTTTTCTAGCTATTCCTATCAGAGAAGCTATTCTTGGTTTCAAAACGATTCATCTGCCTTTCCAATTCACCCAATAATTCTTCTGGAGGTTTAATTTGAAAAGCTTTTTCAAATCTACGGTTTTTTACGGCTTTACTAAGACAATCGGGGTTAAAACATAAGTAAGCACCCCGGCCATTTTTTTTTGATGTAGGGTCGTATTCTAAGATTCCTTCGGCAGTTTTCACTATTCGCAACAATTCCTTTTTAGGTTTCATTTCCTGGCATCCTATACACATCCGTAGCGGAACTTTGCGTACCTTCATTCGGTCACCTTCCTATTTGTGTTGCTAGTAGAAACACGCCTATCCCGAGTAACCTTTTTTTTCGCTTTCCCTCGGGAGATATTGATCCTCCCTATCATTATATTACTGAGAATCTTCTACTTGTTCCATACTTGTTTCATATTCTAAATCTTCTTCCTCAAAGTCCTCTTCCTCGACATATTCTTCGTCGTATTCTTCGTCGTCAGCATACTCTTCATCGAATTCTTCGTCAACATATTCTTCGTCGTGTTCTTCGTCGTCAGCATACTCTTCTTCAAAATATTCCTCATCGTTATATTCCACATACTCGTCATCTACGTATTCTTTATCTTCATCGGAATATTCCTCTTCCGAGTGTTCCTCGTATTCTAAATATTCTTCTTCTGAAGAAACATCATATTCATCGTAATACTCGCCATCATCGCTGAACTGTTCATCTTCGTCATATCCATAATAAGGCTCGGAAATAATCAAGTTTTGATCAAGAGCTTGAGTTTCGCTTTTAATATCTATTTTCCAACCGGTAAGTTTAGCCGCTAAACGAGCATTTTGCCCTTCTTTCCCTATAGCCAGGGAAAGCTGATAATCTGGCACAACAACTAAAGTCATTTTATCTTCTTCCTTCGGAAAAACTCCTAAAACCTTAGCAGGGGATAAAGCATTAGAAACAAACTCCACCGGATCTTCAGACCAGTTAATGATATCCATCTTTTCGCCTTTTAATTCATTGACTATATTTTGGACCCGGCTACCCCGAGGACCAACGCAAGCTCCCACTGGATCGACATTCTTATCCTTCGAATAAACGGCAATTTTCGATCGGGCTCCAGCTTCCCGAGCTACAGCCTTGATTTCGACGATGCCGTCATGGATTTCGGGAACTTCCAATTCAAACAATCTTTTTATCAACCCCGGGTGTGTACGAGAGAGAAGGATCTGAGGTCCCTTTGTCGTCTTCTTTACTTCGACAACAAAGGTTTTTATTCTTTCAAAAGGCTGATAGGTTTCGCCGGGGATTTGCTCCGAAGCGGGTAATAGGGCTTCGACTTTCCCCAGGTCTATAACTACATTACGTTGTTCATAGCGCTGTACTATCCCGGTGACGATGTCCCCTTCCTTATTGATGAACTCGTCATAAATCAATCCCCGTTCTGCTTCCCGAATTCTTTGCACCACAACTTGTTTAGCCGTCTGGGCTGCAATGCGCCCAAATTCCCGCGGGGTAACCTCAAACTCAACAATATCGTCATACTCAAAATTAGGGTTAATTTTTCTCGCCTCTTCTAAGGATATTTGAAGCCGCGGGTCCTCAACTTTCTCCACAATACTTTTCCGAGCATAAACCTTGATCTCCCCGGTAAGACGCTCTATATGAATCCTAACATTTTGTAAAGAAGAAAAATTCTTTTTATACGCCGAGATAAGAGCCGCCTCTATGGCCTCAAATAAAATATCGGCGGAAATGCCCTTCTCCTTTTCTAATTCGTGAATAGCTTCAATGAACTCCATGTTCATCTGCTTAAATTCCCCCTCACCGTTTAATTAAAACTCGAATGTCAAATGAGCTTTTTCCACAAGGTCATAAGGGATATCTATTCTCTGTCCCTCATACTCCAAAACCACTCGTTCCCCTTCCAATCCTTTAAGGTAGCCGGTAAAACAAGTATAGCCTCGGTAAGGCTTCGTTGAATAAATACTAACCAGTTCTCCCTTATATTTTTCGTAATCTTCTTTACTTGTCAGCGGTCTTTCCACCCCCGGAGAAGATACTTCCAACATATAGGCTTGGGGGATAGGGTTCTCGCGATCAAGTATCTCGCTAATCTTGTGGCTGACTAGAGCACAATCATCAACGTCTACCCCGCCGTCCTTATCGATAAATAATCTTAAATACCAATGCGCACCTTCCTTAGTATACTCTACATCCACAAGCTCAAGACCAAGTTCGGAAACCCTAGGCTCAGCTAATTTTTTGACCTTATCTATAATAGTTTTACCCATTTGTCTTTCCTTTCTATTGCACCCAGACCTTGAATTGAAAAGCTCACTGTTAGTTTTTACCGAACAACCATTTTTTTCGGTACACTAAATTAAAGAGTGGGCAGTCCCCACTCTAGCTAAAAACTTGCTTCTGAATAATTTCTTATCCCAATATATCATAAACTTTTCTACTCTGCAATATACACAAAATTTAAAACAGACTCAACTGATTTTTTTCTGGAAGGCCATGAAAACAGCCGTGGGTCTGTAGCACCTCGAGAACTGTTTTGCTGATTTTCCCCCGGCTTTGAAGGTCTTCCACAGACTTAATCATCCCTTGAGCGCGTAATTTTACAATATTGTCAGCCGCTGTTCTTCCAATACCTTGAAGGGCAGAAAAAGGCGGCAGTAATCCGTCCTCAGTTATTAAAAATCGTGTGGAATCCGATTCCCAAAGGTCAACTTTCCGCAATTTTATGCCCCGGCAATACATCTCAACGGCCAGTTCTAAAATAGTCAAAAAACTCTTTTCTTTTGGACTAGCATTATTCCCTTTACTCTCTATCTCTTTGATTGCCTGTCGACACCGAGACAATCCACCGCAAATTAGCTCGGCGTCAAATTCGTCAACCCGCACCGTAAAAAAAGTAGCATAGAAAGCCTGGGGATAATTAATTTTAAACCAAGCAATACGAAAAGCCATCATTACATATGCGACAGCGTGAGCCTTAGGAAACAAATAGCTGATTTTCTGACAGGAATTTATATACCACTCCGGAACATCATGTTTTTTCATAGCTTCCACATCTTCTGGTTTAAGACCCTTACCCTTGCGCACCTGTTCCATAATCTTAAAAGAATGTTTTGGATCCAAACCTTTCTGAATAAGATAGACCATAATATCATCCCGGCAAGCAATAATCTGCGAGATATCGGCAGTCTTATTCAAAATTAAATCCCGAGCATTGCCCACCCAAACATTAGTCCCGTGGGAAAGACCCGAAATCCGTACCAGATGAGAGAAATTAGAGGGTTTCGTTTCCTCAAGCATCTGTCTCACAAACTTTGTTCCGAATTCAGGAATGCCAAGAGTGCCTGTCTTTACTCCCAGCTCCTCAGGACTGACCTTTAAAGCCTCGGGCCCCGAGAATAAGGATAGTGTTTCTTGATCATCAAATCTAATTGTATCAGCCTTAACGCCTGTTAAATCTTCAAGCATTTTTAGAGAGGTCGGATCATCGTGACCGAGAATATCTAGTTTTACTAAACGCCCAGATATTGAGCGGTAATCAAAGTGGGTAGTGGTTATTTCTGAATCGGTATCATTGGCCGGTCTTTGCAAGGGAGAGAAATCAAAAATATCGCATTCTTTAGGAACAACCATAAGACCTCCGGGGTGTTGGCCCGTTGTTCTTTTCACCCCGGCGCAACCTTCAACAAGTCTATTCAATTCTGTTTGGTTGCAGCGAATGTTTCTCTCCTCTAAATAGTTTTTTACAAAACCAAAAGCTGTCTTTTCGGCAACCGTTGAAATCGTGCCCGCCCGATAGACATTTTCCTTCCCAAATATCTCTTCAGCATATTTATGAGCCCGGGGCTGATATTCGCCAGAAAAGTTTAAATCAATATCCGGTATTTTATCCCCTTCGAAACCGAGAAAGGTTTCAAAACAGATGTCATGACCGTCTTTTTCTAGTTCCCTCCCACAACGCGGGCAAAGTTTATCTGGCAAATCAGCTCCAGAACCTACACTTCCGTCCGTATAAAATTCGGAATAAAGACAGTTTTGATTCGCGCATCGGTAATGCGGCGGAAGGGGGTTTACTTCTGTAATCCCAGTTAAAGTTGCCACCAACGAGGACCCTACTGAGCCGCGAGAACCTACTAGGTAACCGTCCTCGTTCGATTTGCGAACCAAAAGATGAGCGATAAGATAGAGTACAGCAAAACCGTTACCAATAATTGATTCTAATTCCTTTTGGAGCACCTGCTCTACAATTTTAGGCAAGGGATTGCCATAAAGGTCGTAGGCCTTGCTCCAAGCCATCTCCCTGATTCTATCCTCAGCGCCCTCAATTTTAGGTTCAAAAAACCCATCGGGAAACGGTTTTAATTCCTCTATTTGATTAGCAATCCACACCGGATTATCGACCACAACGGCCTGTGCGTCCTCACCCAGGTAAGAAAACTCCTCCAGCATCTCTTCTGTAGTTTTGAAATATAAAGGAGCTTGCTCATCAGCATCGCTATAACCCTTGCCAGCCATCAGAATACGACGAAAAACCTCGTCCTCCGGGTCTAAAAAATGGACGTCGCCGGTAGCCACAACTGGTATTCCAAGCTCTTTGCCCAGGTTGACAATTCTACAGTTTATTCTTTCAAGATCTCCAATGTCTTTTACATCCCCCCGCCGTACCAAAAACATATTATTCCCGGTCGGCTGGATTTCTAAATAATCGTAATATGAAGCTATTTCTTTAATCTCCTCATCCGTAGCTCCTCTTATTATCGCCCTGATCAGTTCCCCGGCTTCACATGCCGAACCAAGGATCAATCCTTCGCGATGCTTATTCAAAACAGATTTCGGAATTCTTGGCCGTCGATAAAAATATCGGAGATGAGAATAAGTAACCAGTTTATATAGATTTTTTAAACCGGTTCGATTTCTAGCCAGAAGAATAATGTGAAAAAAAGAACCAGAAGAGGTTTGAGAACTTTCGCCCTCCAGCTGTTCCTCCATTAAATACCCTTCCATACCGAAGATAACTTTAATATTATTCGCTTTCCCGGCTTCGGCTGCCTCCGGAAAAGCCTGGACAACGCCATGATCAGTAATTGCAATCGCCTGGTGCCCCCACTCAGCAGCACGACTAATCAAGCTTTGAACAGAGGATACCCCATCCATTTCCGACATTTTGGTGTGCAGGTGAAGCTCGATTCTCTTTTGGAAGGCCTTGTCCATTCTAACTTTGGGCGGAATTTTTATAATATCTCTGGGGTGTAAAGTGAGTTCGGTCGTATAGCGATCAAACTGAACCGCCCCCCTTACTCTTAACCAATCCCCAACATTTATGGGAAGTCTTGATTCATTTTCTTCGCGGAAAATCTTACAATAAATAGAATTGGTTTTGTCTGTAAGGCCAAAGGAAATGAGAAGCCGGCCGCTTTTTAAACGACGGCTTTCCAATTCCCTGACCTCCCCTTCGACAATAATTTGTTTCTCTTCTTCATGAATATCTTTAAGTGCACAAGATTCCCCTTTGAAATCTTTCCCGAGCAAAACAGAATTTTGCACGTTTTCTTGGCTGGAAGACTTCTTAGCCGTTAGAATCCTTTGCAAATATCTTTGTTCTTCTTTTTCCGGATCAAAACCAGGCTCCTCATCAGCGGATTCATCTATTTCCCAAAAGAGCTTGATCTCCAAACCATAGTTTTCTTGAAAATAATTTTTAATGCTTTCTTGTTTTAAGCGACAATATTCTAGCGCCATAACACTGGGCAACTTGATAGTTAAGTTTTCCTCCTGAACAGCGTACATGCTCTCGCTAGTTGAAAGCCAGCCTTTAAGCGAGGGCACCTTCACCCCCAGATCTCGAACTATTTCCGCCCAGTGCTCCCTGCATAACTGTTCCAGATTTAGCCCCGTGGTTTTTGGTTTTTTTTCAGCATCCGTTTGGAAACCAACCTTAATATCAGACTGCAAAAATTCTTCTAAAGAATCAGCAAAAAATTCCAAGATTTCTTTTTCTACTGAATCTAACAAGGAAAAGTGGAGTATCCATCTCCTCTTGCTTGGAAGAACCTCCACCCGTTCCAATAATATTTTATCTGCGGCAGCGCTTATTTTATGATCATGTTCTGCGATAAAACGCTTAAAGAAAGGAGCTTCTGATAACTTGACACTATTCTTAGAGCCGGTATTAAGCACTATATATCCTCCCGCAAGCAGTGAATAGCTACCCTCCCAAAAAACCAATTTATAAGTCCTTGGTTTTTAAGGCCGATTGAACAATTTCTTTAACCCTTTCGCAAACTTTAGTGACTTCTATTAATTCTACTTTCCCGCTCTGGCGGTAAAAAAGCTCGACTTTACCTTCCGCCAAAGTTTTGGAACCAAGAGTTATCCGTAAAGGATAGCCCACAAGGTCTGCATCCTTAAACTTTACCCCGGCCCGTTCGTCGCGATCATCGTAGACAGCTTCCACTCCCAATTCTTTTAATTCTTGATATAGGTTCTCCGCTGTCTGCACAACCTCTTGATTTTTTAAAGTGACCGGCACAACAATACAATGGTAAGGAGCTATGGATAGCGGCCAAATAATCCCATTTTCATCAAAGTTTTGTTCTATTGCCGCCGCCATTGTCCTACTTACTCCAATCCCGTAACAGCCCATGTAGCATGGTTGTTCTTCCCCTTTTTCATTGAGAAAAGTCGCTTTTAAAGCTTCACTATATGTTGTCCCTAAATTAAAGACCTGACCAACTTCAATCCCTCGAGCTTCTTTAAGATAACCAGAGCAACGGGGACAGGGTTCCCCAGCAGTAACCAACCGTAAATCCAGAACCCTATGAGGTTTAAAATCCCGTTCATAAACCACATTAACTAAATGAAAATCCTTCTTATTCGCTCCACAGGCCCCGGATTTCATTTTTGCCACTTCCTGGTCGGCAACAATTAAAATTTCTTTTGGAAGACCGACGGGCCCAACAAATCCCGGTTCACAATTAAGAAGGGCCTCTATTTCTTCGGGCAGGGCCAATCTTAAATTCATGAAGGGGCCTAATTCGTTATTAATCTTGACTTCATTCACTTCCCGGTCCCCGCGGACTAAGACCAAATAATACTTATCATCTGCTTTATACATTAAGGATTTAATTAATGAGGTTTTCGGAAGACCTAAAAACTCAGCAACTTCTTCGATTGTTTTAATATCCGGGGTATGGACCTCTTTGAGAGACTCATTTTCAGAAAAACTCCCTGGTTCTTCAGCAACTGGACGGGGTTGGCATTCTGCTTTTTCCACATTTGCTGCATAACTGCAATCAGTGCAGTAGACAATCCCGGCTTCGCCTGATTCTGCGAGAACCATAAATTCATGGGTTCCCCCGCTTCCTCCTATAGCCCCGGCATCGGCTTCCACGGCCCGAAAGGTTAAGCCACAGCGAGAAAAAATTCGTTCATAAGCTTCATACATTTTCTGATAACTGATCTTAGCTCCTTCCTGGTCCCGATCAAAGGAATAGAGATCCTTCATTATAAACTCCCGTCCCCGCATTAAACCAAAACGGGGCCTTCTCTCATCCCGATATTTGTTTTGGATTTGATAAAGAAGCATAGGGAGCTGTTTGTAAGAACGTATCTCAGCCTGCGCCAAATCAGTGATCAATTCTTCATGGGTAGGCCCTAAGCAAAATTCCCTATTATGTCGATCTTTAAGTCTAAACATTTCCGGTCCATAAACATCCCAACGTCCGGTTTCCCGCCATATTTCTGCCGGCTGGACAATCGGGAGCAATAGTTCCTGACCGCCAGCAGCATCCATTTCTTCCCTGATTATTTGTTCTATTTTCCTGATAACCCTTAGAGCAAGGGGGAGATATGTATAGATGCCGGCGGCAACTCGCCGAATAAAACCGGCTCTAAGCATCAACTTGTGACTCACTACTTCGGCCTCTGCAGGCACTTCACGCAAAGTAGGATTAAGCATCTCACTTACTCTCATGTTTATTATTCATCCTTTCTTGTTCTAAACCGGAATAAAACTCCGATAGCCTTTACATAAATTGGGCAAAAATACGCAACAGGGATCCCAGCCACGATCTATACCACTTAATGTCCTTTAACCCTATTTGTTTGCTTTTCTCCAAGGTCTTTAAAAAATCATCTTTAATGTCTAAAACGCTTTTGCTTCCATACATCCAAACACCACATTCGAAATGCATATAAAGACTGCGATAATCCATATTTATTGTTCCCACTATTCCATAGCAATCATCAACAACAAAAGTTTTGGAATGAATAAATCCGGGTAGATATTCGTATATTTTTACCCCGTTGCTAATCAAATTTTTATAGTAGGATCTACTAACCACCTGAACAAACCACTTATCTCCAATATAAGGGGTAATAAGTCGTACGTCCACCCCTGATTTAGCTGCTGCAGAGAGAGCGGTGATCATTTGGTTGTCCACAATCAAGTAAGGGGTAGTGATATAAACATACTTCTGGGCTTTATTAATCATATTCAAATACACTATTTCCCCTACAGCTTCATTATCGGGATTGTCAGCAAAAGGCTGAACATAGCCCCAATCTTCACTTTGACCTTCTGGTAAATTAGGACTTTTAAAAAGATTAAAATCTTCATCTTCGCCCCGCAAGTAATCCCACATGGACAAGAACAAGACTGTAAAGCTCCAGACCGCCTCCCCTTTTAACATAATTGCCGAATCCTTCCAATGCCCGTATTTCTCGTAAGCATTAATATACTCATCAGCCAAATTAATGCCGCCGGTAAAGGCGGTATGGCCGTCAATAATAGCAATTTTACGATGATCACGATTGTTAAATCTTAAGGATAAGACCGGTAACAAGGGATTAAAAACCGAACATTTGATTCCCATTTTCTCCAAATCTTTATTATATCCATAAGGAAGAGTAAACAAACAACCCACATCATCATAAATAACCCTAACCTCCAAACCCTGCTTAACTTTTTCCTTCAGGATTTCAAGGATACTGTCCCACATTATTCCTTCTTCGATAATAAAGTATTCTAAAAAAATATAATGTTCGGCTTTGAGTAATTCCTCTTTTAATCTTTCAAAAGTTATTTCCCCCGTGGGAAGGTATTCTGTGAAAGTATTTTTATAGATGGGACTATGAGCAAAGTCTTGCAGGTAGCGGGATTGGTTGGCCGCAGTTTGGTTCTTCCGTTCTAATTCAGCAAGCACAGATAGCTGGGGATTTAAAGCTGTTAAGGCTTTTGCTTGAATAACCGCCATTTTTTTCTTGCGGCGCTGACATAAGGGGCTGTTAGCAAAGAAAATATAAATCAAACCCCCAAAGATTGGAAAGAGCAAGATAATGATAATCCAAGCAATTTTATAATCTGGATTTAAATGATGGTTCAAAATCCAGACTACTACCAAAAAACTAACCAAAATACTTAAAGCGTAGAAGAAAACGAAGTAATCATTAAACTTAATGATTACCCCGATCAGTATCGCAAGTTGCAACATTAAAGAGAAAGCAATCAACAAGACTCGATAATATAATATTCTTTTCAAAAAATTTGTTTTCCTAATTGCGCTGCTGCTCAATTGCCCCCACCCAAATCAGAAATTTTTAATAGATCCAGCGATCCTATTCAATTGTGATGCATTCCGTAGGACAAGAATCCTTAGCTTCTAAAGCGTCTTCAAGAACATCTTCCGGAATTTCCTCATCAATGGCCTTATAAAACCCATCTTCATCCGGTTTAAAAACATCCGGACAAATATCCTCGCAGAGACCGCAACCACTGCATTTTTCTTTGTCGATGTATGCTCTCATCTTTCATCCTTCTTTCTTTTTTATTATATGAGCTTATTTTAAATTAAGCCTTACGATTTTTAAAGAATTCTTCGGCAACTTGAGGGAAAGCAATATACGAAAGCACATCTTCATCGCTTCTAGCTAGGCTTCCAAGTTGTTTTTTTGTTTTTTCAAATTCCGGTTCCAAGGTTTCAGCATAACGTCCTTTAAGCGGCTCCTCATCTTTCAAAACTTTCTTGATAATTTCCGGATTAATTTCCCCCGGAGGGTTGCCGTATTCCCCTTTAAGATAGGATTTGACTTCCTTAGAAACATTCTTGTATCTTTCTTTGAGCATAACATTAAAGGAAGCCTGAGCAGCAACCATTTGGCTCATAGGTGTTACAAGAGGCGGATAACCCATATCTTTTCTAACATGGGGGATCTCATCTAAAATAGCAGGCAACATTCCTAGGGAATTAACTTGTTTTAATTGGGAGATTAAATTAGAAAGCATTCCTCCTGGTATTTGGTAGATAAGAGCATCAGTATCCGTACCCATGACATGAGGATCCAAAATTCCAGACTCAATAAATTTATCTCTTATCGGTTTGAAGAAATCATTTATTTCCTTAAGAACTAATTCGTTCAAACCAGTATCATAACCTGCCTCTTTTAAAGCGTAATGTAAAGTTTCGGTGGAGGGTTGAGAAGTCCCACCAGAGAAACTGGAAATCGCGCAATCAATACCATCACAACCTGCCTCAACAGCTTTAAAGTAAGTAATAGGAGCAAAACCCGTCGTCGAATGGGTGTGAAGTATTACCGGCAGTTTTACTGATTCTTTTAAATATTTCACTAGGTCATAGGCGTCTTTAGGATCCATAATACCCGACATATCTTTGATGCAAATGGAGTGAACTCCCATATCCTCCAATTGTTTTCCAAGCTTTACATAGCTTTCAATATTGTGAATAGGGCTACGAGTGTAACAAATTGTCCCTTGAGCATGACCACCGCTTTTTAGAGTTTGATCCACAGCGACCTCAATATTTCTTAAATCGTTCAGAGCATCAAAAATTCTGAGAATATCTATCCCGTTGTAAATTGAGCGCTCTACAAACTTTCTCACCACATCGTCGGGGTAATGCTTATAACCCAGTAGATTTTGACCTCTTAGCAACATTTGAAGTTTTGTTTTTTTAACTTTTGCTTTTATCTTCTTAAGTCTTTCCCAGGGATCTTCATTTAAATATCTTAGACAAGAGTCAAAGGTAGCTCCGCCCCAACATTCAATTGAATAATAGCCGGCCTCGTCAATCTTCTCCAGGATTTGTTCAAAATCTTCAAAGGACAGCCTGGTAGCCATTAGAGATTGGTTCGCGTCCCTTAAAACCGTTTCTGTAATATTTACTTTCATATATAACGCCTCCATGTTCAACGTCTTTAGATGACTTTTTTATATTTAATCTTATTTTAATATAATTATCATTTAATGAATGCCTTTATTCATCAAATATACTTAATACATTTCAACTCCAAAACTTGCATTTTAGAAGTTGATTAAAAGATTTACTCTGTTTCCCGGTATTCCTGGAGTCTTTTTTCTAAAGCTTCAAGCTCAGCCCGTAGCTCGATTGGTAAGCGTTCCCCAAAACCGGCATAATACTCCTTGATTAAATCTACCTCATGTAACCATTGTTCCCTATCTACCTTAAGCAACGCCTCTAGCTTACCGCTCTCCAAATCAAGACCTTGAATATCAATATCTTCGGGACGCGGTAAATAACCAATGGGAGTTTCTACAGCCCCACCTTTTCCGGAAACTCTCTCCAAGATCCATTTTATCACCCGGCTGTTTTCCCCGTAACCTGGCCACAGATAACTTCCGTCTTCGTCTTTATTGAACCAATTAACATAGAATATTTTAGGTAATTTGTCAGGTTGGGTCCTTTTTCCAATATTTAGCCAATTTTGCAGATAATCACACACATTGTAACCAATGAAAGGCAACATAGCAAACGGATCCCGTCGAACCTGCCCAATCTTATCTGAAATTGTAGCAGCGGTAATCTCCGATCCTAATATGGATCCTAAAAACACACCATGATTCCAGTCAAAGCTTTCATGAACCAAGGGAATTGTATTGGGGCGACGCCCTCCAACTAAAATTGCTGAGATAGGAACTCCCATCGGATCTTCCCATTCTGGAGCAATAACTGGACACTGACTAGCGGGAACTGTAAACCTAGCATTAGGATGGGCCGCAGGTTCTTTGGAATCAGGAGTCCAGTCCTGTCCTCGCCAATCTATTAAATGGTCCGGAGCCTCATACCCAATACCTTCCCACCAAACATCGCCATCGTCAGTTAAAGCCACATTGGTAAAAATAGTGTTCCTGCTAATGGAATGCATAGCATTGGGATTCGAATCCTCAGAAGTTCCCGGGGCAACTCCGAAGAAACCAGCCTCTGGATTAATTGCATACAGGCGACCATCGGGACCGAATTTCATCCAGGCGATATCATCACCCAAAGTTTCAACCTTCCAACCGGGGAGAGTGGGGATATGCATTGCCAGGTTTGTCTTCCCAGTAGCACTTGGAAAAGCGCCGGCAATATACTTCTTATTCCCCTGAGGATCAGTAATTCCAAGGATCAACATATGTTCAGCCAGCCATCCCTCTTCTCTGGCTTGGACCGAAGCAATGCGCAGGGCAAAACATTTTTTCCCCAATAGGGCATTACCGCCATAGCCAGAACCATAGGACCAGATTACTCTCTCCTCGGGAAAGTGACTGATATATTTTTGTTCCATCGGTGCACACGGCCAGGCCACATCTTTTTGCCCTTTTTCAAGAGGAGCTCCCACTGAATGAAGACATTTAACAAATTCTCCGTCTTCTCCCAGCTCGTCCAAAACCGCTTTGCCTATTCGGGTCATAATGCGCATGTTTACGACAACATACGGACTGTCAGTTATCTCCACTCCAATTTTGGACATCGGTGAACCGATGGGACCCATGGAAAAGGGTACTACATACATGGTACGCCCCTTCATGCAACCGGTATATAATTCTGTCATGGTTTTCTTTAGTTCCACCGGATCAATCCAATTGTTGGTCGGTCCCGCGTCTTCCTTTCTGCGGGAAGCGATAAATGTCCTATCTTCAACCCGCGCCACATCTGACGGATGACTCCGGAAAAGATAACAGCCCGGACGTTTTTCCTGATTAAGAGGGATCGCTACACCAGAAGCAACCATTTCCTGCAGTAGACGATCATATTCTTCCTGAGATCCATCACACCAATATATTTTATCGGGTTGGCACATTTTTCGTACCTCATCAACCCATCTCTGTAATTCTTCATTAGCCATTTCTCCAATCCCCTTTAAAAAATTTTAATTATTAGTGAAGCCCGATCAGACACAATTATGTAGGACAGCCCGATTTTTAAAGTAGTGTCCGGACAACATCTAATAATTTAAAATAAATCCTGTGTATTTAAGCACTAATCCCGATCTATTATACACCATTCCTTAATCATTAACCACTTTCGAACTTTATTTCCCGATTTTCTTATAAAAGGTGATTTTTTATCCTCTCAATTAAAGCAGAAACCAGCTCTTTTTCTGGCAACCTAGCTACTATTTTCCCTTTTTCAAACAAAAAACCATTTCCCCTGCCCCCGGCAATCCCAAAATCAGCTTCTTTTGCCTCTCCAGGACCATTAACCTCACAACCCATAATTGCAACGGTAACTCTTTCCGAAGGCGGAGGCAAATTTTCCAACCTTTCTTCTACCTCAGCGGTTAAACGCCCTAAATCAAGCCGGGTTCTTCCACAGGTTGGGCAACTTATCAGCTCAAACCCACTTTCTTTAAGCCCGAGAGTTCGCAGAATTTGCAACGCAATTGGAATCTCTGCCACAGGGTCCCCGGTAAGGGAAACTCTAATAGTGTCCCCTATCCCCTCGGCCAGTAAAGTGCCAATTCCTATTGCGGATTTTACCACTCCCGATTTTGCGGTTCCTGCTTCTGTTACTCCGAGATGAAGTGGATAGTCAACTGCTTCGGCAATTTTCCGATAAGCTTCGATCATAACCGGGACCCGAGAAGATTTTAAAGAGATTTTTAGATTGCAATAGCCTTCGTCCTCAAGTATTTGAACGTGTCGCAAAGCGCTTTCAACCAAAGCATCAGCTCCGGGACCCTGATATTTCTCTAAAAGGTCTTTTGGTAAGGAACCCGAATTTACGCCGATCCGGATCGGAATTTCTCTTTCCCGTACCGACTTAACTATTTCTTTTACCTTCCAAGGGGCACCGATATTGCCGGGGTTAATCCTTAAACCCTGAACCCCGTTTTCAACAGCTTTTAAAGCTAGTTTATAGTCAAAATGGATGTCGGCGATAACAGGCAGGGGGCTTTGCCTGCAAATTTCCTTTAAAGCTTCAGCAGCTCTACTGTTTAAGACCGCAACCCTTACTACTTCGCAGCCCGCTTGCGCCAAACGGTTAATTTGTTCCAGGGTGAGAGGTATGTTTTCCGTATCCGTATTGGTCATCGACTGAATAACTATAGGGTTCAAGCCACCAATGAGAACGGGACCTATTTTAATTGTTCTGGAAACTCTGCGCCGCAAAATAAATCCCCCTTTGGTTTTTGCCAGTCTATTTTGCTAAAATTCTTAAAATATCTTTATAAGTAACTGCGATCATTAAAGCGATAAGTAAAGCAAATCCAGTTAACTGGATCAAGCCTTTCTTTTCCGGACTCACAGGTTTTCTCCTTATTCCCTCATAGGTAAGCACAGCCAATTGCCCCCCATCCAAAGCCGGAATCGGCAGCAGATTAAGAATTCCAAATTGGATACTTAAGATTCCGGTCAAGCTAAGGAGATTTGATAATCCTTGTTTGGCGCCTTCGCCAATCACTTGAGCCACTGCAATGGGACCTCCCAGTTCTACCGCCATTTGACCAGTGATCATTTGGATAAGGTAGCTAAGAATAAGTCTGGTAAACTCAAATGTTTGTTTTAATCCGTATTGAGCAGATTCAAGAACCGAAACTTTTTTATAAAAGACCGGAGGGGTAATACCGATAAGCCCTATTTCGAGCTGAGGGTCAAATTCCGGTGTAATCTTCATATCTAAAATTTCCCGGGTTTCTGCCTTTTGGATTTGAAGTAAAATTTGCTGGCCGGGGCTAGAGTGAATCTGTTTTGTTACCGCATCCCAATCCGGGGTCGAAACCCCATTCACGGCTAGAATCCGGTCTCCTATTTCCAAACCAGCATTAACTGCCGGCATATCAGGGGTTAGACCTCCGATAACATTTTCATTACTGACTGTGGGTATCCCAAACCATGTAAATACAATAATAAATAAAACCGCTCCCAGAAGAAAATTCATAATCGGTCCGGCAGCAATAATGGAGGCTTTTTGTGGAAGATTCTTACTTTCAAAACTTTTGTCCTGTAATTCTTGGCTTTTCATCCCTTCTTTTTCTTCGATTTCTTCCGCACTTAAAAAACGGACAAACCCCCCTAGGGGCAAAAGCCTTATCGAATACAGGGTTTCACGGCCTTGAACCCCAACGAGTTTAGGGCCTATCCCAAAAGCAAACTCCAAAACTTTGACCCCTGTTTTTTTAGCGACCAAAAAATGCCCTAACTCGTGAATTATGACCATAAGGCCAAAGACAAAAATAATTGCCAGTGCTGTAATCAACAGTTCCACCTCTTACCGATTCCGTTTTTTGGAGATCAATTCCTCAGCGGTCTTCCTTGCCCAGTAATCAGCAGCCAGTATCTTCTCCAAACTATTCGCTTCTTCAGTTTGGTGTTTTAGGCAGGTTCGATCCACAATTTCATAAATCTCATGATATTCTATGCGCCCACCAAGGAAAGCATGTACGGCTATTTCATTAGCCGCATTCATAACAGCGGGCAAAGTTCCGCCCCTCCTGCCACATTCATAGGCTAAAGCTAAAGCCGGGAAAGCTTCATAATCGGGTTGTTCAAAGCTTAATGTTTTCCCCGGGAAACTTAGACTTTCAACAGCGGGAGAGGCCCATCTATCCGGATAGCTTAAAGCGTATTGGATCGGAAGCCTCATATCCGGTTGAGCCAATTGCGCAATTACTGATCCGTCACTGTATTCTACCATTGAATGAACGATGCTCTGGGGATGGATTAAAACCTCAATTTGATCATATTCGAGATCAAATAAAAATTTAGCTTCGATAACTTCCAGACCCTTGTTCATCATGGTGGCCGAATCAATCGTAATTTTAGCGCCCATCATCCAACTAGGATGTTTTAGGGCCATTTCCGGCGTAATCCCCTTCCTTTGCTCCTTTGTCCAGCCTCTGAAGGGACCGCCGGAGGCTGTCAAAATAATTTTCTTGGGAGGAGTGTGAGGGCTTGCCTCTAAGCACTGAAATATCGCTGAGTGCTCGCTATCCACGGGCAGGATCGAACAATTATAGACTTGAGCCGTATTAATAATCAATTCTCCGGCCGCAACCAGGGTTTCCTTATTAGCTAGAGCAATATCCTTGCCCGCTTTGAGAGCTGCCAGGGTGGGCTTAAGTCCAATACTCCCGCTGACTGCTGTCACCACCATCTGGACCTGCTCGGCGACAGAGGCCTCGATCAATCCTTCTATCCCCTGAAGAACTCTTACCGGGAGATCTTTTACCCTCTCCCTCAGCTCCCTCGCAGCCTTTTCTTCCATTAGCACTGCAATTTGAGGGGAAAACTCCCTAATCTGCTGTTCTAAAAGTTCAATCTGGCTATTTGCTGTAAGAGCATAGACTCTTAATTTATCTTTAGCCAATCTTACTACATCAAGAGTTTGAGTACCAATTGAACCTGTAGAGCCCAATAAAGTTATTGTTTTCAACCTCAAAATACTCCCCTTTAATTTGGATGTTTCCCATTTTCAGGTTTATTACTCTTCAACAGTCCTGCTCTATTTACTGCCTCATAAATAACTATAGCGGTCGGACCGAGAATTAAGCCGTAAGCCCCAAACAAGGTCAATCCTACATACATAGATATTAAAGCCGGTAAAGGGTGAATACCGATATTTTGGGCTAAGATTTTAGGTTCTAAAATTTGACGAACAACTGTAGCGGCTAAATAGACAAGGAGTATTTTTACTGTCGCTGATACCCCGCCAGTAAAAAGCGCGATCAAAGCCCAAGGGAGAAAAATAAGCGACGGCCCAATAATAGGAACCAAATCAAATAAGCCGGCTAGAATTCCTACTGTAAAAGCGTATTGGTTCCCCATGATAAGCAAGCCGCTTGTTACGATTATCATTGTAATTGCCACCAGCAAAGTCTGGGCTCTCAAAAAACCAACAACGGCCGCTCCTAGATCCCCCAGCTAAAATAAAAGCCAAAATAAAGGGCAGAAGAGCAAAAAGGATTCTTCCCAGAACAAAACCGAAAACCGGAAAAAACTCCTCAATCGCAAAGGTAAATAATTTTAGGGACAGGAAAACAAGGGCTACAAAAACGAGTTTGTTAATATTTTTTCTTAATATTCTATGTTTTTGTTCCGCCATTTTTTATCCCGCCAATCCAAGTATTAAGAACACATAAACGAAAGGTATGGCAAACAAAGCGCTGTCAAAACGATCTAAAATACCTCCATGACCCGGTATCAGAGCTCCGGAGTCTTTTACCCCTGCTGTTCTTTTTAAAGTGGATTCAAAAAGATCACCTATCTGGGAAACTGCGCTGGTCAGCAAGGATAATAACAGAATAGCAGGCAGATTGCCCACTCTTGTTATTAACCAAAACACAAGTCCAAAACAAAACGCTGTCAGCGACCCTCCCAAAGCTCCTTCTATTGATTTATTAGGGCTTACATTGGGAGCTAACTTTCTTTTGCCAAAAGCGCTGCCAATAAAAAAGGCTCCGATGTCCGTTAACCAGACTAGTAAAAATACATAAAAACACCACATTTCCCCATCTGGCAGCTCCCGAAGATAATATAGACTGGTAAAGAGAGCGACGGGATATAAAACAGCGAGAAAAGAATACCAGACAGCAGTAAAGGGAATAGTGGGATAACGAACCGCATAATGACCGAGAATAAAAAGCAAAAAAATTATTCCTAAAGGGAGGAGCCACTCAGACTTTTTAAGACTAAAAAACAGCAGCCACAAAAGTGAAAACAAGACAATTGTTTTTTGCTGGATAGCTCCATTTGCTTTTTGCGCCAGGTTTAGAAACTCTCTAAGAGCCAACAAAGCAAGCGCAACTATCAGTAAAGTAAGATACCAACCTCCAAGCCAGGTTAAAAACAACAAAATTGGCCCCCCAATGAGGGCACTCAATACTCTTTTGACCATCTTCTACTCCTTAGGTACTCTTAAGCCCACCAAATCTTCGCTCCCGGTTTTGAAAAATTTGAACGGCTTTTAAAAGAGATTGTTCTGTAAAATCCGGCCACATCTCGCTGACAACCACAATCTCCGAATAGGCGGCTTGCCAGAGCAAAAAATTACTGAGCCTCATCTCCCCGGAGGTCCTAATCAATAATTCTGGATCGGGGCAGTCTTTAGTCATTAAATAGGAGCTAAAAACCTGTTCCGTAATATTTTCTAATTCTAAGGATCCGTTTTTAACATCCTGAGCAATATTCTTGGCGACTTGGGTAATTTCGGCTCGGCTCCCGTAATTCAGGGCCACAATCAAAACTAAACCTGTATTGTTTTTTGTTTTGTGACAAGCTTTCGAATAAGCGGATCGCACATCTGGCGGAATATTTTCCTCACTACCGATGACGCGGATTTTAACATTATTAGCATGTAATTCATCAAGTTCTTTAGAAATATATTCTTTAAGCAAAGACATTAGAATGCCGATCTCCGTGCTAGGTCTCTTCCAGTTCTCAGTGGAAAAAGCGTAGACGGTCAGATATTTTACGCCTAAGCGGTCACAACCAATAACTACTCTTTTTAAGGCTTCTACTCCAGCCCTATGTCCCATGGTGCGCGGCAATCCTCTCTGGTTGGCCCAGCGCCCATTGCCATCCATAATAATTGCTATATGTTGCGGAATTTTTGACTTATCAATGTTTTCTACAGATAATTCTTTTTCCTCAGTTCTCCAAAGTTTTGCCATAATCACAACCTATTTTTAGGGTTAATTTCCCGTTTTTGAAGAACCCCCTTAAACATAGGGGGCCTGATGCTTAATCTATACTAAATCTCTCGTGCATTAGAATAAATTCAATTGAATTATCACGGCGTTTAATTCTTGCCACCCTCAAATCCCCATAAGGATTTGCTTTATTTGCGGGATAGACTATTTTAGAGTTAAACTCCGCTTTCTTTTCTATTAATTCCTTTTCAACCTCAACCCATTTTCTACCCAACCTATGCAATTCATCACACTTCCATAATTTCTTTCTCTTTGACCGCTAATAATTCGTCTACTTCTTTAATGTATTTGTCCGTTAGTTTTTGAGCTTTTTCCTGATTCTTTTTGGACTCATCTTCAGAAATAACTTTTTCTTTTTCCAAGGTTTTAATATCATCAATTAATTCCCGCCGGATATTGCGAATTGCAACCCTGGCCTCCTCGGCTTTCTTTTTTACGGACTTTACTATTTCCGCTCGCCGTTCAGCGGTCAATTGAGGAATAGCCAACCTTATCACAGTTCCATCGTTGTTTGGTGTAATGCTGAGATCCGATATTAAAATTGCTTTTTCAATGTCTTTAATAGAAGATTTGTCCCAGGGCTGGATTACAAGCAAACAGGGTTCGGGGACAGAAATGTTAGCCAGTTGGTTTACCGGAGTCGGAGTTCCGTAATAATCAACAACTACTTTTTCCAACATGCCCGGATTTGCCCTTCCGGCTCTAACTGAAGCCAGATCCTTTCGCCATACTTCTATGGTTTTCTTCATCTTGTCTTCAGCAGTGTTCATTACATCACTAATCATATTATTCCCTCCCTATATAAGTTCCGATTGATTCCCCTTGCAACGCCTTAATAATATTGCCATTTTGATTGATGTTAAAAACTATCAAAGGAATATTATTGTCCATACATAAAGAGGCTGCTGTGGAATCCATTACTCCGAGACTTTTGCTCAAAACGTCCAAAAAAGTCAAACGACTAAATTTTTTGGCCTTGGGATTTTTTAAGGGATCCGAGTCATAAACTCCGTCCACTCTTTTGGCCATAAGTATAATTTCGGCTTCAATTTCCGCCGCTCTTAAAGCTGCGGTTGTATCTGTAGAGAAGTAAGGGTTTCCCGTTCCGGCAGCAAAAATAACAATTCGCCCTTTTTCCATATGTCGGATCGCTCGACGCCGAATATAAGGTTCTGCCACCTGTCTCATCTCAATTGCTGTCATTACCCTAGTTTGAACGTCAAAACGTTCTAGGGCATCCTGCAAAGCAAGAGCATTCATTACAGTTGCCAACATCCCCATATAATCCGCAGTAGCACGATCCATTCCTTGCGCGCTCCCGGCAATTCCCCGCCAAATGTTGCCCCCGCCAACGACAAGAGCCATTTGTACCCCGAGTTTTTGAACCTCGTGGACCTGTTCTGCGACCGCCGTCAGCATTGGATGAGCAATGCCATAGCCCTGATCACCGGCAAGTGCCTCTCCGCTTAGTTTTAAAACAACACGTCGGTAGGGTGAAATAGTCATGGAAGAACCTCCGTAAATATTTATTTTCTACACGAATAATAAAATCCCTTCCGATCGGAAAAGAGAACACCGTAGTGTTCTCAATTAGCGATTTATTTCTTTCATTACTTCAGCGGCAAAATCTTCTTGACGCTTTTCTATCCCTTCACCCAATTCAAAACGGGTAAAACGTCGGATAGCAATTTTTTCTCCCATTTTCGCGGTTTGCTGAAGCAATAGATCCTTCACTAAAATATCTGGATCTTTGATAAAAGGTTGTTCCAGCAAACACACTTCCTGATAAAACTTAGCAATGCGGCCTTCTACCATCTTATCAACGATTTTTTCCGGTTTCCCTTCATTTATAGCTTGAGCCCTCAAAATCTGTTTCTCATGCTCAAGAACATCAGTTGGAACATCCTCTTTGCTAAGATACTGGGGTTTAGAGGCTGCGATTTGCATCGCAATATCCCTAACGAATTGTTTAAACTCTTCACCCCGGGCTACAAAATCGGTTTCGCAGTTTACTTCCACTAAAACACCGATCCGACCGCCACCGTGGATATAGGATTCTACCAATCCTTCAGCGGCTACTCGCCCTTCCTTTTTCGCTGCCGCGGCAAGACCTTTTTTTCTAAGAAAATCAACGGCTTTTTCCATATCGCCATTACATTCGGTTAAAGCCTGTTTGCAATCCATCATTCCTGCTCCAGTTTTCTCTCTTAAATCTTTAACTTGAGCAGCACTGATTTTGGCCATACAAATACCTCCTTGCAAGATACCGAACAAACAAAAGAACAGGGTAAGTTAGACCTTGCCCTTATCTTCTCACCCTGTCTTTATTCTATTCCCCAGTCTCTTCTGCGCCTTCCTCTTCCTCAATATCATCTAGACTGCCCTGCTGCCCTTCGATTACAGCGTCAGCTATTTTTGAGGTTAACAATTTAACAGCTCTGATAGCATCGTCATTTGCTGGAATTACAACATCGATTTCATCCGGATCGCAGTTAGTATCTACAATACCGACAATAGGGATGTTTAATCTCCTAGCTTCGGCAACCGCAATTCTTTCCTTACGTGGATCCACTATAAACACAGCATCAGGCAATCTTTTCATATATTTGATTCCACCTAGAAATCTTTCTAATTTGCCCATTTCATGACGAAGAGAGGCAACCTCTTTCTTAGGGAGAACTTCAAAGACCCCTTCGGTCTCCATTTTTTCAAGTTCATGCAGTCTCTGGACTCTTTGTTGAATTGTTTGGAAGTTAGTGAGCATTCCTCCGAGCCAACGTTCATTGACGTAGAACATACCGCAACGCTCAGCTTCTTCCTTAATAGATTCTTGAGCCTGCTTTTTAGTGCCGACAAATAAAATTGTACCGCCATTCTGAACAAGATCCCTGACAAAATTATAAGCCTCGTCTACTTTTTTGACCGTCTTTTGGAGGTCAATAATATAGATCCCATTTCTTTCAGTGAAGATGTAGCGGGCCATTTTTGGATTCCAACGTCGGGTTTGATGTCCGAAGTGTACACCGGCTTCCAATAGTTGTTTCATGGAGATAACAGCCATTGTGTTACACCTCCTCTCTGTACTTGTTTTTCCTCCGCAGGTTCATCCCCGATGACCCTTGCCAATGAGCAAGGGACAAGGCATCTTAAGTCCCCTGCGTGTGTATTCTAAATTAACACTGCGAATAGAATATCACACCAGAAAAATGAATGCAACTGATTCAGGTTCTGAAATTATTAATTTAGCCCATAATGGCTAGCTAGGTTTGAGCGAATATTATGGGTAATAATTAATTCTTCTAAATCCGTAAGCAATTCGTTAAAAGGAAAATATAAATTAGAGAGGCAAAAGGTCTTTTTTCCCGTTTTTATAAAAACTATTTCATCATTGTTTTTTGTCCACATAAAAGATGCTTTTTTTATTTCTTGGGGCTCGATAATTTTTCGACCCCAAAGAGAGCGGAATATTATTTGGTCCTTATTAATTAAGATCCTTTGGCTCTTTGCTACTATCCAGACCAGAAAAATAATAAAAACTGCAATTACATAGATTGCGGAAAGTAATATCAGATATTCTCTAGCTAAGCTTAAAAAATAACTTGCACTTCCAGCCAATAAGGGATAAAGAATAATAAAACCTAAACCTGGTAAGATTAGCGGTTTCATCCGATAGGTATACTCATTGACTTCCATGAACAACCCACCTTTTAATGACGTTGTTTGATGCGCTTATTTAGCTCTTCAAGCAAGTATTCATTAAGAACCCGGATATAAGTCCCTTTCATCCCTAAAGATTTTGATTCTATAACCCCAGCGGATTCGAACTTCCGCAAAGCATTGACAATAACAGATCGGGTTATTCCCACCCGATCAGCAATCTTGCTTGCCACCACCAATGCTTCCCCGTCACTGCCAAGCTCGGCAAAAATATGTTCTACAGCGCCTAGTTCAGAATAGGAAAGAGTGCTAATCGCGATTTGAACCGCTGCCTTTTTACGAGCCTCTTCCTCGGCCTTTTCCGCTTTAACTCTTAAAATTTCCATCCCAATAACTGTGGCCCCGTATTCAGCCAAGATTAAATCTTCAGAATTAAATTCTTTATTAAATTTCGCCAAAACTAAAGTCCCAACTCTTTCCGCTCCGCCAAGAATGGGGACTATGGTGGTAATCTTATTGTTAAAACCGCATCTTTTGTTGATATTGAAAACACAAGCGTTTTCGATTTGAGTTGTATTAGCCTCTGTCTCGGTTATTTTCATCAGCCCCTGGTTGTAGCTCTCAGGGAAACGCTCCGAGTGAATTACAATATTTTCCATTTCATAGCAATAAAAATCATTCATAAAGGAATAAGCTAAGATCTTGCCCCGGCGCCCAATAATATAGCAATTCGATTCAATTTTTTGGCTTAAAACCTTTGCCATTTCATCAAAATCTATGGGATTATTGGCCGCCCTTTGGATCAACTTACTTATCGCTCTTGTCTTGTCGAGCAAAGTTTCCATTACAACCCTCCTAAATCCGGAGATTATTTAAGCCTCCATATTGTTTGAGTCCTTATAAAGTCCTTTGTTTGAATTATAGCTAAATTTTCAGAATATTTAAAGTATATATTTTGACAAATCTTGGTTTTTTGCCACACTGCCGACTGTTTTCTGAATATATTCTTTATTAATAGTGATGGTATAGTCCGGAGGCAGCTCTGAAGCCTCAAAAGATATTTCTTCTAAAACTTTTTCCAAGATAGTGTGTAATCGTCGAGCACCGATATTCTCTGTAAAAGCATTAACCTCATAAGCTATCTTTGCTATTTCTTCTATGGCGTTATCTGCGAAATTTACAGTTATCCCCTCTGTGGCCAGCAAAGCACAATATTGTTTTACTAACGAAGACTTGGGTTCAGTAAGAATCCTTTTAAAATCAGACACGCTTAGGGATTTAAGCTCCACCCGAATCGGAAATCTGCCTTGTAATTCAGGGATAAGATCCGAAGGTTTAGCGATATGGAAAGCACCGGCGGCAATGAATAGGATGTGATCGGTTTTAACCGGTCCGTATTTGGTTACTACTGTCGACCCTTCAACCAGAGGCAGAATATCCCTTTGAACACCGCCGCGGGAAACATCCGGTCCCCCAGTTGATTCCCGACCGGCAATTTTATCAATCTCATCGATAAAAACAATCCCCTCTTGTTCAGTTCTACGAATTGCTTCCTGAACAACTTCATCTTGATCGATTAAGTTTTGGGCTTCTTCCTGAATCAGAATTCTCCTCGCTTCTTTGACCTTGACCCTCCTTTTTTTACGTCTCTTGGGAAACATTCCGGCCATCATGTCCTGAAGGTTTATGCCTAATTCCAATCCCGAAGCTCCCAGTAAATCAGCATAAGGAGAGTTTTCTTCCACTTCAATCTCAAGGAGATGATCTTCCAGCTCTCCCTTTTCTAATTTCTCTTTAATGAGTTGCCTGTCCCTTTCTACTTCAGGAGAAACTGGTGCTTCTTTCTCCTCCTTTATATCTTGCCCAAAAAGATATTGAAAGGGATTTACATTTGGGGTTTCTCTCTTTTTCCCGGGTACCAAAAGGGTGAGCAATCTTCTTTCGGCATTCTTTTCCGCTTGCTTTTCCACCACTTTCATTTTCTCCGCTCTGACCATTCGAATGGCGATTTCGGTCAGATCCCGGATTATGGATTCCACGTCCCTTCCCACATAGCCTACTTCAGTGAATTTAGTGGCTTCCACTTTTGTAAACGGAGCTTTAACTAACTTCGCCAAACGCCTCGCTATTTCCGTTTTCCCTACTCCGGTCGGCCCAATCATTAAAATATTTTTTGGCAAAATATCTTCTTGTAAGGCCGGAGGTAAAAGGGAACGGCGATAACGATTTCTTAAAGCTAGTGCAACTGCCCTTTTGGCTTCGTTTTGGCCGACAATATGTTTATCAAGTTCAGCGACGATCTCTCTAGGCGTATACTGTTCCATCAGTCAATCTCCTCCTTCAACTCTTCGACGATAATATTGTCATTGGTGTAAACGCAAATCGAAGCTGCAATTTTCATAGCCTCCTCAGCCAACTCTCCGCAACTTAAATCCGAGTGTTTTAATAAAGCCCGAGCCGCCGCCAAAGCGTAATTGCCACCAGAGCCGATAGCAGCAAGGCCGTCATCAGGTTCGATAACTTCTCCTGAGCCCGAAATGATCAGAAGAGTTTCCCGGTCGGCAACAATTAGCAAAGCTTCAAGATTCCTAAGCATCCTATCTGTGCGCCAAATTTTTGCTAATTCAACAGCCGCTCTTTGGAGATTGCCGTGGTATTCTTCTAGTTTGCCTTCAAATTTTTCAAATAAAGTAAAAGCATCGGCAACTGAACCAGCAAAACCAGCGAGCACTTTCCCTTCATATAACCGCCGTATTTTCCGAGCGCCATGTTTCATTATGGTAGCTTGCCCAAATGTAACTTGGCCATCCCCGGCTATGGCAACTTGATTTCCTTTTTTCACAGCGATAATAGTTGTAGCCTGAAACATAAAATCCTCCTTAAATTTCCGATTTAAAACCTTTGTCAAGTATCGTCTCTCGCCCTAGGGTGGGAGGACATGTAAACATTTCTTAGCTTTTCACGTGTCAAATGAGTATAGATTTGCGTAGAAGAAAGCTTTTTATGGCCTAAAAGCTCTTGCACACTCCGCAAATCAGCGCCTCCGTCCAGTAAATGGGTGGCAAAAGTATGCCTTAACATATGAGGGTGAACATGTTGATTTAATTTAGCCTGCTTACCCAGTTTATCCAGAACCCGGCGGACAGACCGAGCGGTCAAACGAGTCCCCTGATAATTTAAAATAAGCGCTTCTTCCTCGTCATTCCTGTGTTTTAAATAATCCTTTATAGCTTCCAAAGCTGAATCAGTTAAAGGGACAATTCTTTCTTTTCCCCCCTTACCGTACACCTTAAGAAGTCCGGCCTCTAAATCAAGGTCTTTACGATCAATATTAACAAGTTCACTAACTCTTAAACCCGATCCATAAAGTATTTCTAAAATCACCCGATCCCTTAAACCTTTTATGGAATTTAAATCCGGGGCTTCCAAGAGCTTTTCCAAATGCTCCTGAAATAAAAAGCGAGGGAGGTTTTTATTTGTCTTAGGAGTTGATATTCTCTGCACCGGATTTTGTTCAATAACTCCCTCCTGACAGAGAAAACGGAAGAAAGCTCGAATTGCCGCTAGTTTACGGGCAATAGTTTTTCTGCTCAGATTCTGCTCCGCCATTTGGCCTAAGTAGCTACGGACTATGTATTTATCAATAGAACTGATTCGGAGTTTTTCATTTTCTACCCCTAATTCATGAGAGGCAAACTTCAAAAATTGCAACAGATCGGACTGATAAGCCACAATTGTTAATTCCGAAGCATTCTTAACCAGCAAATACTCGGCAAATGAATCTAGAGCCCTATCAGCAAGCATAAATCCACCTCTTAATCCCTTAATTTATGCTCATCAATAAAATTATCCAAAACTTCTAAAGCTCGTTTCGATAGTTGTAAGTTTCTTTCCCTTCTCCCTCTGACCCTTTGGGCTAAAGGTTCAATTAAGCCAAAATTTATGTTCATCGGCTGAAAATCCTGACTGGGCGAACCTTCAAGATGACGGGCCAAACCGCCAAAAGCTGTTTGCGGGGGGAAAACAATAGTCTCTAAACCCTTTAGCTGACGCCAAACATTGATTCCCGCCATAAGGCCGCTGGCCGCCGATTCCAGATAACCTTCAACCCCTGTAATCTGTCCGGCAAAAAAAATATTTCGGGAGTGCCGCAAACTAAAATCGGCGTTTAAAACTTTTGGGGCATTTAAAAAGGTGTTTCTGTGCATAACTCCGTAGCGTACGAATTCGGCATTCTCCAATCCAGGAATAAGTCTAAAAACTCGTTTCTGCTCTCCCCAGCGAAGCCGGGTTTGGAAGCCTACCAAATTAAGTAAGGTACCTTGTTTGTTTTCTTTTCTAAGCTGAACAACGGCAAAGGGAGTTTGACCCGTTTTAGGGTCGATAAGACCCACTGGTTTCAAAGGGCCATAGGCCATAGTCATGGGACCCCTTTGGGCCATAACCTCAATCGGCATGCAACCTTCAAATACTAGTTTATTCTCAAAACCTTTGATCTCTACTGTTTCCGCCTCTAAGAGCGCCCGGTAAAATGTTTCATACTCCTCTTTTGATAGGGGACAATTAAGATAATCAGCCTGACCCTTATTATATCGAGAGGCCCAAAAGGCCTTATCCATATTCACTGAATCATACTCAATAATAGGAGCGGCCGCATCAAAAAAATGAAGTGTCTGCTCCCCGGTTAACCGTATGATTTCTTGAGCCAACAAATCCGAAGTTAAAGGTCCAGAAGCGATTATTACCGTTTTATCCCTAGGAATATGAGTTATTTCCCTATTGATAAAGGTAATTTTAGGGTGAGCTAAAATTCTTTCCGTTACCTCCTGAGCGAAAGCAGTCCTATCGACTGCCAGAGCACCACCAGCCGGAACAGAAGTTTTAGCGGCTGCCTTCATAATCAAAGAGTCCAGCCTTCGCATTTCTTCTTTTAAAAGGCCAACCGCATTTTCTAAGCCCTGAGCCCGGAAGGAGTTACTACAGACAAGTTCCGCAAATTTATCCGAGCTATGGGCCAGAGTTGTTTTTAAGGGCCGCATTTCATAAAGTAACACCTTAATGCCCCGCTCTGCAAGCTGCCAGGCAGCTTCCGAACCAGCTAGGCCAGCACCGATAACAATAACTTCTTCCATAAACTTACCTGCCCTATTGTAATGTATTAATTAATTGCTCATCCTGGATTTCTTCCGAGTGGCGACATTCCTTATTCACACATACATATTTTTTCTGTCGCCGATAATTTTTTTCCGTCATTAAATCCCCACATTTCGGACAGGGCTTTGGAGCAGGTTTTTCCCAAGCCATAAAATCACATTTTGGATAAGTGCTACAACCGTAAAATTTCCGTCCCTTCTTAGATCTTCTAATAACTAGCTTTTCACCACATCGGGGACAGTTAACATCTGCTTCCTCTAAAAGAGGTTTGGCATTTCTGCAATCCGGGAAACCTGGACAGGCTAAGAATTTGCCAAACCTCCCCATCTTTATCACCATGTTTTTGCCGCATAATTCACAAACCTGATCTGAAACCTCATCTTCCACTTTGATCTTGCCAATTTCTTGCTCAGCAATCTCCAAGGTTTCGGCAAAAGGATAGTAAAAATCACGCAAAATCTCTTTCCAGTAAGCCTGCCCTTCCTCAATGTCGTCGAGCTTTTTTTCCAGATTCGCCGTAAACTCCAGGTCTACGATATCGGGAAAATGATCTTTTAATAACGCTATTACAATCTCCCCCAGTTCTGTGGGGATAAGCTTTTTTTCCTCCTTAACGATATAACCCCGGGACTGAATGGTCTCGATGGTCGGCGCGTAGGTACTAGGTCTACCGATACCTTCTTCCTCCATTTTTTTCACTAAGGAGGCTTCCGTATAGCGCGGCGGTGGTTCAGTAAAATGTTGTTTTTCTTGTAGTTTAATAAGTTTTAGCTCTTGTCCTTCCTGGATATCCCCACGCAAGCCAGCTTCATCGGCTGTTTGATTCTCCGTATTCTCGTCGTTTTCTTTATAAACTCTAAGATAGCCAGGAAACTTGATAGTTGAAGCGCTGGCTTTAAAAAGATATTTGCCGTTTATAACATCGACACTAATGGTGTCATAAATAGCCGCACTCATTTGGCTTGCTACAAATCTCTCCCAAATAAGCCGGTAAAGCCTGAATTGATCGCGGCTTAAACTTCCCTTTATATCCTCAGGACGGTGTCTTATTAAGGTCGGCCGAATCGCTTCATGGGCTTCCTGGGCTCTACCCTTGGTGGCAAATTTTCGCGGTTTCCCCGGATAATATTCTTCTCCGTGTTGTTCAATAATAAATTGTTTGGCTTCCTCCTGAGCTGATTCAGCAATTCGCACTGAATCAGTTCTCATATACGTAATCAGTCCAATGGTGCCGGCTTTCCCTAAGTCAAGCCCTTCGTAAAGCTGCTGAGCCAACATCATGGTCTTTTTCGGTGAAAAGCCCAGCTTCCTGTATGCTTCCTGTTGCAAACTGCTGGTTGTAAAAGGAGGTGGCGGATTTTTTTTCTTATCTTTTCTTTTAATCTCTCCAACATAATAAGACTTATCCTTTAAATCCGATAATACTTCTTCCATTTCCTGTCGGCTGCCAATTTCAATTTTTTTGCCATCTTTATGATGAAGTTTGGCACTAAAATTTCCGCTCTCACAAGAAAGTTCTGCTGTCAAACTCCAATATTCCGTCGGCTCAAAAGTGCGGATTTCCTCTTCCCGGTCACAAACCAACCTGACCGCTACAGATTGTACTCGACCGGCACTTAAACCCTTCTTTACTTTTTTCCACAGCAGGGGGCTAAGTTTATAACCTACCAAGCGGTCCAATATCCTTCGAGCTTGTTGAGCATCGACGCGGTTCATGTCTATCTTTCTGGCATTTTTGATAGCCTTTTGAATTGTTGGTTTTGTAATTTCATGAAACTCAATTCTAGTCTCTGAATCTATATCTAAACCTAAAAGGTGTGCTAAATGCCAAGCAATAGCTTCACCCTCCCGGTCAGGGTCTGAGGCCAGCAAAACCCTATCCGCAGTCTTGGCCGCTGCCCGGAGTTCTTTTATCAAGCTACCTCTACCGCGAATAGAGATGTATTTTGGTTCAAAATCGTTATCCACATCTACTCCTATTTGACTCTTGGGCAAATCCCTTAAATGCCCCATTGAAGCTTTCACCGAGTAGTTTTTGGATAAGAATTTACTTATAGATTTCGCTTTAGCGGGTGACTCAACAATAACTAAAGTCTTTCCCATAATTCACCTCTAAAAGATATAATAATTCTTTATCTAATATTTATCAAATATATTAACGTTTTATGGTCATCTCAATCATTGACAGGAAAACAAATTTTTTCAAACCTAATTTTAAATAGTCAAACGAGTTTCTGTTTTTTTGCAATCCGATTCGTAGGAGAAATTTTGATTTTTCTTAATTTATCATTGCTTTCGGATTTCCGGGGGGAGGAAGTTCGCTTAGGATATCTTCCTTGCCGGTCACTAACTTAGCGCCTATTTTTATCAGGTGATGGGTGCCTTCACTTTCTTTATTGAAGATCGGCCCAGGTACCGCAAACACCTCCCTGCCCTGCTCTAAGGCAAAATCAGCAGTAATTAATGAACCGCTTTTTCGAGCGGCCTCAACAATAATTACTCCCCGAGAACAACCGCTGATTAAACGGTTACGAATAGGAAAGTTTCCGGCTTTAACAGGCTTCCCCACTGGACACTCACTTATTAAAGCTCCTTTGTTTTCAATAATTTTTTTAGCCAAATCGAAATTTTCGGGAGGATAAATGGAATCTAAACCTCCCGCTAAAAAAGCCCAAGTTGTACCCTTCGCTTTTAAGGCCCCCTGGTGCGCCGCCGTATCGATTCCCGTTGCCAAACCACTAACAACTACATAACCCATTTCCACAATTTCCCGGGCTAAAAACGCAGCCGCAGCTTTTCCATAAGCGCTGGCTCGTCGAGTGCCGACTATTGCCAACCCTTCCTGGCGAGGTAATAGTTGTCCTTTATAGTAGAGAAGTGGAGGAGCGTCCGAGCATTCCGCCAAAAGTACGGGATAATTATCCTCTTCGGGGATAACTAAGGCGATTCCCAGGGCCTTAAGTTTTTTCTTAATTTTCTCCGGATCTATCTTATCTTTAGCTTGAAAGAAAGTATTAATCCAAGAGGGAAGATTAGCTCTTTTCTCCTTAGAACAAGACGCCGCCCAAGCAGCGGTGGCGCTTCCAAAGCATGCAAGAATATGACATAATCGGCGGCTGCCAATCCCAGGGATACTTAAGATTGCAGCCCTTAAAATTTTTTCCTGTTCCGTATTCATCTCCTCACCCACTACAATCTTCTGCATAGCAAAGATTATTCCTGCCACTTTGCCCAGAATATTCCACCACCCAATTATATTGCCTCCGACTTTAAATCCTCATACGTTTTTTTCAAGGTCTGCGCATCTTCTTCTAGATTAGGACTTTCGCAAATCACAGTTCCAGCAAAGCCAAAACTGAGCAGAGCCTTTATTAATTCTTTATATTTTAAATCTGCTTCCTGAAAAACAAGATGTTTTCTCTCCCCTTTGGCACCATATTCCACCCCGGAAATATGGAAATGAGCATTATTAACCCACGAATCACCCAGCGCTTCCGCTGATTGTTCCAGAACTTCACAAAACTTATCATAGGAATTAATTAGCCCGTTCGAACGAGCCTGAAGATGAGCAAAATCTATACAGGGTAGTACTCCCGGAATTTCCTTCGCCAAAGTAATTGTCTCTTCCAGATCCCCAAATTGGGTCGGTTTTCCGGTTGTTTCCGGCCTGAGGATTACCAGGTTTCCTTCCTGCTCTAATTGCTCCCTGACCGCTTGCAGTTCCTTAATAACCTTGGCTAAAACTTTCTTGGCAGTTTCTCCGCCATAGAAAGCCGGATGAAAGACAACGCTTGCCGCCCCTAAAACTTTAGCAATCCGGGCGGTCTGAATAATCCTATTTTTACTGGCAATTACTTTTTCTTCTTCTTTGGAGTTTAAATTAATAAAATAGGGAGCATGACAAGATAGTAATATTTCCTCTCTTAAGGCAACTTGCCTCACCTGAGAAGCCTTTTCTTCCTTCATTCGTACCCCCTGAACAAATTCCACTTCTAAAGCCCCAAGCCCTAATTCCCTGACTCTAACTATCCCCGCTTCAGTTGTTCTTTCCTGGGAAGATATAGGAATCCCAGCCGTTCCAAATTTTATGACCACAATTATCGCTCCTGCTCAATTACCGTACGCTTTCTGCTAATTTCTGCACCCTCCATGATTTTCACCATTATAACCTTCATTTATAATAAGATCAAACAAAACCTCTTATTCTGGTAAAGAATAAGAGGCTGGCTGAGAGATTTGGAACAAGCTTCAATTTAGAATTCTTTTACTTCCCCGGTAGGTTTTTAACCAATAAGGCTCCTCTAAAGACTCAACCCGGACGCCGTATTTGGTAGCCGAAATAAAATTTCCCTCCCCGATATATATGCCAACATGGCTGGCTCCTGACCCGTTAGTGTTAAAAAACACTAAATCCCCAGCTTCTAACTTTGCTTTGGGGATTCCCACTCCTTTTCTAAATTGATCATAGGAAGTTCGAGGAAGTTGTATACCATGTTCGGCAAATACTTGCTGAACGAGACCGGAACAATCCACTCCCTTTTTGGTTTCTCCTCCCCAACAATACCTAACTCCTTGCCATGTTAAAGCCGAAGATACAATTTTTGTTCTGACATCTTCCGTCTCCTCTTTTTCCTCAATAAGAGCAATGGTTTGAACATTACCAGTCGGAATAATGTCGGCCCCCGCCCTTTGCTCCATTAACTGGATACTAGTAATTTGTTGTTGAGGCTCAACAACAATATTTTCCACTATCTCCCCAGTTCTTTGAGTAATAACCCCCTCAGGGATCTGAGAAGCGCTTAACCTCTGGCTACTTAAACTTGCGACCTGCCAATTGATGGGCGTCAAAGTAGCCCCGGTCAGAAGGACCGCTGTCAAGCCAATAATTTGTTTGGGTACTAAAGTCTGCTGTTCGGATTCCCCAAGAGAAAGAGCTGTTTGCATCGGAGTGGTTCTCCTTTCAAAATTATGGATTTTCTTTACTCATTTTGTATGCTTTATAAAAAAAAATATTCCTCTCCCATATTTTAATAAATCTATGAATTCCAAAATAAAACAATAAAAAATTTTGCAATAGATTATAAATTTTCAAGGTATTTGTTCCGCTCAAAAGAGAAAACTAAACGTGAAATAATCCAAAAATATTTTTTGAGGTGATTTTAGTGGGCCGGAATTCAGCCTTAGATCATCTAAAACTAGAAGTTTCTAAAGAATTGGGTTATATCAATAGTTCCCCGGAAGATTATCGTCGCTATTTGCAAACCGCGAAATTTGAAGTCGCTAACGAACTAGGTATTCATTTAAACCCTGATTATAATGGTGATCTGACCTCCCGCGATGCCGGTCGAATAGGAGGACAAATCGGCGGGAAAATAGGGGGAAATATGGTTAGAAAAATGGTTGAATTCGCTCAAAACCATATGCAAAATAACGGTGGTAGCCTATAATAAGGATTTAATATAAACTAGGCGCTTATAAATGGCGCCTCTTTACATAATCTCCAAAAGGTTTTCAAAACAAGTATCCCCTTTTTTTATACTAATACTTGCTCCAGAGTAAAACATAATATATTATAATACTGGAATATTTAATCCTTACTTTTTCCATCGGAATACTAGGCAATAGATTGTGGGGTATGAAATGGCGATCTTTAAAAACATCAGAGAGGATATTAAAACTGTATTTGAAAGAGACCCTGCTGTAAAAAGCACTCTGGAAGCCTTACTTTGTTATCCGGGTCTCCATTCCCTGATAATGCATCGTTGGGCTCACTTTTTTTATAGAAAACGCTTTTTTCTATTAGCCCGCCTTATTTCACATTTAAATCGATTTTTTACTGGAATTGAAATTCACCCCGGAGCTAAAATCGGACGTCGGGTATTTATTGACCACGGGCACGGGACTGTTATCGGGGAAACAACGGAAATCGGCAATGATGTCACTATTTACCAAGGAGTAACCCTGGGTGGGACGGGGAAAGAAAAAGGTAAAAGACATCCGACAATTGGAAACAATGTTGTGATCAGCACTGATGCTCAAGTTTTAGGAGCTATTGTTATCGGTGATAATTCCAAAATTGGAGCTGGCTCAGTAGTTTTAAAAGATGTTCCCCCCAACTCCACTGTAGTGGGTATTCCAGGGCGGGTTAAAGTTCGTCGGGATCAACCTGTGGGAGTAGATCTAGAGCATAGCAAGCTCTCCGACCCCCTAGCCGAGATTTTAAATGACCTAACTGCCAGGATAGCAAAATTAGAAGCGGAGTTGGAAAAACAAACCGCAAAATCTGAACGCCAATCCCAGGAACCCTAAATTGAATTAATTGGCTATACTGTGCTTCAAAAAAGGACAATTCATTTAATTTGAAATATTGTTTTTAAACAATGGGAAATTTTCTGATAGTGTACAATTAAGTTCGCAAAAGTAAAAAGGAAAAACCATCGGCAACTCCGAAAATGGTAAGTGATGAGCAAACCAGAAAGGAGTTTTAACCGATGGTCTACTCTAATTCTACCGTAAGTTT
>JBMNOZ010000032.1:0-8970 GCA_050943335.1 Desulfitobacteriia bacterium | reverse complement strand
GGTTTCTGCGGGACTCAAGGGTCAAGATGAACTCGCTTTGCTCGCCCTTGATTCCCGATCACAATTAGTCGCTAACCATTACGGATTTTTTTAGATGGTTTTTGCGAACATTACTTGACACTAACTTATTCATTGCGGACTTTACTACCTTTAGTCTTCCAATTATTTCTCAGTAGAATATCAAGTTACCAAGAATTTAGCCTTTCTGCAATCCTCTGGGGGGGGATTAATAACGGGGGAAAACGATTTTAGAAATAAAAAAAGCACCTACCAGTGCTATTTTTGCTATGTGATCTGGGAAGTGACAAAACCTCGTAAACGCTTAAAAAGGTTTACGAGGTTTTTAATTTCTAAATATGGTGGGTTTGAGTGGACTCGAACCACCGACCCCTGCGATGTCAACGCAGTACTCTAACCAGCTGAGCTACAAACCCATGGTGCCGAAGACCGGAATCGAACCGGTACGAGGTTTGTTGCCTCGCGGGATTTTAAGTCCCGTGCGTCTGCCTGTTCCGCCACTTCGGCTTGATTTTTGGAGGCGGCACCCAGATTCGAACTGGGGAATAAAGGTTTTGCAGACCTCTGCCTTACCACTTGGCTATGCCGCCGAACCATTGGAGCGGGTGACGAGATTCGAACTCGCGACTTTCACCTTGGCAAGGTGACACTCTACCACTGAGTTACACCCGCACAAATAATAAATAATGGTGCCTCAGGGCGGAATCGAACCGCCGACACGAGGATTTTCAGTCCTCTGCTCTACCAACTGAGCTACCGAGGCATAGAATTTCAATAATGGCGACCCCGATCGGATTTGAACCGACGATCTCCTGCGTGACAGGCAGGCATGTTAACCACTACACCACGGGGCCGGACTCGAAGTGCGGGGTACAATGCTCAACGCACAAACCCTCGTCCTCTTCATATTATTCAAAAGATCTACTTGCATTCTGTTCTTAGGACTACTCTCCTTTCGAACTTTATGCTTCGATCTTCGAACTACGAATTTGGTGGGCGATGACAGGATCGAACTGCCGACTTCCTGCTTGTAAGGCAGGCGCTCTCCCAGCTGAGCTAATCGCCCACAACTTGGGTGACGAATTATAGTATACACAAATATCAATTCTGTGTCAAAGTGTTTTTTTGCCAAAGCGGATTTATTTTGGTTTTTTCTTTATCTTGACTAATGGCTACTCATTCGCTTTCTAAGCCGGCTGACTAAAGGAAAGGATACTTTCTCGCACTAACTTAGCGGCTAAAATAGCTGTTCTTTCACTATAGTCTAACTGAGGGCATACTTCAACTATATCCAGGCCTACAATATTCAGATTTTTCAAAAGATGAATCGCTTCAATGATTTCGGCCGCAGAACATCCTCCAGGTTCTTGGGTGCCGGTACCCGGAGCAAAAGCCGGATCTACAACATCGATATCCAAGGACACATATATAGGCTTTCCTTTTAATTCTGGAAGAGTGTCTTTTAAAGGTTCAACAACTTTAAACGGAAACATTCTTGTATAGTCTTTGGCAAATTCAAATTCTTCTTTATGCCCGGAGCGAATCCCAAATTGATAAATTCGTCTGGGACCCAGAATATCGGCGATTTTACGCATAACAGTAGAATGGGAGTATTCTTGACCGTAATAATCCTCTCTTAAATCGGCATGGGCGTCGAAATGAATGATCACCAGATTCGAAAAGTGATTAATAAAGGATTTTATAATCGGTAAGCTTACTAAATGCTCCCCCCCGAGAAAAATGGGAAATTTTTTATCCTGGAGCAAAATCTCCGTTGCCTCCTCAATAATCTTCAACGAAGCTTGCACATTACCAAAAGGAAGCCCCAAATCCCCTAAATCACAAACCCGATAGTCTTCCAGACTTTTGTCTAAATAGGGACTGTAGTCTTCCAAGGCAATGGAGACATTACGGATACTCAAAGGCCCATTCCTGGATCCGGGTTGATATGTAGCCGTAAAATCCATCGGTGCTCCAAGGAGGACTGTTTCTGCCTCTTTGTAACTGGTTGTGGCGCCTATAAAGACACCCTTTTGTTCTAAACAAGCAAATAGTTTTTTCTCTAACATTTTTAATCCATTTCAAATCGTTTTTTATTTCGAAGCAACTTTTTGTTCTACTATTTCCTGATATTCTATGGAACGGGTATGTTCGGTGTGAGACCATTCCTTGCGATTTCGATGTAAAATGCCCATAAAAATAATTGGAATCCAACTATACATGAAAATCGGGTACAGGATAAGCCCTAAATAAGCCCTCCAGGGTATCCGATCTAAGTACAAAGCTAGAGCGGGGAAAACAGTCACTCCCCCGGAAATGATCTGCCAGACTGTCCAAGGGACGTATTCGATAAAAAGATTTATATAGTAAGGGTTTAAGAAAGTTAAAAACTGCAGCAGTAAAAATCCAGTAGCAATCATTGTAAAATAGGGCTGGAATAAGTGCAGAGCAGCATCTATATACATCCATTTTCGCTCTCTTAAACCTTTAAAAAGCAAAGGAAGCAGGTAGCGCCCAGCCACATCGACCTGTCCTTGAGCCCAGCGTTTACGTTGGCGACAGGATTGGATAAAAGTAAGCGGTTTTTCATCGTAGACCCTAGCATCATGGGCCCAACTGGTTTTTATACCATGCATCAGAGCCCGCATAGTGAACTCCAGATCTTCAGTTAAGGAATGCGCCTCCCAGCCAAGTTTCTTAAGTACATCATAAGAGATACACATTCCGGTACCGGCTAGTGTGTTAGAGATCTTTAAGTTATGACGAGCGAGCTGGATCATTCTGTTCATCAACCAAAAGGCAATGGAAAAAGTATTTGTTACCCAGGTGTCATAGGGATTTTTAGAATCTATATAACCTTGAATTATCTTTTCCCCTTCGCAGAGTTTGTTGTTCATTTCTGCTAAAAAATTTTTCTTAACTAAATTGTCCGCGTCAAAAATAACAACCGCATCGAATTTCTTATTCAAAGCAAATATTCTCGCAAACAACCATTCCAGTGCATAACCTTTACCCCGTTTCTTATCATTAAAACGCTGATACACATGGGCCCCTGCTTTTCTAGCCAGAAGAGCCGTCTTGTCCGTGCAGTTATCAGCGACTACAAAAATCTCGAAAAGCTCTGGCGGGTAATGCATATCTTTTAAGTTCTTAATCAGCGGCGTAATGACCTGCTCCTCATTGTGAGCAGCTACCACGACAGCAAAACGATTTACATAGGGATGGTCTTTCTTTTCCGGTTTTCGCCGGATCCCGATAAGAGCCAAGGTAAAGTAATAAACAGTGATAAATATCAATAGCAATTGAATACAAATCATGGATATATTAAAGACTTGACCTAAAATATTGGTATAAGCCTCCAAATAAATTACCTCCCCGAGTTCTACATTTTAGCAGAAAACAAACCGATTCTCAATGAAGGCCTTAACAACAAATTCCTTCTGGAACCGGCATTTGACTGCATATTTTGATTTCTTATTTAAGCCATCGAGATAATTTCCAAAAGAAAAACAAAATTAGCGATATTAAAAACAGCAAAAATGCTGTACTAAACTTCAAAGCCAGTATTACAGAAGACCAATAAACTCCGGCAACTTGATTGCCCCCCACAAGGGGAATCATACTTCGAAAAATGGTTGCGAACGCTTGGCCGACAATAATCATAACGATAATACCGGATGTTATTAAAAGCATTCCCCATAACCCCCGGCGACTATCCGGGTTCTTTCTCTTTCCCGAATGCCTTTTCCACCAGTAATATTCAATAAGCAATTCCCGACGAATACGTTCCCACATATATCGTCACCTCAGTTTATGCTTATGAATAAAATATTAATTTAAGAATACCCTCTTTATTTGCATCCTTCCTTTATTATTAATTTTAGACCTCTTTAAGTGTAACTGCTAATCCTTACTATCTTCTAAACAGATTATTAACAAATTATTAATTAAGGTTACTTTTACTGATCCTTTAAGCAGTTTGTTTCAGAATTTCGACAATAAATCGCCTAGCTTTTTCTAATTCGGCAATATCAGCATATTCTTCGTAAGAATGGGGCTTCTCATTACCCAAACCCAGAGCAACACAAGCAAGACCTCTGGCGTTTAAGATATTGGCATCCAAGCCGCCACCGGTTGCTTTCCAAGTCACATCAATATCCATCTTTTGGCCAGCTTTAATCGCTCTAATAATTGTCGGGTGTTGCGGATCTATTGTAAAGGCTTCATAGGCCATTTCTTTTTCGTATTTAAACTGGGCACCGAATTTTTGAGCCGTATTAGTAAACTTGGTAATTATCTTGGCCGTTTCTTCTTCCAGTCTTTCTCTTTTTCGGCTTCGGACTTCAGCTTTAATATTAACTCTATCGGCCACAATGTTTCGAGCTTTGCCGCCTGATATTACCCCCAGATTACTGGTTGTTTCCTGGTCTAATCTACCAAAGGGAAGCCCAGCTATTGCTTCGGAAGAAACAACAATGGCATTAACCCCCATTTCCGGTTCTAATCCGGCATGAGCGGCTTTTCCCTCGACAGTTAAATCCAAAGTGATGTGCGAGGGAGAGGCATTAACAATGGTTCCTACCGGACCATCCCCGTCTAAAACATATCCATATTGGGCCTGAAACTGGTAATCACAATTTTTTATCCCTTTCAGCCCTACCTCTTCCTGCACTGTAAATAATATTTCTATCGGCCCATGCTCTACAGAAACAGGATCGGAAGACTCCTCTAGTTTCAGGGTTTGAAGAACGCTTAAAATCACTGCTAGACCAGCCTTATTGTCGGCGCCCAAAATATTTTGCCCATCACTATAGATTTTTCCATCCTTGACTTGAGGAATCATTCCTGTCGTGGGTTCAACTGTATCCATATGAGCAGCTAGCAAAATTGTAGGTTTTTCAGGATTCCCCGGAAATAAACCGATTATATTTCCCGTATTGCTCCCGGTCAAAGAAGCTGAGTTGTCTTCAAAAGCTTCAGCCCCTAGTTCCCTTAGTTTCTGAACTAAATACTTGGCTAATTCGCCTTCCTCCCCGGAAGGACTGTTAATAGCCACTAACTTCAAAAATTCATCGGTAACATCTATCCTCATATTTCCGCCTCCTAACCGCACTCTATTAATAATAGACGTAGCAGTTAAGCAAATCACGTCAAAGACAATTCTATTCTAAATCGTGAATAAACAAGCCACTCCTAAGTTTTGGCTCAAACCAAGTCGATTTGGGCGGCATCAATTGATTAGCATCGGACACAGCAAACAATTCTTCTATGGTAGTAGGGTACATAGAAAAAGCTAGCTGCATATCAGTATTAACTCGACGTTCTAATTCTTCCAAGCCCCGAATCCCACCGACAAAGTCTATCCTATTATCTGTTCTAGGGTCTTTGATATTTAGAATTGGGGTTAGTAAATAATTCTGCAAAATGGAAACATCTAAACTCTCTACGGGATCGGAAGATTTTATTTCTTCTTTGGCGACTAGTTTGTACCATAAGCCGTCCAAATAAAGGCCAAAGGTCCCTTTTTCACTCGGTTTGTAGGGTTTTGTTCCTACTTCTTCTACTAAAAATGATTTGCTCACTTCAGCCAAGAATTCGCTTTTATTATATCCGTTCAAATCTTTCACTACTCGGTTATAATCTAAAATCTTTAATTGGTCATGGGGAAACAGCACTGACAAAAAAAAGTTAAACTCCTCTTCCCCAGTATGAGCTAAATTTTCGTTCCTTCTCTTTAGACCGACTTTAACTGCTGAAGCAGTGCGATGATGACCGTCAGCAATATAGATACTTTTAATACCTTGAAATAAATTATAAAGGGATTCAATATCAGCATCATCATCTATAATCCAAACAGTATGTCCAACTCCATCAGGGGCTACAAAATCGTATAAAGGGTCCCTTTCTTTTGCTTTATTAATTATTTTATTAATCTCTTCCTGGGAACGATATGCTAAAAAGATAGGGCCGGTCTGGGCATTACAGGTATAGACATGATTTATCCTGTCGAGTTCTTTCTCTACTCTTGTTTTTTCATGTTTTTTTATAATGTTTTGCAAATAGTCATCGATGGCGGCACAGCCCACAAGACCTGTTTGAGAACGTCCCTGCCATGTTTGCTGATAAACATAATAGCAGGGCTTTTTTTCTTGAATTAAAATCCCTTTGTCTCTCATTTCCTGCAGCATCTGCGCTGCTTTTTTGTAAACCTCGGGAGCGTAAGGATCTTGCTCCTCATCAAACTGAGTCTCGGGCCTGTCAATTTTCAAGAAGGACAAGGGTTCTCTTTTTATTTCCTCCAACGCTTCTTCACGATTGTAAACATCATAAGGAAGGGCCGCAACTCTGCTCGCCACATCCTTTCTAGGCCTGATCGCTTTAAAAGGTCTTATAGTAGCCAAAATATTTTCCTCCATCAGTAATCAAAATCATTTTTCTTGTGACCCTCATTATAACACATTTGAGAAGACAACTGTTAATGACTCCCAAATATAAAAAACGGTTAACCCTTTTGACGTTGGGTTAACCGCTTCTTTCGTTTTATTTGGGAAGAATCAAGTGAAAATTCTCAGGCGTGGGACCGAAGGCTTTGTCTTGGTTCAAGTTATTTAAAATTTCCATATCTTCTGCCGCCAATTCAAAATCGAAGATATCGGCATTTTCTAAGATCCTTCTCAGGGTAATCGATTTTGGGATAGTCACCACGCCCTGCTGTAAATCCCAACGTAAAATTATTTGGGCCGGTGATTTATTATATTTCTTTCCTATTTCTATAATTTCCGGAACATCGAGGTTCCCCTGCATTAAGGGACTCCAGGCTTCTAGTTGAATATCGTTTTCTCGACAAAAAGTAAGTAAATCCTTCTGATAGAGCAAAGGATGAAATTCGACCTGGTTAACCATTGGTTTCAGTGAACAATCTGCTAACAAATCCTGAAGGTGTTCGATGGTAAAGTTACACACCCCGATTGCTCTTGTTTTTCCTTCCCGATATAAATTTTCCAGTGCCCTCCAAGTCTCTTTATACTTTCCGGCCACTGGCCAATGAATAAGATAAAGATCTAAATAATCTAAACCGAGTTTTTCTAAACTTTTATCAAATGCTCGCAGAGTTGAATCAAAGCCGTGATCGGAATTCCAAACTTTCGTGGTAATAAACAAATTTTCCCGCGGTATTCCGGATTCTTTAATTGCTTTCCCGACCCCTTCTTCATTAAAGTAAGCAGCCGCGGTATCGATACTTAGGTACCCAGCTTCTAAGGCCTTTTTAACGGCATTAATCACTGTAGCTCCTTCTTCAACCTTAAAAACCCCGAATCCCAACCAGGGCATTTTCACGCCATTATATAAGACTGTACAAGACTTAATATCCTTAATTTGAGCCACTTCTCTCCCTCCCTATTGGGCAAAAATTATCTCTTTCACATTAGTTTTATTAGAGCTGCTGGTATATGCTAAAGCCGCTACAATATTTATTAATTCTTACTTACATTCATAATAAATGAAAATTATCAGGTCCAGGACCAAAACGCTGGTCTTTGTTCAAACTGTTTATGATATCCATATCCACTTGCGAAAGTTCAAAATCAAATATATCCGCATTTTCTTCAATACGCTTGGGAGTACCGGATTTGGGGATAGCTATTACTTCCCGCTGCAAATGCCAGCGCAGTACAACTTGGGCCGGTGTCTTATTATATTTTTCGCCTATTTCTATAATCTCTTTAATATCTAAATTACCTTTCATTAAGGGACTCCAAGCTTCAACTTGGATATTATTGTTTTGACAGAAAGATAGGATTTTGTTTTGTGTAAGCAAAGGATGGCATTCTATTTGATTAACCAGTGGCTTATAAGAACTATGGGCCATTAAATCCTGTAAATTTTCTATAGAAAAATTACTTACCCCGATAGCTCTAACATATCCCTCCTGATATAACTTTTCCAATGCTCGCCAGGTTTCTATGTATTTACCCGGTACAGGCCAATGAACTAGATACAGATCCAGGTAGTCCAATCCCAAATTTCTCCTGCTTCTTTCGAAGGCCTTAAGAGTTGATTCATAACCCTGGTCTGAATTCCAAACCTTAGAAGTAATAAATAAGTCCTCCCGTAAAAGCCCTGAGTTCTTAATCCCTTTCCCTATTCCTTTTTCATTCTGATAATAGGAGGCAGTGTCAATAGCTCGATAACCCGTTTCCAATGCTTTATAAACCGCTTTTTCTACTGCTTTCCCTTCCTCAAGTTTGTAGACTCCGAAACCAAGCCACGGCATTTTCACCCCGTTGTCTAAAACCGCACACGACTGGATATCTTTAATTTGCGGGTTGCTCATTCTATCTACCTCCATTTTCCACAATTTCTGTTCATATAATAGCATAATTATTATCCAAGATGTTAAAATAAAGAAATAATATTTATAGAGGTAAAATTTGAACATTTATGTGCCCTATATTTAGAATATCGGTACTCAAACTGCTTCAGGTCTTTTCCGTTAAATTGTCAGATCTCATCTAAAGTCCATTAAACTTTAATACGTTGAATGACAATGGGGACAATCGCCCCCATCGGAGTGATCATGGTGGTGTTCCTTGCTACAGGCTGACATAAATAGAACTAAGACAGCCCCCAGGATAAGAATTAACAGCCGTTTGCCGATTCTCATAGATACTTCCCTCTCTATCCTTTTGTATTTATTATTGATATTTTTATATGAGGTTATTAAGTAAATATGCTATTTATTCCAGCACCGGATTCGGGTCCAATCTCCTCGACCTGGAGGTTCTCAAACTTCCAATTAGTTGCAAAAAAACCGCCGGTTTACATACGGCGGTTCTTTACTTTATCTGGCAACGTCCTACTTTCCCCTTGCGAGTATCCTCGGCCCTGGAGGTCTTAACTTCCGTGTTCGGGATGGGAACGGGTGGGACCCCTCCGGTATGGTCACCAGAT
>JBMNOZ010000018.1:0-47479 GCA_050943335.1 Desulfitobacteriia bacterium | reverse complement strand
ATATATACTGCTTCTAATCTTATAAAAGAAACAAATATTTAGGCGGTGAAATTAATGTGTGTAGCAGTACCAGGAAAAATAATTGAAATAGATGGTTCGACAGGGAAAGTGGATTTTCAGGGCAATATAGTAGAGATTAATTTAAGTCTGGTCGAGGCTCAAGTGGGGGAATATGTGCTGGTTCATGCCGGCTGTGCAATTGAAGTTGTCAAGCAGGAGATGGCCGAGGAGATACTGGCCCTCTTTGCGGAAATGGAGCCTTTAAAACAATGAATCTAGAAAAAATAATTCGGGATTTGAAAGAGTACAGCGGACCGCCTCTAAATATTATGGAAGTCTGTGGCACTCACACCGCCAGCATTTTTAAAAACGGAATTAAAAGCCTTCTTTCCTCCGGAATTCGTTTGATTTCCGGTCCCGGCTGTCCGGTTTGCATTACTCCGGCCGCCTATATTGATCGGGCTGTAGAGCTGGCTTTAAAGCCTAACCATACTTTATTAACTTTTGGGGATATGATGAAAGTGCCCGGGGGGAATAGTTCTTTAAGTGATGCTAAAGCCCAGGGAGGAAAGGTGGAAATAATATATTCTCCTCAGGAAGCTTTAAAGAAAGCAAAGCAAAATCCTGCCACCACCTATGTTTTAGCCTGTGTTGGTTTTGAGACCACTACTCCCTCCTATGCTATCTTAGTGGAACAGATCCACAAGCAAGAGATCACCAATATTAAGTTATTAACAGCTCTCCGCCGGGTTTTGCCTGCTCTTGATTATATCTGCGCCGGGGAGAATGAGATTTCCGCCTTCTTGGCCCCGGGACATGTAAGTGCTGTTCTCGGTTCCAAAGCTTATGAGAACCTGGCTCGAAAATACAATAAGCCTTTCGCAGTGGCCGGCTTTGAAGGGGAACATATACTTTTGGCAATTTATGATTTAGTAAAACAAGTGGAACAAAATAAAAACGAAGTTCATAATCTCTATCCTTCTATAGTGCGTGAAAAAGGCAATCCCAAGGCTTTAGCCTATATCGATAACTATTTTGAGCCGGGACCAGCTTATTGGCGAGGAATTGGGAGTTTAGAAGAATCAGGGTTATATCTTAAAAAAGAGTTCCGAGAATACGATGCCGGCTCTTTTGCACTGGCTGATCCCACTCAGGAAAAACCAAATCCTTGCCGTTGTGGGGAAGTGATTCAAGGAAGAATTAATCCTGATGAATGTCCTTTGTTTACAAAGACTTGCACTCCGAGTAAACCCTTGGGTCCCTGTATGGTTTCCCCGGAGGGGACTTGTGGAATTTGGTATCGTTTCCACAGTTAATTAGAATGAAAAAGCAGGTGGAATTTTGAAAATAACAATGGCTCATGGTAGCGGTGGTAAAGCTACCGGTGATTTAATCCAAAATATTTTTCAAAAATATCTGGGAAACAAATATTTAGATAAAATGGCTGATTCTGCTTTTTTGCCGGCAAGTTCTTACCCTTTGGCCCTAACAACAGATTCCTTTGTAATCACCCCCTTGGAATTCCCCGGTGGGGATATCGGTAAACTGGCTGTTTGCGGAACAGTAAACGATTTGTGGATGGCAGGGGCCGAACCCCAGTTTTTAACGGCCGGTTTTATTTTGGAAGAAGGGCTGGACCTTAAACTCTTAGAAAGAGTGGTTGCCTCCTTGGGGCAAACAGCTAAGGAAGCCGGGGTCCAAGTGGTGGCCGGGGATACAAAAGTAATAGAAGGTCAAGGCGGTTTAATTATTAATACCGCCGGCGTAGGCTATAGAAAGCATTCCCCTGAACTCCTTACCGGGGAATTAAATATTGGAGACGCTGTGATTTTAAGCGGTTCCCTAGGCAATCATCAAGCCTGTATTCTTTCTCAACGCTTGGAAATAGAGAACAACATTGTCAGCGATTGTGCCGATCTCGGTCCGCTGGTGAGAGGTCTCCTTCAAGCAGGACTAAAGGTTCGCTTGTTTCGGGATGTAACTCGGGGAGGCCTAGGAACAATTTTAAACGAAATTGCCCAGGAAGCCTGTGTCGGTATAGAAATAGAAGAAACAGCTCTCCCTATAGATATTGAAGTTAGTTCTTTTTGTGAGATCCTCGGTTTGGACCCCTTATATATGGCCAATGAGGGGAAATTTGTCTGTCTGGTGTCTCCGGATGATGAAAAACAGGCTTTGAAAATTCTAAGAAACAATCCTTTAGGTAAAAATTCGGCCTTAATCGGCCGTATTACCCGAACCGATAGAGCTTTAGTGACTATGAACACACGAATAGGGGGAAAAAGAATTATCGATGTCCTCTATGGTGAAGGCTTGCCTCGGATTTGTTAAAAAATTAAGGAATAGAAAAAGAAAAGACCTTTCCCGGGGCGGTTTTATCAAATACTTACTTCTTAGCAGTGTCTTCTTTGTTTTTTTAAATGAAATAATCCAGAGAGCCAGCTTAACCCAAGTCTTAAGTTGGATAGGTAAAAATCCACTCATTCCAGTTTTGAATATCTTTCTGGCTGTTTTAGTAATCTTGTTTTTCTTATTATTAACTGGCTCTTTAACCTCTTCTTTGCTCTTGTCTTTTTATATCCTAGTTTTCTTTGCTACGACCCACCGCGTAAAAAAACAACTTCTGGGAGAGCCCCTTTTTCCTTGGGATTTTTGCCGGGCGGATCAAGTAATTAATCTTTTACCTCAGTATAGAGCGGAATTTACCTTTATCCTCCTGGGTTTAGGTTTATTCTTCATAATCTCTTTTTTAGGCTGTCGTTTTTTTCTTCCCCGGTATAGAATCACTTGGCGGTCCAGGGTGTTAATTCTAATCGTTTTAGTGGTACTGCTTCCGGGAACTATCTATTATCGCCATACCCCGGTGGAAGAAATTTTAAAAAAAGCAAATATAGAGAATATTTTCTGGCAACAGAGCGCGAACAGCTTAACCAACGGTTTTCTCTTAGGTTTTGCTATGAATTTGGAAAATTTAATGGTTTTTGAACCTCCTGGTTATAAGGAGGAGGCAATTGCCAAGATCAGCGAGAAATACTCCTTAGCTAAGGCCGTCTTCTCCAGTCTTGATTCTAAAGAAAAAACAAAGCCTAATTTGGTCATTGTCTTAAATGAGGCTTTTTGGGATCCCACTCTTTTGCCTAACATCCAGTTCTCTAAGGATCCACTTCCATTTTTCCGTCAGCAAAGCGCAGAACATATTTCGGGGATCATAGTTTCTCCTGTTTTTGGCGGGAGTACAGCCAATGTAGAGTTTGAACTTTTAACAGGGTTAAGCACAAGCTTTCTTCCCCAGGGGACGATAGCTTACCAGCGGTATATAGAAAGGCCTTTGCCGGCTTTACCCAACCTCTTAAAAGCGGAAGGTTATTCTACCATCGCTATCCATCCCTATGAAGACTGGTTTTATAACCGCAACCTGGTTTATCCTTTATTAGGCTTCGATAGCTTTTACCATCTCGATGATTTTAAATTAGCTGTTAAAAAAGGGGAATATGTAGCTGATATAGAGGTGAGCAAGAAAATTATAGAGGAGTTACAAAGCTCCTCCCAGCCTGCTTTTATATTTGCTCTCACGATGCAGAATCACGGTCCCTATTCCAAAAACCGCTATGAAGAAAGGGAGATAACTGTCGAGGGTCCGGTTTCTGATGAAGGAAAGGATATCCTGGAAACATATGTCCAAGGGGTTAAGGATGCTGATCGATCCCTTGAGTATTTAATTGATTTTTTAAGTACTTGGGAAGAGCCCACAATAGTCTTTTTTGCCGGTGATCACTTGCCATATTTGGGAAAAGACTATAAGGTATACAGGGAAACTGGTTTTATTCAGGGGTTTGAAAATGAATGGTCTTTGGAAGAAAAATTAAAGATGAAATCGGTCCCTTTACTGATTTGGAGTAATTATGAAGATTTTTCAGCCGCTGATATCGGGCCTTTCAGTTTTTCCTTTCTAGGACCTTATCTTTTAGAAAAGTCAGGTTTACAACCAAATTTTCTTTTTAATTTTGGTAAAAATTTTGCTTCCAACTATCCGGTTTTTGTTCAAAATCTTGTTTTAGATAAGGATAAGAACTTTGTAAATCTATCCTCTAAAGAATTAGAAGCTTTTAAAAAAGAGTACTGGCTTTTAGAATATGATTTGCTTTTCGGCGAGCAATATTATTTTCAATACGACTAGAAATATAAGGAGGGCGTAAGATGCTTAATCTTTTATCAACAAGGCGCAGTATAAGGCAATATCAGCCGAGGTCAGTGGAGAAGGAAAAAGTAGATCAAATAGTTAAAGCTGCTTTACTAGCTCCTTCGGGGCGGGGAATTTATCCTCAAAAGTTTATTGTGGTGGATGATAAAGAACTTCTGGAAAAGTTCGGAGCCGCCAGGGAACAGGGGAGCGCTTTTTTGTCCGGAGCGCCGCTGGCTATTGTAGTCTTGGCCGATTCCACAGCAACCAATGTGTGGATCGAGGATGCCTGTATTTCCGCGGCAATTATTCAGTTAACTGCCCATTCTTTAGGTTTGGGAACTTGCTGGGTGCAAATCAGGGAAAGACAGCAGAGCGCGGAAAAAACTTCAGAAGAGTATCTCCGGGAATTGTTGGGTTTCCCCGAAGAGTATAGAGTGGAATGTATAATTGGAATCGGTTATCCGGACGAGGAAAAACCGGCCAAAACTGATGAAGATTTAGATTTTGAAAGGGTTCGTTATAACAATTATCAAAAAACATATTAACAGAATAATTTACCAGTATTACTGAAAAAATAACGTTAATAATAAAACTGTCAAGGGTGTATAATGGTCGAGCGCAGATTCTTAAATGCTTCATTCGGAGGTGTTTAAGGGTCGACCAAAGATTATATGGGGGTCAGAGGCTCTTATATAGTCGGCGGGAAGATCTATTGCGGTGGGGAAAAGCTTTTTCTTGGTAAAAGGTTCCAACCTATCGTCATAGGTCGAGCTAAGATCAAGCTAGGTGTTGAAGCATCTCACAAGATTGCCTATGGTTTCTAGCAGCCGCGAGGTTGCTAGAGGCTATTAAAATATCTAGCTTGGTTGAACAAACCATGATCATAAGTGGTGATTTGCTTATTTAGAGTCGCAAGATTCTATTTGGGTGATAAGCTGTTTATGGTTGTGCAAGGCAGATCATTATATGCTCTTCTGGAGGCAAGAGGCTGTCCTTAGGGACAGCTTTCTTGTTTTTTGATATATCCGGAAGTGCAGGGAATAAAATTTTGCCTACCATCGCGGGAGCAAATGGTAGGCAAAATATTGGATTCTTTACAGATTAGGAAATCAGGTACGTTCTCAATTAGTATTTAATAAATCTTTCCCCTGGCACACCACAAATGAAACATTTTTCAGGAACAGATTTTTCAATATTTCCGCAGACAGGGCAGAGATAATAGAATACTTCTTCTGTCTGGTCAAGGTTCTCTAACGCTTCTTTATAAAGCTTGGCATGAACCTCTTCCGCTTTCATTGCAAAAGTAAATATCCTGAGGGCAGCTTTATTTCCTGAAGCTTCAGCTTCTTTTACAAATTCGGGATACATCTCTTTATATTCATAGGTTTCGCCTGCAATACCATCTTTCAGGTTATCAGCAGTGGAGCCGATTTTTCCTGCAATCTCAAATTGTTTTAAAGCATGTAAAGTTTCCGCATCAGCCGCTGCCCTGAACAATTTGGCAGCATTACGTTTTCCTTCCTGTTCAGCTTTTTTTGCATAAGCCAAATATTTTCTGTTAGCCTGAGATTCTCCGGCAAACGCCTCCATAAGGTTTTCAAGGATTTTGTTTTCACTCATTGGTTTTTCCTCCTTATTTTGATTTAAGAGTTTTATAAGTTTTTCCACTGCTTCTCGAGGAAATCCTTCTGGATTCTGATCGAGTAAGGACTGCAAAAAATTCTTAGTGTTTTGGCTTTGGGGAAGCATATATCCGGCTTCACGGGTGATGTCTTCAGCCATAATACGGTTGGATTTCTCAATCGCTTTCGCCAATTTTCCTGACAAAGCAGCGGCTATATTTTCCTGTTCTGATTTGCTGCGCAAAAGAGTATTCAACATACTAACAACTAATTCGGTTTTAGGCTGCTGAGGGGGATACTCAAACGGGACCATAGAAATTGCACCGGACGAACAGGCATCAGCACAATCTCCGCAGCCATTGCATTTTGTAACATCAATAATGCTATTTTCAGTGTCTGTCGCTCCAGTAGAGCAGACATAAAGACACAAACAGTCTTTGGTACACAAGCGAATATTTCTTACTGGTTAGACATTCTTATTACCTCCCTTCAACCTTTTCAAATTTCCAATTGGGCACTTTGCAGACGGGGCAAACTTCCGGTAGCTTATCTCCTATGTAGACAAAGCCACATATAGTATCCTATTAACTCACTAACAGCAATTACCTTTTTATAATTTATATAAAATTATAATCATTACAATGTAAATATACACTCTTTGAATATTAAATTCAATAGCAAATGAAAAATAAAGCTCTAAAAAACAAAAAACCCGGGAAATAATTCTCGGGCTTTTTGCCGATCCTCACTCAAAAAGTTCATTAGCTAGATCTTGGATCTCTTTTTCCAGGCTTATTGTTCTTTTTTCGTCCAACTGCCACTTACCATCAGTAAAGACAATTGCTGATCCTTCTTTGGCACCCTGGGGGAGGGATTCTTTTTTAATAGCTCTCATCTTCATATTTTCCAGTTCAATTACCGCATAATCTCCTTCGAACCTGTCAACTATGCCCCTCATGCTTTTCCTCCTTCGCTATAGAGAATATTACCACTTTATTTATTCTATTCCCTCTATCGGGAAGTATAAAACTCTATTTCCGAACCATTAGAAACAGCCAGTATCGTTCCGTTTTTATCTGTCCGATAAATTTTAACGCCGGCTTTGGCCAGCCTGTTCAAAATTTCAGAATGGGGATGGTCGTAGCTATTATCTTTTCCGGCCATAATTACCCCATAGCGGGGTTTAACCCGATCTAAAAATTCCTCGGTAGTTGAAGTAATACTGCCGTGATGAGCGACTTTTAAAACCGTAGCTTTAAGTCCCGTATTGGCAGCAAGCAGGTCTGCTTCCGACTCCGACTCTGCATCGCCCGTAAATAGAAAGGATGTTTCGCCATAAGTTAAACGAATTACGACACTAAAATTGTTAAGATCTTCATAATTGTTACCTATAGGAGCTAAGACTGAAGCGGTAACCCCAGGCCCCAAATCTAAAACTTGTCCCGGTTTAGCAGCAGTAATTTTTAACCCTTTATCTCGAATAGCAGTTAGAACATTTTTAAAGGTCTGGGTAGGGTGAGTCTTATTAGGCATAACAACTTGACCGATATCAAAAGCTTTGATAACCCTGTCCAAGCCTCCAATATGATCGGTATGGGGATGGGTCCCAACAACAATATCCAACTTGGAAATACCCTGCTTACGGATATAATCAACAACTTCCGGCCCCTCTTTATTCTCCCCAGCATCGATAAGCATCGCTTTTCTGGCAGGGGACTGGATTAATATAGCATCACCTTGTCCCACATCTATAAAATGGACTTTTAGCTTAGGGTTTTTAGTAGGGGGAAGAACAGCCTCTTCCTTAGAACCGGCAGGCAAACCTTCCTCGTCCAAAATATCCGGTTCTAACTGATCAGCTAACTCAATACTGGAACCTGTCTGAGCAACCTGCTCGGCAGACTCCCCATCGAAAAAGGTAGCGATAGAAATAATTAAGAAAAAAAGTACAACCCCGATTATTTTTAGATTTCGTTTATTCATAGGACCTCCGTTAGATTTAGTAAGTATTAGCTCAAAAAAGTATAAGGAAGCAATTTTAGAATAGAGTATTAATTTTGATCTGCCACCCTTTAGATTGTAGCAGGGAATTAGAAATACTGAAACTAATTAGCACAAAATATAGAGGGGGGCAAGGCCGGAATTTGATGAACAAAAATTCATCGCTTGATTGCACAGACATATAAATTTATTCACCCCTAGAAGGGAAATAGTGGTTTGTGTAGAAAAATGTTTTATTATGTTTGTGGGTAATTTGGAAGAAATAAATAACAATGTTTCTCATTTTTGAGCAAAAAGGTGTGGATTTATTTTATAAAAGGAGAGAGTTTTAAATGGTCAAAAAATATCTCTTATATCTCTTAAGATGGCAATTATCAACACCAATCCTTGCTCTCTGCTTATCCTTCCTTAAATTTGGCGTTACTGCCAATACCATAATCGCTAACCTAGTCGGGGGCTTAATTTTCTTTTGGGTCGATAAATATATTTTCCGTAATGTAACATATTTTCCTTTGTGGCAAGTGGAAGAGGAGATACAATGTGTTGACTGTGGTCAAATAGCTAGGGGATACAGGCTTGTCAAGGCTAAGAACTACGATAGGACCAGGGATAAGAATCCGGAATTTCGCTGCGAACAGTGTTCGCTGAAGAAATCAGATGAATTGAAAGACAGAGGTATAACGATTTGATTTCCGTAATTTAGAGTCGGATATATCGCCATTTACACGGAGGTTTATTGAGTTTCTGTTATAGTTTCCTAAGGAAACATGAGAGGAGGTAAGGAATGTGAAAAAAACTATTGAATGGGTGGCTAATGGCATTGAACTTAAAGAGCCCGGAGGCCATCCCCCGGGCTTACTCTTTTTATTCTGATTTTCAATGCTACCAAGAAAAGCAAAGTGCTTAAAAATCGATTACTGTGTTAATGAAGATATTATAAAAGGATCGGAAGCAACTCCGATCCTTCAAAATTTAATAAATACTTTTGTTCCACTTTTGTTCCACTTATTTATATTATGGCAAAAAAATAAAGGGCTAAAACCCTTGATATTACTATGGCAGGGGATGAAGGAGTCGAACCCTCACCGACGGTTTTGGAGACCGCTGTTCTACCATTAAACTAATCCCCTGTAATAAGTTCGTATTATAGCAGCGAATGATATTATAACGCACCTAACCCCGAAATGTCAACCAAAAGAAAACAAAACATTTCTTGCATTTCAACGATTTCAATTACAACTTGAAGGATTTTCAAAGAAAATAAAGAATAATCTAGCATTGGGAAAGTTTTATCCATATCTAGAAAGATATTATAAATTGTCAGCAAAACAGTTACCGATAATTAGGGGAGTGGTATGTTTGAACTTTTTAATGAGAATTTTGTTAAAAGGGTTAGCTCTTATATATTTTATAATGGCAGTTATTGGATTTTTGGGATTCTATGGAATAGGGGAATACCCGCCGAAAATATTCAGCTTTTTTTATGATGTTTTTGGAAAATATTCAATTGCAATTCCGATACTCTGTTTAATATTTATGATTATTTGTGTTGTGTCTTCGAGAAAAAATCTTTTTGCCGAGGATGAAGTTGATTATTATGAGTCTGAATATGATCTTTTAGAAGAGGAAAGGGGCAGCGCCAGCATTCCAACTCGAAGAAGAAATAGAAGAGAGGAAAACACGTTCGCCGGTTTCAATAATTATTTCAGAGGTGAACCTCTAATTTCAAAACCTAAGGTGAATGAGGATAGATTTAAAAAACTAGGAACTGATTTTTCTACTTATTTTGGTCAGGGAGAGCATAATATCTATTTTCCTCGGGAAACAAGGAAGTTAAATGGATTTAAGGATTATTTTGCAGAACAAGATTTAGTAGCAACTAATTATTCTAAAGCGGTAAACGAGACCCTTGTTGGGAAAGAATCTTTTGCTGTTTATCCTCAGCCGAAAAAAGAAATCCCCAAACCTGAGGTCTTCTCTAAATACTATGAGCAGCCTAAGCCTTTTGCCCGGGAGGAAAAAGAAAAACCGACTAAGGTGGGATCCTCAAAAGATAATATTGAACCCGGAGAAGAAAAAAAAAGCCCTGGTGAAACGCTCGTCCAACGCTGGCAACTTCCTAAAATAGACTTTTTAACTCCCCACCAGCCGAGGAAGTTGGAATTAGAAGAGGATAACTCCGACCTGTTGGAAGAAGTATTAAGCACTTTTGGGGTCTCAGCCAAAGTGATAAATGTTAGTTTTGGGCCGGTAATTACCCGCTACGAGCTTTCACCTGCTCCTGGAACTAAAATAAGCCGGATTGTCAACTTAGCCGATGATATTGCTTTAGCTTTAGCTTCTAAAGGTATTAGAATTGAAGCCCCCATTCCGGGAAAGGCCGCAGTAGGAATCGAAATCCCCAGAGCTAAACCGGAAACAGTGTTTTTCCGAGAAGTAATTGATACTGATTTGTTCCGCAATTGTAAGGCAAAGCTTCGGGTTGCTTTGGGTAAAGATATTGCTAATGCCCCTGCTGTCTGCAAATTAGAAAAAACACCCCATTTGTTAATTGCTGGAGCAACTGGTTCAGGAAAGAGTATTTTTATCAACTGTTTAATAAATTCTTTGCTTTATACAGTTACTCCAGACGAAGTACGGCTGTTAATGATTGATCCTAAATTAGTGGAATTAAGCCAATACAATGGAATTCCCCATTTGTTAGCCCCGGTAGTAACGGACCCTAAAAAAGCCAGCAAGTATCTCAACTATCTGGTCAAAGAGATGGAAAACCGTTATGAACTATTTGCCGCCAGTGGGGTGCGGGATATTGAAGCCTATAATTCGGAGTTTAAAGAAAAACTACCTTATATAGTGGTAATTATTGATGAGCTGGCGGATTTAATGATGGTGGCTGCTAACGAAGTTGAAGAAGCCATTTGCCGCTTGGCTCAAATGGCGAGAGCCGCCGGGATCCATCTTGTAATCGCTACTCAAAGACCTTCGGTGAATATAATCACTGGTTTGATAAAAGCGAATATTCCCAGTCGCATTTCTTTTGCTGTTTCTTCTCAAATTGACTCTCGAACAATTCTTGATACCGTTGGGGCTGAAAAACTGCTCGGCAAGGGAGATATGCTTTATGCCCCTCTAGGACTTAACAAACCGGTGCGCATTCATGGGTGTTATATCGACGAAGCGGAAGTAAAGGCTGTCATTGAACATTGGAAAAGACAAGGTCAGCCTCCTGATATTTTAAACGAAGAACAAGTTGAGGAACAGGTGTTGACTGAAACAAAAGTCGAGGAACTCGATGATAAGTTCATTGAAGCCGGGGAACTGGTGATTACGTCAAAAGTTGCTTCCGTGTCATTTTTACAGCGCCGTTTAAGAGTCGGGTATTCCAGAGCGGCTCGTTTAATGGACATGCTGGAAGAAGCGGGCGTAGTTGGAGCATACGAGGGAAATAAGCCGCGAGATATTCTAATGACCTTAGAAGATTTTCAGAATAAATTTGGGATTTAATAAATTATAGACTTTTTAAATAAAGGGACGTAACGAGACTTTTAGCTTCAAAACGTCCCTTTTTGTGTTTCTCCCTTTTCATATTTTTAAGATTAAAAACGAATTATGCGGCTTGAAATGGACATAATGAATAGGGAAAATATGTTTTGGGGTTGAAATATGAAAAACATTAACAGAGTTTATTCAAAAGAGAATAACGAAAAATATGAAAACAGAGCCCACCTGGCAGTTAATTCTGAAGAACTCGCTCGTCTTCACAATTGGTTGGGGCTTAAAAAAAAAGGGAAAAGTCTTTTAACGACAATAAAAAAACAAAGCACTTATATCAGAGAATCTTATCCGAAAATCAATGAATATTATTACAAAACTGAGGATCATATTCCGGCTGCGGAATGGTATTTAGATAATTATTACTTAATAAAAGAACTAATTGATGAGTTAACAACCGACCTGTCCAAACAATTTGAATCTAAACTTCGATATCTGGGAAGTGGGGATTTGGCCGGCTTGCCTCGGGTTTACTTACTCGTTTCCGAATACCTAAAAGGCCGGGAACAAGAGATTAATTTTGCGGAACTTAAAGAATATGTTAAAAACTATCAAACAGAGGCGCCTCTTCTATCCGCTGAAATCTGGGCTATCCCAATCATGATCAAAATTATTATGCTAGAAAAGATTTTCTATCAAGTGGAGCAAATTATCTATATTCAAAATGAAAGAACATTTGCGGATAATTGGCTCAATACTGTTTTTGGACAGGGAAAGAAGTCAATAAATATTCAGGACCTGGATTTTAGCAAGTCTTTTTCCGCAGTGTATATTGAAAGAGTGACCAAAAGACTTAAGGAATACGGAACCGATGCCAAAGTGCTTTTGAATTGGCTGGATAATATGGCCGCTAAACAAAATATGACTGTGGAAAAAGTTACTGCCGCAGAGCAGTTTTATTTAGCTGCCAACGGAGCGGTTATGGGTAATACCATTGCCGTTATTAAACAGGTAAATTCAGAAAACTGGTCAGAGTTTTTCGAAGAAGTAAGCCTGGTCCAACAGGTCCTAAAAAAAGATCCGGCTCGGATCTTTACTAATATGGATTTTGAGTCTCGGGATAAATATAGACACGAGATAGAAGTTTTAGCCACTAAATATAATGTTTCGGAAATTACCGTTGCCAAAACTATTGCCAAACTCGCCAGCGAAGCCCAAGAAAGTCCTGCTAATCATGTTGGGTATTATTTGCTGGGTAAGGGAAAAAATCAATTAGAAAAAGAGTTATCAGCTACTTGGGGAAAAGTCCGCCAGTCTTTTTACGGTCTAACCTGTATTCATCGTAATTATCCGAGTGCTTCTTATTTTGGGTCCATACTTCTCTTTACCCTTCTGCCCTTTATTGTCTTTATGGCTATTATCTGGCCACAATTTCAAGTTTTAGGCTTAGGGATGTCAATTCTGGTGGGTATTCTTTCCTTGTTTTTGTTTAACGGTATAGGAGTGTATTTCACGAACAAATTATTCTGCAAACTTTTACCGGTCACTTTTTTGCCTAAATTGGATTTAAGCAGCGGTATTCCAGAAGAATTCAAAACTGTTGTCGTTGTACCGGCAATTTTCAATGCCCCTGAGAAAGTGCGCGAACTGCTTAAAAATTTGGAAACACATTACTTAAATAACAAGGATAAAAACATTTATTTTGCGGTTTTGGGGGATTATTGTGATGCTCCAAAAGAAAAAATGCCTGGCGATGATTTGATTATTAAAGCCGGAATTCAAGGGATCAAAAGACTTAATTCCCAGTACGGTGACCATTTCTTTTATTTTCACCGGAAAAGAAAATGGAACAATAGAGAAAAGGTTTGGATGGGATGGGAAAGAAAAAGAGGAAAAATAATTGAATTTAACTCCTTGTTGTTAGGGGAAGGAGATACAAGCTATATCATTCAGATTGGCCCCCTTGAATCTCTAAAAGACATTACCTATGTAATCACCCTTGATGCGGATACGATATTGCCCAGGGATGGAGCTAAAAGGCTTATTGGTACCATTGCTCATCCGATGCAAAAGGCTAAAATTAATCAGACCCTTAAGAAAGTTGAAGCCGGTTACGGAATAATTCAGCCTCGAATCGGGCTGAAAGTAACAAGCGCCTTTGCGACTCCTTTTTCCACGATGTCTACAGGTACTGCCGGGATAGACCCCTATACCTGTGCTGTTTCTGATATTTATCAAGATTTGTTCGGAGAGGGGATTTTTACCGGCAAGGGGATTTACGATCTTAAAGTTTTCCATGCTATGACTAAGGATCGCTTTCCTGAAAACACAATTCTGAGCCACGATTTAATTGAAGGTATTTTTGCTAGAACAGGGTTAGCATCTGATATTCTTGTTTTTGACGATTTTCCAACCAAATTCCTTTCATTTGCCAAACGCACTCACCGCTGGATCAGAGGGGATTGGCAGATTGGAAGATATCTGTTTCAACGAGATCTGTCCTTTGTTTCTCGCTGGAAAATTTTTGATAACCTGAGGAGAAGCCTTGAGGTTTTCCTGCGTATTATGCTTTTATTTTTAGCTTTCACCTTTTGTTCTCAAGTTTTTGTTCCCCTTATCCTAGTAATTCTTCTGAGCTTAGGTTTGCCTCTTATCCTAAATATTCTGGGCAGGATCGTTGACGGCAGTTTAACGGTCCGGATATTAAGATCCAATTTGCAGGTTGAGTTGGCTCAAATCCTATTTTCAATTGCTGTCATGCCTTACCAAGGTTACTTGCAAATAGACGGGGTTCTCAGAAGTTTAATCCGGCAATTGTTTACGAAGCGTTTACTTTTAGAATGGGAAACAGCAGCAGATTCGGAAAAACAAGTCTCTTTAGAGCTAAAAACCTTTTATAGCAAAATGACTCCGGGTCTATTATTAGCCATCTTGTTTGGGTTAGGTTTTCTTTATGTGAGCTTTGCAGGGAGGATAGTGCTGGCAATACTAATTCTTACTTGGCTGGGCTCCCCGCTTCTTGCCTATAAACTCAGTTTGCCTTATCCAGAGGAGCCCCGGGAAATTTCGGAGCAGGATGAAAAGGAATTACGGGTTTGGGGAAGACAAATCTGGGCTTATTTTGAGAATTTTGTCAATAAAGAGAATAATTATCTTCCTCCGGATAATGTCCAATTAGAGCCCTACAAAGGAGCGGCTCCTCGAACTTCCCCGACAAATATCGGGCTAGCGATGTTGGCCAATCTTGGAGCAGAGGATTTAGGTTATATATCAAAAGATACCATGCTCAAGAGAATTAACTTAACTTTAGAAACCATTGATAAACTACCTAAATGGAACGGTCATATTTACAATTGGTACAATACCAATAATCTTGAACCCCTGCATCCGGTATATATCTCTACTGTGGACAGCGGTAATTTGGCTACTTATCTTATTACCTTAAAAAACGGGTTGCGGGAGATAGAAAAAAAACCGATTTTAGAAAAGCAGATAATACTCCAGGGTCTTAAAGATACCTGTTTGCTGATTAAAAATGAAAAGGACGCAGAATCCTACGAGGTAGATTGTTTTACCAAAGAGTTGGAAGGATTGCTGCTAGAGGCAGTAACATCGGAGAGTGGATTATGGAAGAAAATTGAGCTGTTTATCGCCAAATGGCTCCGGGAATTTACTCTTCTCGAGCAGGAAAAAGGAACAAGCTTTTGGATGACATGCTTAATTTCCATGCTCCAGGATTATAAAAAAACAATTGCCAGGTATTATCCCTATTTGAAAACCGAGAATCTACCCTCTGTATTGAAGGATTTTCCTAATCTCACTTTAAACGAAATGATTAGACGGTCTATTGATCTGTTTCTGAAGGAGGAAGAATTAACCCTGGAGTTTAAAAAACTTTTAGGGAGAGGATTACAAAAAGCAGTTATCCTGAGATTTAAAGCTCAAAGAACAGCAAAAAAACTTCATAATTTGGCTTATGGGATGGATTTTAAACCCTTGTTTGATGACCAAAAGAAATTATTTTCAATTGGCTATAATATGAGCGAGCAACGCTTGGATAAGTCCTTTTATGATTTGTTAGCTTCTGAGGCCAGACAAACGAGTCTATTTGCTATTGCCAAGGGAGATGTACCAGAGGCTCATTGGTTTAAAGTGGCCCGTCCGCTCACCAGACTTAAAGGGAGCAGAAGTCTTGTCTCTTGGAGCGGAACAATGTTTGAATATCTTATGCCTTTAATTCTCATTAAGAATTATCGAGGTACCCTCTGGGATGAGTCCTATAAGTCTATTGTCCGTATTCAGAGGCTTTATGGTAAAAAGTTGAATATTCCTTGGGGGATATCAGAGTCAGGTTTCTTTTCCTTTGATATTCAAACAAACTACCAGTATAAAGCCTTTGGTGTGCCCGGTCTGGGTTTAAAAAGAGGTTTGGCCAAAGATATGGTGATTTCACCTTATTCTACCTTTATGGCTTTGCAAGTGGACTTTAAAAACAGCATGAAAAACTTGAGGCTTATGAGGGATAAAGGGATTAATGGGCGCTATGGCCTTTACGAGGCTTTGGATTACACAAATACCCGCGTTCCTTACCAACAAGCATTTAGTGTTGTAAAAAGCTATATGGCTCACCACATGGGTATGAGCCTCTTATCGATTAACAATATTCTGTCCCGAAATAAAATTCAGGAACGCTTCCATCGTGAACCGATTATCAGATCCGTGGAGCTTTTGTTGCAGGAACAAATTCCGCTTAAAGAATATACTTTTAATCCTATTATTGAAGAAGTAAAAGAAGAAGAAAGTTTTATTGTCTCTAACACCCAAGGGGAAAAACCAAAAATATACCGCACTTCGAACACCAAAGTTTTGCATACCAACCTGTTATCTAATCGTGACTATTCAGTAATGCTAACCCTGTCGGGTTCCGGTTACAGCCATTTCAATGAGATTTTTATTAGTCGCTGGCGCGAAGATCCAACCATAGATATGTACGGTACATTTATTTATATTCAAAATTTAAATTCGGGAGAGGTGTGGTCGGCAACTTCCAAGCCCTTTGATTATCCCGGCGAGGATTATAAAGTCACTTGTTTTCCTAATACAGTGAAATATTCAAGAAAAGACGGGAACATTCTGACCCAAATGCAAGTTTTTGTTACTCCCGGTGATCCTGTTGAGGTTCGAAAAGTTTCCTTAACTAATCTTAGCGAATATACCCGGGAGATCCAGTTAACAAGTTATTTTGAAGTGGTGTTAGACAGATTAGAGGCTGATATAGCCCATCCTTCTTTTAGTAAATTATTTATCAAAACCGACTATGAACCAACATCCAATGTTCTTATCGCTTCCCGCCGTCCCAGAGTTTTGAGTGCTCACGAGTTTTATCTTATGCACACCTTTTATACAGAAGGTGATTTAATCGGAGAACCGGAGTATGAAACGGATCGGGTCAAATTTATCGGTCGGGGAAGGTCCCTGGCTAATCCCAAGGCTCTGGATTATAATCAGCCTTTGTCGAAATCTATCGGCGCAGTGCTTGACCCTATTATGAGTCTTCGAGGCAGTGTAAAGGTTGGAGCCGGAAGAACAGTGAATGTTTATTTCCTAACGGGTATTGGCAAAAGCAGGGAAGAAGTTTTAGAATTGGCTGAAAAATATCGAAATAGCCATACAATTCAGCAAGCCCGGGAGTTATCCTGGTCCCAAAATCTTATGGAACTAGTCAGTTTAAATTTGACATTTGCAGAGGCAGCGTTAATTTCCAGTCTAGCCAGTCTAGTGATTTACCCCAGTTCAGTACGCCGTCGGAACACCATTCGCAACAATAAACTAGGACAATCCTCCCTCTGGGCTTATGGAATTTCCGGGGATTATCCGATTGTACTGCTTAAGATTCAGGATAATAATCAGCTTAAAATGGTTGATGAAGTGCTGAAAATGCATGAATATTGGAAGATCAAAGGCTTAGCTGTGGATCTAGTAATTATTAATGAGGATAAAACAGGCTATTTCCAAACTCTTCAAGAATCAATGCAGGAGAAAGTGGGGATCAGCCATGTTCGTAGGTTGGTAAATAAACCCGGGGGAGTATATCTTCTAAAGAAAGACCAGTTATCCAAATCATTTCTGCTCCTTTTGCATACCGTAGCCAGAATAATCTTTTCCGGTGAAAAGGGATCTTTTAAAAATCAAGCCCGCAAACTTCTAAAGTTAAATGCCCCTCTTTCAGAAGATCAGGAAACCTATAAAGATTTAAAAACAGCGCCTGGGGATGAATCTCAATACTCACATTTGAAAAACAAATTGCAAGAAGAATTATTATTTTTTAACGGTTACGGGGGATTCAGCAAAGACGGCAAGGAATATGTGATTCTGATCAATAATGAAAATCCTTCACCTTTGCCCTGGGTTAACGTGATAGCCAATTCCACTTTTGGGACTCTGGTTTCTGAGGCTGGATCCAGCTATACTTGGTCGCAGAACAGCAGGGAGTACAAGCTTTCTTCTTGGTTTAATGATCCTTTATTGGATATTAGCCGGGAAGCTCTGTATTTAAAAGATCAGGAGTCTGGGGAAATCTGGTCGCCGACTAAACACCCATTGGATGATAATTTGCCTTATGTGGCTAGGCATGGACAGGGGTATTCTATTTATGAGCATCGCCGGAATGACATCCAGCACGAATCTATTATTCATGTGCCGCTCACTGATAATATCAAAATATACCGGTTAAAATTAACTAACAACAGTGAACAGGAGAAAAGACTTTCTGCCTACTACTATATTGAATGGGTTCTGGGGGTGCGCAGAGACCAAACTGCTCCTTATCTAGTTCTTGAACACCAAGACGGAACAATATATTGTCGAAACGTATACCAAGAGGAATTTTCAGAGCGGGTTGCTTTTCTCAGCTCTTTCGGTGGCGCTTTCCAATCTTTTACCTGTGAACGGAAAGAATTTGTTGGCGCCAACCGGGATTTAAGCCGACCGCTGGGAGTGATAAAAGAAAAACTTTCCGACCAGTTGGACAATGTTATTGATCCCTGCACCGCAATCCAGGTAGAAGTGACCTTAAAACCGGGAGAAGAAAAAAATCTTTACTTCTTAATCGGTGATGAAGAAAGCAAAGAAGCGGCTTCCCATCTGGTTCAAACCTATCAGAACCAAGACAAACTAGAAAAATCTTATCAAGAAGTCTTGGATTTTTGGGATGATTTGTTGACAACTATCAAAATTAAAACGCCAGAACTGACCTTCGATTTGCTATGCAATCGCTGGCTTCTCTACCAGACCTTAGCTTGTCGGATCTGGGCTCGCTCAGCTTTTTATCAAGCCGGAGGTGCTTTTGGTTTCCGTGATCAATTGCAAGATGCAATGGCTTTAGCTGTAGTCAAGCCCGAAATAACTAGAAATCAAATAATTCTCCACAGCTCTAGACAATTTAAGGAAGGCGATGTTCAGCATTGGTGGCATCCGGAAAGAGGTAAGGGAATAAGAACAAAATTTTCCGACGATCTGCTTTGGCTCCCCTTTGTAACTGCTGATTATATTGAGCACACTGGGGATAAAAGTGTTCTGGATGTTGTCACTCCTTTTCTGGAACAGGCTTCCTTAGGCGAGGATGAAGATGAGTGCTATGGAATTCCTACCGTAAGCCAAGAGTCAGCCACTGTCTACGAGCATTGCGTTTTAGCAATTGACCGTAGCTTGCGCTTCGGGAGGAATGGCCTGCCATTAATAGGAACAGGAGATTGGAACGACGGATTTAGCGCTATCGGCAGGGAAGGGCAGGGTGAGAGTGTTTGGTTAGGCTGGTTTATAATCACTATTCTAAAGAGATTTCTGCCTATCTGCCGTCAGCGTGGCGATCAGGAAAGGGTAGCAAAATATGAGCAAGTTTTAGCCGAGCTTACGGAAAACATAGAAAGGAATGCTTGGGATGGGGCTTGGTATCGTCGGGCTTATTTTGATGACGGTTCTCCTGTAGGTTCTATCTCTAGTCCAGAATGTCAGATTGACTCTATTGCTCAGTCATGGGCTGTGCTTTCCGGAAGTGCTAGGGAAAGTAGAGTTAAAGACGCTATGTTAGCGGTAGAAAGGTATCTCTGGGATAAAGAAGAGGCCTTGTTAAAATTGTTCACCCCGCCCTTTGATAAAATTGACAAAAACCCCGGTTATATAAAAGGATATATCCCAGGGGTTAGAGAAAATGGGGGGCAATATACTCATGCGGCCATTTGGGCTGTGTTAGCCTTTACTAAACTCAAGGAAAAAGAAAAAGCCTTAAACTTGTTTAATATGCTTAATCCCATCAATCATTCTCGCACAACTTTGGAAACCCATAAATATAAAGCAGAGCCTTATGTAATGGCGGCTGATGTCTACACTGTGGAGCCTAATGTGGGTCGCGGAGGGTGGACATGGTACACCGGGGCGGCCGGGTGGATGTATCAGGTGGCTTTGGAGGGAATTCTAGGCTTAAAAATTCAAGGAAACGCTATGAGCGTCTCCCCTTGTGTGCCTCCGAGTTGGCCGGAATATGAGATTGTTTACCGCTATAAAGAGACAGAGTATCAGATTAAAGTTAAAAACAAAGGAGAAGAAAAAATCATTGTTGACGGGAAAGAGCTAGAGGGTAAACAGATCCCCTTAAACAATGATCAACAAAACCACACAGTTGAAATTTGGGCGTAATTATAGGGGTGGCTTTTACGCCACCCCAACGCTAAAGGACAGGGAAGATACCTAGCCAGGAATCGAACTATTCTAGGCTTTTGAGATCTATAAAGGGAACAACCCCGTTTCCGGTGACGGCTGGTAATTTGCCATCCCATTTCTTGATAGCCTCTAATTGGGCTTCTATTTTCCTTAAATTTACCAATTCTGGAGTAATATAATCCTTTTGCAGTTTTAAAGCTTCTGCTTCTGCCCGGGCTTGTTCGATTTTTTGCCGAGCTTCTATTTCAATCCTTTGGAGATCGAGGCTTGCTTTTAAGGCTTGCTGTTCCGCAATCTGTTTTTGTTCGATAGCGGCATTGAATTCCGGGCTGAAGTCGAATTCGGTGATGTTGATTTCATCGAGTTTGATATAATAAGTAGAGAGTTTTTTTGCTAAAGTTTCTTTTACTTTAAAACTCACTTCCGAACGTTTCGAAATCAGTTCCTCCGCTGTATATTGAGCGGTCACCGCCTTAAGGGATTCCCCGATGGCGGGTTCAACAATTCTTTCTGTATAGGACAAACCAACCTCCTGGTAGAGCTTATTAACATTTTCCGGGTCTAATCTATAGTTGACGGCAATAACAGTGTTCACTACCTGTAAATCCCGGGAGGAGGTTGTTTCTTGGGATTGGCTTTTTTGAACGCGGACATCGACGGGCACTACTTTTTGAATAAAGGGAATAATAATGTGGAAGCCTTCGTTCAAAACTTTAGGCTTAACAGCTCCTAATTGCACTACCACTCCTCGATTTCCCGGTTCGACAATAACGAAACCTTTAAAAGCAAAAGCAGTAATTATTAGGGCGGCGAAGACAAGGATAATAACTAAAGGCAACCAGAATCTATGACGTTTTCGTGTTACAATAGTGTCGTCCATAAACTCTCCTCTTTTCATTGTACTGGGAATTTATTAATCCATCTTATCACAAGGTGGTAATAAAAGTCACGCTAGAGTTTTGGATTAAAACATACTAGAAAGGTTAAAAAATGCTTCAGAATAATAGTAACACTTCTAAAAAAGTTCCTCCAGTCTTAGAATTAATTAAAAATAACATTGTGAAATACGCTAACCCCTTAGGTTTGACTCCCAGGGAGAATTCTTCCTGGGTAGGGGATTTGAATTTGCCGCCAAAAGGGGAGCTTCTTTTTTATCCGGGCGGAGAATACCAATTATTACCCTATTTAGACTCCTTGACCAAGACCTTAAAATATTTGAACCCTTCGGGACGCCCTTTTTCCTGGTTGATGGGAGCCCGAAAACTTGTAAATCTGACCGGAATAAAGGCTGAAAAAATTTATGCTTCCCTTTTGGCGAGAGATAAAAAAAGGTATTTTTCCATAAACTATAAGGCGGCTTTCATTCTTAAAAAACTCGGCTATGATATCTGCTATAATAAGAAAAGTGAACTCTATTCAGGAGCCCTTCTCTATGAATTAGGTTTTTGGGAAGAACTAAAAGATTATGCTCTCAAACTAGTGGAGATTATAAAAGAATCAGAAGCTAAAACTGTTGTTTGCCTTTCTCCCCATAGCGGGGAGATGTTTAAACAAGTATATCCAAAACTTCTTGACTTCAAAATAGAAGTAAAAACTTTTGTGGAGCTGGTTTGGGATAAAAAAGAGCTCCTTCCAATTGGGGACGGAATTCCAATAGTATTTCATGATTCCTGCCGTTTTGCCAGGGAACTTGGTCTAAGCAAGGAATTTAGGGATGTATTGGAGAAGGTTGGGGCCCAGCCCAGGGAGCCTATTAGAAACGGGGTTTGGACGACTTGTTGCGGTGGTCCGGGAAAGATGCTTTTTCCAGAAATTGCAGAGCAGGTGTCAAAAAACAGGGTTAAGGAGCTAAAGGATACTGGGGCAAAACTAATTTTAACCTCTTGCCCTTATTGTTTAGCCTCTTTCCAAAATAGTTTAAAAAAAGACAGCGGAATTCAACTCTTGGATTTTATAGAGTTTTTATACGAGAGGTTGGTAACAAATAATGAGCTTTAATAAAGAACTGGAGAACTACACTAAAGAATTAAATGCCGCTCGCAGGGATAAGAATATTGAATTGGCTTTAGAAAGAGCAGTAACATCTTTTCGGAATAATTTGGCCCGAGTATTAGAAAAACACCCGGACACCCCGGTCTTGGCTGAAGAGGTAAGAGGAATTAAGGAAAAGGCTAGGGAAAACAATAAAGAATTACTCGTTAGGGCCAGAGAAGCCATAGAAAACAATAAAGGAAAAACTTATTTCGCCTCTGATAGGGAGGCTGCAATCCAGATTGTGAGGGAAATTATCGGCACCGGAAAGGTAATTGTCAAAAGCAAAAGTATGTTAGGGGAAGAGATTGGGATCCGAAAGGCTTTGGAAGAGACGGGAAATGAAGTGTGGGAAACAGATTTAGGGGAATTTATTCTCCAGCTCAAAGATGAAAGACCCATGCATATCCTTACTCCTTCTATTCATATTCCTAAAGAGCAAGTCGCGGAGATATTTTCTAAATTTTTTGGCCGGGAGATTCCTGAGGAGATTCAAGATCTGGTTAAAGTGGTTCGGGAATTTTTACGGGAAAAATATTTTCAGGCTGATTTTGGGATTACGGGCGCCAATGTGGTAGCTGCCGAGACCGGTCAGCTTATAATTATTGAAAACGAGGGGAATGCCAGGTTATGCAGTGCTGCCCCTCCGGTGCATATTGTTATTGTCGGCTTAGAAAAGCTAGTGCCTACCTTTTCGGAAGCCATGAAGACAGCGGAGGTCACTTGGCGTTACGCTAGTTACACTGTTCCCGGCTATGTGAATATTATTAGCGGACCTAGTAAAACTGGGGATATTGAAAAAGAAATAACTTACGGCGCTCACGGGCCCAAGGAACTTCATGTTATTTTTGTAGACAATGGCCGGAGCAAAATAATGGAAGATAAAGACTTTGGCCAGGCTTTAAACTGTTTACGCTGTGGGGGCTGTATGTTTGAATGTCCAGTATTTCAAATTACAGCCGGGCATTATGGCAAGACTTATCTAGGTGGGATCGGTTCAATTTGGACTGTTTTTACCGATGGGGGATTAGAAAAAGCAGCTCCTTTAATTTACACCTGTTTAAGATGCGGTCGCTGCCAGGAACAATGCCCTATGAGGATTGAAGTTCCGACTATGGTAGGGAAGTTGCGAAAGGAGATTGTTTATCAATAATCCTTAGACAGTAAAATAATGACAGGGTCTTAAATTAGGCCTAACTGAATAGAACAGATCACGAAATAATAATATTCTCACCGGCTTCACCGATTTATAAAGCCTGGAATAAGGTAATGGTAAAGCGGGAGGGGCCAGTGGTGAAAAAGGATGCTCATTACTATGCCATGTTAGGATTCTGTCGCGGATGCGGTTTCGATAAGGAAAGTGCTCTTACTCTGGCTTATGCTTCTCAATTTGTGGATGATGCCAAAATCAATCTAATGTTTATTAAGAATCCCAACAAAAAAATTCAATACGAAATTGTCGGTAATCGTCCCGCTTTTTTTAATATTGCGACTTGTCATTACTATTTTAAAATCAAAACCTTCAATTATGAAGCCATGATAAATAACACCTGTGCTTTTCATTTTGTACCCGGATGTCAAGGTGATAATTTTAGCAAGAAATTACGCTGTGCGGAAGAATCCCCGGTGATAGTAGATATCCTAGAGGAAGCCTTGTTGGAAGACAATTTAATCAAGTTTGGGGTGGCACTGCATAGTTATGCGGATAGCTTTTCTCACCAGGGTTTTAGCGGTCTGTTAAGTAAGGTTAATGATATTAAGAACTGTCGCTCACAAAACAAAGAATATTTTTTAGGAATTTTCGATGGTTTCCTCAATACTTTGGAAGGTTTCGGCAAACAAAGGTATGAAAAACTTTTTGATACTTTTGTGCCCTGTTACGGGCATAGTCAAGCTCTAGATTATCCGGATCTTCCATATTTAGAATGGTCTTACAAATATGACCAGAGCAGTGGCTTCTATAACCGTTACCGGGAAACAAAAATTGATAATAGGGACAGGTATTCCCGGGCTTTTAAGAGAATTAGAAGTTATTTACAACGCTTTTTAAGCAAACATAACCACTACAGAGATTCCGATTTGGAGTATGATAATTTTGATTTGCTTTTGAAAACTCTTACTTCCAAAAAATCAGATTGGGCCCGGGAAGCAAATTGGATCCGTGTCTTAGTGACGAGCGGCTTATTCAATAAACGGGATCTGGATTTAATAATTTATAAAGAAGATCAGTGGCTTAAGGAAGCCTTTTGCAATTATAGTCCTAAAACCTTTAATAACCGGACAATAAAGGAGGTAGAATTGGCTGCTGATTTTTCTGATTCCCATTGGTATCAGTTCTACTTAGCAGTGAAATGGTATAAAAGGAAGTTTTTTGAGTATTGTCGAAAATACGGATTGGTTTTTCCAAATTAGATTACTCAAGGTTTGATCCAAGCTGCAGTTCATCATCGCTACCGAATAAGCGAAGTAAAAGATATAATATTATAGCGGTTAGCAGAAGGGCCACTCCCCAAGCAGTGTAATAATAGAACTTATTAGTGACCGAAGAAGAAGGTAGGTTTTCAAATTGAGGGAACTTAGAAATTATCCTTGATTTATCGAAAATCTGCAGATTGGGTATATCTGTTATCCGTATCTCTTCTAAGGCTTTAATCTTTTCGGGAACTGTGGTGTGGGTTCCAGTAAGGCGATTAAATTCATCACATAAGAATTTGTTCTTTTTCTGATTAATGTGATCTGAGATTTTATTTCTGGTGGAAGGCTGAGGGGTATACGGTTCATCAAAGGTGAAGCTCACAATGTTTCCAACCACAGTTATTTCCTCATCTTGATAACCTGTTTTGCGCAAGGCTTCCACGAAAGCATCCCGCATTCCCGCTTCCGGGAATGTAATTTCAATATCCATTGTTAATTCAGAGGGTTCCGAAAACTCACCAAGTTTAAAGCCGGTGAGCCACCAATGTTTGCCTTTCCTAGTAAATAGGGTTTGACCGTTCTTTTTCAAAGTAAAAGCCAGGGAAAGAAGTTCATCATCAGAGACTGCACGATAATAAAGGTCGCTAGCCGCGCCGAAATTTAATAAACTTTTGTAAACTCCGATCTCAGCGCCGGTAACCAGATCATACTGACCTTTCCACAGGCCTATCATCCACCTTTCACCTTGGTAATCAAAATAAATTGGTTCCGAATCAAAGATCATACCTGTTAAAGGTGCTAAAGTATCAAAAAGTTTATAATAGCCAATGTTTCTTTGCCAAGGGTATAGTCTTGAAATAAAAATATCCTGGCTCGGGTCATAAGCGTACCCGGCTATTTCAATTATCTCATCAAACTTTTTATAGCCTGTTCCTTCTGCAGATCTTAAATTTTTAAAGAACTCATGATTGGGAAAGTCAATATGATTATTCGCACCCTCTAAAGCGGTTCTGGCATTGTCTGTCTCAGCCTGTATAACCTGCAGAGGAGGGAATAGTTGGTTTTGATCATTAATTTTAAATCTCCTAAATAACACTTAAAAACAGCTCCTCGCTTCCATATTTTGCCTATAGTATATGAAAGCGAGGAAAGGATTGGTAAAAGGATAAGGGACTAAATTCCTTATTTCATATTTTTGGGATAAAGGGAGTTAGAAAAGCCTTCTTTCCGTTCATAAGTGGCTTCAGAACAGTCGCGAAGAATATTGATTGCTCTTTGAACGTCTTGAGCTGTAGGGCTTAAAACCCCTTTAAGCTTATATTCTTGTTTGAGGGATTCCCACTTATATTCACCGAGATTATGGTAGGGTAGAACTTCAATCTTTTGAACATTGGTTAAGCTGCAGATGAAGTGGGCTGCCTTTTTTAAGTCTTGTTCTTCGTCCGTGTATCCCGGGATTAGTATATACCTTATCCATAACGGTATTTTTTTTTGGGCGGTGTAAAGGGCGAATTCTTTTATTTTTTTTCTGTTTACCCCGGTTATTTCTAAATGTTTTTTTTCATCCGCCTGCTTAAGATCGAGAAGTACTAAGTCCGTGTAACTTAAAAGTTCGCGGACTTTACTAATTTCTGCATGACCGTTGGTATCAAGAGCCGTATGAATATTTAGTTCCCGGCATTTTTTAAAGACCTCTGTTACAAATTCCGCTTGCAAAGTTGGTTCGCCACCGGAAATAGTAATTCCCCCTCCAGAGGATTTTAAGAATGGCAGATAGCCTTTAACTTCCTCGATAATTTCTTCGACGGTGATTTCTTTCCCATTTCTCAGATCCCAAGTATCCCGGTTATGACAATAAATACAGCGTAAAGGACAGCCCTGCATGAAAACTATAAAACGTATCCCTGGGCCGTCCAAGGTGCCAAAACTTTCCATAGAATGAATTCTTCCTTTGACGGTCATATTAATCTCCTTAGATTTTTCCATGGATCGTTCGATTAATGACATCAAGCTGTTGTTCCCGGGTAAGTTTAATAAAATTAACTGCATAGCCTGAAACCCTAATGGTTAGTTGAGGATATTTTTCCGGGTGTTCCATGGCATCCAGAAGGGTTTCCTTTTCTAAGACATTGACATTGATATGATGGCCGCCCGCTTTGAAATAACCGTCAAGGAGGGCGATTAGGTTATTAACCCGGGTCAGCCTTTCCCGACCCAAAGCGCTAGGGACAATGGAAAAGGTATAAGATATCCCGTCTTGAGCATATTCGTAGGGGAGTTTAGCAACAGAGCTCAATACCGCTAAGGCGCCTTTAATATCTCGCCCGTGCATAGGGTTGGAACCCGGGGCTAGGGGTTCGCCTTTTTTCCGGCCGTCAGGGGTATTACCGGTTTTTTGGCCATAAACCACATTAGAGGTAATGGTCAAAATAGAAAGAGTGGGCATGCTATGGCGATAGGTTCTTTGTTTTCGCAGTTTATTCATGAACATTTTTACCACACCGGTAGCAATAGAGTCGACCCGTTCATCGTTATTGCCGAACTTCGGGTAATCGCCTTCAACTTGAAAATCAACTACAATATTGTTCTCATCTCTTATGGGTTTCACTTTGGCGTATTTAATGGCGCTTAGGGAGTCGGCAACAACCGAAAGACCGGCAATGCCGCAGGCCATGGTTCTAAACACTTCTCGATCGTGAAAAGCCATCTGTAATTTTTCATAGGCATATTTATCATGCATGTAATGAATAAGATTGAGCGTATTGATATACAGTCTAGCCAGCCAATTCAGCAGCATATCAAAGCGTTCCATTACCTCATTATAATCAAGGTATTCGCTGTCAATGGCTGAGAACATAGGTGCGACTTGGACACCGCTTAATTCATCGCGTCCTCCATTAATTGCGTAAAGTAAAGCTTTAGCTAGGTTGCATCGGGCTCCAAAAAATTGCATTTGCTTACCCAACCTCATAGCAGATACACAGCAAGCGATCGCATAATCATCACCCCAATGCGTGCGCATGAGATCATCATTTTCGTATTGGATGGAACTGGTAGCGATTGACACCTGGGCACAAAACTCTTTGAACCCTTGCGGCAAACGTGTTGACCAAAGTACAGTGAGATTGGGTTCCGGAGCCGGCCCTAGATTGAACAACGAATTGAGAATTCGGAAGGAGGTTTTTGTCACTAAGGTTCGCCCGTCAAGTCCCATTCCGCCGATACTTTCAGTTACCCAAGTGGGATCGCCGCTAAATAATTTTTCATACTCAGGGGTCCTCAAAAAGCGGATAATACGCAGTTTGATTACCAACTGATCTATTAATTCCTGGGCTTCGCTTTCAGTAATAACCCCGTTTGCCAAGTCTCTTTCGATATAGATGTCTAAAAAAGTTGAGATCCGGCCAATACTCATGGCAGCACCGTTCTGCTCTTTAACAGCGCTTAAAAAGGCAAAATAGAGCCATTGAACCGCTTCTAAGGCATTTTTAGCCGGTTTAGAAACATCAAAACCATAACGTTCAGCCATGAGCTGGACTTCTTTAAGGGCCTTAATCTGGTCTCTGATTTCCTCTCGGTCCCTGATTGTTTCGTAATCAATATAATCGTATTCCAAATGTTTAAGCTCATCCTCTTTTTCCTCTATAAGTCTGTCTAAGCCGTATAAAGGCAGACGTCTATAATCGCCGATAATTCTGCCTCGTCCATAAGCATCTGGTAAGCCGGTAATAATACCGGCTTTTTTAGCTTTTAACATCTCTGGGGTATAGACGTCGTAAACTCCTTGATTATGTGTTTTACGATATTCAGTGAATATTTTTGTAAGATCCGGGTTAAGTTCTTTGCCGGCAGCCTGGACTCCCTTTTGTACCATTCTTAACCCTCCGAAAGGCATCAAAGCTCGTTTCAAGGGCTTTTCTGTTTGTAAGCCTACAATTTTTTCCAGGTCTTTATCTATGTAGCCAGCAGGGTGGGAATTAATACTAGAAACAAGATCAGTATCGACATCTAAGATCCCACCCTTTTTTCTCTCTTCAGCTATGAGTTTGCTAACCTTATCCCAAAGTTTTAAGGTCCTTTTGGTTGGGCCTTCCAGAAAATCGGCCCCGCCAGTATAAGGAGTGTAATTTAATTGGATAAAGTTTCTAACATCTATCTCTGAGCACCAGTTGCCTTTAATAAAATTAGTCATCCCCTCAGAATCACCTCATTATTATATTCTTTGTTATATATTTTCCGCTTCAAGTATCTTTATACTGTTTTAGAGGGGTAAGCCCTGAACAATTTCTCAAATTTCAGGCTTAAATACTGATAAAAAAATAAATAATCATGATAAATTCTACTCCGTATTTAATTACCAACCCTCCAAGCAGGCCAACAATGGTGCCCAAGCCAGCTCGTACGGCTTGTTTAAGACTTTTTTTGCTCAGTAATTCCACTGCTAGGGAACCTGCGAAAGGGCCGACGAGAATTCCAAGGGGACCGAGAAAAAGTAAACCGAGGATAGTACCGATAACAGCTCCTAAAGCGGTTTTCTTGCTTCCACCAAAATGCCGGGCTCCTAAAGCAGAAGCCAGATAATCGAGGGAAAAAACAAAAAGGAACAATATAATTTGAACAAGAAAAAAGCGAAAATCTAAGCTCACAAAACCGGTCATGATGCCGTAAATAAGCATGCCGGCTAGGATTAGGGAGACTCCGGGCAAAACAGGGAGAACAGTACCAATCAACCCGGCAATAAAGAAAATAATAGCAACTATTAGAGCAAAAGTCTCCAAAATAATTCCTCCTAAACTATAACAGTACTATTTTAGTTTTATGCTTATGATATATGTAAGAGGTTATAAAAAGAATGCAATTACTTCATGAAGTTAACGGAAAATATAATTGAACTCGGAGAGGGGATTAGCAAGAGCGAAAAAGGGCAAGCATTCAAGCAAAGGCAAATAAAAATCTATTATCAGAAAAAAAGACACTCCCGCTGGAGAGTGTCTTTTTCGATAAAGGGTTTAATGAGTAACAAAATCATTTAATTTGGTTAATAAATCCTTCAGTTGTTCGCCGAGACTGCCGTAGTCTGCCCAGCGACCTTCACGAGCCGCTTGTTCTTGACTTTCAAATGTTTCGTTGATCTGCCGGACAAGGTCTTCTAAGTTTAACTCCGGCAGGGGTGAGACATCATCTGAAGGCGACTCAGGGCTACTGGGGGCACCGGGAGTGCTAGGAGTGCCTTTCTTAGATTCTCCAAAAAGTTTAGTTAAGGCCTGCTCTAATGTATTTTCCATTACTAAGGTGCCGTTATAGAACATAATTACCCGCCGCAGTTCCGGAATACTGCGTTTTTGAGAAAGAATATAAAGGGGCTCCACGTAGAGGATGCTTTTTTCAATAGGAATTGTGAGTAAATTGCCGCGAACTACCTGAGCACCGCTCTGATTCCAAAGGGCAATTTGTTGGGAAATATAGGGATCTTGATCTATATAGGCTTCTATTTGACTTGGCCCTTCGATTAATTGTCCGCGAGGGAAGGTATAGAGGAGAAGTTTGCCGTAGTTTTCACCATCGTTACCCGCTGCTAGCCACCCAACCATATTATTACGATTTAAAGGCGTAAAAGGCATTTTAAGGATAAACTCGGCTTTATCACTGCCAGGAAGTTGCATAGTAACATAATAAGGTTCTACAGTTGTTTCTGCGCCGCTTAGCTTTTCCACAGGCAGTTCCCAGACATTTTCTCGGTTATAAAAAACGTGAGGATCAGTCATATGGTAGTTTCTCAACATGCTGACTTGAGCTCCAAAATAATCTACCGGGTAGCGGACATGCGAAGCTAAATATTCAGGGAGTTCGCTCTTATCTTTGATGAGATTGGGGAAAATGCCTGTCCAGGCTTTGATAATTGGATCTTCCTCATCAAAATTATAAAGAGTTACATCCCCGTTATAAGCGTCGACAACAATCTTAACCGCATTGCGAATATAGTTGACATTCCCATAAGGTTGAGAGTAGGGGTAGAGGTTTGAAGTGGTATAACCGTCTACAAGCCAGAAAATTCTTCCGTCAGCGATTACAGGATAGGCATTGCTATCGAGAGCAAGAAAAGGAGCAGCTTTGCTAATTCTTTCTTGAATATTGCGATAATATAAAATTTTACTCTCTGGAGTTATTTCATTTGTAAATAGGAGAATTGGTTTCCCGAGTTTAATAGTGAAAAGAAGGCGATTTAAGAGATTGAGGCGTACACCGTCTCTCCCTTGGTAATGAGTAATTTTTTCTGTTCCTCCCTCACTGTAACCAAACTCACCGTTTACGGTTCCAACTACCACAAACCCGTCAGTTTTTTCGCCAAAGTATATTTCCGGCCGCGTTAATTCAAGACCAATTGAGCTTTTGACAGGAATATCTTGGAGATAATAAGTAGGATGTCCGTTAGAGGTAACTGTATTAACCGGGGACATGACCGCGCCGTAACCGTGAGTATATTTAAAATAACGGTTGATAGGAGTTTGAGCCTGTTCGGATAACGAATCCTGGTTAAGTTCCCTAAGGGAGATCATGACTTGAGTAGACTTGTCACCAATTGTATAGCGATCAATATCGATATCTACAAATTCATAATATAGTCTTAGGGATTGACTCTGCTGGTAATGTTGTTTTAAAGGTCGATAATCTAGTAAGCGAATATTATCGACAGTTTGACGATTTTCTTCAATAATATCTGGAGAAATAGAGCTATTATCAATCTCATATTCTATCTCCTCAATTTTTGAAAGACCGAAAGCATCTCTTGTAGCTTGAATATGATGAGCGATGTAAGGTTTTTCTTTCTCTAATTGGTTAGGTATAACATTGAATTTTTGAATAATTCCAGCATAAATTCCACAGCCAATAAATATAAGGAGCAATAAAACAGGGACGGCGACAAAGAGACGTGGTTTTTTAAAGCGGATATTAACTAAAACTAGAATACCTAGGATAATAGCAACATATTGTTGTATTTTTAGCAAAGGGATATTGACTTTTACATCTGTGTAGCCTGCGCCGAATATAGAATCATGGGGTGAAACTAAGATATTAGCCATTGCTAAACTGCGGGTGAGGATAAACCAGAGTAAAAAAATTGCTAACAAAATAGAGAAGTGGGTTATTGCTCGGGGCGAAAATCTAGTCTTTAAGCCAGCAAAATGAATAGACCCCCCGATGAAATAACCAGCGATAACCACGATAAAGGTGATGAGCAAAAGGCTGGCAAAAGCGGAACTAAGGAATTTGTAAAAAGGATAGTTTAATAAGTAGAAACTTATGTCCTTGTTTAAAATAGGATCGACCTTTCCAGTTGGTGAGGAATTCAGAAAAAGAAAAAACTTGTCCCAGACTTTAGGCAATATGAATAGCCAAATCAGGGCAATTAAAGCGGAGATAAGAGTAAGTATTTTTTTACTGAGATTAAACTCTTCTTGGACAACTTCAATACCGGCAATAATGCGCGGACGTTTGATTTTAAATTGTTGGGACATGGACAAAATATTAACAGCCAAGAAGACGAATCCTAGAATTAATAACAGGGCTTTAATAGAAACCTCCGCAATAATCGGTTTGATAAATACCTGGGTTAGATCTAAGCTTTTGTACCACAAAAACTCGGTAGAATACCAAACCATAACGGCAAGGGCGAGCAAGACGATAATCGCCACAGCGAAAATTCTGATTCTTTTCTTCATTTCATCCCTCCACATTATGAAAACATTTATTTCCTTATAGCTTACCATAGGTCGTAAGAGACGTCACTCTTTTAGACTATCCTCAGCAAGAAAGAAAAGCCAAGGATAGTCTAATTTGTGCAACATAATCATGATCTTTAAATCAAGGTTTAAAAATCAAGGTTTAAATAGTAGGCAAGGTCGCAAATCCCTTTTCCAAATCCTCATCAGAGGGAATATAATCTGTCATAGTGCCGTTGTTATAGCTCAAATAAGCGGCCATATCAAAGTAGCCGGTACCGGATAACCCGAAAAGAATAGTTTTTCTTTCGCCACTTTCTTTGCATTTGAGCGCTTCATCAATAGCTACTCTTAAAGCGTGAGCAGATTCAGGAGCCGGTAAAATGCCCTCCGAGCGCGCAAAGATGGTTGCGGCTTCAAACACCTTAGTTTGTTCCACGGCGCGGGCTTCTAGATAATTGTCATGATATAACTTGGAGACAATAGGGCTCATCCCGTGATATCTAAGCCCCCCGGCATGATTGGGGGAGGGCATAAAGCCAGAACCTAAAGTATACATTTTCATAAGCGGGGTAGTTCTACCAGTGTCACCGAAATCATAGGCATATTTTCCTCGGGTTAAAGACGGGCAAGAAGCCGGTTCTACCCCGATAAATTGAATATTGTTTTGACCTTCAATTTTAGCCCCGATAAAAGGTGAGATTAGGCCGCCAAAATTTGATCCGCCCCCGGTACAGCCGATAATAATATCTGGGTTGATCCCGTATTTTTCACAGGCAATCCTAGTCTCTTCCCCGATAATGGATTGATGTAGTACGACGTGATCCAAAACACTGCCTAGGACATAGCGACAATTTTCAGTTTTCAGGGCGGTTTCAATTGCTTCGGAAATAGCACAACCGAGGGAGCCGCCGGTACCCGGGTTTTCCGCTAGGATTTGGCGACCGATTTCCGTGGTTTCAGAGGGAGAAGGGATGACCTTTCCGCCATAGGTTTCAATAACTGCCTTGCGATAAGGTTTTTGCTCGGCAGATACCTTGACCATATAGACCGCTAAGTCTATTCCATAATAAGCACAAGCCATTGCCAGAGCAGTACCCCACTGGCCAGCCCCAGTTTCTGTGGTCAGAGTTTTAAGACCTTGTTTTTTGGCGTAATAGACCTGGGCTGCTGCTGAATTAAGCTTATGGGAGCCCGAGGTATTGGTGCCTTCGAACTTGTAGTAGATTTCCGCCGGGGTCCCGAGAGTCTTTTCCAAGCAATAGGCCCTGACTAAAGGGGAAGGACGAAACATCCTGTAGAAGTCACTGATCTCGTCAGGGATTTTAATATATTTGTCCTTGTTGTTTAATTCTTGTTCGATCAATTCTTCACAGAAAACCGGACGAAGGTCATCGATAGTACAGGGTTCTTTAGTCGCCGGATGAATCATAGGCGGTGGTAGCTCTTTCATTACTGCTTTCACATTATACCAATACCTCGGCATTTCCTTTTCCGTTAAATAGATCTTGTAAGGTATTTTAGCCATTGGTTTCATTCCTTTCTTTCCGTATTATTATAAAAAAATTAAGCCTTTATCCATATTTATAGGACAAAGACTTTAATCTCTGCGGTGCCACCCAAATTGCACTATAAGTGCCACTCTTATCGTATACCATCATATACGCTCCATTGATAACGGGTAGAGTTCCCGGCGGGCATACTCTTATCTTAAATTTCTGCCTCGCCCTCTTGAGTCCATTCACGCTAAGCTTTATCACCGCCATTCCACCACCGGCGGCTCTCTGCAGATAAAGTCCTTATGCTACTAATCTCAATCAAAGGTTTATTTGTATTCAATTTTATATTAAATAAAATCTTAACGCTAAAAAATTAGTTTGTCAAGGAAAGATTATCTAAAATAAAAGATAAATTATTTGGGCGTACTTGTGTGATAAGCAGGGAGAATTTAATGTATGCTAGAAACAATGGTTTTGACACTCTTATGTTATAATAGCAGGGATCCAATTAGTGGAACACTGAATTTAGGTGTTTTGCGACAAGGAGGTTTACTAATGTTTCGTTTTCCTAAAAATCTGTATACTGATGTTCGTATAGAAACGGTCTCCGTAACGAATATAACTCTAGAAAACCTAGAATTAAAACAGAATAAAGTTAAGAAGGACCAGGGGGCTTTTATCCGTATTTTTGACGGAAAACGCTGGTATTATTGCGCTACTACCGAGCTTACTAATCTGCAGCGAGAAATCGATAATTTAGCCCGCCTAGCTTCCCCTAATCCTGAGATTTTAAATCACCCCCTTCTTAAAAACCTGGAGGTTAATCGAGAAGTCAATTTAAAGTACGAGAATTCAGATCTCTCTGAAATTGAAAACAAGGCTAAAGTCGAACTTTTAAATACCTACCTGCCAATTATTAAAGCCGAAGATCAAGTTAGAATGTCGAGAATGTATTACCTTGACAAACATGTTTTAAAACAGTTTTTCTCGAGCAGGGGTTCGGAAATAACTTTTGACAGCCAAAACTGTTGCCTAGCTATTCGCTACCTTTTCCAAATCAATAATGTGCCTTACCAGGGTTCCGAGGATGTTTTCGCCTTAGACTTTGCTGGTTTAGCTGGACAAGAGGGTAAAATTATTGAAACCATGAATAAAGATCTTGAATATTGTAAGCAAGCGGTGAACGTTGTCCCCGGCACTTACACCTGTATCCTTTCTCCCTTAACTACCGGGGTCTTTGCCCACGAGCGTTTTGGGCATAAAAGCGAGGCTGATTTTATGGTAGGGGATGAAACCTTGAAAAAAGAATGGAACCTCGGAAAAAAAGTCGGGGCTGAGATCCTAAATATAGTTGATACAGGACTTATTGAAGGTTCGGGTTATGTACCCTTTGACGACGAGGGCAATAGGGCTAAAAAAAATTTCCTTATCAAGGATGGCCTTTTAAACGCCAGATTGCATAATGCTTCCACAGCGACAAACTTAGCAGAAGCTCCCACTGGAAATGCAAGGGCTCTAAATTTTGAGTATGAGCCTATAGTGCGGATGACTACCACCTATATAGAAAAAGGTGATCAGACTAAGGAAGAATTATTCGCCGATATTGAGGAAGGAATCTTTATTGATAACCTAAACCATGGATCTGGAATGACCACTTTTACTATTGCTCCCCGGCGGGCCTATATGATCCGCAAAGGGGAAATAGCGGAACCAGTAAGGATCTCATGTCTAACAGGAAATGTGATGAACACTTTACATGAGATTGATGGAATTTCTGATCAGGTTGAGTTATTCTCTTTTGCCTTGGGAGGATGCGGGAAAATGGAACAGTATCCGCTCCCTGTGGCCTTTGGCGGTCCCTATATAAGAGTTCGGGCACTTCAAGTTCTATAACCTTTTAGGGAGGTAATTATGGTTAGAGAATTATACAAACAAACGATTACTGAAACCGCTCTTCATGTGAAGCGAAGTCAGATTGAAGCGGCAATGAACAAAAAAATTACCAAATCCGGTTGCCGGGTATATAAAGATGGGTTTTTAGGAGTGGTTGGTACTTTAGGTGAACCGAATCAAGAAGTATGGAGCAGAGCGGAGGATAATCTAAACGAAAGAATCCCTTATCCTTTTGCCCCGGAAAGAAACAGCAAACGAATTAGAGATCTCAGGACTTTGTCAATTGCGACGGAAGACTTTTTAGAGGAAATGGAGGATATCTTGGCCAAACTTCGTAAAGGTTATCCGGATTTTATTTTCAGTAATAAGATAAAGCTGATCGAAACAGAGATTTCCCTCGTAAACGAAGCCGGGCTGGAGTATATAAATCGGGACTCCAGCGTGGAAATCAGTCTTTTAGTCAAACACGTAGAGTCAGTAAGTATTTTTGATACTGTCCTCGTTTATTCGGAGCGAAACTTAAACAAATCCCAAATCTTAAACGAATTCGGAAAGATGTTGGATGGATTTCGAAAAGATGTTTTTCTTCCCAAACAAAAAAAACTGCCGGTAATAATAAACAGCGGTATCTTATTAAGCAAGGTGACCGAGTCGTTAAATGGAGAAACTGTGGGTCTAGGCGCCTCTTTATTCAGTGCTAAAATCGGTAAAAAGGTTTTTAATGAAAAAGTAGGGGTCTATCAAGATCGAACGGCCGAGAATCATCACTGCGCTTTTTTTGATATGGAAGGGGTTGCAAACCCTAAAGATCAAGTGCTTTTAATAGAAAAAGGTACAATTCTCAAGCCTTATACCGACAAAAGACAAGCTGCTAAATTTTCTTATGAAAATACTGGTGCAGCGGCTGGTGGCTATGATGATGTACCTTCCCTGGGTTTTGCTAATCTTTCACTTTTAGCGGGGAATAAAACATTAAAAGAATTGCTTGAAGGAGAGGAAGGAATCCTGGTAGTTATGGCCAGTGGCGGGGATTATACTGATGATGGGAACTTTTCTACTCCTGTACAAATGTCTTATTTGACCGACGGTGAACGTTTGTTGGGCCGTCTACCGGAATTTAACATTTCCGGCAATCTCTATGAAATATTCGGTTCCAATTTTATAGGGGTAACCAAAGATAAGCCCTTGTGGAATAAACAGCTTCCAGTAATAAGAATGGAGATCGGTATTTAAGTCTATTTTTTAATTAAAGATTTTTTTAGAATCCTAATCCAAAGGGACAGGCTTAACAAAGCTGTAAGGGCCATAAGGATACCGATAATTAAGACTCTATTATGCCAGTCAAAGGAAATAATAAACATCCCAATGGAACCCATAAACATGAAGGAACAGCTCATCAAAGAGGATACACTACCGGCATCCTGTTCCACCTGCTCAAACATGTAGTTTGTGCTAGGAGGTCTGATTATTCCGCTTACTATGCTGGAAGGGATAAGGGCCAGCAAGAATATTATCGGAGCTATAGAACCAAAGAAAAACAATAACAACCCGCTGATAGTCATAATTATAAAACTGGAGACGATGATAAAGTTATTGCTAAAATATTTATGGAGTTTTACATAGAGAAGAGGCCCGGAAATCATTACTGTAGCGTTGGCCGCAAAATAATAACTGAATTGCTGTTCATTTAGACCGAACTGTTCGATGAAAATGTAAGAGGAACCAGAGACATAGGCCATAAAAGCAATACTTGATAACGAGAATGTAATTAATAAATAAGTAAAACCTAAGTTCTTTAAGACAAAACCTAATCTACCTAAAGCATTTATAACATTATTCTCATTTCGGAGTACATTAGTTTCAGACATTAGGAGCACTCCGAGCAAAGAGGCTAATCCTAAAAGGGTGAGCACTATAAAGACTCCCCGCCAGCCGACGAATTTAATCACAAAGGCACCGATAACCGGGGCGACAATAGGAGCAATTGAAGACATAGATTGAATAATGGCTAAAATAGTGAGACGCTCTTCTTCGTCATAAGAGTCTTTTACAATGGCCAAGGTAGCTGAAGATATTGAACCACTGCCGAGAGCCTGGAAAATGCGAAAGATCACCAATTGATAAGCACTAAAAGCAATGGCGCATAGAATGCTGGAAATAACGTACAGAAGAAGACCAAAACTAAGGATTGGTTTCCGGCCGTACTTATCGCTTAGAGGGCCGAACACCAAGGCGCTAGCCCCATAAAAAAGAAAGAAGACAATCAGGGTCATATTTATTAGACTGGCTGAAGTCTCAAATTGTTTAACCATAAGAGGTAAAGCAGGCAAATAAATATCCGTTGACATCGGCACAAAAGAGCTTAATAAAGTTAAAAGAACGATCAGCCCTTTATTGCCTAAATAGCGTTGTTTCACAAGTAATCCTTGCGGCATCCTATCAACTCCATTTAACTTCAGAATTATAGAAGCAAAAAATAATATACTAATAAATTTTACATTACTTTTACTAAATTTACTTGTACAAATAAACCTTTATTAAAAAATAAACGGCTCTTTTTACCCGAATAGAGATAATCTGCAAAGTCTTTATGATATAATAATTACCAAAATAATTATAAAGGAATGGAGTGGGATGTTGAAAACATTTAGAACAATTTGCACTATAATTTTCCTCTTTTTAGTATTTTGGTCCCTGCCTTTTACTGCCCAGGCCAGCCCTTTAGCCTATAATTCTGAACGAATTGCCGGTGAAAATCGATGCGCCTCAGCGATAAAAATCGCTCAGAAAGGGTGGAATACTGCCCAAACGGTTATTTTATGTGAACTTAATGATTATCCGGATTCCATCGCAGCTGCTCCTTTTGCTGCCAGTCTGGATGCTCCTATCCTACTTACTAACGGAAAAACAATCACTCCCGAAGTGAAAAAAGAACTCCAACGTTTAAAACCCCAAAAGGTAATCCTTTTAGGGGGAAAGAGCCGTTTAACAGAAAAGATAGAGCAAGAACTGGAAGCCAGTGGCTTTTATTGGGAGAGAATCGGAGCGGAGAACCGCTATGCCACATCTGTTCTCCTAGCTAAAAAACTGAACGGCGACTCTCTAATCATAGCTAATGGCGATGATTTTCCAGATGCTTTATCAGCGGCCAGTTATGCCGGTGCTTTGCAAATTCCTATTGTTTTAACCTCTAAGACTTTGCCAAAAGTAGTTCAAGAATATTACCAGGAAATAAAACCACAGAAAATCATTGTTATCGGTGGAGAAACCGTGGTTCCCACCAAATCATTAACGGAGTGTAATATAAATATCACAACCCGTTTAGGGGGAAAAGACAGATATGAGACCAATGCTCAGGTTGTAGAATATATGAAAAAAGCGTTGCCCACAGAGAGCTTTTTCCTGGCTTCCGGTTTGGATTTTCCCGACGCTGTTGCCGGAACTGTTCTGGCTGTCAAATTTAAAGCTCCATTGTTACTTACTAAACAAAAGGATATTCCGCCTCCAGTTTACCATATTATGCGTCTCCATATGAAAGTGGAACCTGAGTTTTTAGGTGGAAAGGGGAAAGTCACTGCTACTAATTTAAACCTACGGGATATTCCAAATATATCTGGAAGAGTTTTAACAACCATTCCCAAAAACACCTCGCTTATAATAACCCGGTCCCAGAATCAATGGTATGAGACTAGTTACCAAAAGAAAAAGGGCTGGGTCTCTGCCGAATATGTACAAATTGTAGAAACTTTTAAACAAGGAATAGTAACAGCTTCAGGAGGATTAAATCTTCGAAAAGAACCTTCTATAGAGGCAACACGTTTAGAAACTATTCCCCAGGGGGGGAGAGTAACCATCCTGAGCCAACATAAGGATTGGTACCAGGTGGATAGCCAAGGAACGATCGGTTATGTTTTTGGCCAGTATCTAGATATTATCTCCAACTCAATTGATTTATCACCCAACGGTAAGGTTTATATTTTAGGAGGGACAAGCGTAATAAGCTCTGAGGTCCAAGATATAATCGCCGGCCGTTCAAGGTCTAAAGACCCAGCCAACCAAAAGGGTTTTCCTCCTTTGCCTCCTTCTTTGGATGCCCCTTCCCCTAATCCTGGGGATGAGAAACTTATTGACCCCTTTGTCGGTTTACCGGCAGGAATATTAAAAGGAAAAAAAATATTATTAGACCCTGGACATGGAGGACCGGATCCAGGAGCAATTGGACCGAGCAAAACTTATGAAAAACATAACACTTTGGAGATTGCTCAATATTTACGAGATATCCTTACCGAAGCCGGAGCCACGGTTATCATGACTAGACAGAGCGATATCTCGCCTGCGCCGGAATACAGCATAAATGCTGATTTACAGGCCAGGGTAGAAATAGCTAACAGGGAAAAACCGGATCTCTTTATCTCCATTCACAATGATTCTTTTACTAATCCAGCGGCCTGCGGAACCAGCACTTTTTATTCCCTCAATAATCCAAAATCTGCTGAAAGTAAGAAGTTAGCAGAGGCTGTTCAAAATAGTGTTTACCGCGCTCTAAACACCAACAACCGCGGTGTTAAGCAGGAAAATTTTTATGTCTTGCGAAAAACTTTAATGCCCGCTGTTTTAGTGGAGGTTGCTTTTATTTCTAATCCCTTGGAAGAAGCACGACTGCAAAATCCAATCTTTAGGAAAAATGCAGCCACCGCAATTTTCCACGGACTTTGTGATTATTACGGACTGAGGTGAGAATAATGCCCTCTCTCCGTTTTGCACACTGCGCTGGTTTTCTTTTCGACAGTCCCAACTGGGAGGGACCTTCTTCGTGGACAGCAATGCGCACTCAAGATTTATGGTTCATTTGGGAGAATGTGCTTACTCTTTGCCGCACGGAAAATATTGATTTTCTTTTTATCGTCGGAAATTTGTTCGAACAGGAGTATACCCGGAAGAAAACCGTAGAACGAGTTGCTGGATCCCTAGGTAATTTGGATAAAACTAAAGTTTTCATCACCCCGGGAGCCAAAGATCCTTTAGTTACCACTTCTGTATACCGGCTGAGCGAGTGGCCTCCCAATGTCCACATTTTTCCCGGCGGAAGAAGCAAAGTTGAAATTCCCTCTTCAAACGCTGTTATCTATGGTTTAGGTTGGGTGACTTACCGTCAACAAACAAATCCCTTGATGGGATTCTCTAGCCTAAAAAACAAAGAAGAAATAAAGTTTATGCTTTTACCTGCTCAAGTCGAAGGTTATACGGACCAGACCGGAGATAACGAACAAAACACTTCCTTTTTTTTGTCATCCATTACAGAGGAGCAAATTGAGGCTACTGGTTTAACTTATTTAGCTTTAGGCCAGAACCGTAAAGGCACCGGTTTGCAGGTAGCAGGAGACACTTATTGGGCGGATTGCGGGTCAGCAGTTCTTCGTAGCTTTCAGGAATCTTTCATTCCCGGTCTTCTTTTAGGAGAAACGGACGGTCAAACTACAACAGTGGAGTTTCGGGAATTGAAACAGCGCCGCTATGTAGATATTCATTTCCAAAAAGCTGAAGTCCAGGAGTTCGTGGCAGGATTAGTGGCCAAGACTACAGATGAAGAACGCCAAAACAATTTATTTCGGTTCCGGTTATTAGAGCCTTTTTCAGAATCAGAAGCTTATGATTTGTATAATCAGCTCCAAGACAAATTTAAATTCATACAAATCCTTACCTCAGAAAATCAAGAAATTCCTCTCCCTGGCTGGACAGAGGAAAAAACTCCCCAGTCAGAGAGAGAGGAATTAGGTTTTCCGAATCTAACCCAAATTTTTAGAGAAGATATCGAAGAGAAACTTGTTTCTAACTCGTCTCAGAGAAGTTTTTGGGAACTGGTAAGGAGAATAGGTCTTTCGGCTTTGGACCAGGGCTGGGAGGGTGGAATAGAGGATCCGCAGGTTTTATTTCAAGACTTGAAGCTGACTGAAATAAAAGAAAATGAGACAAAAGATAGTGAACCTCTACCCTTAATTGAGAAGGGAAGCTTGGTAATTTGGCCAGAAAAAGAGGACCTTTCGAGGTTGATTTCTAATTTGAAGGAGACCGGGAATCAAAACCTTTCCTTGGCTAAAATATGGGATTCACTTGCCAGAGCCAAAAACAGATTAGAAGAGCAGACAGAAAAAATTGAGAAATTGAGAAACGAATACGAGGTTTTAAGGGAAGCGTGGGAAGAGGAAAGGATACATAGAGAACAAGAGCGGGCCTTGGAGGTTGAAATTAAAAACCTTCAAGCGGAAAAAGATCTTTACTTAAAAAAACTAGAGACCCAAACAGCAATTCAAGAACGTCTGGCTTTATATAGACAAAATCCGGATTACAGAGAATTGCGAGATCTAGAGGGAAAACTAGCTGGACTGGACGAAAACCAGCAGAAAATCAAGAAGCGTTTAATTTCTTATACTCAGGATCCTCAAATTGATTGGGAGACCATAGAACGACTCCGCGAAGATTGCATTCAAGGGGCCAATTTGTTAAAAGAGCACGAACAATACGCTGCAAAAATAGAGAATCTTGAGCGAGAAATCCGGAAATTAGAAAAATTTATTCATAGTTCCGGCTATAGTAATTTCCTTAAAGATCAGGCATTACAGCTTAGGCAAGCGGAAGAAGAAAAAAACACTGCCCAAGCAGAGTTGGACAAACTAGAAGATTTATATTTAACCAAACTCACGGTGGAGAAAAACCTGAAAGAAGAAATCACCAAACTTGATCAACAGGAGAAGAGTTTAAATATTTCTTGGGCTGACGAAAGAAAAATAAATAGAATTGCCTGCCGACTAGAAAAATGGCAGGCGAGGAAAATAGGGAGCAATATTGATAATTTCTTGTCTCAGAAACTAGGTCTGCCTTCTGTACAGGAAATAATGCTGGCTTCTTTAAACAACACTCTAACTAAATATCAGTTCCTTGATTACCAAGATTATCTCCAGCGTAAAAAGGAGCTTTTAGAACAGCAAAATAATATCGAGAAAATTCAAGCCGAACTGGAGCTTCTAAAAGAGCAAACCTGCCGAGCAAAAAAACTGCGTCAAATTATACAGACCCGCAAAAAGATTTTGGAAGAAGCTTTTCAGAGAGTTAACGTTAAAGACCTAGAAAGCTGGCTTAAAGGCTGGACCGATTACCAGCAAACAAAAGACCGGTTACTAAAAGCGAAAGATGAATTGCAGGAAATGAGAGCGGAGCAGGGTGTCAAGGAGGAAGAGCTTGCCGCCCACGTTCAGCAATTGCGAAACAAGTTAACTACTTGGTCCTCCCCAGTGACCGATCTGGACGAAGTCTTAGATTTAGTCCTAAAAGTCGCGCGGGAATTGCATTCTCAGGAGGAGATAGAAAAAGAACGACAGGATTTAGAATTCAAATTAAAAGAACAACTTGGAAATCGGGATTTAAAAAAACTTTCACTTCAGTTGGAACCTCTTGCAGATTTGGAACGAGAAGTTTTACTGGGGGAAAAAAGGGATCTGGAGATTGCAAGTTGTCGTCAAAAGCTCATTGATCTTCAACGCCAGCTTACGGAAGCTAAAAAAAGTTTAAGAAAACACCGCACCAGGGCCTCTAAACCGGATTTAGAAAAAGATATGGAAACAGCATTTCAGAATTGGAAAGCCTATGAGGATTTGAGTAAAGCCCTTACCGTAACAGAAGACTTGTTAAAAAGTTCTCTCCACAGATGGCAGCGGGAGTATGGCATTGTTTTAAAGAAAAAAGCTCTGGACATCTATCAAGAAGTTTTTGCCTCTAAAAATGAAGAATTGGAGAGTTATTACTTTTCCTATCTTATGGCTACGAAGCAAATATTTGCCGAAAACTCGGAATCACCTTTAGTTTTTTTAGTCAAGGAAACGAAGGATTACGATTTTTGGTCCCTGTCGATAGCATATCTAGCTGAAATCTCAAAATCCAGACCGATTTATATCGGCACCTTTGATAATGAACTTCGGGCGTTACTTGCACTGATAGTTGAAAAAAAACAGAACAACGATTAATATAGTTATGTCTTTAATGATTATAGAACAATGAGGGATTAAAATGATAGTTGAAAATGTATTGGATCTTATCGGCAACACACCAATGATCAATTTGAAAAAAACAACGGGGTTGAATATTTTTGCGAAAGCTGAGTATTTAAATCCTGGCGGCAGTATAAAGGATCGAGTAGCAAAATACATGCTCGAGAGGGCGGAAGCAAAAGGGATCTTAAAAACCGGGATGACAATAATGGAGCCTACTTCAGGCAATACTGGTATAGGGATCGCTTTAGCAGGAGTTCAAAAAGGTTATCGAGTTGTAATCGTGATGCCTGAAAACATGAGTGAGGAGAGAAAAAAAATTATCAAAGCTCTAGGAGCTGAATTAATCTTAACAAAAGCTGAGGATAGTGTTGAAGGGGCTGTAGCGGAAGTAGAAAAACAAAAATCGGAAAATCCAGATATTTTTGTCCCTCAGCAATTTGAAAATCCTGACAACCCTCAAATCCATTATCTAACTACCGCCGCAGAGATCTGGGAACAAATGGAAGGCAAGGTCGATATTTTTGTTTCCGGCCTGGGAAGCGGTGGTACATTGGCTGGAATAGGTAAATTTCTCAAAGAACGGAACCCCGAAGTAAAAATAATTGCTGTGGAACCTAAAAACGTTTCCGCTCTCTTAGGTCATGAGCCAGGACTGCATAAAATTCAAGGTATTGGTGACGGTTTTATCCCTAAAGTTTTGGATGTCAACTTAATTGATGAGGTTGTGGAAGTAACTGATGAGGATGCTATTCAAAAGGCTAGGGATTTAGCCAGAATTCAAGGTATTTTAGTCGGAACTTCATCTGGGGCTAATGTTTGGGCTTCAATAGAAATGGCGAAATGTTACGGAGAAAATAAGAATATTGTCACTGTACTGCCGGACAGAGTAGAAAGATATTTCAGTACGGCTTTGATTTAGAACTTTTTCACTCAACGCCTGATTTAGGCGTTATTATTTTCAAAGGAGGTTCAGGAAATGGAAAAGATCTTCCGGGAACTTGCCCATACGGCAAAAGAGCGTCCTGTAGAACTTCGAGAATTGAAAAAACAGGGAAAAAAGATTGTTCAATACACCGGCAATTTTATCCCCGCCGAAATGATTTACGCTGCCGGGGCAGAACCTTACTTAATGTGTAGAGGTGGAGAACCTGAACCTCCTGAGGCTGTCCTAGAGTATATGCTACGGTTTATGAATCCCCTTGCGAGATCAAGGGCTGGGTATCATTTATTAGGGATTGATCCGGTAACCCCGATTTCGGATTTAATTGTAACTCAGCAAACGGACTGTCATGTTGGAAGGGTCACGGAATTACTGGAATTCTTAAAACTCCCTATCTATAAAATAGGCGTTCCTTCCGACTGGAAAAAAGACTTTTCCGCAGAATATTATTATAGAGCATTATACCGTCTACGAGATAGACTAGAAAGCTTGATTGGTCAGAAAATAACAGATGAGAATATAAAAAAATATTTTGGCTATTTAAACAGAATTAACGAGGCTTTAAGAAATATTGATAAGCTCCGCAAAAAAGATAATCCCCCTCTTAAAGGTAGTGAGTTTATCCGTTTAATTCATTACTCTTTCTTTTGCGAACCCCAATACGCAGCTGCAAAACTGGAAGAGCTTTTAGAAAAGCTAAAAGTTGCCGAGGGCAAGTTTACTTCAGATGTACCCAGAATATTACTAGCCGGCCACGCTCTGGCAGTTGGAGATTATTTTGTTCCGGATCTGATAGAAGAGCTGGGGGCGGCAATTGTAGCCGAAATGTTTGATGAAGGAATAAGGCCATACAAATGGGATATCCCGATGGAAGGAGACCTTATTCGTAATTTTGGAGAAACTATGTATAGGAGAAAAACGCCTCCTAGTATTTTCCAACCGGCTTGGAAAGATAGATTCGAGTACTTAAAACAAATGATCCAGGAGTATAGAGTGGAGGGTGTTATTTGGTATCAGCTTACCTATGACGAGATTTATAACATGGAATGCAGCTGTGTAAATAAATGGCTTCGAGAAATAAAAATACCAATGCTACAGCTAGAATCCTCTTACGATTATTCAAAAGAAACGAGCGGGCTTTTAGAAGCAAAAGTCAAAAGGTTTTTAAAGTTGCTAAAAAGAACGGCCTCTTGCATTTAAAAACACATTCAGGTATGTTTATACCAGAGTATTATTCGACTGGAAGGTGCCATAGGAATGGGAAAAGGTATTCACAAAGAATTCCTGAAATTCGTAGGCTTCAATAGGGAAGAGATAGATGAACATTTACCGGATTGGATAAAAATAGCTAATAAATTAGGGTTGACAGAAGATGACCTTACCTATGCTGTCCGAGAATGGCTTCCTAAACATTGGAATGTAGAACTACTTGGTATTAGAAAGTGTATCGGTGCTTACGTCCGGGAAATAATCGATATTTCAAAAATTCATAGGTATAAAGAAAGCGGAGTTAAAATTGTCTATGGGATTTTACCAGCGGTCTCTGTCAATTTTCGAGCCCTTAAAATAAGCGGAGGAGAAAAAATTTTCGTTACTTTTCCCGATATCCATATTGTAACCGTTCTCGGTTCTTTTTTTCGCAAGTCATCTTTACTAATTGAAAAGGCTGAAAAACACTGTTTACATATGAGTTGTGCTCATTGCGGGCTTAACAAAACTCGCCTCAGCACCAGGATGATAGATCTAATCCCTTCTCCAGATGTTATTTGGAGTTGGGGATTTAATTGCAACGAGGCTCCAAAGACTGATGAATTTATCCAGTGTTTTCTCGATTCAGATTGGAATTCTGTTTTTTCTAGTATTCCTCATGATACATATTTAGGAGAGGTAGAAGATGAAAACCAGGAAAGAGTTGAATATTTAGCAGCCCAAATTAAGCATGGTCAAGAACAAATTGAAAGAATTACAGGCCTAAAAGTTGAAGAACAACACTTGCAGCAAGCTTTAGAGGATACGAATAGAATCATCAGAAAAATTTACTACCTTAACAATATAGTTATTAAGGCCGATCCTCAACCTATAAGCGGAAATGAGCTGTCCCTTTTCGGACAAATGATGACTGTCCCTTTCAACACCGGTTTAAAATATATTGAAGAAGCAATTGATATTACCATTAATGAAGTATCAGAACTCATTAAAAAGAAAAAAGGGATCCTCCCTGCGGGAGCTCCTAAAATTGGTTGTTATTTTGTTCCTTTCTTTGTGCCGTGGGTTAATACTTTATTCCGGAAAAACGGGGTAAATTTATCTTTTAGTACTTTTTTGACCGTAGGTGAAAAACTGCTCAAAAATTCAAAATACCAGGACCCATTTTTTAAAATAGCTGAGCTATGGTTAAAAATGCCTGGCAATGCTAATATCGAATACGATGTAGAGCTTACATTTCAGATCATCAACCAATACCAGCCTGATGCCATGCTTCTCGGTTTTTATAGTTTTGATAGATGGCTGGGAACTCATCATAAAATTATGAGTGAGAAGATCGAAAAAACTAAAAAAATCCCTCATTTCTATCTAGAAGGAGATCTTTGGGAAGATAGGGTTTTTAGGCCAGAAGAGCTCGAAACCAAAATTGAAAACATTTGTCACTATGTCAAGATAAACAAACTTATGTTCTAGTGATTCTAAAGTTATCTTACGCAGTTAGTAACGGAGAGAATATGTCCAGAAAAAGAATTTTTTTTGATAAAATAACTATTATTAATAAATCCTTTCAAATAATAAAAGAGGAAGGATTGGAATCTTTTTCTGCCCGCAGATTGGCAGCCGAATTAAAAATTTCTCCAATGACTGTTTATAATTACTATAAAAATTTGGATGAAATTAAAAAAGAAGTAATTATAAAAGGATTTAATATCT
>JBMNOZ010000031.1:0-10144 GCA_050943335.1 Desulfitobacteriia bacterium | reverse complement strand
AGAGAGGTGATGGAGATTGGAATTTAAAGACTATTATGAAATATTAGGTGTCTCTCCAGAAGCGGATATTAAAGAGATAAAAAAGGGTTACCAAACTTTAACCAAAAAATATCATCCGGATCTTAATCCCGGGGATAAAAAGGCGGAAGAAAAATTTAAGGAAATCAGTGAAGCTTATCATGCTATATCTGATCCTGAGAAAAGAAAAAAATACGATGATCTACGAGAAAATTATAAAAGGTGGCAGAGCTTAGGCGGCAGGGGTAATTTCGATTGGTCAGCGTGGCAACAAAACCCTGGAACTGGCGCTTATACAAGAACCATGACCCCGGAAGAGTTTGCGGAAATGTTTGGGTCTAGACAAAGTGGGAGAGGGTTTGGTGGTTTTTCTGATTTCTTTTCGATGATCTTTGGGGGCGTAGATGGTTTTGAAGATTTTTCCTCGCCATTCGAAGACTATTATTACGAAATGCCCAGTCAATCGCGAGCAGGTCGTGATTTACAAGGAGAAATAACAATTACCCTAGAAGAAGCTTACCACGGAGCTAAGAAATTGATCGATGTAGGAGGAAAGAGAATCGAAGCCCAAATCCCTAAAGGAATTAAGGACGGGGGTAAGTTAAGGTTGGCCGGTCAAGGAGAAATGGGGACTAGAGGAGGACCGAAAGGGGATCTGCTGTTAACTGTAAAAATACTACCTCATTCTCAATATAAAAGGGAGGGAGATGATTTAAATATTGACCTGGAAATAGATTTCTATACTGCCGTCTTAGGCGGGAAAGTACGGGTCAAAACTTTAAGCGGGGATTTAAACTTAAGGATTCCTCCCCAAACTCAGAGCGGACGGACTTTTCGTTTTAAAGGGAAAGGGATGCCCCTTTTAAACCAAAAGAATAAATTCGGTGATCTCTATGCTAAGGCCAAGATTATTTTACCACCGAGTCTTACGGAGAAAGAAATAAAGACTCTCCAAAAATTATATGAAGAAAGGGTGAATTAAATGGCTTTTGATACTAATCGTTTTACTCAAAAATCCCAAGAAGCGATTATTGCAGCTCAAACTCAAGCTGAAAGGAATCATAACAGTCAGGTAGAACCAGAGCATTTGTTGCTTGCTTTGCTTGAACAGAGAGAAGGTATCGTACCTCAATTAATTAACAAATTAAATTTGAATAACGAGCTGTTAATAGCGAAAGTTAAGGCCGTTATCGATAAATTTCCGCGTATTACCGGTGCTGCTGTCCAACTCGTATATTCTCAAAGAATGAGAACAGTACTTGTTAATGCTCATGACCAAATGGAAGAGTTCAGGGATGAATATGTCAGTACAGAACATCTATTTTTGGCAATTTTAGAACACGCTGGAGGCGAGGCGGAGAGGATTTTAAAAGAAGCCGGTTTAAATCGGGAATTGCTCCTGCGAGTTTTAAAGGAATTAAGGGGTTCCCAACGAGTGACCGGACAAAACCCAGAAGGGACCTATGCGGCTTTGGAGCAGTATGGAAGAAATTTAGTTGCTTTAGCTCGGCAAGGAAAACTAGATCCAGTTATTGGCCGGGATGAAGAAATTAGAAGGGTAATCCAGATCCTCTCTAGGCGAACAAAAAATAATCCGGTATTAATCGGGGAACCAGGAGTTGGGAAAACAGCTATAGTTGAAGGATTGGCTGGACGGATTGTCCGGGGGGATGTTCCAGAAGCGATAAAAAACAAAGAAGTTATTTCTTTGGATTTAGGAGCCCTTATTGCGGGAACTAAATACAGGGGGGAATTCGAGGAACGTCTGAAAGCAGTTTTAAAGGAAGTGCAGGACCGGGGGAACATTATTCTTTTTGTGGATGAGCTTCATACTGTGGTCGGAGCGGGAGCGGCCGAGGGAGCCATGGATGCTGGAAATATGCTTAAACCGATGCTTGCCAGGGGAGAGCTGCGTTTGGTTGGGGCTACAACTATTGATGAATATCGTAAGCATATTGAAAAAGATGCCGCTTTAGAACGCCGTTTTCAGGTTATTCTGGTCACCCCGCCAAGTGTAGAGGATACTGTTTCCATTTTGCGCGGCCTAAAAGAAAGATATGAGACTCATCACGGGATCAGAATTACGGATGGGGCTTTGATTGCGGCTAGTGTTTTATCTGATCGCTATATAAGTGACAGGTTTTTGCCAGATAAAGCAATTGATTTAATTGATGAAACGGCGGCCAAATTAAAAATGGAAATAACCAGTGAGCCCATCGAACTGGATAATATTAAGAGAAAAATAATGCAATTGGAGATTGAAAAAGAAGCTTTGAAAAAGGAAAAGAATGAGGCCAGTGAAGAGAAACTGATTGGAATTGATAAAGAATTAGCCGACCTGAAAGAAAAGAGAAACATCCTGGAGGCCAAGCTAGAAGAAGAAAGAGAAAAGTTGGCAAGAATTCAAAAACTAAAAGAAGAAATAGATCAGGCTCGCCTGGAAATGGAGAATGCTCAACAAAACTTAGACTATAATAGGGCGGCAGAGCTTCAATATGGGATCTTGCCCCAATTAGAAAAAGAGCTAGCCGCTATTGAAAGAACCATTGCGGAGCGGGAAAATACTTTGCTTAGGCAAGAAGTTACTGAAAATGATATTGCTGAAGTGGTTGCCAAATGGACCGGAATACCCGTTACCAAGTTGCTGACCAGTGAAGCGGCAAAATTGGTCTCCATGGAGGAAAACATAGGGCGCCGGGTAATTGGGCAAACCAAAGCCGTGCAGGCGGTAGCAAATGCGGTACGCAGGGCGCGTACAGGTTTGCAAGACCCGGACCGTCCTTTAGGATCCTTCTTATTCTTGGGACCGACCGGAGTAGGTAAAACTGAGTTAGCGAAGGCTTTAGTTGAATTTTTATTTGATAGCGAACAATCTTTAATCCGTATTGATATGTCCGAGTATATGGAAAAACATTCCGTGGCTCGTTTGATTGGGGCTCCGCCCGGATATATCGGTTATGATGAAGGGGGACAATTGACGGAAGCAGTCCGCCGAAAACCATATTCCGTAGTCCTGCTTGATGAAATTGAAAAAGCCCACAGGGATGTCTTTAATATTTTGCTCCAACTGCTCGATGACGGGCGGTTGACCGATGGTCAAGGTCGAGTAGTGAATTTTAAAAACACAGTTATTATTATGACCAGCAATATTGCTGGAGCAGAGATTAGAGAAATGAAAGAGAATAATGAAACAACGGAGTCAATCAATAGAGTCGTGGAAGAGGAACTGAACAGGTACTTCAGGCCGGAATTTCTTAATCGTTTAGATGAAATTATTATTTTTGAGCCTTTAGAAAAGGAAGAAATTGCTCAAATTGTAGAAATTCAATTAGATTTGCTCCGGGAGCGTTTGAAGGATCGGGCTATAACCTTATCTTTAAGCCCTCAAGCCCTAGATAAAATAATCGAAGAAGGGTACGACCCTGTTTTCGGGGCCCGACCTTTAAAGAGGGTAATTCAAAGGCGGATTGAGAACAAACTAGCTCAAATGATTTTGGAAGGAAAAATTTCTGAGGGATCGCAGGTGGAAATTGATTACGAAAAAGGCGATTATAGCTTTAAAACTAACTAATCCTGGTTAGAGTAAACAATTGCTTAAGCCCTGGAACTTTAAAGACCCAGGGCTTTTCATAGTTTTCTCTCTTTGGAGACAGGATGATCACACTTACTTTAGTTGTCGAATAAGATTCGCTGTTTCTATAGCGCTCATTGCCGCTTCAAACCCTTTATTGCCGGCTTTAGTCCCGGCTCTTTCAATAGCCTGCTCAATAGTATCGGTGGTCAAGACCCCAAAAATAACGGGAACCCCAGTCATCAAACTTACGTTGGCAATCCCTTTGCTCACTTCGCTGCTCACGTACTCAAAATGAGGCGTTGCCCCCCTTATAACAGCGCCCAGACAAATCACGGCATCAAAACGTTTTTGCTCAGCTATTTTTTTGGCAACTAAAGGGATTTCAAAGGCTCCGGGAACCCAAACCAGCTCGATATTATCTTCTGATACTCCATGTCTTTTAAGGGCATCGACTGCTCCGTTAATTAGCTTTTCAGTAATAAATTCATTAAATCTCCCGGCAACAATAGCAAATTTTAAGTCTTGAGCAATTAACTGACCTTCATGTACTTTCAAATTTAACATTCCTCTCTAAACAAAATTTCACTATCGTAGGTAGTGAGTTCTGCAATTCTATTTTACTTGGGGTAAATAATGCCCCATTTTTTCTTTTTTGGCATGTAAATAACGTTGGTTTTCGGGCTTAGGACAGGCCTCAATAGGTATTCTTTCTATCACTTCAATACCGTATCCTTCTAAACCGATGATTTTTTTAGGATTATTAGTCATTAAACGCACTTTGGTAATTCCTAAATCGGAAAGAATTTGGGCTCCGACTCCATAATCGCGCAAATCGGGCGGGAAACCAAGGGCTAAATTAGCTTCCACGGTGTCTTTTCCTTCTTCCTGCAGCTTATAAGCTTTCAATTTGTTTAAGAGACCAATACCTCGTCCTTCCTGTCGCATATACAGAAACACTCCCCGGCCTTCTCGCTCAATCTGATGCAGAGCGTCTGAGAGTTGATCACCACAGTCGCATCTCTTGGAAGAGAAAACATCACCGGTTAGGCATTCAGAATGAACCCTAACTAACACCGGATGCCCGTCATCCACTTTTCCTTTTATTAAGGCTAAATGTTCTTTGTTGTCTATAATGCTCTTATAGCCGATAGCTTTAAATACACCGTAGGCACAGGGGAATTCGATGCTCTCAGTCATTTCAATTAATTTTTCTTTCTTCCTACGGTACAAGATAAGGTCTTTAATGGTCACCATTTTTAAGTTATGTTTCTTTTTAAATTCAATTAAATCAGGTACCCTGGCCATTGTACCGTCATCTCTCATAATTTCACAGAGGACTCCGGCGGGTTTTAGATCTGCTAAACGGGCCAAATCTACTGAGCCTTCAGTATGACCTGTTCTTACCAATACTCCTCCGTCACGGGCCCGAATAGGGAAAATATGGCCTGGTCGGCGAAGGTCATTAGGTTTACTTTTCGGGTTTACGAGGACTTGAATGGTGTGGGCACGCTCAAAGGCGGAAATGCCGGTTGTACTGTGGATGGAGTCGACACTTACAGTAAAAGCAGTGCCGTGAGGGTCAGTGTTCTTTTCAACCATTGGTTCTAAATTTAATTCTCGAACTCGTTCAGAGGTTAAAGAGACGCAAATTAGCCCTCGGCCGTAAGTAGCCATAAAATTCACAGCTTCTGGGGTGGCCTTTTCCGCCGCCATAACCAGATCACCTTCATTTTCCCGGTCCTCGTCATCGACGACTATTACCATTTTTCCGGCTTTTATATCGGCGATTGCCTCTTCAATGGAATCGAAGATCCTTTCTGTTTCCGTTGACATAAAACTCACTCCTTTTAGGGAAAGACAAGTCCCAAACTAAAACTTAGAGAAAACCGTGTTCCGTTAGGAATTTTAAAGATATCTTTTGCTCAGCAGTTTTTTCACTTTGATTTTGAAGAACTTTAGCGACGTATTTACCTATTAAATCTGTTTCTAAATTGACTAAATCACCTATTGTCTTATAACCCAAAGTTGTATTTTTAAAAGTATGGGGGATTAAGGAAATAGTAAAATAATCTTGCCCCACCTCGACAATGGTTAAGGAAATACCATCTACAGCTATGGAGCCTTTAGGAAGGGAGAGTTCAGTAATCTCTTTTGAGGTAGAGATTTTATAAACTCTGGCAATATCAACTTTATCAATTGCTGTAATTTTGCCAGTCCCATCTATATGGCCGCTGACTAGGTGGCCGCCGAGTCTAGTTTTAAGTTGTAAAGCTCTTTCCAAATTTACTTGCGAATTAGGTTTTAAATACTTCAGATTTGTCTTCTCTAAAGTTTCTTTCATAATATCCACTGAGAAATGTTTAGTGGATAGTTCCGTAACAGTTAAACAGACCCCATTTACAGCAATGGAGTCACCGATCAAAGTTTCCTCCAAAACTCTATTCGCTAAAATCGTTAATCGGGCTGAATCACGGTATAAATCGAGTCCTTGGACAGTTCCTAACTCCTCAATAATTCCGGTAAACACTATTTTCACCACTCTTTAATTGTAATCCAGATAGCCGGAAACTATATAATTGCCGTCAATTGGGGAAAAGTCTAAATCTTTTACTCTGACGGCATCATTCATTTTTGACAACTGAAAACCCGAGAACGGGACGGGTCCCAAACCGACTACTTTAGGAGCGAATATAAATTCGATTTTGTCAATAAGTTGCTGCTCAAGCATTTTTCCAGCCAGGGTTCCCCCGCCTTCCAGCAAAATGCTGTTTAGGCCTCTGGCGGCCACATCCTTCATCAATTTATCGAGAGGTACATAGCGCTCGGTATCGTATTGCCAAATTTCAACATTCTCTTTAACTTCAAGCTCTTTCATTTTTACACGATCAGCGTTGTTGGTGGTCGCAAGGATGCAGAGTCCGGCCTCAGGGTTTAAAACTTGAGCTTCCAGGGGAACACGCAGACTGCCGTCAACGATGAGTCGGACCGGGTTTCTACCGCCCATAATATTGCGACAAGTTAGTTGGGGATCGTCTTGGAGGACTGTACCACTACCGACCATAACTACATCATAAGTATTTCTTAAATTATGGACATATTGTCTAGCCCCCTCTGAGGTTATCCATTTGGAATCTCCTGATCGGACTGCGGTTTTCCCATCGAGAGTCAAAGCGGATTTGTAAAGCACAAAGGGGATTTTATGAGTGACAGCCTTAATAAAAGATTCATTAATTCGTCCTGCTTTTTTGGCCAGCAAACCAACTTCAACTTCAATCCCCGCTTCTTTCAGCTTTTTAAGGCCTCGCCCGTTTACTAAAGGATTGGGATCAGGCATAGCAACAATTACCCGCTTGACAGCGGCTTTAATTAAGGCTTCGGTGCAAGGAGGGGTACGGCCATAATGGGAACAAGGTTCTAAGGTCACATAGACATCAGCACCCATTGCTTGTTCAGACGCAGCCTGCAAGGCAACTATTTCTGCATGAGGTGTTCCTGCTTTAGCGTGAAAACCTTCACCGACGATTTCATTATTCTTCACAATTACACAGCCAACTAAAGGATTGGGACTAGTTCGTCCGGCAGCCAAGAGGGAAAGATCTAGTGCTCTTTGCATAAAAAATTCGTCTTGGGGATTATTTTTCATTTTGATCCTCCTCATAAAATGTAAGAACCCGGATTACTCCGGGCAAAAGATTATTATTGTAAAAATATAAAGCTAACTCTTCCCATCCAGACTTTAACTGTCGGCTTCGTAATTTAAACGAATCAACCATATCATATATGGCTCGCGGGCTTTACCGCCGGTAAGGATTTTCACCTGTCCCAGAGTTGATAAATATTTATTTGTTCAAGGTTTCAAGTAATATAATACTCTAGGATCCAACAGAAGGCAACGGAAACAATGAACCTGGTTAAAACTTAAACTGGTGGTAAAATTCCCGTTTTAATAAACCGAGGATAAGAGCATCGTAATATTTAGAGTTTACATAATATGCTTCCCGCAATCGGCCTTCAACCTGAAAGCCGATTTTTTGATAGCAGGAAAGAGCTCTATGGTTTTCAGACCACGTTTCCGCAGTTAAGCGATTAAAATTCCATTGCCCAAAAAGATAGTTTATGAATATAGTTAGGGCTTCAAATCCATAACCTTTGCCCCAATAATCGGGGCTTCCTATTCCGATATAAATTCGGGCTGACCGAGCCGGGATATTAACTTGGTCAAAGCCTATAGTGCCGATTATTTGACCATCACTGGTAGTGATTGCATACCGGTAAGTGTCTTCTTCGTAGAATTTTCTTTCAATCTCTTCCCGCCTTAACATTGTTGTCAGGGGCCAGTTTCCGCTTACCCAGTAAGAGTATTCGGGGTTATTGTACCAGATATACAAATTCTCTAAGTCTTCAATTTCTAAAGGGCGGATAGTTGTAAGTTTTCCGATTAACATGACCGTTCCTCGAATATATTTTATCTAAATATTACTTGCAAATTTATTCTTTGTAAAGTATTTCAAATCTCATTTGTAAATATCTACCGTTTTGTACAAGGAGTTTAAAAGTACCTATGTTAGAATTTAAAAAAATTATTACTATTTATGATAATGTTTTTTCCGGTTGAGGGAATTGCAATAAAATTACAGAATTGGCTTTATTACTTAAGTAAAAGGAGGTAGATAGATAAAGAATGTCATTTTTTTTTCAGTTTCACATCATTATTCATTATTACTGACAGGAAATATTTGGTTTTTTAAAACGCTAGAAAAGGTGGTGTTCAACCTGAATAATACTATTGCTTTTATCTATTATTTAAAGAATTTTGCTTTTTTATCTCCTTACCGGTGGGTAATTGTATTTATTTGTTGGTTGATTGTTTTCATCGGTATGTATGCCCAATTTCAGGTCTCAGCTTTAGCTTTTCCTGAACTTGGTTTAAGCCCGGATCAATTCTATAAAGTTCTGCTTGCCCCGATGTTACCGGCTGTCTTTCTAAGCTTTGTTGCCGGTGCTCTAGCAGACCGTTTTGGTGTTAAAAATGTTGTAACAGTCGGTTTAATTATCGCAATTCCCGGAGTCTGGTGTCGTTATATGGTTGATAGTTTCACCGGCATGTTTATTTTAATGATGATGGCAGGAATGAGCCAAGCTCTCTTAAGCCCTATCTGTGCCAAATTGCTCGGCGCTTGGTTTCCGATGAAGCAACTGAACACCCAATGGGATTATATTTTTCAGGCGCCAGTGTTGGAATGACGGTTACTTTAGCTACTTCCGCCTTATTCCCTTCACTGAAAGCTGCTTTTACCACAGCAGGCGTTGCTTCCGTAATTATAACTTTGGCTTGGATTTTCCTTGTGAAAAACAAACCGCCTGGAGCTCCAGATGTTCCCTCGCAACCTGTGTTTAAATATATCCGTATTGCTGCTCGAAGTAAAAATGTGTGGATACTGAGTATTTTCTTTATGCTCTTAATGGGCAGCAGCATGGCATACTCAGGAGGTCTTCCCAATGCTCTGGCCGTTAGAGGTATCGATCCTGTTCAAGCCGGTCTCATGACTTCCATAGGGACAATAGGTACAATAATAGGCGGTATTGTCCTGCCGATGTTGTCCGATAAGATAGGAAGAATCAAGCCTTTTCTTGGCCCGGTCTGTATTTTGTCAGCGTTCTTAATCTTCATCTTATGGTTAATCCCAATCAATACTCTCTGGGTAGTTCTTCCGATCGGCGGCTTTTTTGCCGGTGCCGCTATGCCGCTTGTTAAATCTTATCCCATACTTTTACCGGAAATTGGCCCGGAATATGCCGGTAGCGCCGGTGGCATAATGTCTACTTTACAATTACTCGGTGCTTTCTTTATTCCTTCCTTCATTATTTCGCCGATTGCCGGTGAAAACTTTGGCCTCCTCCTTTACCTCTGTGCGGGTATTACTTTGGTTGCAGGGTTGATAGCGTTTGCGCTACCAGAATTGGGAACAAAGGCTCGACTGAAAGCAGCACAACAGGTAACAGGCGCTAATTCTGTTGACTCTTAAAAATACTACCTCCATTAAAATTTAAAAAATATAGGAATAGAATAAAGAATAAGGAGATGTCCTTAAAATCAGGGACATCTCCTTTGTGATATACTCTGTAGGCTTGTAAATTCAACGTCTTTTAAAATCTCGAAAGAACATTCTTGTAATGTAAGTATTGTAAAAGGGATGTGGAGCAGGATGGGTAAAAGAATAATCCTAGTAAGCGGTGTTTTATTATTTTTTGTTTTCCTCGCCGGTTGTGCAATTGTAAAACCGCTTACTATTTTAACGGATTTTATTGAGGCTGGAAAAAGATTCAATTTTGAAGAGATGGCAACAGCGATAAATCCGGCTGATAAAAATTATATTGAAAGATTAATAAATCTAGCCAGAAAAGATAGTACAATAGAGGGTCCATATTGTTGAAGACCACATTATTTGGCGGCAGTTTGATAACCGACAGTGGCGGTTGTCAAGGAACGCCAAATAAGGTTGTCAACAGGTTAGGCATTTCCGCCAATGGCGGTGGTCATTTTATCAAGGT
>JBMNOZ010000017.1:0-48670 GCA_050943335.1 Desulfitobacteriia bacterium | reverse complement strand
AGACCATCGGTTAAAACTCCTTTCTGGTTTGCTCATCACTTACCATTTTCGGAGTTGCCGATGGTTTTTCCTTTTTACTTTTGCGAACTTAATTGTACACTATCATGAATAATAACGTTTATCAAAAATACATTCACAGGAAAAAAATAGTTCTATTTTCGTTGGCCGCTTTGATTCTTGTCCTAGCTCTCGCCGCGATCAATACCGGCTCTTTTAATCTTAATCCCTATGAAGTGTTCCAAACTATTCTAGGCCGGGGAGATCAAATTTCAGGAGCGGTGATCTGGCAAATCAGAATGCCCAGGATTTTAGCGGCCATTGCTGCTGGGGGAGGGCTAGCTGTTGCAGGCTGTGTTATGCAAAATAACCTTAGAAACCCATTGGCTTCCCCTTCAACTTTAGGGATTTCCAATGCCGCTGCTTTCGGAGCTAATATCGCTATTATTGTTCTAGGAGCGGGTAGTGTTTCTAGCAGCAGTACAGATGCGGTTCTAATAAACAATCCTTATTTGGTCACAAGCTCTGCTTTTGGATGTTCTTTATTAGCTACCATAGTAATACTTTTCTTAGCTCGAATCCGGGGTTTTTCTCCGGAAGCTATGATTCTAGCTGGAGTGGCTCTAGGTTCTCTTTTTTCCGCAGGCACTATTCTCATCCAATATTTTGCCCAGGACTTCCAAATTGCGGCGGTGGTGTTCTGGACCTTTGGCGATTTAGGACGAGTTTCCTGGACTGAAGTTTTTATCTTGCTTTTTTTGACGGTTCTGTCTTTTCTTTACTTCTTATTGAGAAGGTGGGACTATAATGCTCTAGCGAGCGGGGGGGAAACAGCAAAGAGTTTAGGAGTCCATGTGGATAGAATTAGGCGGGAAGGAATGCTTGTCGCTTCTTTACTTACCGCTGTGGCCGTTTCCTTTCTTGGTATTATCGGGTTTATCGGTCTGGTGGCGCCCCAAATTATGCGCCGGATTATTGGGGAGGATTACCGCTATCTAATACCGGGGTCGTTCTTAATGGGAGCAGTACTCTTGCTTGTTTCTGATACTTTAGCCAGAACTATGATCTCCCCTATTGTCTTGCCGGTAGGAGCTATAACTTCTTTTTTTGGCGCTCCGCTCTTTCTTTATCTGCTGATTAGGGGGTATCAGAGAAGATGATTTTGTCGGTCCGCGGCTTAGAGTTTCAATACCCCAGTCGAGAAGTACTGGAAAATATAAATCTTTCTGTTGAGGAGGGAGATTTCTTAGCCGTGTTAGGAGTTAACGGGGCGGGGAAATCGACGCTCCTCAGATGTTTAAATAGAATACTAAAACCCCAGGGAGGTACGATTTTTATCCGAGGAGTAGAGACCATTGGTTTGAGGCGTAAAGAATTAGCACAAAAAATAGGCTACGTTTCTCAACGGCAAGAAACTAATAACACCACGGTGTTTGATGCTGTGCTCTTAGGAAGAAAACCCTATATTCAATGGGAAGCTTCTTCTCAAGATCTAGAGATCACTCGCCAGGTTTTAAAGACTTTGCAGTTAGAAAATTATGAAATGCGCTATCTGAACGAATTAAGCGGTGGGGAGCTGCAGAAAGTGCTTATCGCCAGGGCTTTAGCTCAAGAACCAGAGCTCCTGCTTTTGGACGAACCGACTAGCAGTTTGGACTTAAAAAATCAGTTAGAAGTAGCAAGTATCATTCAGAATTTAGTAAGGGAAAGGGCGATCGCTGCTGTGGCTGCTCTTCATGATTTAAACTTAGCGATCCGTTTTGCTAATAAATTTTTACTTTTAAAAAAGGGGAAGGTTTTCGCCGCTGGCGGGTTAGAAGTGATAACCCCTAAAAATATCAAAAGTGTGTACTCTGTTGCTGTAAAAATCAGAGGTATAGATGGGGTGCCCGTTGTTATCCCCGTCTAAAGAAAGGGAGAAATGATTGATGAAAATGAAAAAGAAAACTGTTTTAGCCTTATTTGTCATTATTTTATTTATCGGTTTATGCAGTTGCGGGCCTCAACCCTCACCTGAACAGCCCGCTCCAAGCCACGTTACGGACGCTTTGGGCAGAGAGATTGAAATCGAGCTCCCTGCTCAAAAGATTGTCGCTATTGGGGCCGGGGCGTTAAGACTGTGCAGTTATTTCCAAGAATCGGAACTTATAGTGGGAATAGAAAAAATAGATAAAGATAATGCCACCGGGAAGCCTTATCTTCTTGCCAGTCCATCCTTAAGAGAAAAGCCGGAGATTGGCCCTGGAGGTCCCAATAATGCGCCTAATCCAGAACAAATTATGGCTGTTAAGCCGGACGTTATTTTCTCTACTTATGCCACAGATAGTAGGGCCGCAGATAATTTGCAGGACAAGACCGGGATTCCGGTTGTTGTTCTCAGCTATGGTCAGACAGCGGTATTTGATCCGCAAATCAAGAATTCCCTAAAGATTATCGGTGAAATTATTGGTCGGGAATCAAGAGCCCAAGAAATTATTGACCTCCTCACAGGCTACCAAAAAGATCTCGAACAGCGAACCAAGGATATCGCTGATGTTGATAAACCTTCGGTCTACATAGGTGGCTTAGGTATAAGGGGAGCGCACGGAATAGAAAGCACTCAGGGCAACTACGCTTTATTCAAGGTTCTTAACGCTAAAAACGTGGTGGACGAAATAGGGAAAACTGGCTCCCTGATGATAGATAAGGAGAAACTCTTGGAATGGGACCCGGATAAAATTTTCCTTGATGGGGGCGGGCTGCAAATGGTCCGCGATGACTATAAAAAGAACCCTTCTTTCTATCAGACTCTGACGGCGGTAAAAACGGGAGAAATCTATTCTTTGCTTCCTTATAATTTTTACGCCACAAATATCGATACGGCGATTGCCAATGCTTATTATATAGGGACAGTTCTCTACCCTGAACAGTTTGCGGATATCGATCCGGAAAAGAAAGCGGACGAGATTTATAAGTCTTTGCTGGGTAAAGAAGTTTATAAGCAAATGGCTAGGGATTTTGGAGGATTTGGAAAACAAAAGCTAGAATGATTTTTTGGAGCTTGTGTTTATAAAAAAATCTCTACTTCTGTGTCCCCCGTGTTTACAGGTCAAGACAGAAGACCCAAAGCTCTTTCCAAACACACATGTTGGAGGCGAATAAAAAACGGACTTTGATAGAGTATAATATTAGTCATAACCTTTTATTTTGAGGTCTAGTTATGATATTGTTGTTAATAAATATTGTAAAAAGGTTGGGGAAAAAATGGATTTAGCTCGGCAAAGAAAAACCCCCATTTATGAGGCCCTGCAAAAATTTAAAGCTGCCCGGGTCCTGCCTTTTGATGTCCCCGGTCACAAACGGGGGCAGGGCAATCCTGAACTGCGAGAATTCCTAGGAGAAAAATGTCTGGCGGTGGATGTTAATGCTATGAAACCGCTGGACAATTTAGGGCATCCGGTTTCTGTGATCAAAGAAGCGGAGGAAATTGCTGCGGAGGCTTTTGGAGCTCACCATGCTTTTTTTATGGTTAACGGTACCACCTCAGCGGTTCAGGCGATGATTATGAGTATATGCAAGCAGGGCGATAAAATAATTATGCCGCGGAATGTTCACAAAAGCGCCATTAATGCCCTTATTATTTGTGGCGCTATTCCCATTTACGTCAATCCCGGGATCGATAAGACCTTGGGCATCCCCCTAGGGATGTCGATAAGCGAGGTAAAAAAAGCAATTCAAAACCACCCGGATGCCAAAGCTATTTTTGTCAACAACCCTACATATTACGGAATTTGTTCCGATTTAAAGGCGATCACCGAACTTGCTCACCAAAATATGATGTATGTTCTGTGTGATGAAGCCCACGGTACCCACTTCTATTTCGGGGAGGATCTACCGGTTAGCGCTATGGCTGTGGGCGCCGACATGGCGGCGGTCAGTATGCATAAAACAGGGGGAAGTTTAAGTCAGAGTTCATTTCTATTGATAGGTAAACGCATGAAGGTCGGCCAAGTGCGGCAAATTATTAACCTAACTCAAACTACGAGCGCTTCCTATTTGCTGCTCTCATCTTTGGATATTTCCAGACGGAATTTAGCTCTGGAGGGAAAAAATATTTTTGAGAGGGTTATTGCTCTTGCTGATTATGGCCGGGAAGAGATCAATAAAATAGGTGGTTACTATGCCTTTTCTAGGGAACTCATCGATGGGGATTCGGTGTATGATTTTGATCGCACCAAGTTATCTGTTTATACCCGGGATATAGGCTTGGCAGGGATTGAGGTTTATGATATTCTGCGGGATGATTATGGTATTCAAATCGAATTCGGGGATATTGGCAATATATTAGCGATTATTTCTGTAGGAGACCGGGCTCTCGCCCTGGAACGGTTAGTGGCTTCTTTAGCGGAGATAAAAAGGCTTTATCAGAAGGACAAGACAGGAATGCTCGAACATGAATATATTGATCCGGAAGTGGTTATGGGACCGCAACAGGCTTTTTATGCTCCACAGCGTTCAGTCCCCCTCCGGGAAAGTTGCGGGTGTATCAGTGGAGAGTTTGTTATGGCTTACCCGCCAGGGATCCCTATTCTGGCCCCGGGAGAGCGTATAACACCAGAAATCATTGAATACATCGAGTATGCTAAAATCAAGGGTAGTTTTTTAACAGGCACTGAAGACATGGCCGTTAATAACCTTAAAATTGTGGAGGAATAAAATATGGAATTATGGTATACAGAACAACACACGGAGAACGTTCGTTTTTCGATTAAGGTCGATAAGCATCTATATTCCGGACAGAGTGAATTTCAGAGAATTGATGTTTTTAAATCCCTGGAATTTGGGATTTTTCTGACTTTGGATGGGCTAATGATGGTTACTGAAAAAGATGAGTTTATTTATCATGACATGATTGTTCATGTCCCCTTGGCGGTCAACCCTCAGATCAAGAATGTTTTGGTCATTGGCGCTGGAGATGGAGGCACGGTGCGGGAGTTGACCCGTTATCCGGGAATAGAAAGCATTCATATGGTTGAGATCGACGAACTAGTCGTTGAGGTTTGTCGTAAGTATTTGCCGTTCACGGCTTGTAAACTTAACGATCCGCGAGTAAGCCTCTACTTTGAGGATGGGTTAAGGTTTGTTCGGACTAAAGAAGACGTTTATGACTTGATTATTGTGGATTCCACAGACCCTTTCGGTCCGGGGGAAGGTCTTTTTACTAAAGAATTCTATGGAAATTGTTATAAAGCTTTAAAAGAAGACGGCATTTTGGTTAACCAGCATGAAAGTCCCTATTACGATACTTATGCCCAGGCCATGAGTCGAGCTCATAAAAGGATTAAGGAGTTATTTCCTATTTGTAAGGTTTACCAAGCGCATATTCCTACTTATCCTTCCGGGCATTGGTTGTTTGGATTTGCTTCTAAAAAATATGATCCCCTTCGAGATCTTAAGGAACAAAATTGGAAAAGCCTCGGACTAGATACTAAATACTATAATCCGGATATCCATCGGGGTTGCTTTGCTTTACCGAATTATGTGCAAGGACTTCTAAATAATGTTTAGTAAGGACTAGTAAGGACTTCTCAAGGAGTTTATAATGACAGCTTTGTTAACTCGTATCCGGGGTTTTTTAACCTTTTGTTTAGCACTTGTTTTTTTAGTAAATGTATTTGTGAATTCCCCCACGCTTAAGAATCTTAATATAATTTTGCTGGTTATTGTTTTGGTTTTATGTTTTCCGGTTGTCACCGGGTCTTCTCGGGCAATTAGTTATGCTTCTATAGCCATTGGCGCTCTTTTACTTCTCTACTATCAAGCCCCTCTGCATTTTTGGATTCAAGCTTTAGAGGAAAGCCTTTTTTTAATTGTACTTTTTGTCCTAGTACCGCTGTTGGGGATCCCTATCGAACACGGCGGTTATTTTAAAGCCTTGCAAGGATATTTTCAGCGGCATATTCACACCGAGCGCCACTTTTACTTGTTTGTCAGTTCTATTTCCGCCTTTATTGGAGTGCTCGTCAATTTAGCAGTTGTGCCTTTAGTTCACCAGATTAGCCGAGCCAGTGAAAAGAGTAAAAACCCTAAACTTCTATCCACTGCAATAAGCCGGGGTTTTACCTCCACCACTATTTGGTCTCCAACTTCCGTGGCCGTAGCCTTGATTGTTAAGATCACAGGGGTGGAGTGGACAACCTTTTTTCCCTATGGTCTTTTGTGCGGTCTTATTTGCGGAGTAATTGGTTATGGCCTCAGCCTTTTTGAAAATCGTCACTTCCGATGGAAAGAAACGCTTTCCCCCCAACAGGAGCCAGGTATTTTTGAACGTCGGAAAATAGGAGAGTTGGGGGCTTTTGGTTTCTTTCTTCTGTTTTCCGTCCTGGTTATCTCTTTAATAACCGGTATCCAAGCGATAATTGTGGTCTCCATTATTGCTTTAATTTTCCCTCTTTTTTGGATGGGACTGATCAAGCGGTTAAAGATTTTCTTAAGAGCGGTTCGCAACCAATATTTTAAAGAGAGGCTGCCAAAACTAAAAAAAGAGACCATGCTTTTTGTAGGAGCAAGTTTCTTAGCCACGGGAATTTCATATTCCCATGTCGGGGAGTACATTCCATTTTTTTTAAATTATATTGTTAGTTCTAGCCCCCTGCTCTTATCCCTCACAATTATTTTCTTCAGCACTGTATTTGCCCTGTTCGGCGTTCATCCAGTTATAATAGTGACAGTTATCGGCAGTACGGTAAAAGCTGCCGCCTATAATGTCAGCCCAACCTTTATGGCTCTGACCCTAGCTATTAGTTGGGCGATGTCGATCACAATTTCCCCTTCCGCCGCTACCTTGATCGCAGTTTCCGGAGTAACTGGGGAATCTCCCCTGACTGCTGGTTTACGCTGGAATTTTGCCTATGTTCTCCTCACTATAGGGGTATTAGTTCTTACTTTGAACATATTAAGGCTGCTGGGGTTTATTTAGAGTTTCCAATATGTTAAATAATGGGATTAAAATTTGTCATTCTGACCCTTGACAGATACGAGGATCAATATTATGATGTCGGTAAAAGTATATCGATACAAAAATATCGATAAAAATCTATCGAAATTTGACCTTGAAAAAGCAAAAGATATCTTAATGCTTAATAAGGCTGTTTTTTCATTGAAGGTGAGTGATTTGACCGAAACAGGAGGAGAAAACATTTGAAGGTTCCTGAACCGACTCTTAGAAGGATGACGCTTTATTATCAATATTTGAAGAAAGAACTCGCTTTGGGCAATGAGTTTGTCTCTGGTACGGATATAGCCAGGGGATTAGACCTTACTTCTATCCAAGTGCGTAAGGACTTACAGGCAACCGGAGCGGTGGGGAAACCAAAAATTGGTTATCATATTGAGAGCACTATCAAATGCATAGAAAAAAATATCGGTTATAACAACAATAAGGATGCTTTCCTGGTTGGAGCGGGGAATCTGGGGAAGGCCCTGCTTGGTTATGAGGGCTTTCAGGGATTAGGTCTTAATATTATTGCGGCCTTTGATACCGATCCAGAAAAAATTGGTTCGGAGTTTCGGGGGAAAAGCATTTTGGATCTCGAAAAATTTCCTGAACTGGTAAAAAGATTAGGTATTAAGATCGGGATTATTACTGTGCCTGCGACTGAGGCTCAGAGTGTCTGTCAATTAATGATCGAATCAGGAATAAAGGCCATCTGGAATTTCGCTCCTGTTCACCTGTCAGTGCCGGAGCAGATCATAATTCAAAATGAAAACTTGGCGGCTTCCCTGTCCGTGTTGTCGAAAAAGTTATTAAACAAAGAAAACAAAGAAAAAGAACAAAAATATAGTTAATAAAGCCTTTGGCTTAGAAAAAATAAACGACATCACAAGGAGAATGGAAAGGAGATAAGAAATGGGTACACCCAGAACATTTGAGAAAGTTTGCGCCATACTTAGTGAAAATAATCATAATCCCCACAGGCTGATTCCTATTCTGCAGGCTGTGCAGGAAGAGTATCGTTACCTGCCTGAGGAAGTAATGGCTTTTATCGCCTCTTCACTAGGTATCTCACCAGCTAAGGTGTTTGGGGTAGCAACATTTTATTCTCATTTTACCCTTAAACCCAAAGGTAAGTATATCATCAAAATCTGTGACGGTACGGCTTGCCATGTGAAAGGATCCATGGACATTAAAAATGCCTTGGATAAGCATCTCGGGCTTACCGCCGAGGAGCGCACCTCCAAGGATATGTTATTTACTGTTGAAACTGTATCCTGTTTGGGAACTTGCGGTTTAGCTCCTGCAATGGTGATCAATGATACTGTTCATGGCTTGCTTACTCCCGAGAAAGCAGTGGAGCTGGTCGAGGAGATTTGGAAAAAGGAGGTAGCGCAGGTATGAAACTAAGTATCGAAGAAAGAAAAAAAATCTATGAAAAGAACAGCAAAAATATTGTCAAGCGGGTAATTATCTGTGCCGGCACAGGGTGTTTAGCAAACGGATCCTTGGCTGTTCACGATAAATTTGTCGAAGAAATTGAAAAGAGCGGACAAAAAGCCATCGTTCGTTTGGAAACCGAGGAAAAAGGCTACCTCGTTTCGAAGAGCGGTTGTCAAGGTTTCTGCCAAAAAGGCCCGCTAGTTACTATTTTCCCGGAAAAAATTATGTATTGTTTAGTAAAAGCTGAAGACGTTGCCGAAATCGTAGAAAAATCCATTCTTAACAATGATGTTGTCGAGCGACTACTTTATAAGACACCGGAAGAGGGTGTTGCTTGTCGTACAATTGACGACATTCCTTTTTACAAGAAACAAAACAGATTCACACTTAAAAAATGCGGTCAGATAGATGCTGAAGATATCAATGAATATATTGCTCTGGGTGGTTATGCTGCTGCTAAGAAGGCCTGCACCGAGCTGAGCGGAGAAGAAATATGTAAAATTGTTTTAGATTCCGGTTTAAGAGGCAGGGGCGGAGCCGGATTCCCTACCGGGAGGAAATGGGATATCACCAGAGTTCAAGCCCCAGAAAAGAAATATATCGTTTGTAATGGAGACGAAGGGGACCCGGGCGCTTTTATGGATCGCAGTGTAATGGAGGGTAATCCTCATAGCGTGCTAGAAGGTATGATTATCGCAGCTAGGGCTATTGGTTCCGATGAAGGCTATATCTACGTCCGGACAGAATATCCCTTGGCAGTTAAAAGGCTTCGCAAAGCAATAGCTGATGCTACTGAAGCCGGCGTTCTGGGTGAAAATATTTTCGGCACGGAACACAATTTCACTGTAAAGGTTATGGAAGGGGCCGGAGCTTTTGTCTGCGGTGAGGAAACTGGTCTTTTAGCCTCTATTGAAGGTAATAGGGGAATGCCTTATCCCAAACCTCCTTTCCCGGCTCAAAAAGGCTTATTCGGCCAGCCGACAGTTATCAATAATGTGGAGACCCTATCCACTATTCCGCTGATTATAAACATGGGCGTGGAAGAATTCAAAAAGATGGGTACTCCGACCACGACGGGAACAAAAACCTTTGCCCTTACTGGTCATGTTGCTAATACAGGATTGATTGAAGTACCTTTTGGCGCTACTTTGCGTCAGATTGTTAGCGATATTGGCGGCGGTGTCGTCGGAGATGACGGGAAACTTCACGGCGCGGATTTCAAAGCGGTGCAAATCGGAGGCCCATCCGGCGGTTGTTTAACCCAAGAACATCTAGACCTGCCCCTGGATTTTGATTCCTTAAAATCAGCCGGAGCAATGGTTGGCTCAGGCGGTTTGGTAGTTATGAATCAGAGCACTTGCATTGTGGAAATCGCTCGCTTTTTTATGCAATTCACCCAAAATGAATCCTGCGGCAAATGTGTGGTTTGCAGAGAAGGAACCAAACAGTTGTTGGCTATGCTAACCGATATTGTCGAAGGCAGGGGAACTTTAGAGACTTTGGATCTTCTTGAAGAATTAGCGAAGGTCGTTCAGGTTGGCTCTTTATGTGCTCTTGGGAAAACGGCTCCTAACCCTGTGCTTTCTACCCTGCGGCATTTCCGTGATGAGTATGTTGAACACGTGGTAAATAAAAAATGTCCCGCTGGTAAATGCGAGGCTCTTTCCACTTATTATATTACGGCAGAACTTTGCACCGGCTGTGGGGTTTGTAGGAGAAAATGTCCGGCTAATGCCATTAAGGGTGAGAGAAAGGTTCCCCATGTCATTGATAATGATCTGTGCACAAAATGCGGAACTTGTTTAGACTTCTGTAAATTCGGCGCAATTTCGGTTAGGAGGTAAGAGCATGAATAAGAGTAAAAATAAAACCCTAATAATCGATAATATTCCTGTTACGATAGGCGATGAGAGAAACCTTTTAGAAACAATTCGCAAAGCAGGTATTGAATTACCCACCTTTTGTTACCATTCAGAGATGAGCATATATGGTGCCTGTCGTTTATGTATGGTGGAAATCGAGGGCAGGGGTTTACAGCCTTCCTGCTCCATCCTTCCGGAAGAAGGAATGGTTGTTCGCACCAATACCGAGCAAATCCGTAATCTTCGGAAAATGATCCTGGAACTGATCTTAGCAAGTCATGAAGGGGATTGTCCTACCTGTGTTAAAGGCGGCGACTGTCAACTCCAGAAATTGGCTCAGAGAATGGGAGTTACAAAAGTCAGGTTTGCACAGAAACAGGAAAAAAAGAAAACTGATATCGACGTTTCTTCTCCTTCTTTAATCCGGGAACCGAAAAAATGTATTTTATGCGGCGACTGTGTGCGGATGTGCACTGAAATTCAAAATGTCGGAGCGATTGATTTTGCGTTTCGGGGTTCCCAGGCTACAGTAACACCTTGTTTTGGTAAGGATTTAGCCCAGGTCGATTGTGTGAATTGCGGACAATGTGCCCGGGTTTGTCCTACCGGAGCTTTATACCCCAAACCCTCAATTGACGAAGTCTGGAAGGCTTTACACGATAAAAGCAAAAAAGTTATTGCCCAAGTGGCACCAGCGGTCAGGGTTGCTTTAGGGGAAAGTTTCAACATGGAAGCAGGGACCATAACCTCGGGTCAAATCGTGGCCGCTCTACGGAGAATGGGCTTCGATACGGTTTACGATACTTCTTTCACTGCTGATTTGACAGTAGTTGAAGAAGCAGAAGAATTTATTTCCCGAATAGAAAAAGGGGAAAATATTCCTCAATTTACCTCCTGTTGCCCGGCTTGGGTAACCTTTGTGGAGCAGTATTATCCCGAGTATCTGAACAACTTATCCTCCTGCCGTTCACCACAGCAGATGATGGGTTCCCTCTGTAAAACCAAGATTTCAGAAACAGATGATTTCAAGAGGGAAGATATAGTTGTCGTTTCGATTATGCCTTGCACAGCTAAGAAGAGTGAAATTTTAAGACCGGAATTTACTAAGGACGGAGTTCGGGATGTGGATTATGTTCTTACTACCCAAGAATTAGCCCTGATGATCAAAGAAATAGGCTTGAACTTTAAAGATTTGGAGAAAGATTCCTTTGATCTGCCTTTCGGCTTTAACACTGGGGGCGGTGTCATCTTTGGTAATTCCGGCGGGGTGACAGAAGCAGTTTTAAGATATGCAAGCGATAAAGTAAGCGATACCAAGAGCTATAACTATGTCTTCTCGAATGTCCGTGGCGAAGGTGGAGTCAGAGAAACCACAGTGACTCTTGGAGATAAAAAGCTATCCCTGGCTGTAGTCAGCGGTTTAGGAAATGCGGCCAAAGTTATTGAAAAAATAAAGAGTGGGGAAAAACATTATGACCTGATCGAAGTAATGGCTTGTCCCGGAGGCTGCATCAACGGAGGCGGTCAACCAATACCGAAGGATACTTGCACTAAAGCCAAGAGAACCGAAAGTCTATATGATAATGATAAAATGCTGCAGCTTCATAAACCGCAAGATAATCCGTATATTGCGGAACTGTATGAGGTTCTCCTTGGAAAACCTGGTAGCGAAATAGCTCATGAACTGCTGCACACCCAGTATAAATCTCGGAAACGTATAAATTTTGACTCTTACAATTTAGACGGGGAAGAACCTAAAGCAGACCGCTTAAACATTTCTATCTGTTTTGGCACTAGCTGCTTGTTAAAGGGATCCCAAAATATATATAATGAAATTAACCAATTCCTTAAGGATAAAGGTTTGACCGATCGGGTCCAAATGAACGCCACTTTCTGCTATGAAAGATGCAATAAGGGGCCCAACGTAAGGATTGGGGAAGAAGTTATCGAGAAATGCACTCTCGAGAAAGCGATTCAAGCGATAGAGCAAAGGCTAGCGTTAATCTAAAGGAAGTGAAATTATGGGGGCAACAAAAGAGATCATTAGAACTCTAACCGCCAAATGCAAAGGTTGCTACCGCTGCGTTAGAGCCTGCCCGGTGAAAGCCGTCGGCATTAAGGATAATCAATCCTTTGTCGATGCTTCCCGTTGTATATTATGTGGAAATTGTATAAGGGAATGTCCTCAAAACGCAAGAGTATATAGAAATGATATCGATGTCGCGGCAGACCTTCTAGCCAGCGGAAGAGTCGTGGCCAGTGTTGCCCCTTCCTTTAGTTCAATTTATAGTGGATGGAAAGCAAATTGCTTTCCATCTGCTCTGCGTCAACTAGGCTTTTTTAAAGTTACCGAGACCGCGGAGGGGGCAGCAGTAATTGCAGGACAAATGGAGAAGACCTATCGAGATCCCCTGCAAGGAGCAACAATCTCAGCGGTCTGTCCAACTGTGGTAAACTATGTAGAAAAGTACTCTCCTGAACACCTCGATAAATTGTTTCCATTTGCTTCCCCCATGGTTGCTCACGCCAGAATTCTGAAAAAACATTTTGGTGAGAATATCAAAGTAGTTTTTATTGGGCCTTGTGTGGCGAAAAAATTTGAAGCCCAGCGACCGGAGTTCGAGGGGGATGTTGATTTAGTCCTTACCTTTAACGAAGTGAACGAGTGGTTGGAGAAGGAAGGTATTTCATTAGATAATTGCCCTGAAAGCGGGTTTGATAACTTTTACCCCCTTGGAAAAGCTAAATTATTTTCCATCCCTGGGGGAATGTTAAAAACCATGGGAATCGCGCAGATCGATAATGACGCACAAATTGTTCAGGCCAGTGGTCTGGACCAGGTCAAAATGCTATTTGACGATCCGCAGACCTTAAACGGTTTGGAACTTATGGAACTCCTAGCCTGTCCAGGGGGCTGTATCAATGGGGTCGGTATTGAAAGCGAAGAAAATGTCTTCCAAAGGCGGGCAAATGTGATAAATTACGCCGCGAGAAAGCCCGTGTTACCGGAAAAGAAAAAGGCTCAAGCTCCCAATATTGAGTTAAGGACGGTTTTTAAATCTCAAGCAAATAGGGAAGAGGAGATTACAGAAGAACAAATATCAGAAGTCTTTTTGCAAATGGATAAAAAAGACCCGGAAAGCCTTTTAGACTGTGGGGCCTGCGGTTATCCAAGCTGCCGGGATAAAGCCAAGGCTGTGCTTTTAGGACTTACCGAGATTGAGAATTGTGTTCCTTATATGCGTAAATTAGCCCAGCAGAGAAGGGATAAGATTGTCGAGAGCAGCCCTGATGGTATTGTTATCCTGGACGGAGCGTTAAATATCCTCTCCATGAACGCTTCATTTTGTCAATACTTCTCCTGCGACAATAGCCTCTTAGGAAAGAATATTTCTTATTTACTCGATGCTCAAAACTTCGAAAAAGTTGCTACTGGTGCAGAAACTCAAACGGCGACGATTATTTCCTGTTATGGCAGGGAATTTCATGAGGTAGTTTATCGTTTGCCCGAGGAAAATCAATATGTAGGTATTTATACAGATATTAGCGGTCAGCTTTTGACCGAGGCTAAGATCGAGAGACTTAAAACTGAAACCGTAGAAAAAGCTCGGGAACTTATGGAACACCAGATTCAAGTCGCTCAAACCATGGCTAAATTTTTAGGGGAGAACACAGCTCGCAGTGAAGAACTAGTGGAGAGGTTGATGAGCATTTATGAAGGATAAGCGACTCTACATTGAGGATTTAGTTCTCCAAGCTAGCAAACGAGGGCAAAGTACCTGCGGAGATTATTACCTGTGCCAAAGGACCTCGGAGTACAGTATTTTTATCCTCTGTGACGGGATTGGCTCGGGAATAAAAGCTAATATTGCGGCCATTATGTGTGCTAATCGGCTACTGTCCCTGCTGGAATCAGGCATTTCTTTATATCGGGCCTGCGAGATGGTTATCTCTATGATGCATAAGGCTAGAACAGAGGATGATGTTCCTTTTGCCGCTTTTTCATTAGCCTGGATTTTAAACAACGGTCAATATACGATAATTTCCTATGAAAGCCCGGTTCCCTTGCTGGTAAAGAGTACTGGTTCAGAACCTATTGCTCAAAGACATTTTACTCTTGCCCATGAGTTGGTAAGTGAGAGCAAGGGGGTTTTAAAAACAGGTGAAACCCTGATTTTGATGACGGACGGCCTTACTCAGGCAGGAATGGGAAGATTACCCGGCTTAGGCTGGGGGACCGAAGGGATAAACTCTTTTATCAACTTTAGCCTTTACAGAGGAAAAGACCTAGCGGAAATAGCCCAAAAAAGTTTTGAAAATGCCGCTCTTCTATCCGGGAACGAGCATATCGACGATACCACTCTCGTGGTTTTAAATTGCCGGCAGGCCAAAGTTTTTAATTTGATGACAGGCCCAGCTACTGAACGTTCCGATGACGAGAATTTTGTACGGGAATTCATGAATACAGATGGAGAAAAAGCGATCTGCGGTTCAACTACTGCTGATGTGGTAGCTCGGGTTTTAAATAGACCGGTGGAGATCCTTTCCCTATCTTCTTCTTTTTCCCAGCCCCCAAAATATAAAATCAAGGGAATTGATTTAGTTACCGAGGGAGCGGTGACTTTAAACCAGGTATTTAATATTCTGGACGAGGATCCGGAAAGTTATGATAAAGACTCCTGTGTGAGTGAACTATGCGAGATGATGCGGGCCGCAGATATCATTAGAATTTTTATCGGCGGCGCCCGTAACCCGTCCCACCAGGATATTTCCTTTAAGCAAATGGGGGTTTTGCCCCGCCATACCATCGTGGACTTGCTGATAAAAAAACTGACGGAGATGGGAAAAATCGTTTTGTCCTATCCTTGGTAAAAAGAATCTCTGCCCGTTTCCGTATCCTAAAGAGATCTCAGTAAACCCGATATTCAGCTACTTTATCGACTAAAGATTTCACTATCTCAACCTGGACAAAAATACCATTTTCGTCAGAATCTACATTTAGGACCTTGGCATTCTCATAAAGCCAGGCTAGTAAATGGGTTTGAGTAAAGGGTATCCGGAGGCGCAAGCGGAGTAGTTTGCCAAAGAAAATTTTTTGTAAGGTTTCTTTTAACAATCCAATCCCATCCCCTCTAACGGCGGATGTTTCTATAACAACCCGGTTTTCTTTTGTCAGGAAAACCGGGTTCTTTGTTGAAACCAGGTCTATTTTGTTTAAAACGATTATGGATTGCTTAGTGTCGACCTTTAGTTGTCTCAGAATATCGTCGACAATTCTAATTTGTTCTTCGACCTCAGGATCGGAGGCATCAGCAACCAAGAGGATTAAATCCGCTAAAACAGTCTCTTCTAAGGTGGATTTAAAAGCGTCTAGCAACTCGGGGGGAAGATTACGAATAAAACCGACTGTATCAGTGAGAAGGATGGTCTGTCCGTTATCTAAATCCAGTTTTCGCACTGTGGTATCTAAAGTGGCAAATAACTTATCCTCAACAAAAACATCGGCTTCGCAGAGAGTATTGAGAAGAGTGGATTTGCCTGCATTGGTATAGCCTACAAGGGATACTATGGGGATGTTACTTTTTTGACGGCTGCTTCTTAAAACTCCTCGCTGTTTGCGTATTTCTGCTAGCTCCTTTTTTAAGCGGACGATACGAGTGCGAATATTACGGCGATCGGTCTCCAGTTTTGTCTCCCCGGGTCCCCGGGTTCCAATTCCGCCCCCTAACCGGGAAAGTGCTGAGCCTGAACCTATGAGACGGGTCAATTGATATTCCAATTGGGCAAGTTCAACTTGCAGGATACCTTCCCGCGAGCGGGCTCTCTGGGCGAAAATATCCAGAATTAATGCCGTACGGCAGAGCACAGGGCAACCAATAGCCTGTTCGAAATTACGTTGTTCCGTCCCGGATAATTCCCCGTCAAATATCACTAAGTCCACGTCTAGGGTTTGGATCATTAAACGTATCTCTTCCAGCTTGCCTGAACCGACAGGAACAGAACCTTGCGGGCGGTATTTTTGGCGTACTTCACCGACAACCTTCGCGCCCGCTGTTTTAGCGAGCTCCCTCAGTTCTTTAATAGAGATATCCTCCACTCCCAAGCTCACTAAAAGTGCCCGTTCCGGACCCTGTTTAATATTTTCCGGTCGGTCTCTGGTTCTTTGGTCGGCCTCTGCTATTGAGTACAGCAATTCTTGAAAATCTTTCATTTTAGCCGGATAGGGCCCAAAAAGGGCCACTTCTTCCTGATTCCCGGAGCTTAATATTCCTACATACAATTCTTGGGTTCTAATTCCGACAGCGATCATCGTATCTAAGCGCAGGTGTTTTAAAGCACTAATATCAACTAGGGAAAGGCGACCGGAACCCTTCAGGTGAGTGTGGATACAGCGGACCCCACTGAGGCGCAGCGGACTTCTCCTGCTTTCGATGGGGGATAAGGTAACAGTATTATGGTCACCGATGCGGATATCGATAATCCGGCCTTTACGGTCTATATAAAGGGCAATTTCTCTATTGATTTTCTCCGATAGAAGAGATATCTCTTCTATTAATTCCTCGGTCCAGAGCTGGTCTGGGGGAATTTGATATTCATATAGGTCTTCAAGCTGCTCTAAAGTTACCCTCTTAATTCCTGATATCTCGCCCTTGATTTTATTCATTTAATTCCCCTTCCCATTCATTCATTTTGTCAGCCTTAACTAAGAGTATACCGTAATAGTATGGACTTAGTATATTTTTTCAACTGGAGCATAAATATATAGAATGTGACCAATACTTCGCCATTCTAAAAGTGAGGGAACGGGCAGCCATGGTTAACAGCAACTGGCAGAGATTCCGCCGCTACTTAGTTGAGAATCAAGACCTAGGATTCCAGTTGGATATAAGCCGGGTGAATTTTGGGGAGGATTACTTGTTCCAGATGTCAACTCGGATGGAATCAATTTACCCTTTAGTGGAGCGTTTAGAACAAGGGGAAATTTTTAACCCTGATGAAGGACGGATGGTCGGCCATTATTGGCTGCGGAACCCCGAACTGGCTCCCACTGCTGAACTCACAGCAGAGATTACAAACACAATAGCGGAAATAAAAAAATTCACGGCCCGCATTCACTCCGGAGATTTATGTTCCGAAAACGGTAAAGTATTTAAAAATGTCCTTGTTTTAGGCATCGGTGGCTCTAGCCTAGGGCCTAAATTTTTATCGATAGCTTTGCAAAGTCCCGAGGATAAAACAAAACTCTTTTTCATCGATAACACCGATCCCGATGGGATGGATATAGTGTTTAGGAGTTTAGAAAAAGAGCTGGATCAAACTTTGACTATCGTTATTTCCAAAAGCGGCAGCACAATCGAGACCAGAAATGCGATGGAAGAAACGAAAAACTTTTATCGCCTTCATAAGATCCAGTTTTCTAGACAGGCTATAAGCATTACTCAGCCAGGGAGCTTATTAGATCAACAGAGTAAAAAAGAAAACTGGCTGACGTCCTTTCCGATGTGGGATTGGGTCGGCGGGCGGACCTCTGTACTTTCCGCTGTGGGCTTAGTACCTTTAGCCTTGCAGGGAATTAATATCGATGATTTGCTTTACGGGGCAAAATTAGGCGACGAATTGACTAGACTACCGGAAACCGAGAAAAATCCGGCCGCCTTACTGGCTTTGATGTGGTATTATGTCACAGAGGGACAAGGCGGTAAAGAAATAGTTATTCTTCCTTATAAAGATAGATTGCAGCTCTTAACGAGCTATTTGCAACAATTGATCATGGAATCCCTAGGCAAAGAAAAGAATTTAAAGGGCGAAACCGTACAGCAGGGGATTACGGTTTACGGTAATAAAGGCTCTACCGATCAACATTCCTATCTCCAGCAGCTTCTTGACGGTCCTAATAACTTTTTAGTGATTTTTATCGAAGTCCTGAAGGATCGGGATAACCTTTCGATCCAGGTGACGGAGAACTCCACAAGTGGGGATTATTTGCAAGCCTTTTTGCTCGGTACCAGACAGGCTTTAAGCGAGAAAGGAAGACAGTCGCTGACAATTACCCTTCGAGAGATCAATGCTCAATCCTTAGGGGGCCTTATCGCTTTGTTTGAAAGGGCGGTAACTATTTATGCCCTTTTGATAAATGTTAACGCTTATCATCAGCCCGCAGTGGAACTCGGTAAAAAAAGGGCGGCGGCGATAATCAGTTTAAAAAATAAGGCTCACGCTTTTTTAAAAGCTAATAAGGGTCGGGAATATACCTTAGAATTATTGGCTGAGAATTTGGGGAAGGATATTGACAAGGAGAATCTTTATAAAATACTTCAGCACTTAAGCGTAAACCCCGAGACAAGCATTCGCAGAGTAAAAAACGAAGCTCGTCGAGATGACCCTTTCGGTTATTCTTATCGGGCGGACTGAGAGGCTGGAGTTTATAAAGGCTTTTAAAAGGGGGATAGAAATTGCAACTAGAAAGTATTGCCGAGAAGTTTAAAGAGTGGACGGAAAACGAATATTTTGACAGTCAAACCCGGTCGGAACTCCTCGCTTTACAGGTCAAGGAAGAAAACGAGGAGATTGAAGATCGCTTTTACACGGATTTAGAGTTTGGAACCGGGGGTATAAGAGGAGTGATGGGAGCCGGAACCAATAGAATAAATAAATATGTGATTAGAAAAATTACTCAGGGTTTAGCAGAGACCATTCAGGAAGAAGGTCCCGAGGCCTATCAAAGAGGAGTGGTCATCGCTTATGACTCCAGGCATAACTCAGACCAGTATGCCTTGGAGACTGCCTCAGTTCTAACTGCGAATTTTATAAAAGTTTATTTTTTTGACTCTCTACGCCCAACGCCCGAGTTATCCTTTGCTGTCCGCTATTTTAAAGCTATAGCCGGGGTTAATATTACCGCCAGTCACAATCCCAAGGAGTACAGCGGTTATAAGGTTTACTGGGAGGATGGGGGACAAATTCCTCCTTGGAAAGCCAAACAAATAGCGGAAAAGATTTTTGCTAACCAAGGCTGGCAGATCCCTACCAGCAGTAAAGAAGAAGCTTATCGGCGAGGATTGTGGCATAGCATAGGGCGAGATATTGATGAGGCTTATGGGCGGGAGGTAAAAAACCAGCTTTTAAACCCGGAATTGGCGAAAACTTGGGGTTCGGAACTGAAAATTGTCTACACTCCACTTCATGGTACAGGCGCGAAAATTGTACCCGAAATTTTAAAAGATCTCGGTTTCTCATCTCTTTTCATAGTCCCGGAAGAAGAAAAACCGGATGGCGACTTTCCTACCGTGAAATACCCTAATCCGGAAGATCCCTTGGCTTTTGAAAGAGCCCTAGCCCATGCTCCCGAACAAAAGGCAGACTTAATTCTCGCAACCGATCCGGATGCCGATAGACTCGGCATTTACGCCAGGGATAAAGAGGGAGTATATCAACGTTTCACGGGGAACCAAATAGGAGTTGTGTTAGAATATTATTTGTTGTCGCAGAGGACTAAGTTAAAGACAATGCCTTCGCAGCCGATAATCATAAAGACTGTGGTTACTACTGAATTAGCAGAACATTTGGCTCACCATTATGGGGCAGAAGTTATAAATGTGCTGGTGGGTTTTAAATATATTGGCGAACAAATCAAAAAAATTCAAGAGAGCGGGCAAGGAACATTTTTGTTGGGTTTTGAGGAAAGCCATGGTTATTTGACCGGAACATATGCTCGGGATAAGGACGCTATAGCGGCTGCCGCCTTGCTAGCCGAAGCGGCTTTATACTACCGAAAAGAAGAAAATAAAACGCTGCCCGATGTATTGGAAGAAATCTTGGCCCGCTTTGGTTACTATGGTGATGAACAGTATGCCTTGACCCTCGAGGGGCGGGAAGGAAAAGAAAGTATCGCTAAAATCATGGGGATAATCCGGAGCGCGAAACCGGGGATGTGTGGGGGTTTAAAAGTAGCTCGAATTGATGATTTTCTTACCAAGAGAAGTTATTTCCCAGTCACAAATAAGGAAGGGGTCTTAGACTCCCCCGAACTGCCCCCGGAGGATGTTTTGCGACTATGTTTTCAAGGAGGCGGTTTTTTAATAGCCAGACCTTCGGGAACGGAGCCGAAGATCAGATTTTACTTCTGTATTAAAGGAGAAAACCCCCAAGAATTGAAAAACACTATGGAAAGAGTGAAAACTGATTTCTTAGAGCTGATTGAACCTTGCCTCCCCTCCCAAACGGTAAAAATATAAAATTTTAAGGGTTTCACTTTAAAATCTTTAAAAGAGCCTGCAAGGGCTCTTTTGCTTGTAGGCACACAAGAGAGGCTAAAAAGACCAACCCGATGAGACCCAATAGTGGATAAATCGTTGTTATGGCCCGGGAAAAACCTAGCCGGGAGGCAAAAAGCGCTCCTCCACAGGCCAGGGTTGCCCAGAAAAAACGGGTGCCTTTTGAGTTGGCGACCCGAGCAACAAATCCGTAAAGAATACTCACAGCAGTAGAGTAAATCTCCAGGAAGAGCACAAGCCCATAAAGGAAAGCGATTGCGGGGTTCAGACGGGAGGCTAAGAAAATCATGGGCACTTGAAAAGAAAGAGTTTCCGGAATACCGCTAAGCACAGCGAAGCTGATGGCTAAAACACCCATGCCCAGGCCTACTCCGCCTAAAATCCCTCCATAGGCCAAAGCCTTATTATTCTGGGCTTGAACTCCCAAAGGAGCTAGAATTGCTATAGCTAAAAGTAAATTAAAGGAAACATAGATAAACGCTGAGAAAAACCAATTATTTGAGACCGCGGGCTTCAGGGCCTCTAAAAGATACAGTTTTTGGATAGTAACAGGATTCTTAAAGATGGAAAGGATAGTGACACTGAAAACAATAACTAAAAGAAAAGGGACAATCATCCCAATAGCCCTAATGACATTATCGACCCCAGAGATAACCGTTAGAAAGGAAAGAATAATAATAGCCAAACTCCCGTATAAGGGGGGAAGATTAATGTATTCCTCAGCTAGAGCACCGGAACCAGCGGCCATAACAACTAAAACTCCTAAGAAACTTAAAGTAATAAACCAATCCAATAATCTGCCTAGATGGGGACCGCCGGCAAGCTCTACCAGCTCGCGATGGGAGGAGGCGTTTAAAGTCCGAGAAGTTCGCATAATAATTAAACCAAAATAGCAAAACAAAGCTGTGCAAAGAATAATTCCCAAAAATCCCTTGCGCCCATAAATAGTGAAAAATTGAAATACTTCCTGGCCGGTGGCAAAACCCGCTCCTACGACTGTGCCGATAAAGGCAGTTGCAATAGGAAGGGCGGATAACTTTCTATTTCTCCCCATTTTTACCTTCTTTCTCTTTGGAGGTTACCGAATTAGATTCTGAAAAATTGTATGTCAATTATTAAAAAAAATGATTTTTGCCCCCTGGATATCCGGTAAGAATCAGGTAAAATAAGGGCAGACATTTAAATACCAAAGATCAAGCTGGAGGTTAAACATGACATCAAACTTATCAACTTCGCGGAAAAGAATGTTTACAATTATTCTTATTTCGGTCTTTTGTTTAATTATGGTCACTGGACTCGGTAATTATCGAGCTAAACAGTTGGCTGTGGAAATGGCGGAGAATCAGGTTAATAAGGCCCTAGAACTGGCGGTTTTAAAGCTGGATTTAAAAGAGGTAGACCACATCAAACAGGATCTTAAGCAAAGCCCTGCCTACCTAGAAATGAAAAAAAACTTTACCACTCTTAAGGAAGAACATAATCTGGCTAATATTTATATTATTACTCAGGACGAGCAAGCGAATTGGTTTTATATCGTAGAGGGAAGAGAGCCTGAGAACTCTGCTTCTGAAAATCCCGGTCGTATTGAAACCTTAGTTCCTGGAGGCGTAGTAAAAGTTTTCAATGGCCGGGAAGTTCAAGGTCTCTACCATGAGACAGCCGAAGGGACGATGGTATCGAGTTATATAGCTCTTAAAAATGAGGATGGCATTTTTGCTGTTCTAGGTGCCGATTTTGCGGCCGATGAATTTTCGGATTTTATTTACACCACTCGTTATATCCAAATAGGCTTAATTGTTCTGGCTTTGCTTTTGATAGGAATTACGTTGCGCTTAACCGAAAAAACTACTAAGGAATAAAATAACTCTAGAATAAGAATATCCCTCTCCGGAAATATTAGGAAGGAAAAATTATATATTTCCAAGGGGGATTTTTCATGTCGGAATACTATGTTGAGGTTGGGTCAACTAGTTGCCCTCATGATTTATATAGTAAACTAAATCATCTCCGGTTACAGGAAGGCCTGCCTTTTGAACTTTATGAACATCGAATCGGCACTTCCAGCCTTATTCGTTGCGTTTATTCAGCGCTTAAAGGAAAGAAGGAAGAGAATCGCTTAGCTATCAGGATTTATAATTATTATTTTGCCAAAGCCCTAGCTGAAATTATTTGCCGGGAGTGGGAAAAAGTTTTTGTTAGAAAGATCCTAAAAAAAGAGTACAGCTTGAGCTATACAGATATAGAAAAAATTATTGAAAGATCCTGGTCGGATCTTGATAATTATGAAAGTTCGTATCTTTCTAAAACTAAAAAACATGTCTTGATAAAATCCCTCCTTGAATTTCTCGATACACACAAACAGGTTAATCTTGAGGGCTTTGTAAATTTTAGGGCTAGTCTTTATAAAAAAGAACTCAGGAGACAGATAGCGATAGCAGTTAAGGATTATGCTTTTGCTCAGGAAAACAAGAAATTTATTAAGATGCTTAAGAAATTTGTGGCGAGGCAAGAGCCCCTTTTTTCTACAATGCACTTAATTATTAAAAGAGACGGAGGAATTCTGCTCCTCGATGAAGAAAAAAAAGATATTAATAAAAAAGACCGCTTTTTTCCAAGTCAGGAGCGAGCAGGTAAAGGGTATTATGACGATTTATTGATAAGTGCACTTTTAAGGTGCTCTCCTAACAATCTAATTGTTCACGCTGCTGAGACGAGTCATATCGAAATGATTGAAATCATAAGAGAAGTATTTGAAAACAAAATAAGCTTTTGCCGGGGCTGCCCTCTTTGTAAAGGGAGTGATTGACAACCGAAGGGGAGTAGTATAAGCTATTACTGATCGAATTTTTTTAAGTTTATGAGAGGGATAGTAGGAGAATTACTATCAAAAAGTTGTGTGAGACCTCGGATCTTAATTGCTCTCGTTCCCTAGGGGACGAGAGTTTTTTACGATTGGTTTTTTAGGAAAAAGTATTTTATTAATTTGTATCACTATGGGGGAAACAAAGATGGCTGAATTGATTACTGTTACTTTAAAGGATGGTTCGCTTAAGAAAGTAGCAAAGGGGACGACACTTTTAGAGTTAGCCTCGGAAATCTCATCAGGCTTAGCCCGGGCTGCTGTAGTCGGGAAAATCAATGGAGAGTTAAGGGATTTAGAAACAAGGCTTGAAGAGGACGCCCAAGTTGAAATTATAACCTTGGCTGAGGAAGAGGGCTTGGAAGTGATGCGGCATTCTACCGCCCACCTCTTAGCACAAGCGGTTAAAAACCTTTTCCCGGGAACTTTGCTGGGGATAGGGCCGGCCATTGCCAATGGTTTTTACTATGATTTTGATTCCGAGCATACTTTTACTCCCGAGGATTTAGAAAAAATTGAAAAAGAAATGAAAAGATTGGCTAAAGAAGATTTTAAGTTCGAATGTCGGGAAATGTCTCGGGATGAAGCTCTTGAATATTTCACAGAAACAGGGGAGAAATATAAAGTAGAACTAGTACAGGATCTCCCCGGTGAAGCTCGGATAACCACCTATACTCAGGGTAATTTTACCGACCTTTGCGCCGGGCCTCATGTGATGTCGACCAAAGCTTTGAAAGTCTTTAAACTCCAGAGTGTAGCCGGGGCTTATTGGCGGGGCGATGAAAAGAATAAAATGTTGCAGAGAATTTACGGTTTAGCCTTTGCTAAGAACAAAGATCTGGAAGACTATCTGGAAAAACTAGAAGAAGCCAAAAGACGCGATCACCGAAAATTAGGGATGGAACTCGATTTGTTCAGTCTCCACGAAGAGGGACCGGGATTTCCCTTTTTCCATCCCAAAGGCATGGTTCTAAGGAATGCTTTAGAGGACTTCTGGCGGGAGGAACACTTAAAAAGAGATTATGTGGAGATAAGAACCCCTATTATCTTAAATAGAACCCTTTGGGAGCAATCAGGGCATTGGGAACACTATAAAGATAATATGTATTTTACGAAAATAGATAACCAGGATTACTGTATCAAACCTATGAACTGTCCAGGAGGCATGCTTATGTATAAAACCAAGCTCCGCAGTTATAGAGATCTGCCCATTCGCTGTGGGGAATTGGGTTTGGTACACAGACATGAATTATCCGGAACCTTACACGGCCTATTAAGGGTGCGAAACTTTACTCAAGACGATGCTCATATTTTTATGCTCCCTTCCCAAATTAAAGAGGAAATTATCGGAGTCATCGACCTTGTAGACTATTTTTATAAAGTGTTTGGCTTTGAATATCATGTGGAATTGTCCACCCGTCCGGAAAAATCTATGGGTACGGATCAGGAATGGGAGATGGCTACCGAAGCTCTAAAAGAAGCCTTGGCAGAACGGGGCTTAAATTATAAAATCAATCCTGGAGATGGAGCTTTCTATGGTCCGAAGATCGATTTCCACCTTAAAGATTGTCTCGATAGAACCTGGCAATGCGGTACTATCCAGCTCGATTTTCAAATGCCGGAAAAATTTGATTTAACTTATATCGGGGAAGATGGGGAAAAGCATCGACCGGTTGTAATCCACAGGGTGGTTTATGGCAGTATAGAGCGTTTCATAGCTCTCCTTACAGAGCATTACGCCGGCGCTTTTCCGGTCTGGTTGGCTCCGGTCCAGGCGAGGATCCTACCTATTAGCGACCGTCATGAGGGGTATGCGGAGGAAGTTAAGAATTTACTCAAAGAAAACAAAATCAGGGTAGAGGTAGATACCCGAAGGGAAAAAATAAACTACAAGGTTCGGGAAAGTCAAACCGAAAAAATTCCCTTCGCTTTAGTTGTCGGAGATAAAGAAGCGGAGGAAAAAACAGTCTCTGTCCGGCGTTATGGACAGAAACAGACTCAAACTATGAGCCTTGAAGAGTTTGCTAAAATGCTTAAAGAGATGATTGAGAATAAGACTATCTGATTTACGAGGTACCTTTAAGGGCGGCCATCGGCCGCCTGTTACCCGGAAGGGGAAGAGGGGTGAGGTAATGGATATCAAAACACTTAAGGAGTACACTGGCAAGGAGCTTTTTGATGCTTTCTATTTATTACGTCAAGTAGAGTGTAAAACCACGGTAAACGGCAATAAATATTTAGATATTGTCTTAGCGGACAACACTGGAGAGATTTCCGCTCGTTACTGGGATTGCAAGCCTCAAGAAGAAAAACTCTACGCAAGCGGCCACTTAGTTAAAATCCGTGGCCGGGTTGTGGAATGGCAGGGCCAAAAACAAGTAAGAATTGAGTTAATTCGGCCTGTCAAAGAAGAAGATGGGGTCAAGCTGGAGAACTTTGTCCCCTCAGCACCTTACAGTAATGATGAGATGTATGCGGAGCTTTTAGACTATGTAGCCCGGATTGAAGAAGAAAAAATTCAGGAGACAGTACGTTTAATCCTAACCGAAGGAGAGGAAAAATTTATAACTCATCCGGCGGCCCTTCAAAACCATCATGCAATTCGCTCTGGTTTGCTTTATCATACCTTAACTATGCTTAAAGCCGGGGAGAAAATTTTGAAAGTGTACTCTTTTTTGAATTCGGACTTGCTCTACGCCGGGATTATTCTCCACGATATTGCTAAGTTAGAGGAAATTGAGGCTAACCATTTAGGCTTGGCCTTAGACTATACCGTAGAGGGCCAACTTTTAGGACATATTGTCCAGGGAATTAAAAAAGTTGACTGGGCGGCCCGCCAGGTTGGATTGGATGAGGAGACTAACTTAATACTTCAACATATGATTCTGTCCCACCATTATGAACCGGATTTTGGCAGCCCTAAAAAACCCATGATCCCCGAAGCCGAAGTTCTACATCACCTCGACATCCTGGACGCTAAAATGTACGATATGCAGAAAGTTTTACAGGATGTCCAGCCCGGCGAGTTCAGTGCTAAAATTTGGACTTTAGATAATAGAAGAGTTTACAAACTCCAGAACAAAGGCGAAAAGGAGATATCATAGCCATGAAAAAAATTCCTCACGGGAGCAAAATTTTAGGATTAGTAATTCTAATCTTCTTTCTTGTCGGCTGTTCGATTTTGGAAAACAAGGGCCTAGCCAATGGCAAGGCGGATAGGACGCCAACGGTAGGTTTAGTACTAAGTGCTGAAGGACTGAATGACCCTTACCAGAAAACAGTTTGGGAGGGTCTGCAAAAAACCGGCCAAAAATTTAATTTGGAAGTAGACTATGTTCTGGTTGAAGACGATAAAGATTACCCGACAAAATTAAAGGAGATGGCTAGGCAAAACTATGAATTAATTTTCACTCTTGGACCGCAGGCAGTAGCGGCGGTTTTGGAGAGCGCAGCCAACAACCCGGAAATTAAGTATATCTGTTTAGATGCTTCCCTGGAAAACCCCTTGCCGAAAAATGTTCTTGGAGTTTCCTATAGAGTAGAGGAGGCGGCCTTTTTAGCCGGATATCTAGCCGGTAAAACAACCCGGACCAATGTGATCGGTTTTATTTCCGGAGATAATAAGGAGACCGCTCAAACTTACTATTATGCTTATAAGGCAGGGGTTAAATACGCCAGTCCTTATTCAGAAATGTTAAAGGGTGTTGCTGCCACCTATACGGATAAAGAGCGGGTTAAGGTTATGACAGAAAGAATGGTGGCCTCCAAAGCCGATGTGATCTTTCATGCAGCCGGCAGCGCCGGAGAAGGGATGATTGAGGTTCTGGCTCGAAATAACAGATATGCAATAGGCTCCGATATAGATCAAAGCTATCTGGCTCCAGACAGGGTCTTAACTTCGGTGCTTAAGAACAGCGATAGAGTAATTTTAAAGTTGCTAAAACAATTTAAGGAAAAGAATCTGGAATTAGGTAAAAACTTAAATTTTGGATTAAAAGAAGAGGGAGTAAGCTTAGCCGATTTTCCGCCCGACAACCCTGTACCGGAAATTATAGGCAATAATATTGAAAATCTAAAACAAAAAATAATTGATGGCAGTTTAGTTGTCCCTAAAAATGAAGAGGAATATAATAAATATATGGGCAACTAAAACGTGGTCAACGCCGGGATTGTTTTCTTCTGAAAGCTATTCAAAGAAAACAGGCGGAAATTGCCAAAATTAATAAACCTTGACACCAGGGATTAGTAAGTGTATATTATTAATGCTAAGTAGAAGCCATCCGCTTCTCACCTCATGCCCTTAATCGGTGTTAATGAGGTAAAGTGAGTTTTCCAGATATTTGGTTATTCTCATTTGATTTAATTAGAAGACGGGTGGGAACATCGTCTTTTATTTTTTTTCAAATAATACGGAGGTGACTTCCTATTAACAAGGATCTACGGATTAATGAAGAAATCCGGGCTCGAGAGGTTCGATTAGTAAGTGAAGATGGTGAACAACTCGGGATTATTAGTCTCGCTGAGGCCTTGCGCATCGCTGCCGACAAGGCGGTAGATCTTGTTGAAATCGCGCCGACCGCTAAACCGCCGGTGTGTAAATTGATGGATTATGGCAAATATAAGTATGAGCAGGCTAAACGGGAAAAAGAGACACGAAGGAAACAAAAAGTAGTTGAGGTTAAAGAGGTAAAGCTTCGTCCCAATATTGAGAAGCACGACTTTGAAACCAAAGCCCGCAATGCCCAGCGGTTTTTAAAAGACGGCGATAAAGTGAAAGTAACGATTATGTTCCGTGGTCGGGAAATTACCCATCCTGATCAGGGTAAAATATTATGTTTAAGATTAGCTGAAACTCTTAGTGAGTTTTCGGTTGTCGAACGCGAACCTAAAGTAGAAGGCCGTAACATGGTTATGATATTGGCTCCTACTACACAAAAAAATGACTAATAATGAAAAGGGGGTTGCCTATTAATGGCTAAAATGAAAACCCATCGGGGAGCTGCAAAACGTTTTAAAAAAACTGGTACTGGTAAGATTGTAAGAAGGCATGCTTATAAAAGCCATATTTTAGAGAAGAAAAGTGCGAAACGTAAAAGGAATCTCCGCCAATCCGCTATTGTCCACAAAACTGATGCCAAGCGTCTAGAGCGTCTACTCACCTATGTAAAATAATATTAAAGGAGGTCCTAATCATGGCTCGTGTAAAAAGAGGCGTAAGAGCTCGGAAACGCCATAAAAAGATAATAAAATTAGCTAGGGGATATAGAGGACGTAAGAGTACAAATTTTAAAATGGCTAATCAACAGGTTATTAGATCTATGGCCTATGCTTATGTCCATCGTAAACAAAGAAGGCGTAATTTCCGTAAACTTTGGATAACAAGGATAAATGCGGCTGCCAGGCTGAACAATATTACCTATAACCGTTTGATGTACGGCTTAAAATTAGCCGGAGTGGAAGTGAACCGCAAAATGATGGCTGACTTAGCCATTAACGATCCAGCAGCTTTTACCCAACTAGTGGGGATCGCAAAAGAAAAATTATCAGTTAACGGCAATGTTCAAGAAAATGCTTAATATCATTTCCATATTAAAAGTTTTCGGGGTTCGATTTGTATCGACCCCGTTCTTTATAAGTAGCTAATCTCGGGAGGATGACAAAAGTGATCACCTCACTGCAAAACGAACAGGTGAAACAAGTCGTAGCCTTGCATAAAAACAAAGGCCGGAATACTGGAAATGAGTACCTCATCGAGGGTAAGCGTTTTATCAAGGAAGCTTTTCTACGTCAGGCCAGAATTAAAAAAATATATTATACAAATACTAAAGATCTAGGAGAGCTTATCGAGGAAGCGACTGCGCGCCAAATTCCTTTACAGCCAGTTTCCGAAGAAGTAATGAAAAAAATGGCGACCACTGTTGAATGTCAAGGGATATTGGCGGTAATGGAACAAGTCCATCCAAAGTGGGAGGATTTAAAAATCGGGCAAGAGACAATCCTTTTGATTATTGATAATATTCAGGATCCTGGGAATCTCGGAACTATTTTTCGAACAGCTTTAGCAGCAAATGTTAAACAGATAATACTTACCAAAGGTACAGTTGACCGTTATAATCCCAAAGTGCTTCGGAGTTCTATGGGTTCTATTTTTTGTCAGACCATTCTTACAAATAAAACGGCCCCGGAAATCGTTAATTTTTGCCGGAGAAACAATCTTTGCTTGGCTGTTTCCTCCATGGAGGGCAATTCCATTTTTTCAGAACAGACCAAAGTAAAATTTCCTTTGGCTTTGGTAATAGGGAATGAAGCTTTTGGAGTAAGTGACTTTTTTAAAGGTCAGGCGGATCTAAAATATTACATTCCAATGTTCAACAGAGTAGAGTCTTTAAATGCCGCTATGGCTGCCGGGATTTTCCTTTATGAATTGCGGCGCCGGGGCGGATTCTTGAAAACATTTTTTTAAAATGTTATAATTCGGGCAGAAAATATTTTTCATATTTTCTGCGAACCAAAGCCGAAGAAAGGTGGTCAATTATGTCTAGTATAGATTACTTTTGGAAAGCCTTCGAGGCCACTGGTTCTCCAGAGCTCTATATGCTTTACAAGAAAAGTCAAAACAAAACAAAGTTTAATGACGATGATGGGTTTCAAGAGAACGTCAACCTTTAAGGGAGGATCGACCACTGACTGGGAGTCGACCAGGATTGGCATCCGCCTTGAGCTACAGAAAGCTTAAGGTCAAATTTCGCCCCGGAGTCAAACGGCTGGCTACCGTTATCAGCCTTAAAGCGTAACCTTGGATATTTTCCCGGTTAAACAAGGGTGGTACCGCGGGAGTTTTTGATTCTCGTCCCTACTTTGGGACGGGGATTTTTGTATTATAAAGCTTTTCAAAACCTACGAAAACGAAAGGTGATGCAAAAAATGAAAGCAGAAATTGAAAGGATAAAAGAAGAAACCCTTAAGAAATTGGAGACTCTAGTAACCAAGGAAGAACTTCAGAATTTAAAAGTCGAAGTCATGGGTAAAAAGGGAACCCTGACCGCCCTGCTCAAAAAAATGGGTTCCGTTCCGGCTGAGAAAAGACCTCAAATAGGGCAGATTATTAATCAAACTCGCAACATTTTGGAAACAGCTTGGGAAACAAAGGAACGAGAATTAGATAAAGAATCCTTAGCCCGCAGGTTGGAGCAGGAAAGAATTGATATCAGCCTGCCAGGTTTTCAATTACCCCAAGGCCACCAGCATCCTTTAAGCAGAGTAATTGAAGAGATAGAAGATATTTTTATAGGAATGGGTTTTACCATTGCCGAAGGCCCTGAGATTGAAACCGATTATTATAACTTTGAAGCTTTAAACTTACCTAAGGATCACCCGGCCCGGGATATGCAAGACACTTTTTTTATAACCGAAGATATTCTTCTCCGCACTCAGACTTCCCCGGTTCAGATCAGAACCATGGAAAAAATGAAACCTCATTTGCCGGTAAAGATCATAGCTCCGGGTAAAGTATTTCGCCATGACGATGATGCTACCCATTCGCCTATGTTTCATCAGGTGGAAGGGCTCTTAGTGGACAAAGGGGTTAGAATGTCGGATCTCAAAGGCATACTGCTTTATTTTTCCAGGCGAATGTTTGGGGAAAACAGGGAAATACGTTTAAGACCGAGTTTTTTCCCTTTTACTGAGCCTAGTGCTGAAGTTGATGTTTCTTGCATGCTCTGCAGCGGAGACGGATGTCGGCTCTGCAAAGGAACAGGTTGGATTGAGATTCTCGGTTCGGGGATGGTTCATCCTCGGGTCTTGGAAATGGGAGGCTATAATCCGCAAGAAGTAACCGGTTTTGCTTTTGGCATGGGAGTGGAAAGAATCGCCATGCTTAAATACGGGATTGAAGATATGAGGCTGTTGTTTGATAATGATATCCGTTTTTTGGCCCAGTTTTAGGTATTTTAATGCTTAGGAGGATTTGTAATGAGAGTCAGTGTAAAATGGTTGAAGGAATATCTAGATTTTGAAACCGGTCCGGAGGAGCTGGCTGAGATTCTTACCCGTGGCGGGATAGAGGTTGAGAAGATAGAAAATCTTAATAAAGGATTTAAAGATATTTACATAGGGGAAATTTTAGAGCTTCTGCCCCACGGAAACGCAGAGAAATTACAAATCTGCCGAGTAGATGTTGGCAGAGAGGAATTAGTGATTGTGACCGGGGCCAACAATGTCCGGGTAGGAGACAAAGTCCCGGTGGCTGTGGTTGGAGCTGTCTTACCCGGGGGAACAAAAATCAAGGCCGCAAAATTAAGGGGTGAGAAATCCTATGGAATGCTCTGCTCCGAAAAAGAGCTTGAAATTGAAGGGGTGGGTAAAGAGCGGAGTAAAGATGGAATTTTGATTTTATCCCCCGAGGCTGAGGTCGGCAAAAAGTTAGAAGATTACCTTGGTCTTGATGATCAAGTTTTGGAATTGGAGCTTTACCCCAATCGTCCTGATTGTTTGGGGATAATTAATGTTGCCCGGGAGGTGGGAACCCTTTTAGGCTTGAAACCGCAGATTCCCGAAACAATGCTGGAAAAACATCCTCTTTGGCCCGAGGACATCAAACAAAAAATCGAGATAATCAATCCCGAACTGTCCTGGCGCTATTCGGCTCTCTTGGTAGATGATGTAGTGATTAAAGATTCGCCCCTCTGGATGCAAAACAGGCTTCGAGCGGCAGGAATTCGCCCTATCAACAATATTGTCGACATTACTAATTATTGTATGTTGGAAATGGGTCAGCCCCTCCACGCTTTTGATAGGGATAAATTAGAGGGACCGATCAGAGTCCGATTGGCTGAGGAGGGAGAACGCCTAGTAACCCTGGACGGGGTGGAAAGAAAACTGGACAGTGGGATGTTAGTCATTGCCGATAATAACGGCCCGGTAGCCATTGCCGGAGTAATGGGGGGTCAGGAAACCGAGGTCACTTCAGAGACAACTAAGATTCTCTTTGAAGCGGCTCATTTCTTAGGATCCAGTGTTCGTCGAACCAGTAGAAAACTAGGGCTTCGTTCGGAATCCTCTAGCCGCTTTGAAAAAGGGGTGGATCCTTATGGCACAGTGCCCACCTTAGCAAGAGTGGCAGAGCTTTTGTTAGAACTTGGGGCTGGAGTTCCCATGTCTTTTACTGAGAAGGTCGCTTTTCTTCCCCCGCCAGTCAGTATTGACGTCGGTCTAGCGCGAGTTAATGCTGTGCTGGGCACTAATTATAGGGAGAAAGAAGTAGAAAAGGTTCTAACGGCCCTAGACTTTAATTATAAACTAAAAGCCCCGGGTCTCTTTACGGTTGAGATTCCTTCTTTCCGGCAGGACTTAAAAATAGAAGAGGACATGATAGAAGAGATAGCCCGGGTAATCGGTTATGATCGAATACCTACTACTTTACCCGCAGGGATTCAAACCCAAGGCCGAAGGTCAGAAGAACAAGCCTTTCGCGTACAGCTACGGAAAGTGCTGCTTAGGGCCGGTATGAACGAAGTTATCACTTATTCCTTCTTGGATCGGAAACAGGATGATGTTTGGGGTCTAGAAGGACGCAGTATTCCTCTTTTGAACCCTTTAAGAGAGGAATTAGGGGTTATGAGGACCTCTCTTATTCCTGGTCTTTTAGAAATCGCTTCTCGGAATGCCTCTAGACGGAATTTAGATTTACTTCTTTTTGAAATCGGTAATGTTTATTGGCCGAAAGCCCTACCTTTAAAAGAATTGCCAGAGGAGAGACTAATGATTGCCGGGCTTGCTCAGGGTCAAAGCAAAAGACATTGGTTAGCGGATCAAACTCCTTATGGCTTTTTTTACGTCAAAGGTATTTTAGAGATGCTGGCTAAAAACATAGGCCTGGAATTTGAATATAAAAGAGTTAAAAAAGAAAAACTGCAAAATCTTCTTCATCCCGGGCGATCAGCAGAAATTTTTGTAAACGAGGAGTACCTGGGCTTTATTGGCGAGATCTATCCAGGACTTGATGAGGAATGGGATCTAGATCGACCTATTTTATTTGAATTAAATTTTTCCGTTCTGTTCCGGAACCGGAAGACTACAGTTATTGCCAAATCATATCCCCGCTTCCCTGCAATCTTGAGGGACTTAGCTCTTGTTGTCCAGGAAGATATTCAAGCCGAGGATCTTAAAACCAGGATATTAGAGTTGGGCGGCGAACTTCTAAAAGAAGTTGAGATTTTTGATGTCTATCAGGGCAAACCGATTCCGCAAGGCCACAAAAGCCTAGCTTTAGCCTTGCGCTATCAATCAGCGGAGCGGACTCTTACGGATGAAGAAGTCAATACCCTGAATTCCAGTATCCTGGAACAAATTCAGCAGGAATTCGGGGCGGAATGGCGAAAGTAAATAAAATAGATGTTATTCAGACAAATAATAAGGAAGCGTGAAGTACTGTGAATCGGGAAAGCAAGAAAGTCTCGGTTGAAATTTTTGGAGAACCATACGTGATACGGGGAACGAGTCCGGAAGATTATATTCGCGATTTAGCGAAGGAAGTTGATCGAAGGATGCACGAGGTTTCATTAAGATCCCCTCGCTTGGCAGTTCATCAAGTGGCTACTTTAGTGGCTCTAAATTTGGCCGATGAATTGGCAAAAATAAGGGATGAACAAAAAACAGTTATGGATCTATTAGGGGAAAAGGAAGAAGAATAACGAAATTATCTTCTGAAAGAACAGGTAAAAAACAGGCAACTAAAGTTGCCTGTCTTACATTTATTCCAGATGTTTATAATAAGAGCCATGGCAGGGGAAGAATACCTGTAAATAAAAACGGAGGTTTATTATGAAAGCCATTATTACAGTAATAGGCAAGGATAGGGTGGGCATTATTTATGCCGTGACCAAAATTCTAGCGGAAAACAACGTTAATATAGAAGATATAAGCCAGACCATTCTTCAAAACTATTTTACGATGATGATGTTGGTTAATCTGACGAATATGAAAGGCGATTTCAACGATCTCAAAAGGAAGCTCGAAGACTTAGAAGAAAAAATGGGTCTTTCTATTAGAATCCAAAGAGAAGAGATTTTTAACTATATGCACAATATTTAGGGTTGGAGTGAAGATTGTGGTTCTTGGTAGTAATATTCTTGAAACAATTCGGATGATTGAAAAAGAAAAGCTGGATATCCGCACTATCACAATGGGGATATCCCTTGTTGATTGTATAGATTCCGATGGGAAAAAAGCCCGTCGCAAGATATACAGTAAAATTACAAAGTTAGCTCAGAATTTGGTAGCTGTGGGAGATCAGATTGAAAATGAATTTGGAATACCAATTATCAATAAGAGAATTGCCGTAACCCCAATCGCTTTAATAGCCGCCGCCAGCCAGGAGGATCACTACGGAGAATACGCCAGGGTTTTAGATCAGGCTGCCCAGGAGGTGGGGGTTAATTTTATCGGAGGTTTTTCCGCTCTAGTACACAAAGGTTTTTCCAAGGGAGACAGGGTATTAATTCATTCTATCCCGGAATCCTTAAAAGAAACGGAAAGAGTGTGTTCTTCAGTCAATGTGGCCAATTCCAAGGCTGGGATTAATATGGATGCTGTCAAACTGATGGGGAAAGTCATTAAAAAGACCGCCTATTTAACCAGGGATCGGGACTCCTTAGGCTGTGCCAAACTAGTAGTTTTTGCTAATGCTGTTGATGATAACCCCTTTATGGCTGGGGCCTTGCACGGGATTGGGGAACCGGAAGTTGTAATTAACGTCGGAGTGAGTGGACCCGGGACAGTAAAAAGAGCTTTAGAAAAAGTAAAGGGCCGGGCCCTTCATGAAGTAGCGGAAAACATCAAAAAAACAGCTTTCAAGATTACCCGGGCTGGGCAATTAGTAGGGAATGAAGTTTCAAAACGCCTCAACGTTCCTTTCGGTATTTTAGATTTATCCCTGGCCCCCACTCCTGAGATTGGGGACAGTGTGGCCCGGATCTTAGAGGAAATGGGGCTGGAAGCCTGCGGGGCTCACGGTACCACTGCCGCTTTAGCTCTCCTCAATGATGCGGTAAAAAAAGGCGGAATAATGGCTTCCTCCTCAGTAGGAGGATTAAGCGGAGCCTTCATTCCGGTGAGCGAGGACGAGGGCATGATTCAAGCGGTAGAGTCGGGAGCATTAACTTTTGATAAGCTGGAAGCTATGACCAGTGTCTGCTCCGTAGGTTTAGATATGATTGCCATTCCCGGAGACACTAAAGAATCGACAATCTCGGCAATTATTGCTGATGAGGCGGCAATAGGGGTTATTAACCAAAAAACCACCGCTGTCCGGATTATCCCTGTTTACGGGAAAACTGTAGGGGATAGAGCAGAATTTGGGGGACTTTTGGGTCACGCTCCCATTATGCCGGTAAACAAATTTAGTTCAGAAGAATTTATTAACCGAGGGGGCAGGATTCCGGCCCCTATTCATAGTTTTAAAAATTAGGGTCCACAACAGGGGGTTGTGGTCTATATGGTTTATATAGTGGAGCAGTTTAGGGTTGAACCTCCTTTCCAGGGGGTTCTCTATTTTGGTCCCGGTTCATTTCGAACATAGATACCATCCTTTTGGTTAATAAAAATGGGTATGGTATTATAATAACGGGATTTTATACTACTTTTAGATCGGGGAATTCGTATGGATTCAGATATTACGGTAGGAAAAATAGAACTCTTGGCCCCGGCTGGGAGTTTTGAGGCTTTAAGGGCTGCTGTGGAAAACGGGGCTGATGCTGTCTATTTAGGCGGCAAGATGTTTAATGCCCGGGCTTCAGCAGCAAATTTTGAGATAGAGGAATTAAAAAAGGCTGTTGACTACGCTAAAAAACGGCAAGTCAAGGTTTATGTAACAGTGAATATTCTGGTTGCCGATAAGGAATTCCCAGAATTGGCAGATTATATTTACGAGCTTTACAACTTAGGTGTGGAAGCTTTAATTGTTCAGGATCTGGGAGTAGCTCACTTTCTAAAGAATGTTCTGCCGGAGATGAAAATCCATGCCAGCACGCAGATGACTATAAATAATAGTCTCTCTTGTAAACAATTAGAGCAGCTGGGTTTTTCCAGGGTGGTTTTAGCCCGGGAAGCTTCAGCCAAGGAAATAGAGGAAATTGTTCAAAAGACGAACCTCGAGATAGAAGTTTTTGTCCATGGAGCTTTGTGTATCTGCTATTCCGGGCAATGTCTAATGTCCAGCTATATTGGGGCTCGAAGCGGTAATCGGGGTCGTTGCGCCCAGCCTTGTAGAATGGCCTATCAACTGGTGGACCGCAAAGGGAAGGATGTCCTGGCTGATTACGGTAATGGCAATTATCTCTTAAGCCCTAAAGATCTTAATCTATCCGAGCATCTTGTTGAACTCCAGAAAACCGGTCTCACCTCTTTAAAAATTGAGGGGCGGATGAAAAGACCGGAATATGTAGCCACGGTAACTAGGATTTACCGTCAGGCTTTGGATAACTTGTACCAGGGTCAGCCGGGACTCACAGCCCAGGAAAAATATGAGTTAACGCAAATTTTTAACCGCGAATTTACTGCTGGCTATTTTCAAGGCGAAAAAGGCGCGGAACTAATGAGTTTTAGCCGGCCCAATAATCGCGGGACCTTTTTAGGACGTATACTGGAAACTAAGCCAGACCGTATACAGTTGAAACTAGAAAACTCTTTAAATATGGGGGATGGGCTGGAAATCTGGACTGGACGGGGACGGGAGGGTCTGATTGTCGGAAAAATCTACAGCTCCAACGGGCAACTCGTTCAGGAAGCTCGGAAGGGAGAGGTTGTAGGAATCCAGTTTAGAGGAAGGGCTAGAAAAGGGGATCGGGTGTTTAAAACCAATGACCGGTTATTAATGGAGAGAGCAAAGTTAAGTTATCAGGAAGGTAAAGAAACCCGCAAAAGGCCTTTAAAGATGATTGTTACCGGTCAACTGGGCACAAAGCTCAAGTTAGAGGCCTGGGACGGAGAAAATTTCGCTGGAGGGGAAACAAATCTTCCGGCCCAAAAGGCGACAAATAGACCCTTAGATTATGATTTCTTATTTAAACAGCTGGGAAGACTGGGAAATACTCCCTTTTTCCTAGCGGAATTGCTTACTGAAATTCCGGATAACCTTATAGTCCCCGTCAGTGAGATTAATGATCTGCGGCGAAAAGTAGTCGATCAGCTATTAGCAAAACCGGCAAGGGGTGCTGAATTTGTAGACAAAGCCACTTTCCAAAAACGCTCAAAAAACTGGCAGTTGAGTAAGAAAATTCAAAAATCAAGAAATCCTGTTCTTACCGTAGCAGTTAGAGAATTGGCTAGAATACCGGCCCTAATCAAAGCCGGAGCAGACCGGATTATCTTCGGCGGGGAACATTGGTATCGAGACCGGCCTTTAACATTAAAGGAATTACAGGAAATTACAGAGTTCTGTTTGAACCGAGGAATAGAGCCTCTTTACCGTCTACCCCGAGTAATGAATGAAAGGCAGAGTAAACAAGAATTTAAGAAGTTGAGAGAGATTTCTACCTGGGAACACAGACCGACAGTTTTAACAGGGAGTTTAGCCGGGATCAGGATGATCCAAGAGTTGGACCGGTCTTGGGCTTGGGAAAGCGATCACTCTTTACCGGTCTTCAATTCTGCAGCCCTGGATTATATCCTAAAAACAGGGGGGAGAAGGGCTACTCTTTCCACTGAAATAAATCAAGAACAATTAAAGGCTTTTTCTTTGCTCGATTTTGCAGAAATGATTGTCTTTGGGGATCTAGAGATGATGATCAGTGAGTTTTGCTTGGTGGGGGCGACTTTAGGTCAAAGAAATGGAAAGGTGAAGACTTGTAGCAAAATCTGTAAACAGGATGATTACTACCTTAAGGATCGTCTGGCTTATAAGTTTCCTATCTTGACGGATCGGGAATGTCGAATGCATATTTTTAATGCTAAACGTTTAAACCTCTTGGCTGAGCTTCCTCAGTTAGCTAAATTAGGCCTTAAGAATATTCGGCTCGAACTTATTAGATCTTCGCCAATTCAAGAGGAGGCTACAGTAAGGATCTTTCGGAAATTATGGACAGAAGCAATTAAGGGAAGAGACACAAATATAGAGGCTGAAGAAATGATGAAGGACCTGGAATCCCTTTACCCGGAGGGCTTTACCAAGGGACATTTTTATAGAGGGGTGCTGGAATAAAAGTGATAGTTTCGGAAAAAGCATTAGCAAAATTAGATTTTCAAGCGATTAGAGAGAAACTAAGCGCTCACTGTCTCCTTCCCAAAGCAAAAGAATGGGCGGAAGAATTAATCCCGGTAGCGGATATCCGGACTGTTCGCAGTCTGCTAAGAGAAACAGATGAAGGAAGAATGCTGTTAAGGATTAACCCTTTATTTTCGGTGCGAGGGGCGAAGGAGATTCGTCCTTATTTGGAAAGATGTGAGCGGGGAGGGGTGCTAAGTCCCGAAGAGCTTTTGGAGATTAGGGATACTTTAAAAACTGGCCGGCAAATCCACAATAATTTCTTAGATAATAATCCGGGGAATAAAGATGAATACGGGGAATTGTTTACAATTAAAGCCCTGATTGAGTCTTTTACGCCTCAGAAAAAGATAGAAAATGAGATCAGCCGTTGTCTTACCGAAGAAGGTAATATAAGCGATCGTGCTTCAGAGGAACTTGCTCGCTTGCGCCAGGCCAAAAATAGAAGTCAACAGAAAATTAAGGAAACCTTAGATAATATTTTACGAAATCCTCGCTATCAAAAGATGTTGCAGGATAATCTAATTACGGCCCGCGGCGATCGTTATGTTGTACCGATTAAAGCGGAGCATAGCACGGATTTCCCCGGCATTGTTCATGACCAATCGGCTAGCGGGGCCACAGTTTTTATTGAGCCTCTAGCGGTGGTAGAACTGGGTAATGAATTACGGGAAATAATGCTTAAGGAAGAGAGAGAAATTGAGAGAATTATTTTACAGCTCACTGCTCTAGTGACCGAGAAAGTGGAAGAAATTACAGAACTTTATATGGGTCTTGCTAAACTGGATTTCATCCTTGCCAAGGCTCATTTAAGTGAAGATATGGAAGCGGGCTCTCCAATCGTTGTTAACCATCAAGAAATAAAACTTATCAGGGCCCGTCATCCCCTTCTAAAAGGGCGGGTTGTTCCTATTTCGGTAGAGTTAGGGAGGGGCTATCGGTTTCTAGTGATTACAGGCCCGAATACCGGGGGCAAAACCGTCACCTTAAAAACGGTCGGGCTTTTAACTGTCATGATGCAATCCGGGCTCCATATCCCGGCCGAAAGTGAGTCCCGCTTAGGAATTTTTCAACAGGTTTTTGTCGATATCGGTGATGAGCAAAGCGTAGAACAATCTTTAAGCACCTTTTCCGGCCATATGACTAACATTGTAGAGATCATGAACAGGGCGGACGACAAATCCTTGGTGCTTTTTGATGAATTAGGAGCGGGAACGGACCCCGCAGAGGGGGCCGCCTTAGCGATGGCTATATTAGCGGAACTTCTGGAACGCGGAAGCTGTGGGATTGCGACCAGTCATTATGGAGCCCTTAAAAGTTTTGCCTATAATACCCCGGGGATCGAAAATGCTTCTGTGGAATTTAACTCCGAAACTTTAAAACCGACTTATCGTTTGCTCACCGGCATTCCCGGTCGTAGTAATGCCTTAGCTATTGCTGATCGCCTGGGGTTGGATGAATTAATTTTGGAAAAGGCCCGCTTTTTCCTTTCCGACCATGAAATCAAAGAGAGCAATCTACTCGAGAATTTAGAAGAAATTCAAAGAGAGATTGACCTCCAAAAAAGAGAGCTCGAGGAACAGAAGTTAGAAGCTCAACAGAAAGCCGAAGAATTAAACAGAAGAAGGAAAGAACTTGAACAAAAATACGAGGAAATTATTTTAAAAGCTCGAGAGGAAGCAGTGGAAATAATACGCGGTGTTAAATTTGAAGCGGAGGCAATCGTTAAAGAAATCAAAGAAGCCAAGAAAAAAGAACGTCTTGAGCAAGAACGGGTTGCGGAACGGGCTCGGCGTAAAGTAAAGAAACTATCAGAGCGGTTTCAGTCACCTCGTAAACAAAAGGGAGGTCCCAGTCCCCAGCAAATAAAACCGGGCCAAATGGTTTATATCCCGGATCTACGTCAGAAAGGACAGGTTCTCCAAGAACCTGTTAACAATGAAGTATTGATTCAGGCAGGGGTTTTGAAAATAAATGTTGCCCTTTCCCAAATAAGACTTATCGATGAAACAAGTGGGCCTGAGCACCATGCTAAGACATTACGAGGAAGTTTTGGGCTTGGGAAAGCGGCTAATCTGCGCAGTGAGATCGATATTAGGGGCCAACTGGTCGAAGAGGCGGAAAAAGTTTTAGACAAATATTTAGACGATGCTGTAATCACCGGTATTAACCAGGTAAGCATCATTCACGGTAAAGGAACAGGGGCTTTAAGAACGGGCGTTCATCAGTTCTTAAAGAATCATCCCCATGTTCGTTCCTACCGTTTGGGTGAATTTGGGGAAGGGGATTCAGGAGTTACCATTGTAGAATTGAGATAAATAAAGTAAAATAGAAGTAATTTAATAAAATCTATTTAGAATAGAGACTGGACTCTTTTTTAAATAGAAAAAAATAATAATTGATTGCTTTAAATCAATTATTATTTTATACTCATAATACTTTGCAGCTCAAAATCAAGTTTAAGTTACGGTATAACGATAGAGTATACTTAATACTTGAGTTTTGGGGCAGGAAATGCAACTGTAAAAATAGAAGGGTTCATAGATATAAATTTTTGTATTTTTTTAATGCTTTCTTCGCCGTAATTTGGATAAAAATGTATTGAAATCAATACTAGATTTTATAAGAACCACACTCGGGAATTGGAGAAGCAGCAGTAGAAGGAGATGGTGTTTTGTCAGAGACGAGAAAAAGAAATTCAACAATAACGATAAATCAAGCATATTGTAAAAAATGTGGTATTTGTCAAGCTTTCTGTCCAAAACAAGTTCTTGGCAGTGATGAACTGGGAATGGTCGTTGTTTTAAATCCGGAACAGTGTATTGCTTGTAAAAGGTGTGAACGACTTTGTCCGGACTTTGCCATAAGTATTGAGGTGGAAAATAATGACTAGAACAAGGCTAATGCAAGGTAATGAAGCTATCGCTGAAGGAGCGATTGCTGCCGGTGCCAGATTCTTCGCGGGTTATCCGATTACCCCTTCCTCAGAGATCGCAGAGATTATGGCTCAAAAACTGCCTAAAACAGGTGGAATCTTTATTCAAATGGAAGACGAGATTGCGAGTATGGCGGCAGTAATCGGAGCCTCCTTAGCAGGGGTAAAATCTATGACCGCTACCAGTGGACCGGGCTTTTCATTAAAACAAGAAAATTTGGGATATGCCGCAGCAACAGAAGTACCCTGTGTGGTAGTTAATGTCCAAAGGGGAGGTCCTAGTACCGGTTTGCCAACTTATCCCGCCCAGGGGGATGTTATGCAGGCCCGCTGGGGTACCCATGGAGACCATCCCATAATTGTCTTAACCCCCGCTTCTGTACAAGAATGTTACGAACTTACAGTCACTGCTTTTAACTTTTCGGAAGAATTTAGGGTTCCGGTAATTGTCCTTATGGATGAGGTTATCGGACATTTGCGAGAGAAGGTAAACTTACCGGCCAGTGTTTCTATAGTCGACAGACCTAAACCTCAAGTCGCTCCTGAGGATTATAATCCCTATGAGGATACCTCCAGTATGATTCCACCTATGGCTAATTTTGGTGAAGGGTATCGCTATCATGTGACAGGATTGATTCATGATGTAACAGGTCTCCCCAGTGTCAAACCTGCCGTTACCAAAAAATTGTTAGACCGCTTGAATCATAAACTTGACAAGTATCTGGATAAGATTATCCTATTTGAAGAAATTTTTACTGCTGATGCTGAGCTTATTCTTATTGCCTACGGCTGTGCTGCTCGCTCTGCACTGGAAGCAGTGGAAACAGCTCGGGCCGAGGGTCTTAAAGTAGGCCTTTTCCGACCGATTACAATTTGGCCTTTTCCATATCAACAGCTAAAAAAATACAAAAGTAAATTCTTGGTAGCGGAAATGAACTACGGTCAATTGGTCGGAGAAGTGGAAAAGGTTGTCGATGCGGAGCAGGTTTATAGAGCGAATCGAGTTGATGGAGTTTTATTTCAACCCGGTGAGTTGTTAAATAATATCCGGGAGGTGCTTGCCAATGTCTAAAGAGATAACCAAATATTTCCGGACCGAGAATCTACCACACATCTGGTGTCCCGGGTGTGGAAATGGCACTGTAATGGCAGCCTTAGTCAGAGCCATCGATGCTCTCCAACTAGATCAGAACAAGGTTGTAGTGGTATCGGGCATTGGTTGTTCCTCGCGGATGACTGGTTACTTGGATTTTAATACTCTGCATACCACCCATGGTCGGGCGTTGGCTTTTGCGACGGGAGTCAAATTAGCCAAACCCGAACTGGAGGTTTTCGTGGTTATGGGCGATGGAGATTGTGCGGCAATCGGAGGAAACCATTTCCTTCATGCGGCCCGGCGCAATATCGATTTGACAGCTTTAGTTATTAATAATAATATTTACGGAATGACCGGCGGGCAAAGCTCACCGATGACACCGCTGGAGAAGAAGGCAACTACAGCTCCTTTTGGAAATGTAGAAAGATCTTTTGATTTATTGGAGATAGCCAAAGCAGCAGGGGCAACCTATGGGGCCCGGGCGACGGCGTATCATAATCAGTTACTGGTCAGGCTTTTAATGGATGCTTGTAAGAACAAGGGTTTTTCCGTTGTCGAAGTTATAACCCAATGTTTAACCTCGTACGGGCGAAGAAATAAGTTTAGAACCCCCGCGGAAATGCTTGCGTGGCAGAAGAAACATGGGGTTATGGTGGGAAAAAAAGAACCGGAATTAGGAGAAGAAGACTTTTTAATTGGGGAACTTTTCCGGGATCAGGCTCCAGAGTTTGTCCAGGAATACCAAAAACTAATCAGCACCCTTAAAGGAGGCGAAAACTATGGCTAAACATCAAATACTATTAACAGGAACAGGCGGGCAAGGATTGATTCTAGCGGCTATTATGTTGGCCGAAGCAGCCGTAGCTGCCGGAAAAAATGTTCTTCAAACCCAAAGCTTTGGTCCCGAGGCCAGGGGCGGTGCCAGCAAAGCCGAAGTAATTATCAGTGACAGCAAGATCTACTATCCCAAGGTTATGACTCCGGATTTGGTTTTGACTATGAGCTCTGAAGCTTTCAGAAAATACGGGGTAGGTTTAAAAAGTGAATCCTTATTGTTAATAGATACTACCTTTGTTCAAGAGGATATAATTCGACCCCATAACCGGATTGCCTTACCAATAACTAGATTAACCAGGAAAGAATTTGGTAGCGATCAAAGTGCTAATGTTGTCGCTTTAGGAATAATTGCGGCGTTAACGAATTTACTACCCAAAAAAAATTTAAAAGAAGCGGTGCTCAATCGCTCTCCTAAAGGCAGCGGCCAACGCAATTTGAGTGCTTTGGAGTTAGGGTGGATGCTGGGATTGGCAGAGCTTGACTCTAATAATCTTTTAGGTTGTCAAGATTTTAATAACGATTCTTGGGCCTGTCCAGCTCTTTAAGATAAGCGAGATATTAAAAAAGACTAGTTTTAATCCTTAATGAAATTCAATTCAGGATTTAAAAACTAGTCTTAAATGTTTTTAGACAGGGTTATCTCGAAATTGTTATGCTTACCGGTCTTGACGGTGGCCCTATAGCAAAGGTTTGATTATTAATTAGAGCAACCCAAAAGGTATACGTACCCGGCGCGGCGCCTTTGGAAGAAAAGCTCAGGCGGTAGTTAGCTGATTTTGTCTTGCCGTCCTCTGGCACAAAGGTTTCTAAATAAGGCTGGTTCGGTCTCTTGATATATAACATAAGCATATATTTGGAAGAGTCAAAACTAGTATGAACTGGAATTTGAACCCTAGTAGAGCCTGGATCATAAAAGGGCTCGGAGATGGAAAGCCGGGGGATATTGGGATCACCGGCAGGCGGTGCAACTCCGGGACTTCCTTTAGCAACTTTTTCTGGAATTTTATAAGGAGCCTCATCTTTAGGCCAGGGGATTCCTTTGGGGCGATTCGGTAAGTTGAGACAGATTTTGGTTATAGTATTGGTGCTGCCTTCCGCCGGAAGGCAATCAGGATTATCAGCATCGACTTCCACTTCAATCCATATATCGCTCACTTTTACAGGAACACTGTCAGCGGCGGCAATTTCGGTAATGATAAATTTATCTGGAGTGAGACTGCTCGGTAATAAACCGGATTTTTTATCAATGGTAACTCTTACAATTCCTGGTGGCATTTTTATGCTGGATTGGACAGGCAGGCCTTCATGAGCAGCAGTCATAACCTTTTTCCAAATAGTTGTCGGATAACTGCTACCATAGACCTTGTATAGATAATGCCTAAGGTCCTCGTCTTTATCGTATCCCATCCAAACTACGCCGACATATTTTGGACTGTACCCGGCAAACCAAGCGTCGGGGTTTCCGGTTCTTTGGCCATATTTTTTCGGATCAAGGGAAGTAGTACCGGTTTTGCCGCAGATATACCAATTTCCGATTCTGGCCCTGGTCCCGGTACCAGAAGTGACAACTGTTCTTAAAAGGTCGTTCATGAGATAGGCTGTGGTTTCTTTCATAATCCTTTTTCGGGTAGGCTTATGCTCGAAAATAACTTTCCCGTTCGGGCCTTCAACCTTTGTAACGCTGTGAGGCTCTACTTTGTACCCTCCATTTGCAAAGGAGCTATAAGCTGTAGCCATTTCCAAGGGAGAGATTTGGAAAGTTCCTAAAGCAAGGGGCAATACCCTATCCGCTTCCGTCATTTTCAGCCCGAGATTATTTTTAGCGAACTCCCAACCTTTGTTTACACCTAGCGACTCGAGGAGTTTAACGGCATAGACGTTGACAGAGTCTTTAACAGCTTCCCGCATGGTAATAAGTCCCCGCCAGCCAGAAGTTAAGGTATCATAGTTGGTCGGTGCCCAGACTCCTCCAGTTCCATCGCTGTATTTTACAGGCATATCATCAAAGACCGTGCCGGGGAAATAGCCGCCGTTTTCCAGAGCAGGGGCATAAACCACTAACGGTTTGGCTGTTGAGCCTGGTTGACGTTTTGATTGCCAGACCCTATTCAATCCCATGGGGGTATACTCGCGTCCTCCAACCATTACTGTGATGGCTCCTGTTTCGGGTTCTAGAACCGTAATTGCTCCTTGTACGAGTTGGTCATCAATACTTTTAGGGAAATTAGCAGGGTCGGCGAAGGCTTCCTCGGCTACGCTTTGCACTCTAGAATCAACAGTAGTATAGATTCTCAAGCCCCCACTAAATATTTCCTCGGGTGTAAACCCGTGTTTTTCTTGTAACTCATGAATAACGTAATCTACAAAATAGGGATGTTTCTTGTTTCTGTTTTCAGACCCCGGTAGTTTTACCTTTGCTTGCTTAGCTTTAACCTGTTCAACAAATTCAAAAGGTTCATCTTTATATTCTTCGTATTCGGCTTCAGAGATAATACCGTTTTCTTTCATTATTGAGAGTACAATATTACGTCTTTTTTTTGCTAAATCAGGATTCACGTAAGGATCATAGGCACTGGGAGCCTGGGGAAGACCCGCTAAGAGAGCCACTTCAGCCGGATTAAGTTCATCCAGTTCTTTGCCGAAATAGGTTTGAGCAGCAGTCCGGATACCGAAGCAGGACTCGCCCAGATAGATTCTGTTAAGATAAAAAGTTAGAATTTCTTCTTTGGTATATGTTCTTTCTATTTGCAGGGCTAGCACCAACTCCTGAATCTTTCGGGATAATTTTAGAGCTGTCGGATCTTCGATAAAAGCATTCTTTGCTAGCTGGATGGTAATGGTACTTCCGCCTCCCACTACTTCCCCGGCTTTAACAATATCTAAAGCAGATTTAATAATACGAATTACATCAAATCCATAGTGTTCAAAAAACCTCTTATCCTCAACAGCGATAAAAGTATCCTTTACTAATTGTGGAATATCCTCATATTCTACTAACAGACGGTTTTCCGAAGCATGCAACTGGGCAATTACTTCACCTTTATTATCGTAGACGATTGAGGACTCCTTTTGATCGGACAGAAGATCGGGGTCCCACTTCGGAGCTTGGATAATAGCTGCCATAGTATAGCCCCCGAGGGCAAGAATAGAAAATATAATTACGCCTAAAAAAACCATAAGCACCGGCCTAGAAGTAATCTTCTTTTTCTTCTTTAAGGTGCGGGCCCGTCTATTCTTTGGTGTTGAGTTATGACTGTCGAATTTCTTATTCGCCATAATCTATATGCCTCCAGTTTTTTTAACCTGAAATGTACCCAAAGTAATTTGCTTAAGACATTATATCATATTTCCTAAAACGTAAGAACAGTAGCATTTGGTAAAAGGTTGCTATAAAATATGTACTCTTTTATAATATGAATTATAATTTTATTCGTCATGAATCATGGAAGGATGTTTGACTTGGGATCATTAGAAAAAGAAATTCAAAGGCAACTTACAATCCTAAAAGCAGGTGCCGCTGAAATTATTCCGGAACAGGAGCTCGGCGAAAAAATAAGAAAGTCTCTTACCAATAATAAACCGTTGATTGTTAAATTAGGCCTTGATCCGACAGCTCCTGATATTCATCTCGGACATACTGTTCCTTTGCAAAAGATGAGGCAATTTCAAGATCTCGGTCACCAGGCCGTTATTATTATCGGAGATTTCACAGGTAGAATAGGAGACCCTTCTGGAAGATCGGAAACTCGCAAACCTTTAAGTGAAGAGGAAATAATGAAAAACGCTGAAACTTATAAACAGCAAATTTTTAAGATCCTCGATCCTCAAAAAACAAGAATCGAATTTAATTCCCAATGGCTTAACAAGCTTACTTTTGAAGATGTTATCAAGCTGGCGTCTAAATGTACCGTGGCCCGAATGTTAGAACGCGACGATTTTGCCAAAAGATATGCTGAGGAAAAGCCGATCAGCATCCACGAATTCTTTTACCCCCTTATGCAGGCCTACGATTCGATTGTTTTAGAAGCCGATGTCGAATTGGGCGGAACTGACCAAAAATTTAATTTACTTATGGGGCGAACCCTGCAAAAAGATTTCGGCCAGGAACCGCAGATAGCACTCACCACCCCTATCTTGGAAGGACTAGACGGGGTTCAAAAAATGAGCAAGAGCTTAGGGAATTATATTGGGGTTTATGAAAGTCCCAGGGAGATGTTTGGCAAAACCATGTCCATCCCTGATGAACTGATGATTCGTTATTTTGAATTGGTCACTAAAGTTGATATTCAAGAGGTTCGAGAGTTGGAAAAAGGTTTGGAAGGAGGTTCCGTTCATCCTCGAGATCTCAAGATGCGTTTAGGCTGGGAAATTGTTCGTATTTACCACAGTGAAGAACAGGCTACAGCGGCAAAAGAAGAGTTTGTAAAAATGTTTCAAAAGAAAGAGGCCCCGGATAGTATGCCGGAATTTAAACCGGCAAATATTGGCCCCGGTTCTAATAACGAAATTGAGTTAGTAACTCTCCTTGTGGAGGCTAAACTTGCTTCCAGCCGAAGAGAAGCGAGGAGGTTGATTGAACAGGGAGGGGTTAGGATAAATGATATTAAAATTCTTGACCCGCAAAGCGTTGTCGGTCTAAATGACGGGGATATTGTTAAAGTAGGCAAGAGAAAGTTTACCAAAATAGTATTTTAGTAACTGTTTGGAAACCCTTTATATATAATAGATATAGCTATAATAGATATAGCGCTGGAGTTTGGATTTAAAGTTCTAAATTCGCTCCAGCATTTGGAACAAAAAAAAGAAAGTACTTAGAATTTATTGTTGACAGCATAAAAAGTGCGTGCTATTATAATAAAGCGTCTTAAAGCGGGAAGGCTTTAGAAGCTAAGAACAGACAATAAACGAGCAAATGTGGAACAAATTATCAGTTGACTTAAAGAGAAAAGATTGATAAAATAACTAATTGTTGCTCGGGATAAAACAAGGAGCCTCCTGCTCCAAATGATCATTGGTCGCTCCCGGACCTCCTGTCCTATGCGACACCTGATCATCCTGATCATTGAAAACTGAACAACAAGATAGAAGAAGCGAACTCGTCAATAAATTTGAGAGCGAGAATTAACTTATC
>JBMNOZ010000016.1:0-49277 GCA_050943335.1 Desulfitobacteriia bacterium | reverse complement strand
CGGTTAAAACTCCTTTCTGGTTTGCTCATCACTTACCATTTTTGGAGTTGCCGATGGTTTTTCCTTTTTACTTTTGCGAACTTAATTGTACACTATCTAGAATCCCTAATTATGCAAACACTTATTTTAGTAATGAACTCCCCTTTCCCGGTTAATCAAAGCCCAAATTCCGGGATAAACTTAAAAGACGCCCTTAAATGGCGTCTTTTTTAATCTTAAGCTGTCTTCTTACAGATTCTACCTTATTCTAGAGCTCCTTCCGCTTTTCCTTGGATCCCATCAACGACAAAATGCTTTCTTCTTGACCGTCTGAAGTATGTTAATAAACATTTTCTTAAAGACCTTGGGAATCATTTGCTGTATTTTGTAAATTTTTGACGATTTTTGCCTGCTTATAGGATTCAAGGTCTTGGGACGCGTATATTACTGAAAGAATTCATTGATGTCCAAAGCCTTTAAGATCTATAAAGAGGAAATTGTTTACAAATTTTTTGGACAATTGTTTTAGCTTCAGCTAGTTTTTTTTGGTCTCCACCCGCAGTTAAAGCTAATTCCACTGCTTCAGCAATCAATTCCATTTCCGGTTCTTTTAAACCCCGAGTAGTGGCCGCAGGGGTACCAATCCGGAGTCCACTGGTAACAAAAGGACTCTCCGGATCAAAGGGAATGGTATTCTTATTAACTGTAATCCCAATATCATCCAGGATTTTCTCCGCTTCTTTGCCAGTCAAGCCTTTACTGCGGATATCAAGGAGCATCAAATGATTGTCCGTGCCCCCCGAAACCAACCTAAAACCCCGGGCTAGGAAACTTTGAGCCAAGGCTTGGGCATTGTTTAAGGTCTGTTGTTGATATTCTTTAAATTCGGGGCGTAGAGCCTCTCCAAAGGCCACTGCTTTAGCTGCAATAACATGCATGAGAGGACCGCCCTGAATCCCAGGGAAAATAGCTTTGTCTATCTGGGTCGCAAATTCTTGGGAACAGAGAATAGCTCCTCCACGGGGCCCTCTTAAGGTTTTATGAGTAGTCGTGGTCACAAAATGAGCATATGGTACCGGATCAGGATGGAGGCCAGCAGCAACCAGTCCCGCAATATGAGCCATGTCCACCATAACATAAGCCCCAACTTCGTCGGCAATTTCCCTAATTAAACGGAAATCTATCTTCCGGGGATAAGCGCTGGCTCCGGCCACAATCATTTTTGGTTTATGTTTTTTTGCTTTCGCTCTTAAAGCGTCATAGTCAAGAAGTTCTTTTTCTCTGTCCACACCGTAATCCACAAAATTGAAATAGACGCCGGATATATTGACCGGACTTCCATGGGTGAGATGCCCACCATGAGATAAATTCATACCCATTACGGTGTCACCAGGCTTAAGCATTGCAAAGTAAACTGCCGTATTAGCCTGCGCACCTGAGTGGGGCTGGACATTGGCATGTTCTGCCCCAAATAATTTCTTAATTCTGTCCCGAGCGATATCTTCCACAATGTCTACATACTCACAGCCTCCGTAGTATCTTTTGCCGGGATACCCTTCTGCATATTTATTGGTTAAGATAGATCCTTGCGCGGCCATTACAGCCCGGCTGACAAAGTTCTCCGAGGCGATAAGTTCAATCTTATCCTCTTGCCTGTTTTCCTCCAACTTGATCGCTTTTGCCACTTCCGGATCCTGGGAGGCTAAATATTTTTGGATATTATCCATATTCACTTCTCCTTTTCTAATTCTTACCTTGAGTTTCGAAAGCGGAAATAAGATCTATTCTACGGCTATGGCGTGAGCCGCTAAATGAGGTCTTTAAAAAAGTATCGACGATTTCCAAAGCTAGGCCTTGTCCCACAACCCGGGCGCCTAAAGCTAGAATATTAGCATTATTATGTTCTTTGGCCATTCTGGCCATATAGGAGTCCGTACATAAGGCGGCTCGAATTCCCTTTACTTTATTAGCCGAAATCGAGATTCCTATTCCCGTGCCGCAAACAACAATCCCTAAAGAAGCTTGTCCCTTTATTATTGCTTCTCCAACCTTAAATCCGTATTCTGGATAATCCACAGATTCTGCAGAGTCTGTGCCATAATCTATAATCTCATATCCCTGGTCCTGGAGATGCTTTTTTATAATCTCTTTTAATTCATAGCCCCCATGATCGGCTCCAAGCGCAATGATCACAAATTAACCCCCTTTAAAGTGTTTAAAAGTTTTCAAAATTAATTCTTCCAGTTGCTCGGCACAATTGTGATATTGTTCAAGTGTTCCTCCGAAAGGGTCATGGATATCTTTATTCGATTTTGTCCAAGCCCCCAGAGAACTAATTTTGGCTGCAAATTGCGGATAGCTTTGGGCAAGAAATTCGGCTTGAAAATTGGTCATGGTAAAAATATAATCTGCTTCTGCCAGCATTTCAGCTTTTATTCTTTCGGCCCGGTGTTTACTTAGATCTATTCCTTTTTCCGCCATTACAGCAATGGCCTGTTCACTGGCCTTGTCCCCTTCTAAGGCATGAATGCCCGCCGAGGAGACCTCTATACCGGACCAAGCGATGCTTTTCGCAATCGCTTCTGCCATAGGGCTGCGGCAGGTATTTCCCGTACAAACAAATAAAATCTTCACAGCCAATCCAACCTCTTTTCTTACTCATTTAAGAAATAATCCCGTATCCCATTTTTAACCCGATAACCAGAAGAATTAGCCCGCCAATCATTTCCGCCTTGCCGCTCAACACTGTTCCCAATCTCCGGCCCAAGAAAATCCCGCTCCCCGTCATGATACCGGCAACGACACCTATAATAATTGTAGCCGGAATAATCTTGCTGATAAAGGAAGTTCCTAGGGAAAAACCTACGCTTAAGGCATCTAAACTAACACAGGCCGCCAAGGTTATTATTCCCAATCCTTCCAATTTGGGCAAGCTTGACTGCTTGTTATTACACCGACGAGCATTAATGATCATTTTTAGTCCCAGCCACAAAAGGATAAAAGTTCCGATACCGGTCGCCACATTACCGAAAATTGTCCCTAATTTTTGGCCCGCCCATAGTCCAAGTAAGGGCATAAAGATATGAAAAATAGCCACAGTTATTACCAGTTGTGCCGCAGTGCGATTTCTTATTCCTACTAAGCCAAAGGCCAGAGAAAAAGAAAAGGCATCCATCCCTAGAGCTATGGAAACAGCTAAAACCCACACTAGTTCCAAAACTACTTCCCCCAATCTTTTCCCGCAAAATATATATCCAGGAGATGCCTATATTGTCCCCTCTTTTCTTTTCCCCGCCGCTAATAGTAGCCGATTCATAAGAGCCAGGCCAATACCTTGTTCATCTATTCTTTCTGCTAGAATTAGTTCAATCCCTTCTTGGTCACAAGACCTTAAGCCTTCAAAGAGGCGCCTGGCAGCTTCTGAAGGTTTTTTCTCTGAACCTAGGGTGAAAATAAAATCAACCTTATTTATTATTCCTTTTAAAACTGCTGCCGTTTCCTCAAAGCAGAGAATAGCTATTTTCAAGGAGGAATTAGAACTTAATAATTCTGCGAACTTACTAGTTTTCTCCTCCCTATTTCCCGCCACAAAGACTATTTCCGCTCCGGGAGCGTAATGCCTGTATTTAATTCCCGGGGCACGGGGGCGCTCGTCAGTTGCAGATTCAACTATTTCGACTTTTCCCAGTATAGCCCTTAGTTGTTCAAAAGTTACCCCTCCGGGTCTTAAAATAAGCGGAATCTCGCCGGACAGGTCGAGTACCGTGGATTCCAAACCCACTTGACATTTTCCAGCGTCGATTAAAAGCGGTATTTTACCAGCCAGATCCTGCCACACATGTTCCCCATTCGTCGGGCTCGGTTTTCCGGAAATATTTGCACTGGGGGCAGCTATTGGAAAGCCGGCTTTTTCGATAAGTTTGAGAGCTAGGGGATGATCAGGCATTCGCACGGCCACTGTTTTTAATCCGGCACTGACAATATCTGGGATGATTCCCGCCTTGGGAAGAACAAGAGTTAACGGTCCCGGCCAAAATTCACGGGCGCAAATTTCAGCTTGCAAGGGCCATTCCCGAACTACAGTTTTAGCTTCTTCTACAGAAGAAACATGGACGATCAGAGGATTGTCCGCTGGCCGACTTTTAGCTACAAAAATTTTTGCACAAGCTTGATAATCAAAAGCATTAGCCCCCAAGCCATAGACAGTTTCAGTCGGAAAAGCTATGATTTCCCCCTGGCGAAGCAATTTAACGGCTTCTGTCAAAGCCTCTTTTTTTTCTTGTTCTGTAAAAGCATACATCCTTTTGGTGTTCATTGCCATTTCTATTCCTTTTCTGCTTGTAATATTCTATCTAAACCCGCGTAATCAGGGATTACTTTCGTTTTGAAACCTCGCCTTTCGAATAAGTCAGCTACATCGCGACCCTGGGAACAGCCTATCTCAAGAAATAGTAAGCCCTTGGGATTTAGAAATTCAGCGACTTGATCTGAAATCTTTCGATAGTAGCTTAAGCCGTCAAATCCACCGAGAAGGGCGAGGATTGGCTCTTTTTTGACCTCTGGAGCACAGTGATAATATTCCTTAAAGGAAATGTAGGGCGGATTGGAAACAACAATATCGAATTTTTTATTCCTAAGGCCCTCAAACAAATCCCCGTGTTGAAAGTCAATTTTAACATCTAACCGGTGGGCATTTAGACAGGCGACATCTAAGGCCGCCTTTGAAACATCCACGGCGGTGACTTCCACTTGGGGCAGAAAGTAAGCGAGAGAAATTGCCAGTACTCCGCTCCCCGTACCGAGATCCAAAATCCGCCACCTCTTCTGCTCCGGTCTCCTCTTTACAGTAGCTATGACTTTCTCCACTAAGAGCTCAGTCTCCGGCCTCGGAATAAGGACCCGTTGATCGACAAAAAAATCAAGGCCCATAAACTCTTTTTTCCCCAGCAAATAAGCCAAGGGCTCTCTATTGCCCCGCCGGACTAAGAATTCAGCATACTCCTCTACTGCGGGCAACGCGACTTCCCTTTCTCGCTCTAAATAAAGCTCCGCTCGCGTCTTCTCTAAGACATGGGCCAAAATCAAATCCGCTTCCACCCGCGGGTGCTCCACTCCTTTGATTTTTAAATATTCTGTCCCGCTTTTTAAAAGATCGAGAACTTGATAAGAATTAAAACCAATAATATTTTCCGCCATAGATCACTCCGAAGCCTTAAGCCTCTCAGCCTGGTCTGTGGAAATCAAAGCTTCGATGATTTCATCTAATTCCCCCAGAAGAATTTGATCTAAACGATGAAGTGTCAAACCGATGCGGTGGTCTGAGACCCTCCCTTGGGGAAAATTATAAGTGCGGATTCTTTCGCTTCTATCACCTGTGCCTACCTGATTTTTTCGTTCTTGGGCAATTTCTCCTCGGGCTTCTTCCTGGGCTTTTTCTAATAACCTGGCTCTTAAAACCTTGAGGGCCTTTTCTTTGTTTTTATGCTGAGATTTTTCATCCTGACAGGACACAACTATCCCCGTAGGCAAATGAGTCACGCGAACAGCGGATTGCGTAGTATTAACAGATTGTCCCCCAGGTCCACTGGAACAAAAAATATCGATTCTAATCTCATTAGGGTTAAGTTCTACATCCACTTCCTCCGCTTCCGGCAAAACCGCCACTGTCGCAGTGGAAGTATGGATTCGACCTCCGGACTCAGTAGTCGGAATACGCTGAACACGGTGCACACCGCTTTCAAATTTCAACCTACTGTAAGCTCCTTGGCCTTCAATGAGAAAAATAATCTCTTTAAAACCACCAATATCGGTGTAACTGGCGCTCAAGATTTCTGTTCGCCATTTTTTGTTTTCAGCATACCTGGTATACATTCTATATAAATCCCCGGCAAATAACGCTGCCTCATCCCCGCCGGTGCCCGCCCGGATTTCAACAATAACGTTTTTTTCATCATTGGGATCTTTAGGCAGCAAAAGAATTCTAAGCTCGTCCTCTAAATTTTTCTTTTTGCTCAACAACTCAGCCTGCTCAATCTCTGCTAGTTCCCTCATCTCTGAATCCAGACTCTCATTTAACATCTCATTAATATCTTGAAGTTGGGTAACAATGCTTTTGTATTGCCTAAAAACTTCTACAATGTCAGCAATAGCAGCCTGGCTCTTAGCGTATTTTTGGAATTCAGTCTGGTTAGCTATTATCTCCGGTTTGGATAGAAGTTCAGATAATTCATTATACTTCTTTTCTATTTCTTCTAACCTCGTTAGCATTGATTATCTCTCCCGCCCGTCTGAAATAAACTGAAAGTGGAATAACAGCCTTAATATCGAAGAGCAGAGCTTCCGCTCTGCTCCTTCTCTCTAAACTACTAAGTGATAACGGCCGCCTGCCATTATTCCAAACCATATCTCTTTTTAAAACGATCAACCCGGCCACCAGCATCAACAAATCTTTGAACCCCTGTGTAGAAAGGATGACACTTGGAGCATATTTCTACCTTAATATCTTTCCGCGTGCTGCCTGTTTCGATTACATTGCCACAAGCACAACTTATTGTAGTTTGTTGGTAATTGGGATGAATTTTTTCTTTCACTATTTGTCACCTTCCTTCTGATCCGGATTGTCAATAAAAAAAATCAATCGCCGTTTGATATTTTAGCATACCTTTTAATAACAGGTCAAGAAAATTACAAAACTTGCTTGCCTAAACCCCTTTGATAGCATACTTTGGTTTTTTAGCGAAATGGTGTTTGGCCTCAATAAATCTTACTGTTCCGGTCCTCCCTCTCATCACTACACTGTGGGTAACTGCTCCTCCAGCATTAAACCTTACTCCCCGGAGGAGAGGACCCTCTGTAATTCCTGTGGCCGCAAAGAATATATCATCTGTATTCACTAGATCATCGAGAGTCAACAGTTTGTGAACATCGGTAATACCTAGTTTCTTGGCCCGAGCAATATCTTGCTCATCCTCCGGCCAAAGTCTGCCCTGCATTTCCCCGCCGAGACAACGCAAAGCCGCCGCTGCCAATACTCCTTCCGGTGCCCCCCCGATTCCCATCATAACATCAATTCCGCTATCTTCAATGGCACAGGCCACAGCCGGGGCCACATCCCCGTCACTTATCAATCTTATTCTAGCCCCACATTGTCGAACTTGTTTTATTAACTCTACGTGGCGCTCCCGATCCAGAATTACAACAGTCAAATCCTCAACTCTTTTTTGTAAAGCTTGAGCAATATTTTCTAAATTTTCCGCAACCGGCGCATCGAGATGAATCCTCCCAGCCGCCCGAGGACCCACGGCGATTTTTTCCATGTACATATCCGGAGCATGAAGGAGAGCATATCTTTTAGTAACCGCAAGAACGGAAATTGAGCCCGGCAAGCCTTTGGCTACCAAGTTAGTACCTTCCAGCGGATCGACAGCCACATCTACTTCCGGTTTTTCACCAGTTCCTAATTTCTCACCGATATAAAGCATCGGCGCCTCATCCATTTCTCCCTCGCCGATCACAACGGTACCGTCCATATGAACAGTATCGAATAAAGCCCTCATCGCTTCTACAGCAGCGTTGTCGGCACTGATTTTATCCCCCATGCCGACCCAGCGAGCTGAAGCAAGAGCAGCGGCTTCGGTTACTCTGGCAAATTCCATTGTAAGTTCTCTTTCCATCAATCCTCCCCCTCTTCTATTTTAGTTTTTGTGCCAATCAGCCAGAAACCTTTCTATTCCGGATGTTGTCAAAGGATGACCGAGAAGCCGTTTTAATACCCCGAAGGGTATAGTTGCAAAATCAGCTCCAATTTTGGCCGCCTCTAAAACATGAACCGGATTTCTTATACTCGCGGCAATAATCTTACAGTCTAAACCGTGGACATTGAATATCTCCCTGATATCAGCCAGAGCATTTAAACCGTTTTCGCCGATATCATCAAGCCTCCCTAAGAAAGGACTTACATAAGTAGCTCCTGCCCTGGCTGCTAATAACGCTTGAATAGCATTAAAAACTAAAGTTGCATTCGTGGCTATCTCTTCTCGGGATAGCGTCTTAATCGCTCTTAAACCCTCCTCGCTTATCGGGATCTTAACAACTATGTTGGAATTAATAGCAGCTAGAGCCCTGGCTTCAGCGAGGATCCCCTCGTAGTCTAAAGCGAGAACCTCAGCGCTTATCGGCCCAGATACAATTTCCGCTATCCGGCAGATCAAGGTGTGGAAATCTGTTTTTTCTTTGGCTACTAAAGTGGGATTGGTTGTCACTCCGGAAATGACCCCCATTTCCCAGGCTTTAGAAATTTCCTCTAGATTAGCCGAATCTAAGAAAATGCGCATTATTCCATCCTCCCAATCCAAACTTTTAGGCTTTTCCACTACTGCCGAAAAGACGAATTTTTTCCCTGATTATCTCGATAGCGGCCTCTCTAGCTGGACCTAAGGCTTTTCGAGGATCTATTTCCGCTGCGTCCGCAACGAGCACCTGGCGAGCCGCTGTTACAAACGCTTCCCGAATATTGGTGTCTATATTGACCTTACAAACCCCAAGAGAAATCGCCTTCCGAATATCTTCATCCGGCACCCCGGAAGAACCGTGTAATACTATGGGGATCGAAACTCTCTTAACAATTTCTTTAAGGCGCTCGAAATCGAGCTGGGGTGTACCCTTATATTGACCGTGGGCAGTGCCAATAGCCACAGCCAAAGCGTCAACAGCAGTCTCTTTACAAAATACTTCTGCTTCCGCTGGATCGGTAAACAGAGCTTCTCTTTCAGAGACAGTGATATCGTCCTCAGTGCCCCCGATTTTGCCGAGTTCGGCTTCCACTGTTAAACCCAAAGGTTGAGCTACAGCTACTACTTTCTTAGTTATAGCTATATTATCGGCTAAAGGTAGTTGAGAGCCATCAAACATCACGGAACTAAAACCGTTTTTAATACACTCCACACATTGCTCAAAACTTGTCCCATGATCCAAATGCAAAACCACCGGAACTTTAACGCTCTGCGCCGCTATTTTGCTCAAACCTACTATATAATTAATTCCTGCGTATTTTATTGCTCCCTGACTAGCCTGAATAATTACCGGCGACCTTTCCGCCTCCGCAGCGGCAACTATGGCCTGGACGATCTCCATATTATTGCAGTTGAAAGCTCCGATTGCATAACGGTTTTTTTTGGCATCGAGAAGCAACTCTTTCATAGAAACAAAGCTCACTACGACCAACTCCCGTAATTTTAATTTTTTTGAAGATTTTGGTTCCTGAAAACATCGTTTAGAAACCAAGTTGTACTCTCTTCTAAAAAAATTGATCCCATATCATCTATTATGCGCAAAATATCTTTATTATCCGTATGAATTATTCCTGCTGCCCGGCACTTTTCACATAGGAGTTCAATTCTGTCCGGCATAATTTCCACCTTCAAAAAATCGTTGCCGCACCTGCAGCCTAGCTTACCGCTTCCCACCATCTTGCTCAGTTTCTCCATTATTGCATAGACAACAAAAAAAACATCGAATTCTGCACTATCTTCTTCATCTTTGACAAGCTGATAAAGAAATTGGACAAATTCTTTTTTAAGATCCTGGTAGATATCTTCTGCTTCCTGTCGGGGCCCAAGACAGCCGACAGTTAAACCTTTACTCAAACAAACCAAGGGAAGAACCTCTTCCCCCCAAACCTTAGAACGTTTGACCGTGATTCTATGAGAATTACCGCAGTAAATACAAGGGTATTTCAAACTGCAAATTTTTCTCTGGAAACTAGTAAATTTTAGCAGAGGAGTTTGGCATTCACAACAATAGCTTTCCCCATCTCGCTGTGAAATGTGAAAAAGAGAAAGAGTTTTGAGTTGCAACTTCCCACATTTCGAACACTGGATTACCAAGGTGGTCATTGTCGAAACCATCATCTTTCTCCCCTCCTAAAATTATTATTCTTCGGTTTTGGAATTTTTCCTGCTGGGAAAGAAATTTGCCAAATCTTTGCTGCTCTTCAACACCAAATAGCCAGACCTTCCTTTCCTTGGTCTGGCGCAGGGAGATACCTAATCTTCTAATATATTGATTTCGTGATGCTTATTCAGCTAAACCTTCAATATTACAGATTTCAGCAATTTTATTTTTAAGCTCTTTCAAATCAAAAGGTTTCATTATTAGGGCCGCAACATCTAAATCTGTCGTTTCTTGAACAAAATGTCGATCACTATAAGCCGACATTAAGACAACTTTAACCCTTCGGTTTGTATCCCGCAGTCTTTTAAGGACTTCTATACCATTCATTCCCGGCATTTTAACATCCAAAAGTATTAAATCAGGGTTGAATTTAGGAATAAGTTCTAAAGCCGCGATTCCGTTTGAACAGGATTCAATTGCTTCACAATGGCCAGAAAAAACCTCGGTAAGTAACATTCTAATGCCTTTCTGGTCATCAACTATTAGCAATCTCACATCGCTCGCTCCTTGAATTGTTATTATTTGTATATTTATTGCCAGGCAAAATTTTTAGACCATTGTTGGTCTAATTTTTTTTTAGAAGTCATAATAGGAAAAATATTCTCGATGCAATGGTGAAAATCCTTCTTTTATTATTCTTTTTCTATAAAATTCTCCATTTTTTTTGTAAATTCTGGTAATTCTGGCACTGGCACAGGTTCTTCTTAAAGGCAAAGTTATTTGATCTCCAAGCTGACAAGGAAGATCGCCGACATCTATTACAGTAAGCTGCATCCCTATTTTACCAGCAATACGCACCGGTTTCCCCCGCCAAGTAACTTTTTCCCGCCCTAATTGCCAACCGAAAAGAGAAGCGATGTTTTTAATAATAATTTTTCCTAAGTCAATAACACCCTGTGGTATAAGTTTGGGCTCTAAACCAAAACCATCGGCATAGCCAATCGGAATCACGGCTAAGGTTGTTTCCTGCTTAGTTTTATATAGGCTTTGATAACCCACATATGTCCCTTTAGGCACTTTTTGCAAATGTACAATTTTAGCCAGCACTTTCCAAGGATCTTGAAGATCAAGCCGGCCCTCAAAGGCTGGGGAAGGAAAATGTCCCCCCAGAAGGGTCCCAATTCGAACGAAATCATAATGGTATTCCGGAAAATCTAAAAAACCGGCACTATTACAGATATGCTTTGAGGGCACGGTTACCCCCAGCTCAGCCAGTTTTTCAAGGGAACTGATAAATTTTTGATGTTGGAGGCGGGAATATTCGTGTTCTCTCTGCGCCCCACGGGCCAAATGGGTATAGGCTCCTAAAACCTCAAGATGGGAAACCTTTTTTATTTCCTCCGCCAAGGAAGGAAGCATTTCCCTAGTAAATCCTGCCCGCCCGAAACCAGTCTCTATCTTTAGATGAATTCCAGCTCTCAACCCTTGCTGAGCAGCTATCTCATCTAAAAGTGGAATCAAATTCAACTGGGCAATGGTCAGTTCCAAACCCTGCTGTACAGCCAAAGGCCATTCTTCGACGCTGGAAGGGCCCAGAACCAAGATTTTTCCCTCAATTCCTCCCTGGCGCAAAACCACAGCCTCGGATATGTTTGTCACTGCAAAAGTGGAACAGCCTTCTTCTTCCAAAGCCCGCGCCACTTCTATCGCCCCCAAGCCATAGGCATCGGCTTTAACAACAGCCATTACTTTACAGCTTGGTTCTAAGTTAGAAACAACTTGACGATAATTGTGTTTTACCGCATCCAAATCTATTTCAATCCATAAATCGGCCATAACCCAATCCTTTCTCCTGTTTCCTTAGCGTAAAAAGCGGGTCAAAAACCCTTTTAGTTTGCTCGAGTAGGCTTTTTCCACTATTTTCCAGATCAGATACATGAACGGTCGATAAATGTAATCCCATTCCCCAATAAACTCAGTAAACTCCCCGTTAAAACCTTTTTTAAACTTATAAAGTCCATAAAGAGGATTGTTTTCGTTTAAATCTCCAGATACCCCGCGAAAATCGTATAATGTACACCCTTTCGATTTAGCCCACCGAATCATTTCCCACTGAATAAGATAATTGGGCATCACGTTCCGATAAAAGTTTGAAGAGGCGCCGTAAACATACCAGGCTTTTTTCCCGGTCAGAAAAGCTATGGTCCCGGCCAGCATTTGACCTTTGTATTCGGCAATGAACAGTTCAGCAAAGCCCGCTGGGGCCATTAAATCATACAGATCCTCAAAATAGGAATACGAACGGACTAAAAAATTATCCCGTTCAGTTGTTTCTTTCAGTACCCGGTAGAACTCGGGCAAATCTTCACGGGATCCGATCCGAATTGTTACTCCTCTTCTCTTGGCCAAACGGATATTATAACGAGTTTTTTGATGCATATTAGCAAGTAGCTTTTCCTCATCCGGCCTTATATCTAAACGAAAGACAAATTTCGGTTGCGCTCCCTCAAAGTTCTTTCCCTTATCAATTAATTTAAACCCTAAAGCCCGTAAAAAAAGTTCTAAATCTTTATTCTTTGGAATATCAGGATCAATTTTCAAAAAAATAGCTTTTTGTTTTTTTGCTAGTTCTCGAATAGCCCTAAAAACAGCATTAACCTTTTCTTTAGCAGCCATATCAACAACGGGACCCCGAGGACAATAAAAAATCGGGATACCAAAGAACGGTAATCTTCTGGCTAAAATAGTTGCCGCCGCGAAAATTTCCTCTCCGGTTTTAAGAAGGAGGCGATGACAAGTCCATCCAGTTTTCTCCTTTAAAGCTCCCCATTCCCAAAGCTGCAAAGCGTGACCTTCGGGATGACTATTTATAAAGGAATTAAATTCTTCCTTGTCTTTTTCGTCGATCCATTTAACAGTATACTCCATTTTTTCACCTCCTAGAACATTGTTGCCAAATATTGGCGGTCAAATACCGAACGCCTTTAATGGCCCCGCTCTTCAAGCGTCTTTTTCTCTAAATCTTAATTTTTAAGGGCCGAAATAATAAACTGCCGGAATAAGGGATGTGGTCTGTTCGGCCGAGATTTGAATTCGGGATGAAATTGAGAAGCAACAAACCAGGGATGATCGGAGCACTCTAAAACCTCGACCAACCTTTGGTCAGGGGAAGTTCCTGAAAAGAATAATCCGTCTTTCTCTAATTTTTCTCTAAAATTGTTATTGACCTCATAGCGATGACGATGTCGCTCATATATCTCCTCTTTCCCGTAAGCCCGGAAAGCGTGACTATTTTTATTCAACTTTATAGGGGCGCTGCCTAACCTCATCGTACCGCCTAGATCCTCAATCTTTTTCTGTTCTGGCAATAAATCGATAACCGGATATTTTGTTTCCGGATCAAATTCCGTGCTGTTCGCACCCTCCATTTTACTTACATGGCGAGCAAACTCAATAACTGCACACTGCATTCCCAAACAAATCCCTAGAAAAGGTACTTTATTTTCCCGGGCATAGCGAATCGCCTTAATTTTTCCTTCAATTCCCCTTTCCCCAAAACCGCCGGGAACAAGAATACCTTTAATATCCTTAAATATCTCTTCCAAGTTTGCTGCTGGATCTTCTAATTGTTCTGAATTTACCCAGCAAATATTGATCTCGGTTTCCTGTTCGACTCCGGCGTGACGCAAGGATTCAGCCACACTTAAATAAGCATCCGGCAGAGCTACATATTTACCAACAATAGCAATAGAGATGCTTTTTGACAGTGATTTAATTTTTTTGACCATGTTCTCCCAAGCTGTCATCTCTGCAGGAGGAACATCAATTCCCAAACAACGTAAAACAATATCATCCATACCCTCTTTCTGGAGAAGAAGGGGGACTTCATAAATCGAGGTCGCGGTTATAGCGGTGATTATAGCCTCTTTGTCCAGATCGCAAAGCAAAGCCATTTTTTCTTTTAAATCATCATCAATATCACGGTCTGCCCGGCAGACTAAAACATTCGGTTGGATACCGATACCCCTTAGTTCCTTGACGGAATGTTGGCTGGGTTTTGTTTTTACCTCACCGGAGGCTACAAGATAGGGCAAGAGAGTGACATGAACATAACAAACATTATTTTTACCGATATCTCCCCGAACTTGACGAATTGCTTCTAAAAAAGGAAGAGACTCCATATCCCCTACCGTACCGCCAATTTCAGTGATCACAACGTCTGGATTGCTCTCCTTAGCAACTCGAAAGATTCGGTCCTTAATTTCATTCGTAACATGAGGGATAACCTGGACAGTAGCACCGAGATAAGCCCCTTTTCGCTCCTTCATAATTACTGACCAGTAAACCTTCCCCGCTGTCACATTACTGCTTCTAGATAAGGGGACATCGATAAATCTTTCATAGTGTCCGAGATCAAGATCCGTTTCCGCCCCATCATCAGTAACAAACACTTCCCCATGTTGATAGGGACTCATTGTTCCGGGATCTACATTGATGTAAGGATCAAATTTTTGAATTGCGACTTTCAGTCCCCTGGCTTTAAGCAACCTTCCCAGAGAAGCAGCAGTAATCCCCTTTCCTAATGAACTCACAACTCCTCCGGTGACAAAAACGAATTTAGTCATCCCTCTCTACCTTTCCTTTTTCTTATATTTCTACATTCTTTCTGGAGCGGAAACACCTAGAACTTTCAAAGCATTAGCTAGAACCTGTCTTGCAGAATAAATCAGAGCCAGACGAGCGGTTCTAAGATCTTCGTCATCTACCAGTACTCTTTGACTATTATAAAAAGTATGAAATAGCGAAGCAAAATCTAAAACATACCTGGCCAAACGATGGGGTTCTAACATTTGCGCCGCCAAGGCAATTTCACCTGGAAAATCCGCCATTTTTTTTAGCAAATCCCGTTCTTCTAGGGTGGATAGAAGGCTGAGCTGTTCTGGTGTCGGAAGGCTGGAGATAATAAAACCTTGTTCTTTCGCCTGTCTGATAATACTGCACAACCTAGCGTGAGCATATTGAACATAATATACTGGATTATCAGCGGATTGGGATTTTGCCAGATCCAAATCGAACTCGACTGTTGAATCGGGATCGCGAAGAAGGAAGAAAAATCTGGCCGCGTCTTTGCCAACTTCAGCGATTAGTTCCTGAAGAGTAATATATTGACCGGAACGCTTGGACATCCTGGCAATTTCACCGCCGCTAATCAATCTCACCAACTGCATAAGAATAATTTGCAAAGAATCCTTTTGATAACCAAGAGCTTGCATGGCCCCTTTCATTCTTGCTACGTGTCCGTGGTGATCCGCGCCCCAAATATTAATCACGCGGTCGAATCCCCGCTCATACTTATGGCGATGATAAGCAATATCAGCGGCAAAATAAGTAGGTACACCGTTTTTACGGATTAGGACTTCGTCCTTTTCATCTCCGAAGAGAGTAGTTTTCAACCATAAAGCCCCGTCCTTCTCGTAAACATATCCTTGCTTGTCCAATTTCTGTACAGTTTCTTCGATCTGCCCTGAAGTGTGCAGGGTCTGTTCACTGAACCAAACATCATAGTTAACTCCGAAATCGGCCAGGGTTTTCCTAATAGTCGAAATCTTTTCTTCCAGGCCGAATTCTACAAGGGCTTGGCGTCTAGTCTCAGCAGGAAGGAATTGATATTTATCGCCATGTAAGGCTACAAATCGTTTTGCAGTCTCGATTAGATCGGGGCCCTGGTAGCCGTCCTCTGGCAAAGGCGCTTCTAACCCAAGTTGTTGCAGATAGCGGGCTTCTAATGAGAGAGCAAAATTATAAATCTGATTGCCAGCATCATTGACATAGTATTCACGGGTGACTTGATAACCTGCTAAGTCGAGAATCGAAGCCAGACTGTCACCCAGGGCCGCTCCCCTAGCATTACCCATATGCAACAAACCTGTGGGATTGGCGCTTACAAATTCAACTTGAACTTTTTCACCTTTCCCAATGTCCACAGCCCCATACCGATCTTTCTGGTTCAATATTTCTGGGATAACCCCTACCAGCCATTGTGGGTCGAGGCGAAAGTTTATAAACCCAGGACCGGCGATCTCGCAAGCACTTAACCAGATTCCCTCTTTATCAAGTTTATCTACCAAAATAGCGGCAATTTCACGGGGAGGCTTTTGAGCTTCTTTGGACAAAAGAAAAGCTAAGTTTGTAGCTAAATCCCCATGCTGTCGTTCTCGCGGTTCCTCCAGGACGAAAGAAGGAATCTTATCAAAGCTTAATTCCCCGTCTAAGCGGGCTTGAACTAGGGCTTGCTCAAGCTTTTTGCTAATATTTTCTTTTATTTTTTCATAAAGGCTCATAATATTCTCCTTTACAGCCTAATAAGTATAATTGTACCATTAATATTTATAAACCCCTTGGATAAGGAAAAATACTCCCGGACTTATTTTAAACAAGTTTAGCAGAGAAGATATATCTTCTCTGCTAAACTTTTCTACACTGTACCTATTTTACGTTTTATGCTTGATTATTTCAAGTGCTATTCATTGAATTAATTTCCCTCGGGGAGTATTTACAATCCTGCTTATTTTTTCTTCTGTTCCATCAAGGGCATTAATGTAAACTAGATATTCCTCGTCCCCGATAGTGCCCCGGAATTCATAGCAAAAGGCTTCCTCGGTCCCGGCTTTAGAAATTAAGGCCAATCTGTTTTCTACGATTTTAAAATTTGGGGCTAGTTTTGCTTTTGCTTCTTCCAGACTTAATTTTTTATTTAGCTTGCGATCGTGGTGGTAAGCATAGTAGGGATTAGCATCCAGTCCTATTAGCTGCCCGCTATCCAAAGCGATGGTTAACCTTACTTTATCTGGATAAAGCCTGACCCCATTTTCTAAAGCTACAGCTTCAACTTGGACATAGGAATCCAAATCTTCCGTAGAGGTGATTTCTAAATTCCAGTCCAATTTTTTAAGCGCTTTTTTCGCCTTCTCAAGAGCTTCTTCCACCTCTAATTTGCGTTCCCCAATCTCTCTCTGGTCGCGGTAAAAAGTAACAACGCCGCCTTTTTTGCTAACTTCAAGGTAAGCATCATTGTACAAGAGGTTAAATCCCCCCAAGGGAGCATCCGTCAGACCTGTTACTTTAGGAGTAGCCCGGGTATAACCAAGCTGTTGGAGAAAACTTTTAGCCACGGAAATCGCCTTGTTTTCGTCTATCGTCCCTTCCGGAAGACCTAAGGGTTTTTCCACATAATGTTTATCAAGCTCCCCCGCATAAGTAAAAGGAGGATATTTTTGCAGACTGGCATCCAATTGTTTTAGCCCCCCTCGCACAGAAGAGGGTTTCTGAGCGGCCTGCTTTTGATCCTTACTGTCATTGCCACTTTCCTCTTGACCCTGAGCGGTGGCTGAAATGGCTCCGTCTCCCTCCAAGCCTTTCTCTAAAGCTTGCCCCCTAGCCCAAGTGGACCAGTTCAGGCCCATTTTTTGCAACATCCCTGGTTTTTTGTCCACCCAGGCCAGATTTTCCGCATAAAATTGATTGGAGATCTCTTGTACGGAACGGGCAACTTCAGTTATTCTTTCGTGCATGGCATTAAATGTTTTTTGTTCCTCGGGCTCTATTTTCCCAGTCGTTGCTACTTTGGTGCTCAGTGTTTTGCTAAAATCAGCCACTTGATTTACTAAAGTATCAACATAACTTATCCCGACTTCATCTGCCGGTAACTGGCTGAATCTATTAAGGGCATTGTCACTGCCTTTCCAGACTTGACTGAGATAAAGAACTCGCTGAGGAGTGCTGCCGGCAGCCTTGACTTTAGACATGCTAGTTTCTACTTCGTTTAAATCTTCAACAAGATCATTTAAAGCTCTTTTGTACTGATTTTCGATTGCTATTTTCTGATCCTGGAGCATACGGTACTGAGTGATTCCCCACCCCAGGGAAATAGCAAAAGCTACAAAAAAAGTAATTGAGAGCCACATTAAGGCTTTCCTTTTTGTTTCTTCCCTCATTTTTCACTCCACCTAGCGGGCAAAAATATGTTTGCCTATTTTTTTAATTTGCGGTCTAGACCAAATAAACTTGTTTTTAGTTTTTGCCGGGTTAAAGTAGTAAATTGCGCCCCCAGTAGGGTCGGATCCACTCATGGCTTCCCTAGCCGCCTTGATTGCGGTTTCATCCGGTTCCAGATTTATCTGCCCGTCATCGACTGCTGAAAAAGCTTTGGGCTGATACACCACCCCGGCAATTGTATTAGGAAAAGAAGAGCTTTTTATCCGGTTCATTACACAGGCTCCAATTGCGACCTGACCGATATACGGTTCACCCCGTCCTTCGGAATAGATACAGCGAGCTAGGAGATTAACATCGCTATTTTTAAACCCGACTTTTTTACCTCCTGAGTTTGTGCTTTCCCCAGTTAACCTTTTCAGCTCCTGTATTGTCTCCCTCCCCGCTATACCGTCAACCTTTAGTCCTCTATTCTTCTGAAATCTTTTTACTGCCGCAGTGGTGGATTTACCGTACAGACCGTCAACTTTTCCAACTTGATAACCTATTTGGACTAATTTTCTTTGTAAATCCTTGACCTCGGATCCCCTAGAACCCTGGGATAGATTACGGTCCCCCAAAGCAGCATAGCTTGCCATTGCCAGGACAAGACAAAAAAGTAGACTTATGGCCGTCGCCATAACAACTTTGTAACCTGTTTTTTTTCCTGACCAAAAAGTCATGTTTTCACCTCACCTATTTTTAGTCCGTCCTGGTCTTATTCTGGCTTACTAACGCCTAATTTATCCAATAAAAAAACCGCGTCGTATCGACACGGTCGGGAGTAAGGATCCCCTTTATTTTCTGGCGCGATGTTCATCTACCGCTATTTTCCACTGCTCCCTAGCCATCTTAATATATCTAGTATATCTGCTTCTATCCCTATGGTTTACAACGGCATCATAATACCTTAGCGCAATGTCATAATTTCCCAATCTCCTATTTAATTCCCCAATCATATAAAGAATAAATATTTCTGGGACCTTCTCCGGATTAAAATCGCTATGAATATAGGATTGCTCGAACTCCGTGGCTGCCAACTGTAAAAAGCGTTTCTCCTCCTCTCGATCGCCTTTGTTTCGCTGCAGCCAGGCCAGTCTAAGACACAATTTTGCAAAGGTTATATGCTTTTCCCTAACTAACTCTCCAGAGTAAATTGCCAGTTTGTAAGTTCTCACCGCTGTAGAAAAGTCCCGGGGCCCGCAAAAGTCAACACTCCTATCCAATTTATTGGATAACTCGTTAACTATTATCTGCCTTACTGAAGAACTCAATGGTTTACTAAAATCCTCCGTAAAAGAAAAACCACACTCTGGACAAACAGCAACAAAATACAGGAGGGGATTACCTTCATCCCCCGGCGCATATATAGGCCCGAAATCGCTGTCAACGGCTTGGGGTTTAACAAATCTAGATCTTACCTTTTTACTTGTAAATAAGGTTTTACAGGCTGAGCACTCTATTTTTTTATCATAAAGAACACTAAGGTTCGTAAGATCAGGTTTTTTCATATTCTTCCTCCCCTGCTGGATTTATTCTGTCTTTTTTATTTTAAGCTCTCCTTTTATATTTTTCCACCGTTTTACTGCAGAATATGTTTAAGGGACCTTTCTCCTAATCCTTAATTCCATTTTCAGTAAGAAAAAAGACTCAAAAAAAATTTTTTCCTCTGACAATTAACAACAATTTTCTCGCCTCTTTTAGTATATACTAAACAAGTGTGCAAATGAAATCATTTTAGGAGGGAGAAAAATTGAACTCTGTCATCTTAGTAATTGATGACAATATCCGTGTAGCAAAACTTTTAGCAACTATCTTAAATAACAATGGTTATACATCAATTACTGCTTCTAATGCAAAAAATGCCTACGAACTTTTAAAAACCGGACCTTTACCAGCTCTTATTTTGACCGATTACTACATGCCTCACGTAAATGGTTGCGAGTTTATCGAAAGCATCGCCACCTATAGTGAATATAAGGACATCCCGGTTATCCTAATCACCAGTTCAAGACTTGAAACTCTGAAATTACCGACCACAGATAATTTTAAGGGGCTTATTAAAAAACCCTTTAATTTGAACACTATTTTAGAAGCTGTTCGCAAGTTTACTTCTAATCAGAATAGCAGCTTCCATTCCTATAAAACTTATCCGTAGGCCGGTCCTTTATTTATTAAATTAAACTATCTTGAAAAAATAAAACGGTAACATTGGTCCGAATACTTCCTTTTCGAAAAATAAGAGTGAGATTTTGTAAAGGACAATCCTCAATAACACTTCCGTAAGAAGTGTTCTTTCTTTTTTTTATCTACATTTCCTGCTACTAGACCCAAAATAATAAAAAAGACAATAATATTGCTCAACGGGAGTTGAGATACCCGAGTTTTACATCACAGGTCTTTTTCTAGTCAATCCCCGAATATAGTTTAGAGAAAGGGGGACGGACTAGTGAAAAGGGTTCTGCAAATTTTGTTTTTTGTTACAATCGCTTTAATCTTGCAATATTTTTATTTAGAAGGACATCCAGCAATTGCTGTTTCAGGGCACTATAAACCATTTCAATATTCGGGAAGCGGCTATATTTTGGAAGCTGATTTTCCGAGTGGAACAGAAATAAATCTCACCCCCGATAAGGGCGAGGAACTTAAGCTTAATATCTACTTCCTTAATCCTAGATTAAAATTCCGCGGTTATATTCAAATCTGGCAACTGCAACAAGATTTGCCTTCATTTTTAGCTAATAGTAAGACCAATAGTGTCTATAACTTTCTAAATTATAAGGTGTACGAAGTGGGGGTTAATGATTTTTCGGGTTTAAAGGAGGAATGGTCAGCGGATTTTGGAGATCAAATTATCAGCGCCCAAGAGTACTGGCTGGAGATCCCCGGCGAACAAAAATTTATTCGAGTTGCCTTTTATACCGATTCTGATCAGTTCCCGGAGTCTGTAGATCTAGCGACTGCTAAAATCATTAATTCTCTGAATTATCGAGGCTTTAAATCTTCGCAATAAGCTTTAGTATCCAAAACCAAGATTAATTCTAATATACTGAACCCTAGTAAAATTAAATTCCTGCTTCCATCCCTCCAAGACCGATGAGCGGGTAGAATGTATTCTATAATTCTACCTTAAAAGCTAATAATTAAAACTTCCTTGCAGATGGGAATTGATTTCCCTGTAAACTTCATCTAAAGATAACTGATTTTTTTCTGCAATTTTTTTACAATCCTCAAATTCAGGTTTAGCTTTTATAATCCGGCCTCCATAAAACGAACATTTTATCGCTACTTTCCCATATTTCGTTTCGATGTCGACAATTTTTCTGGGCAAGGCTCTTTTTTGAACTGCATACTTCCGAAGTCCGATCGCTGTACTTTCCTTAAGAATTATTTCTTCCATTGCCGGGATCGTTTCTGCCTTAGCAAGAACACTGAGCTTAACTCCCGGACGCCCTTTTTTCATAATAATCGAAGTTTTAAAAACATCCTTGGCTCCGGCTTTAAATAATTTGGTCTCAATTAACTCGTAAAACTCCGGGTTCATATCGTCAAGATTAGTCTCAATCATATAATCTTCCACACCCAAGCCCCCAACATCTTCGGTTAGAGTTCCAAGATAAACCCGAAGTAGATTAGGAATTTCTAATTCCCTCTTTCCAACCCCATAGCCTACCTTTTCAATCTTAAACTCTTGTTGATCGGTAAACTTATCGACATTCGCAACTAAAATTGCCGCTCCGGTAGGAGTTGTAGTTTCTTCGGCCACCCGTCCAGTTTTTACCGGCAAACCCTTAAGAAGTTCTACTACTGCCGGCACGGGTACTGGCAATGTTCCATGGGCACACCGGACAAAACCTCCCCCTAATTCAACCCGGGAAGAGATAATTTTATCTACTCTTAAATGTTCTAAACAAATAGCCGCTCCCACAAGGTCTAAAATAGAATCAAGAGCCCCTACCTCGTGAAAATGCACTTGGCTTTTGTCCACCCCATGAACCTTACTTTCCGCCTCTGCCAAAAGTTCGAGCATCTTAAGAGCCCTGCTTTTTATTCCGGGATTTAAAGCACTTTCCGAAATTATCTTGTTAATATCTCCATAGTTTCTAGTCGGGGGGACATACTCATTCTCTTCCGGAATAATGATTTCAACCCTGGTGCCCTCTATTCCCGAGCGGCTTTCTTTTCTGATTATAATTTCATATTTATCTTCCAAGCCCAACAGCTTTAGCTGGTCCAGGAGATAGTCCTTTTCAATTCCCAAATCAAGTAGAGCCCCAAGATTCATGTCCCCGCTAATCCCGCAAAAACAATCATAATATAATATTTTCATAAATTATCTCCTTCCCTTACCAATCCATTTGACAAAGCAAGATTCCCGGCGATATTATTTGTACGAATAATCAGGAGGGACGCCTATAATGTTGAAGCTGTACAGATTTTTAAAACCCTTTTCCCCTATGGTTTGGGGAGTAATTTTTTTTGTAGCCCTTCAGACTGTTGGCGATCTTTACCTTCCCACGTTAATGGCTGACGTTATCAACTATGGAGTAATGCGCGGAGATCTGAATAAAATCCTTCACTTAGGAAGCGTAATGCTCCTAGTTTCTGCTGCTGGAGTAATTGCAGCCATTTTAGCTAGTTTTTTAGCTTCCAGAACAGCAGTGGGCTTAGGGACTGTATTGCGCAATCAGGTCTTTAAAAAAGTAGTAAGTTTCTCTTTAGCAGAGTTTGACAAACTGGGAAGTGCGACTTTAATTACCAGGACGACAAATGATATTACTCAAATTCAAATGGTCACTCTCATGATCATGAGGATGATGATCAGTGCCCCGTTAATGGCTATTGGCGGCCTTCTTCTAGCTTTTCAGAAAGATAGAACCCTGACCCTAGTTTTTGCAATTGCCATCCCTCTTTTGGCCCTTGTAATCGCCTTTATCGCTTCCAGAGTAATCCCTCTCTTTAAATTAATACAGGTTAAAATCGACACCCTAAATTTATTTCTGCGTGAAAAACTGACCGGGGTACGGGTCATCCGCGCTTTTAATACTATTGAACGTGAAAAACAGCGCTTTGACAAGGCCAATCTGGATCTCACTAATACCTATATAAAAGTGAATTTAATCATGGCCTTCATGATGCCGGCTATTATGCTGGTTATGAATCTCACTTCCCTAGCGATTCTCTGGTTCGGAGGAATTCGGATAAGCATGAACGCCATGGATCTTGGCGCTCTCGCCGCCTTTACTCAGTATGCGATGATGATTATGTTTTCCTTGCTAATGTTAGCTATGATGTTTATTATGGTTCCCCGCGCCCAGGCAGCGGCAAAAAGGATAAACGAAGTTCTGGAGACCCCTTTGAGCATCGACGACAGCAGTGAAACCCCAGATCTGGAACTAAGACCACCAGAATATTCGTTCCCACAAGGGCAGTTGGAATTTAGGAATGTCACTTTCAGTTATGAAGGAGCTGAAGAGCCAGTGTTGCAAAACATTTCTTTTTCCGCCCGACCCGGGGAAATTATCGCTATAATCGGCAGCACCGGCGCAGGTAAATCCACTCTTATCAACCTTATACCACGATTTTATGATGTTAAAAAGGGCCAGATCCTGATTGATGGTGTAGATATCAGAAAAATGAGCCCCGCTTCTTTGCGAAAAAAAATCGGCCTGGTTCCGCAAAAGGCAATTCTCTTTTCGGGAACAATCGCTGAAAACCTTAAATTTGGAAATGAAAACGTTACGGAGAATGATCTTTACCGAGCAGTTACAATCGCTCAGGCCATGGAGTTTATCGCTGATCTAGAAGGGGGTTTTGAACACTTTATTTCCCAAGGAGGTACCAACCTCTCCGGGGGCCAAAAACAACGCTTATCCATTGCCCGGGCTCTAGTCCAAAACCCCAATATCTATATTTTTGATGATAGTTTTTCCGCCCTAGACAATAAAACCGAAGCCCGTCTGAGAAGGGCCCTAAAAAGGGAGCTGTCCCATTCCACAATCCTTATTGTTACCCAAAAAGTAAGCACGGTTCTGGACGCCGATAAAATCATTGTTCTGGATGAAGGACGAATCGTCGATCAAGGTACGCATCAGGAGTTATTAAATAGTTGCCCTGTCTACCAGGAAATTGTCGCTTCCCAACATACCGAGGAGGAAATATTATGAGTAATAGTAAAAATAGTTCAGAAAAAAGACCGAAGGTTTTTGGGCGTTCAAGTGGTGGCCGGGGTTTTGGACCGGGTGGGATAGGCAGGCCCGTGCAGAAAGCTAAAAATTTTAGCGGCAGTCTAAGAAGACTTATTCGGTATTTAAAACCCTATCGGTTCACTCTATTTTTGGTCTTAATTTTTACCCTCACCAGCACTGTTTTTACTATTGCCGCTCCCAAAGTAATGAGCAAGGCAATTAATAATTTGCAAGATAGTTATATGGCTAAAACAATGCTTAGCAAGATGGCGGAAGCACAGAAAAGATTCGGAGAAGAACTAAGTTACCCCAACTTAGAAACTTTGACCTCTGCCAATGCCAAAGCCGACTTATGTGAACGTCTGCTTAAGCATTACTCCGTCCAACAAAATTTAAGTTTAACTGAAGATCAGATCAACGGAACCATTAAGGCTATAAGAACCACTAATGGAGAATACGATTTTCACTATATAGGTAAAATTGTCCTAATTTTAGCTGGGATGTATATTCTAAGCGCTCTTTCTAATACGGTGATGGGACTTTTGATGTCTGGGGTCGCTCAAAATACAGTGCGCGATTTGCGCCGGGAAGTAGATCACAAGCTCTCCCTTTTGCCTTTGGCATATTATGACCGGCAACCCTTCGGCGATATTTTGAGCCGGGTTACCAATGATATCGATACCATAGCCACAACCCTGCAACAAAGCTTAACCCAGATCATTACTGCTGTAATCACAATTGTTGGCTATCTCGTTATGATGTTGACTATCAGCCCTCTCTTGACTTTAATAATTCTGGGTACTTTGCCCCTCTATATTGGTGTCACAACCTTTATCGCCAAAAAGTCCCAGAAATATTTTGCCGCCCAACAGAAAGAATTAGGCGATTTAAGCGGCCACGTCGAAGAAATGTATGCCGGGCACAAAATAGTTAAAGCTTTTAATCGGGAAAAAGACGCTATCGAACGCTTTGAGTCCATAAACAAAAACCTTTATCAAGCTGGTTGGAAGGCCCAGTTCGTTTCTGGCATTATGTTCCCTCTTATGAATTTTATCAGTAATATCAGTTATGTAGGAATTAGCGTAATCGGCGGGATCTGGATTACCAGAAACTTACTCGGCTTAGGAGATATCTTGGCTTTTATTCAATACTCCAGGTCTTTTTCCATGCCTATCACCCAAACCGCCAATATCGCTAATATTTTACAATCTACAATCGCTTGCGCCGAGCGAGTTTTTGAAATCTTAGACGAAAAAGAAGAACTCCCTGATAAACCTAATCCTAAAAAAATTCTCTCCCCTCGAGGCGAGATTAGATTTGAAAACGTGAGTTTCTCTTACTCGGCGGATGAGACCCTTATAGAAGACATAAGTTTTCAGGCCAAACCTGGAGATACGATTGCTATTGTCGGGCCGACTGGAGCCGGAAAAACAACTCTTGTCAACCTTCTGATGCGCTTTTATGAAATTAACTCCGGTCGAATCCTAATTGATGGACTGGATATCAGGGATCTTAAACGCCCTGAGCTTCGCCAGCTCTTCGGCATGGTACTTCAAGACACCTGGCTTTTCAAAGGAACTATTAAAGAAAATATCGCCTACGGTAAAAAAAATGCTACTTTGGAAGAAATAGTAGCCGCTGCCAAGGCCGCTTATGCAGACCGCTTTATACGCACTCTCCCGGAAGGGTATGATACTGTACTTAGCGAGGAATCCTCCAATATCTCCCAGGGCCAAAAACAACTTCTCACCATTGCCCGCGCGATTCTCTTAAATCCAGCAATTTTAATATTAGATGAGGCTACCAGCAGTGTGGATACCAGAACGGAAATTCTTTTGCAAAAAGCTATGAACAATCTCCGGAGGGGCAGAACAAGCTTTGTGATCGCCCATCGGCTCTCAACCATCCGCGAAGCCCAATTGATTCTGGTCATGAATAAAGGACGCATCATCGAAAAAGGGAATCACCAGGAACTCTTAGCCCAAAATGGATTCTATGCCGACCTTTATTACAGTCAGTTCCAAAGAGCAAATCTTTAACAATCAGCTTTCCATCAGGCTCTTTCCCCATTTTGCAAGTTCATCAAGGGCAGGTAAAAGCTTTTTTCCGGATTCGGTTAACGAATATTCAACCCGGGGCGGGATTACATTATACTGGACCCGTTTAACAAGCCCCTCTTGCTCGAGTTCTTTTAAAGAGGTGGCTAACATCATATTTGTTATCCCGTCCACACTTTTTTTTAATTCATTGTATCTTAAGGTTCCGTTTTTTGTAAGAACCCAAAGGATTGGCAGTTTCCATTTTCCCTGGATAACCCTTAAAGCATAAGCTAGCGGGCAAAGATCGCTGTCCGGAGAAAATCTTATAATTTCCTTCATTCTATCACTCACTTTTTCGATACTTGGTATTAAATAACTGCATACTTGTTATCTTATTATTTAATATTATAATTATACAGTAGAAAAAACAAGTCCACTATTAACTTAGGAGGGTTCAAACATGAATGAAAACATGAAAGAAGTGTATAATTTTTTTAAAGAACGCGGTATTTTCTTTGTCTCCACAGTTGATGGGGACGAGCCTAAAGTCCGCCCTTTTAGCTTTATAATGATTTACGAGGACAAAATCTGTTTTTGCACCAGCAACAAAAAACCTTTTTATGCCCAACTTATGAAAAATCCTAACATTGAAATGTGTGCTTCCACAGATACAGACTGGGTACGACTAAAAGGTAAAGCGGTATTTTGCACCACTGAAGAGGCTCAAGCCAAAGCTTTAGAAATAGCACCTCATTTAAAGAACCTTTATTCCGTGGGCGATGGAGTGTTTGAAATATTCACTATTGAAGAAGCTGTTGCTGACTTTTGCTCTTTAGGCGACGGACAAACCAAAACCGTTAACCTTTACAGTGTTTAAAATCATCTACATAGCCGACCAAATTTTGATGGTCGGCTTTTTTTATTTCCCTAAATTTATATAAAATTAGCAGCAAAACTAAGCCAAACGTAATGGCTGCAATCTTATCTGGGACATAAGCTCTTTATTGTATTCAAGAGCGCTTCTGGCACCGCTTTTTCGCCGCCCAGCACCGTTACTTCCGTGTCAGGCTCAAGTACGGCCTGTAGGTACAAGGCAGTAGCCGGAGGCAAAACCTTCCCTGTTAAAATGAGCGGGGCGGAAGTCCGGGCAGCCAGAACAGCTCCGGTTAAACCGTCAGCAAAGTTCTGACCTGTTGCCACATATAGTTTTTCCCAACGGATGTTAGCAGCAAAGTATTTTAATACTGCTAGGTTAGTCTCATATCTATCTTCTCCGGCCAGTCTGGTTACTTTAATCCCTAGCTTTGCCGTCAGTCCGCTAAGGCTTTCTTCTACCGTGTTGTCAATTACTCTTCTACCGCCTACCAGTAAAGCCTCGCTAACTTTATTGGTCTTAAGATAACTTTGCACGCTCTCTGGTAAGCCTTCTCGCTTAGTCAAAAGGATCGGTACTCCAAGCTTGGCTGCTATGGCTGAGGCTGAAAGAGCATCAGGGAAGTTATTTCCGTTAGCTATAAAGACACTGTTCTCTAAGCCTCTACCGACTTTTTCCGCTACCTTGACCGCTGTCTCATATCTGTCGCTGCCGGAGATACGCTCAACTGTTATGCCTAAAGCTTTAACCGTTTCCTCTACATCCTCGGATATTGCTTGCTTTCCTCCCACAATAAAGACCTTCTTAACCCCTAATCTTCTTAATTCATTAAGAGTATCTTTAGAGATTTCCTTTGGTCGGGTTAAAAGGAGAGGCCCGCCGTATTTATTGGCTAAAGGTCCAGCACTCAACGCATCGGCAAAGTTATCCCCTCTTACCAGGACTGCATAGTCAGAACTCCGCCAGCCTGTCTGAGAGATAGCCACCGCTGTCAAGTATCTGTCATCTGAATATGGCCGCCAAGGAGCTGCGAATAGGGCAAATTTGGTCAAGTGGTTAACTTTAACTACAGCTTTCCATTTACCGGTTTCTTCGTCATATTCTATTTCTGTTTTAATTTCTACCCATTTGCCCTGCTCTTCATCATAATAATGAATTACCGGTCTCTGTCCTAAAGGCAGGTCTTTAGGATCGAAATCAAAGGAAATGGTAATATAGTTTGTTTCTCCAAAATACCTTTCGCCGCTGGTCGTAATCTCGTAGACTTTGCCAAGGATGCTAATTTTCAGATTATCAGTGAGAATTTCTCCAAGGTCTTCCACTTTAAGTTCTTCGATTCTTATGGTAGCATTTCCGGGCAGAACATTCGGGGGTATTACAACTGTTACATTACCGAGGGATACTGTACCGCCGACTGAGCTGTCAATTTCCTCTTCTGTTTCTGTTGGGGCCGGGGCTACTCCACCGCCTGGAGGACCAACCGGAGGCTGGAGGAATACCCAGTTTTCTATGTCATTGTCAGGTGTATCATAGCTGGAGCGGTAAGCTACAATTGCTTCATCATTGCCCTCGCCGCCGACTAAAGTATTGTGGCCGGTGCCGGTGATTAAGGTATCGTCCCCATCTCCACCGTGCAGATAGTCATCACCAGCGCCTCCGTCTATGGTGTCATTGCCTTCTTCACCATAGAGCTCATCATCGCCGGCGTCACCATAAATGGTGTCATCTCCGCCACCACCGTAAATGGTGTCATCGCCCGGTCCGCCGCTTAACACATTGTCCTTGTCGTCGCCAATAATTGTGTCGTTGCCACGTCCTCCGGTGACGTTTTCAATACTGCTGATTCCTTTTAGTATATCGCTAGCTAGATCAGCCGTCAGGTCAACTTTAATATCAGTTAGATAAGCTGAATAATCCAGAGTATCCGTACCGCTGCGGCCGTCGATATGTCCGCTTAAGGAACCTCCTTCTTTGATAACAAAGTGGTCGTTTAAAGCGCCGCCGTTTAGGGTATCAATGTTGCTGAATGTTAAGACGCGGTTATTGGTCCGGTAGGTTCCGCTGTTTTCGCCGCTTACTTCCCAAGTATTGGCTTCATTCAGTCCGCTAAGGGAATCGGTAGCTTCTCCGCCAATTATATTGGTTATATTCCTAAACTCTCCTGCGATGCTCTGTTCTCTACCGTTAAAGCCGGTTATAGAGCCAAGATCTGTCAGGTAGAAATTGCGGGTGGTGGTGTAAGCGGAATAATCTAAGGTGTTGGTGCCGCTTCCACCGTCAATATTGCCGAGTTGTCCGTTGGAGTTGCTGACCAGTTTTGCGCCGTCAGCAAAGACAAAGGTGTCATTACCGGCTTCGCCGTAGAGATCATACCGTTGCTCGCCTTCTATTATGAAGGTATCGTCTTTACTACCGCCATGGAGTATTTCAAAGTCGGTAAAGAGCAGTTTTCTTAAGCTATCTTGGTTCAGGAAATACTTATTCCAGATGTCATCTCCTTCAAAGGTAGCATCCAATTCAAAGGTGGCGTCAGCATTTGCTCCTCTTAGTCTGTCTACGGCATCCTCCGCCTTGCTGCCAACCAGAGCGCTGATATTGTAGAAGCCCTTGGTTATGCTTCTTTCTGTTCCGTTAAAGCCGCTTTCCGTACCCGCTCCGATAATGGATATATCTCTGCCCGTTCTATAAGCACTAAAGTCAAGTGTGTTGCTGCCGCCACGGCCATCAATCTTACCGCTTAAAGTTACGCTGTCGGCAAGGTAGAAGATATCGTCACTATCACCGCCGTAAAGGTCTGTGGTGTAGTCAGCATTCAGGTGGTACTTATTCTGACCCTGGCTGCCGTGAATTTCTTTGAAGGCGTTATTGCGGTTATCCCAGGTAATTGTGAGTGTGTAGAGTGCATCTTCACCATTTGGATTATAAACATCCAGATGTTTAACAATTATCTCGTAGCTGTATAGAATTTCATTTTCTTGCTGTAACTCCTTGCAGTCCAAGGTAATAATTATGTCTATGCTCATCCGGGACAGATCGAGAATATTCAGGCCGCCGCCCGGGTTAACCGTATCATTACCCCAGTTGTCCTCAAAGATAAAGGTGTTCGATTCGGTCTCATGACCGATGAGTTCGTCATTATAAGGCGAACCGACTACATTTTGGATATTACTGATCATACCCGGCTCTCCATTGCCGATGGCTGTGGCTGAGCGCTGATCCTTAGATAGGTCAACTTTAACACCGGTATTGTCTCCATTGTCATACTTGCTGTAATCCAGGGTATTGGAGCCAGCACCGCCATCTATAGAGCCAGTTAAACGTCCTTGATCGATTATGGCAAAGGTATCGTTGCCGCTACCGCCGATTAGGTTCTCAATGCCTTCAAAGTCGAAGTTATATTCAACTACCTGTCCTCCGAGAGTAATCTTCCAGGTAATCTTACCGGCATTTTCTGCGGTAATTTCATATCGGCTGTCAGAGTTTGTACCTCTGATTGTGTCATAGACACCGTTACTGTTACTGCCTATGAGCTTGTGGATATTGGTAAATCCATTGAGACTGGTGGCATTCATGGCCGCCAGATTGAACATAACAGCCGTAGCATAGTCACTGTAGTCCAAAGTGTTATATCCTGTACCGCCGTCGATTATTCCCTCCAGAATTCCGTCACCGACAAACTTAAAGGTATCATCGCCGTCGCCGCCTTCAAGATTCATCTTCTGCCTGTCGGAGATGATAAATTCATCGTTACCGGATCCGGTTAATATATCGCTAATACTGTCAAAACTTATCTTGTTTCCGGGCAGACTAGAGTTAACTGTTATGATCTTGTATGTCAGGTTAATAACCAGATGCCAATCTGCACCCAAAGCGCTTAAATCCAGCATTCCCCGACCGGAGGAGTTAATGACCGTATCTTCTCCCCAATCTTCTTCAAAGATGTAGGTGTTATAGCCGCCACGGCCTTCTAAGTAGTCATTGCCTGCGCCGCCGATGATCACATTATCCCGATCATTACCAATTAGAATGTCATTATAAGCACTGCCAATCAGGTTGCTGATATTTTGTACCTTATCTTCTGCGCCATTGCTTACACCGGTAGCCGAACCTTCGGACAAGTCAACTGTTACGCCAATATTATTATCAGCGCTATCTTTGTAGCCGGAAGCACTGTAATCTAAAGTGTTGACTCCGCTGCCACCGTCTATGGTGCCCTCTAATTCCGCTGCGCCAATGAATTTGAAGGTGTCATCGCCGGCTCCGCCATAGAGGTTGTAGCTATGCTGGCCGCGGATTTCGAATAGGTCATCGCCGTTGCCGCCGTACAAGTTCTCTATGCCGCTAAAGGTTAGAATCTTGCCGCCGTTTTCATATTGGGCAACATTTTCGTCCTGCTCCGTACCTAATCTAAAGATTCCTGAATCGTTTAATCCGGTTAAGCGGTCATTGTCAGCCAAACTGCCGATTAGGTTATCGATATTGGCAAAGCCTCCTGTAAGAGCAGCTTCCTTACCGGAGAAACCGTCTTCTCCAACTGCAGTAAGGATTATGTTGCGCGCTGTCTCGTAAAGGCTAAAGTCTAGCGTGTCTTGACCTGCTCCGCCGTCAAGGCTGCCTTGTAGTCTTGCATTGTTCAGAAGTCTAAAGATATCGTCACCGGCTCCGCCTACTAATGAGTATGGTACGGTGCCACTGATTAGGAAGGTATCTCCTGCATCGCTGCCTACCAGAATTTCTATGCCAACAACTGATATCCGAATACTGTCTGTAGTGTCTTCAATGTTTGCATTTTCAAGGATGGATTTAATGACATTATTGGTGTAAGTTATCTTGTCACCGTCCAGAGTCCAGGTGCTGGCTTCCTCCATTCCTCTCAAGGAATCGCCGGACACTCTGCTACCAATAAAGTGAGTTATATTGGTAAATTCTCCAGTTAGAGCTCCTGTCACTGTGCCTCTGAATATTCCGGTGACATTACCATCGCCGTCGATGTCAATGCCTTCCACTCCAATAAGGATGATTTCTACCGGAGTGGTATAGGCCGAGTAGTCTAAGGTGTTTTCGCCTTCCTGACCGTCAATATTACCGGTAAGTTTGGCTTGATTCATAAAGACAAAGGTGTCGTTGCCTAAGCCGCCATAGAGGTCGTAGGTTTGCTCGCCGTGGATTTCGAAGCGGTCATCTGCGCTACCGCCTATTAAGGTTTCTAAGCCATTGAAGTACAATGTCCTGTTACCGCTTAGGTAGCGGGCATTGTTATCCAGGATAAAGCTTGCCTCAGCATCAAGGCCTCTTAAGGTGTCTGTTCCTTGACCACCTTTAACAGTGCCGATGTTCTTGAAGCCTTCGAGTAAAGTCAAGAGGTTATCCGGATCGGCCAGGGTTCCGATCTCTACTCTGCCGTCAAAGCCGGTTATTTCGCCTAAGCCGATTAGGGTAATTACAAGGTTAGCGCTGTATGCAGCAAGGTCTAAGGTGTTATCTCCGCTTCCTCCGTCAATGCTGCCGTTTAGTTTTGCGTTGTCCGCAAAGACAAAGGTGTCGTCTCCGTCACCGCCGTTAAGGGTTGCGGAGGTAACTGCATTGATATTGAAGATGTCGTCTCCTTCTCCACCGTACAGGGTTACGAAGGTAGCTGCATTGATATTGAAGGTGTCATTTCCTGCCCCGCCGTAGATGGAAGTGGTTCTGTTTTCGCTTAAGTTATTGAGGGTAAAGATGTCATTACCTGAGCCGCTGTAAACTGCTTTCAGGATTCCTGGGAATTTGCTTACATAGGAGAGACTGTTAGAGTCAGCGATTATTTCCAGAGTATCCAGGATTTCTTCACCTAGGCTCTGTTGATCAAAAGTCAAGGTAAGGTTAGCAGTAATCCTGGAGAAGTCTAAGGTAATGCTTCCTTCACCGGTTACTTCGCCGTTTTCGTCTTCGTAATCATATAAGGTATCCTGACCCCAGTCTCCTTCGAAGATAAAGGTATCTGTGCCTGTACCACCGTAGAGGGTATCATTACCTGCTCCGCCGATTATGGTGTTGTTGCCGCCTACTCCTTTGATTATGTCATCGCCATCTCTACCGTCGATGACATTGTCCTTTTTATCTCCGATTAGTTCATCGTTAAACTCAGAACCAATCAGATTGTGAATGGCGCTTACAGTTCCACCTACGCCGGTTGCTGTTCCCTCTGTCAAGTTGACTTTAACACCGCTATTATATCCAGCGTAATCAAAGGTGTTGATTCCGCCTCCTCCATCGATTGAACCGCTCAATTCTGCTGTGTCAATAAACTTGAAGGTGTCATCGCCGCTACCGCCAACTAGGTTTTCGATAGCTGAGAATTCTATGGCATAATCGCTCCAGCTAATCTGGCCTGCGTTATTTCCGGTGATGGTAAAGGTTGTATTTTCGTTAGAACCTACGATAGTATCGTTTGCGCCGTCTATATCGCTGCCGATCAGTTCTTGGATGTTGTCGAATTTATTCAGTACTGTTTCTTGAGCATGGTCGGTTACCTGCCAAATTGCCAGGTTTATGGTTACGCTTGAATCGTAGCCATTGAAGCTTAATACGTTGGTGCCTGCGCCACCGTCAATGGTGCCTAAGACCCTGGCGCTGCCTAAGAAGTTAAAGGTATCGTCCCCTAAGCCACCGTTAAGCTGGCCTCTTACAAGAGCGTTTCCACCAAAGTTGAAGATGTCATCCCCATCACCGGCATCTATTGTGCCGTTGTAGACTGCGCCGTTACCAAAGTTGTAGGTATCAGCACCGGCACCGCTGTCAATGTCCAGGCTGTATTCGCCGGTAATGTTGATCTGGTCATCTCCTGAACCTGTCTTGATTAGGCTTATTCCTTCAAAGGTCAATAAGTTAGTATCATAGCCTACTGTGCCCAGATCTTTTAAGTTTACGATCAAGCTTATATTTATACCGCTAAAGTCTAATACGCCCTGACCGGAGGAGTTAATGACCGTATCTTCTCCCCAATCTTCTCCGAAGATATAGGTGTTATAGCCGCCCCGGCCTTCTAAGTGGTCATTACCTGCACCGCCGATTAGGATATTAGGTGCATCATCGCCAAGCAAGATATCATCATAGGGGGTGCCGATGATATTCTTGACTCTCACGAGTGTTCCGGTTAAGCCGGGTATTAGATTTGCTGCCAGATCTACGGTTACGCCGTTATTTTCTTCTGCTTGATCTTCGCCGTTATTTTCTCCGTTGTTATCCTCATTGTTATCGCCGTTATTATTATCTTCGTTTTCATATATTGGATAGTATCCAGAATAATCCAGCCAGTTTATTCCTAGACCGCCATCTATACTTCCGGTAAATCTGCCGCCATTAACAAATCTAAAGGTATCGTCTCCGCTGCCGCCTATCAGGTGTTGATAGTTTTCAAATACCAAAGCTACACCGTTTATACCGTTGACAGTAACCGTATAAAGATCCACATATTTGCCGGTAATATCATCTAAAACTTTGGCAAATGTATAGGTGCTGTCGGCATCCATACCCCGTAAGGTATTTTCTGCTGCCAGGCTGCCAATAATCCGGTCAATTCCGGCAAAGCCGGCAGGAATAGCGGCTTGCTCGCCGGAGAAGCCGTTTTCATCCACTGACGTCAAGGTGATATCCCTAGCGTTTTCATAAGCTGAGAAGTCCAAGGTGTCCTGACCCTGTCTGCCGTCGATGCCGGCGCCGGAAGGCAGAACAAACCCAGGAGCAAAGACAAAGGTGTCGTCGCCCTGGCCACCGATATAAGTCTTGATATTCCTGCCATCGTAATAAACGACACTTGCGCCGGAGGTTACTTGACCGTTAGCCAGATCGAACCTCAAATCAACGGTTACATTGGAGAAATCCAAAATATCTTTACCTAATTCAGTTTCAATAATGTACACAGTATCGAAACCATCGAAGAAGAGGTAAATATTATCTCCTAAGCCTCCAACTAAAGTATCTTCCCCGCCGTTACTGCCTAAGATATTTTCTCCATTATCTCCGATTATCAGGTCATCACCTTTGCCGCCAAAGACATTGTGGATACCAACAATGGAATTAGAAATGCCTGTAGCCGCGAATTCGGAAAGATTGACATAGATATCGGAAGTATAGGCCCGATAATCCAGGGTGTTATTACCGCCGCCACCGTCAATAGTGCCGTCCAAAGAAGCTCCATCCAGCATAATAAAGATATCGTTACCCGGACCGCCATACAAACGTCCGTATTCCTGACCGGTAATGATAAAGCTGTCGTCTTTATCACTTCCATAGAGGATGTCATAGTTGATAAAGTTCAAAGTGATCGGATTGCCGTCAGAATCTACAGCAGCCAGAGCTTGATAGACGCTCTTAATTCCGTCCAAAATCCACTTGCCGCTTTCATTCTGGATGCTGTAGAGTTTGTCACCGTCTATTTCCGTAGCTGTCGAAGAACCTATTACCCGCTTGATTCCGGTGAAACCGTCAGTTATTGTACATAACGGTCCTCCTGCCAAAGCGCCCCTATCCGAGGTACCGAATTGGACTCCATAGTAGCCGTCATCGTCCCAGCCCAGGATACTTACATACCGGGCTGTAGCATAACGCCCATAGTCTAGCGTGTCCAAACCTGGTCCGCCATTGATTTGACCGTTTAAGACTCTGTTATCGGCAAAGCTGAAAGTATCGTCGCCTTCATAGCCGTTCAAAATTGCATATTCAAAATACTCTGGGCTAAACTCTAAGTTATAATAATCGTCTCCTGAATTGCCGTTTATGATGACATCTCCTCGCGCAAACCCGTCAAATCTGAGGTCAAAGTAATCATCGCCATCGCCACCGTTAATAGTAAGTTCTCCTTTATAGGAATAGAGGTAAAACTCGTCATTACCAGCATCACCGTTTAATTCTGACTTAGAACCGGTGTCAAATAAGTTGAATATATCAGCACCATTACCTCCATGAATTACCAATTCCTGACCGGTAGAATGTATATTAAATGTATCGTCTCCGTCATTTCCGTGAATCTCAGTATAGGTTCCCGGTGCTGTATTTTGTACGTTTAAAACATCGTTATTCTGGCCTAAGTAGATGAACAATTCTTCAATTTCGGTAAATTTAATACCTTCTTCACCCATGTTCAGACCGGTGAGTTTATCTTCTGTCAACATTCCGTTGTCGGGAGTATTAGAACCGTCATTCTGGACTTTAATTACATCGGTCTGAGTGTTTTCATCTCCAAACAATGTGGGGCTGACGTATAGAATTACATAGGATTTGCCTGTAACCGGTTCATCCCACGGTCCATCCAGGGAGAGTATCCTCTGCCACAGACAGGATTTGCCGCAGTTGAGTTATCTCGCCAAACTCGTCAAGTATAGCAACGAAATAGCCTACGATATTTTCAGAGAAGTTCGCGCCTTCCTCAACCAGCGTATTTTCGGAAGAAGATGTGACAGTGCCGTATGGCTTATAGCGATTTGTCTCGGTGGGCAGGGTAACCGCTTCAGCCAAGGAGCGATCTTCTCCGTCTTTAACTCCACCGATTATGATAAGTTTTCCTTTGATAGCGCTGGTTTTACGTTCAGAGGAATCAAAGTTAATATAAGTATTACCTTCACCTATAACTTTATTTTCAGGCACATCACCACAGATAACGAAAGTGTCGCTACCGAGATGTCCAATGAGTACAGTTTCAACACCTTCGGCAGTGCTCAAAACGTAGAATACGTCATCGCCTGCCAGGCCGTCAATTTCCAGGCGATTGATACCAGCATAAGTAATGCTGCGTCCGGCACCATGGATCTCACTTTCCGTAATCGCTATGTGGTCGTGATATTCAGTCATGAGCACAACAAGAGTGTCATAACCTGCGCCGGCTTCGATGTTAACCGGAGCGTTAATAGCATATGTTATCTCGTTAATTCCATCGCCTGTAGTGATGTTAGTCCAATCCTGTTCCCCACTGTCATCCAGAACCCTAAAGGCTCGTACCAGGAATTTGTCATCGCCTTCTTCACCGTGGACTTTCAGCTCGGCTTTATTATGGTAGACCAGGAATTGGTCATTGCCGTTGCCGCCGAAAATTTCCATGGCAAAGCTAATACCTCTGCTCAGGTAACCATGGTCGGTCAAAACTGTTTTGAATTCGTCTCCAGGCGCTACTCCTGCTTCTACATCCCGCGGCGAGTTAAAGACCTGGCCAATCTCTGGAAGATATCATTACCTTCGCCGCCGTTAATTGTAAATTCAGTGCCGGTATCATCAACAAGGACATGGTCATCCCCGGCCAAAGTGTTAATAATCACTTTTTCCAGAGTGCATCCTAACCAAGTCTGAGCAGTATCATCAAATACCGCTAAAATATTGTAATTAATTCGTTCCACATCGTCATAACCGTCGTTGTCACGATCGACTCCATAATTAATCAGAGCGATAAAGTTCTGCCTAATTAGAATCTGGTCGTTATTGGCTGTAGCATTAATGGTTAGAACATCGCAGTCATTTTCTCCGTTTCCGCTGTCATTGATAATTATCAAGTAATTGCTGTTGCCAGCAAGGTAAATAATGTAATGATCACTGCCGCCTTGACCGTCGAGAGTAACGGTTGCCCGGCCACCTTCATAATTACCCAAGATGGGCATAAGTTTATCCAGAGTAATCTCGTCATCTCCATCCCCAGTCTCGATTACTGTATTTGGCAAGGAGCTTTCTGTTTTAATTAATATTTCATCGTCATCGGCTCCTCCTATAATCAACAGGGAAGGAGCGAGAATTTCGCCGAATAATTCCAGCTTCCCGCCGGTCTGATCAGGATCGCCGCTAACAGGATTTGCGTTAATAGAAGGTAAAATATTCCATCTTTAAAACTACTTCTTGGGATAGGTTAGGAAAATAGTTTAAAATTAATATTTCTCCGACCAACAAGATCCTGATGGCCGCCAGCATACAAAATAAACCGAAATAAAGAGGTGATTTGTCTTTTTTGCGCAGGGCAAAAAACATCAAATGATAAATTCCTATAATAAGTAAAGCCCCAAACAAAAATAGATCCGCTATGAGCTGGCGTTCCCGATCTAAGTGAACTTGGTCACTATTCCCTAAAGTAATTGGTTGCCAGATCCCGCCGCGGCGATGATTAAAGTTAGAGACTTGGATAATAAGTTCCAGTTCTCCCTTTGCTTGTTTTAATTCAATTATTTGAGGATAGTATTTAGGAATAGCTCCTTCTAAAACAGCGCTTACCTTTCCCTGGAAGGAAAGCATTTCCCCATTAACCCATAATTTATGAGCCGTAGAAATTGAAGGTAAGCTTAGGGACTTAACACTTTCACTGACCGGCAACAAAACTTTCAGACGAAACGTTGCATAACCGCTGCCTCCAAGTTTTTCCCTATCCAAAAGATATGAATTCCAGGAAGCAGGAAGATTAATAAGCCTTTTGGAAGACAAAATCTCGCTGTGCTGAACAAAATCTGCCGGTTCCTTAAGCTCCTTCCAGTAAAATTCCCACTCGCCATTTAAATTCACATTGCCATCAGCAGCAAAGTCCCAGCCGGTCAAATCCAAAACTCCATCAGAAGCTTCGGGTGACGTTTTTGAATACTGACAGCCTGTTAGACCTAAAACCGAAATCATAATAACGATCAAACTTAGACAAATGTATGTCCGTTTCATCCATTTTCTCCAAAATTAATTTTGTATTATTGAAGTTGGTAACTTTTTAACATAAAAGTGCCCTAACTTTATAAGTACAGTATATAATATTTAAGCTCCGTACCTTATTTTCTTTTTATTGTAAAAAATATAATAAAATATTTGATCTTCGGACATAAAAAACACATTCTATCAATGAGTTAAAAAAGAATTAAAAAAAAGAGGCAAAATAAGCCTCTTTTTAAATTTTTTATAACAGTTCTAAAACAGTTATAAGTAGACGGATGGAGGACTACATATGAGTGCTACAAAAAAGAAAGAGATTATAGTGAATTATGTGAACAAATATTCCGAGTACTCAAGGTCACTTGTGGTACGGCTCCCCTTTATTAATTTTACAAGCCCTATAAAGCTGTTCCAGTAAAATCAATCTTATAAGCTGATGAGGAAAAGTCAACTGGGAAAAAGACCAGGAGAAATCTGTTTCCTTTAGAACCTCCTCAGAAAGCCCGTGGGATCCCCCAATAATAAAAACTAAGCGATTATGGCCGGCCCCGGCTTTATCTCTAATTAGTTGTGACAAATCTAAGGAAGAGATGTTTTTGCCGCTCCTATCCAAGGCAATACGGTACTCTCGCTTTCCAAAATGTTTTAACAAACGCCGGCCTTCATTTTTTTTAATCTTTTCAATATCTGCTGGTTGCAGCCGTCCAAAACCGGGCTCATCCTCAATTTCAATTATTTCCAATTTAGAATAGCCGGCCAACCGTTTGCAGTATTCCTTGATTCCTTCTTGAAAATATTTTTCTTTTATTTTTCCGACAACCAGTAATTTAAAGTTCATTAGTTCTTCATATTCCTTCTATAGATATTTTATATATTTTTGTCCATATTATTGGCCAAGAGATCAATTTAATAACTTATGTATTTATTTACAGGGAAGATAATTAATAAAAAGGCAATAATATTTACAGGAGGTGTTTTTTAAATGGCAAATACCAGGGAAAGTAAAAAGAAATTATTACAGCAATTGAAAATGGAAGCCGCGGCGGAGATTGGCCGCCTGGACTTTGTGAGGGAAAATAATGACCATTACAAAGGAAATCTAAGCGCCCGCCAAAACGGTTCCGAGGGAGGGCCAATCGGGGGACGAATGGTCCAGAAAATGGTCGCCTATGCTCAAAAACAATTGCTGGAGAACAATGTTAATTTATAAAGCAAAAAGGTATATTTTATCTTTAATAATTTTGGCGTGATGATCTCATCACGCCAAAACCTTTATTTCGCTGTAATCTGTTCCGGGGTCGGGATTTTTTCAAGAGATGCCGAACTTTCCACTGTTTTTTCCAAGTTTTGAAAAGCCATAGAGAGCATCAGCTTGATCCTGTTTACCTGATTGACATGACTAGCCCCGGGGTCATAGTCGACCGGCACAATATTAGCCTGTGGGTAATGCCTTTTAATTTTCCTAAGCATTCCTTTACCCGTTATATGATTCGGCAGACAAGCAAACGGTTGGAGACAAGCTATATTATTGGCTCCTTTCTCGATCAGGTTCAACATCTCAGCGGTCAAAAACCACCCTTCACCCATTTGATGACCTAAATGCATGATTTTTTCCGCTTTAGCTGCCAACTCATAAATAGAAATCGGAGGCAGGAAATGCTTGCTTTCTTTTAAACTTTTTTTCATCACTTTTCGATACCTTTCAATCTGCCAAATCAGATGTCGAGCTACCAAAGCTGCTGTTAAACTCCCAGCCAATTTCTCCCTGTTATAAACAGCATTGTGAGCACAATAAAGGAGAAAATCAGTTAAGTCCGGAAGAATTACCTCTGCCCCTTCCTTTTCGAGAATATCTACAATGTGGTTATTGGCAAAGGGGTGATACTTAACTAGTATTTCACCTACCACTCCGACTTTTGGTTTCTTGATGTCCAGACGTTCCAGATTATCAAAATCTTCTACAACTTTGCGAATATTACGCTCAAACTTTCTTTTGCTCAATTTTACTAAGCTCTTTTTTAAAGTTTGTAGCCATTTTTCTAACAGGGCATTAGTCTCACCCTTGTTTTTTTCGTAAGGCCTAGTGGCATTTGTTAAGCGCATTAACAAATCGCCGTAAACAACGGCCATTAAAGAACGTTTTATAAGGGAATAGCTGAACTTAAATCCCCGATTTTTTTCTATACCCTGAGCGCTGACCGAAATTACGGGAATATGATCTAATCCGGCATCTTTTAAAGCTTTGCGGATAAACCCTATATAGTTACTAGCCCGACATCCGCCTCCGGTTTGGGCCATGATAACAGCCGTACGATTCAAATCATATTTTCCTGATTTCAAGGCCTCCATTATCTGGCCGACAACAATAATTGAAGGATAACAGGCATCATTATGCACATGTTTTAAGCCTTCCTCAACTACCCCGGCCTCAACTTCCGGTAAAATCTGAATCCTATAACCTTCTAGGCGTACCGCCTCTTCAATTAATTCAAATTGAATTGGGGCCATTTGGGGAGCGAGGATTGTATATTCCTCTTTCATTTTCTCCGAAAACAAAACTCTCTTCGACAGTTCAAAAAGTTTTTGAGGTCTGATATTCTTCCGCTCTCTCTCCCGCATGGCGGCCAACAAAGAACGAATTCGAATTCTTACGGCTCCTAGATTATTAATCTCATCAATTTTTATGAGAGTATAGGTTTTTCTAAATCTTTCCAATATCTCCTGCACTTGATCAGTAGTCACGGCATCGAGGCCGCAACCAAAGGAATTAAGCTGGATAAGCTCCAAATCCTCACGTGTTGCAACAAAACTGGCCGCAGCATAAAGTCGGGAATGATATACCCATTGATCCAAAACCCTTAACGGTCTCTCCACCACACCTAAATGGGCAATACAATCTTCTGTAAACACCGGCAGGCCGAGGCTGGTTATCATTTCCGGTATCCCATGGTTAATTTCGGGATCCACATGATAAGGCCGCCCAGCCAGAACAATGCCCGGCTTTTTATTTTTTTTCAAGTAAGCAAGAACTTCCTCCCCTTTCGCCCTTAGATCAGCTCGAAATTTTTCTCTTTCCTCATAAGCTTTATCAACGGCCTGTTCAATTTCTTGCTTCGTGACCTTAAAATCCGCAAACTCCTCATAAAGCCTCTCTTTCATTCTGGACATGTCATCCATGGGCAGAAAAGGAAAAATAAATTTATAACTCGGATCCCGTAATTCGTCAAAGTTAGCCTTAATTACTTCGGGATAGGAAGTAACAATCGGGCAATTATAATTATTAGGCGATTCAGGGAAATCTTTCTCCTCCCGCGGTAAACAGGGGTAAAAAATCACCTTGACCCCTCTGTTAATTAAATTTTTAATATGCCCATTAGCAAGTTTAGCTGGATAGCAGAGAGATTCCGAAGGCACTGTTTCCATACCCAATTCAAAAATCTTTTTCGAGGAACGAGCGGAAAGTATAACTCTAAACCCTAATTCAGTAAAAAAGGTAAACCAGAAAGGATAATGTTCATACATGTTTAAAGCTCTAGGAATACCTATTTCTCCTCGAAAAGCCTGGTTTTTTGGCAAAGGTTTATAATTAAACAAACGGCGATATTTATACTTGTAGAGATTGGGGATATCACTGCCTGTATCTTCTAAACCTGCTCCCCTTTCACAACGGTTGCCTGTTATAAACTCCCGACCGTCAAAAAATCTATTCACCGTTAACAGACAATTGTTGCCGCATAAATTACAATACCTGGTACAAATCTCTGTTTTAAAGTCCTTCAATTCCTCTTCGGCGATTAATGTGGATTTCTTTTCTGGGACATAGTTTTCCCTTGCTATTAATGCCGCTCCAAAAGCACCCATTATCCCGGCAATATCGGGTCGGATCACTTCCTGCCCAGTAACTAATTCAAAGCAGCGCAAGACAGCATCGTTATTAAAGGTGCCGCCTTGAACCACCACCTTTTTTCCAATCTCCTCGCCACTATGAAAACGAATAACCTTGTACAGAGCGTTTTTTACCACGGAATAAGCGATACCGGCGGCAATACTACCGATATCCGCTCCTTCTTTTTGAACTTGTTTTATTTTAGAGTTCATAAATACCGTACACCGGGTCCCCAAATCTACCGGGGAATCAGACTTTAACCCTCTTTGCACAAACTCCTCCAACGTTAAACCAAGGGATTCTGCCAAAGTTTCAATAAAGGACCCGCAGCCGGAGGAGCAGGCCTCATTGAGCATAATATTGTTAATAACTCCGTCCTGTACCTTCATACATTTCATATCCTGCCCGCCGATATCCAATATGAAGTCTACCCCGGGAAGAAAGTACTCCGCTGCTTTATAATGAGCCACGGTCTCAATCTCACCGTAGTCAACTTCCAAAGCTGCTTTCAAAAGCGCTTCTCCATAGCCAGTGACTACGGAGCAAGCTATTTCCACGCCTTCCGGTAAAGCCTGATAAAGTTTACGCAAAGCAGTTACCGTGGATTTTAAAGGGCTCCCACCATTTCCACTGTAGTGGGAATAAACTAAGTTTCCAGCCTCATCAATTAATGCCAGTTTTGTCGTAGTCGAACCGGCATCAATCCCTAAGAAACAACGTCCTTGCACTTCGTTTAAACTCTTTTTGGGAACTGAATGTTTACGATGCCTTTGTCTAAACATCTCATAATCAGTCTGATCTTTAAAAAGAGGCTGCAATATTGTGGTCGAGGTTGAGGAGTTATGCAGATTAGGAATATTATCATAAATATCCTGAAAATCGATAACTTCACTGGTTTGGGAAGCCAAAGCGGCTCCAATAGCCACAAAGAACTCGCCATTATCCGGTATAATAATCTCCTCCGGACCGAGATTAAGGGTTTCAATAAAGCGTTGACGGAGTTCTGATAAAAATGAAAGCGGGCCACCAAGAAAAGCAACTTTCCCTTTAATAGGTTTACCACAGGCTAAACCAGCAATAGTCTGATTTACAACCGCCTGAAAAATCGAAGCTGCAATATCTTCTTTCGCCGCCCCTTCATTGAGTAAAGGCTGAATATCCGTTTTAGCAAATACCCCGCACCGAGAAGCAATCGGGTATATCTCACGATGTCTTTTGGCCAGCTCATTGAGCCCAGCAGCATCCGTTTTCAGGAGGATAGCCATTTGATCAATAAAAGCCCCCGTACCTCCGGCGCAAGTACCGTTCATTCTCAGTTCCGGAGAATCACCAAAATAGGTTATTTTAGCGTCCTCCCCGCCGAGCTCAATAGCAACATCGGTTTCCGGTATAAAGGTTTGTACGGCTTTACTCCCAGCGATAACCTCTTGAACAAAAGGTGCTCCGATTTGCTCTGATGATGACATTCCGCTGGAACCGGTAACATTTATTGTTACCCGCGCGTCTTTAAATTGAACATACATTTTCTGCAAAAGGTTGCCTACTGTGTGTTGAACATCGGAAAAATGCCTTTGGTAATGACTAAAAACCAAATTGTTTCTCCCATCAAGGACAGCCACTTTTACCGTTGTTGAACCCACATCCAAACCAATATGCAGGATTTCACCCATTAATCTTTTCTCCTTTGTAAAGAAAGCTCCTTCTCCAATCTATTTATATTTATTCTACTTGAAATTTTAAGGGAACAGATTAATACATTATCTATCTGGTATTGACCTATGACCTTCTTTCGCAATTCCTTCTATGTTAATTCTACCATAGATCCTTAAAGGAGTCAGCCTACTCCGAGCGGATCTCCCCTAAAGTAACACTTACTGTATCAATATTTTGATTTCGAAAATATGTTACCTTTACAGTATCCCCGGGTTTATATTTGAAGAGTTGATGGGTCAGTTTAAGGGAATTACTCGTCTCTACATCATTTATCGCTGTAATTATATCGCCTGCTCGCAAACCCGCTTTATGAGCAGCCCCGCCTTCCTGAACTTTAGCGATATAACAACCGGCAGGCCAACCCCTGTAGCTGGCATATTCCTCGGTATATCGATCATCAATATTCACCTGTAGAGCGGGATGACTCACATAGCCCTTTTCAATTATTTGTTGGATAACCGGTAGGGCATCGGTTATCGGAATTGCAAATCCCATACCTTCAAAACCTAAAGCACTGTTTTTCGCGGAATTAATTCCGACCACTTGCCCGTGGTAGTTCACCAAAGGCCCGCCGCTGTTACCAGGGTTGATTGCAGCGTCAGTTTGGATAAGACTAAAGCTCGCTTCTCCTTCTAGCATCAAAAATCGATCCGTGGCTGACACCACACCAACAGTTACGGTCCGAGCGAACTCTTTTCCTCCCGGATTGCCGATGGCCACTACTGGCTGACCTACTTTCAAGGCCCTTGAATCGCCTAATTGGGCCGCTTTAAGGTTGGTAGGATTTTCTATCTTTATTACTGCCAGATCTGTTCTGGCATCCTGGCCTACTATAACCGCCGATAAATCACGTCCGTCGGCTAGAGAGACCATCAACTTTTCCGCCCCTTTTACTACATGATAATTTGTTACCACATAACCATGCTCAGCATTGATTATAAAACCTGAGCCACTTCCGACTTCTGTTAAGCCCCCAGCCCCAAACATATTCCCCCTAGACTGAAAGTTGGCAACCCCGACAACCGTAGGGCCGACACTTTCAGCAATCTTTATAACCGGGGATTCCGTTTCCTCTGAATTGTAGGTAAGCGGCGGAGCCTCTCCCTGGTGTAGTACCACCCTATTTCCTCCAGCAAATAAGTCGGTTTGAGGATATACCCGGGGAATAAGAACCACGGCAATTAAGCCACCAAGGATAGCACAAAAGACGGCTAATAATACAGTCGAGAGAATTCCAGGTTTACGCTTTGGTTCATAATAGTCGCGTTCATAATCCATATTTTCACCCTCCTGCCGCTGTTTTATTAATTAAGCTTTACAAGTTCACGTGGTACATGCCTCGAGGCAACGCTAAATTTCAAATTAGGGCATCTCGCTCTAACCTTTAAGGCCCTCAAAGTTCCCAAAACAGTAGCCAGTGCTAATTGAGGAGTATTGTTTTCTGCACTGAGGTGGGCTAGAACTACTTTTTGAGCCTTCTCAGTGAGCCATTCTTTAAGGGCCTCTGCCAGGTCATTGTTGCTTAAATGTCCTTTTTTACTGCTTATTCTTTGCTTTAAATACCAGGGATATTTGCCTTCCCATAATCTTTTAGAGTCGTGATTAGCTTCCACGATATATGCATCGCATCCTTGAAAATATTTGTCCATTTCCGCCGTAATAATCCCGCTATCCGTTGCGATCGCCAAGGTATGCTGCTGTCCAGTTATTTTTAAACCATAGCTATCTTTACTGTCGTGGGAAGTGGGCACCAATCTAATATGCATTCCTGCTAGATTAACTTCCTTCTCAATAATAACCTTTTGCTCCGGTTTAAGCCTTCCCAGATTCTGCTCCATTTCCCCCCAAACCAAACTAGTGGCATAAATTGGGATTTCCAACTTCCTAGCTAAGACACCCACCCCTTTAATATGATCAGAATGCTCATGGGTTATAATAATTCCTTCGATTTGGAAGGAAGGTATATCTATCATCTTTAAGTTTGCCAAAAGCCTCTTTGCCGTTATTCCGCAATCCACAAGAAAACTTCTCTTTTCCTCGCCGACAATTATAGCATTCCCGGAACTGCCACTCGCGAGAGTAGCAAAATACATGCTTCTCACCCGCCTTAGAATTTTGATCTTATTCTTTATTTAGGTTTCCTACCCTATTTTTAAATTTTAAGGCTCAGGGGACGGTTCCGTGTTATTAAGTTCCGTGTTATTAATCAAAGTGATCATTTCTTGTAATCTCTTTTTGAAATCTTTATCCTCACTGAGATCATGAGCCTTTTGCAAGAATTCTAAGGCCTGTTCCTTATCCTGCTCTAAATAAAACAGAGATATCCCGTAACGAAACAAAGCTTCTATATTATCTGGTTCCTTACTCAACACCTTTCGGTATGATGAGCCTGCCAATTCCGAATCTCCCAGCAGAAAAGCAGTATTAGCCAAACTCAGCAAAACTTCGTTATTTTCTTCAACGGTAAGTAGCTCTTGGTACAAGCGTTTAGCGTTCTTTAAATCCTCTTGAAATTCCTCTCCACTGAATCTTTCTGAAATTAAGGCTTTAGAAAAATAGGCATCCGCAAGGTGTTTTTGAACCTCCAAGTTCTCCGGCTCTTTCTCTAACTTTTCTTTAAAAATATCTACAATTTGCTTTCTCTGGTTATATTCCTGAGTTAAAATCTCCTGCGCCTCATCCCCAGCTGGAACTTCCGACTGGGGGTGAAAGATATTAATCATTGTAGATCCCAGAAGAGCAACACATATGATTGCCGTAATTACTCCTATAACAATCTTTTGATGCTTTTTCCTCACCCTTTTCACCCTTCCTTATTATATATATGGCGAATCCGAACTTCATTCTTCTAATAAACTTTTATTTCGCTCCCTTTTGAGGGCTTCTTTAATTTTTAGGTAATAAGCCACTTCCAACCTTTTCTTCTGCAATTTGCAGCCCAAATCATATACCCTGTTTAAGCCGCCCCCGAAAGCGTTGTTCGCAGCATGACAACCTCCGCTACAAGAAAAGCGAGCCCAACACGAGCGGCACTCCTCTTTGCAATAAATGTGAGCCTTGCGAAACTTTTGCACCACATCTTTTTTAAGTTTAACTTGAAAATCATAAAGAGAACCCATTTTAAACCGGTCCTGGCCTACAAATTGGTGGCAGGGATAAATGTCCCCATTAGGTGCAATAGCGACATATTCATGACCTGCTCCACAACCGGAAAGGAGTTTGGGTAAGCAAGGGCCATCTGCAAGGCCGGCGTTAAAATGAAAGAAGGAAAAGTCCTGTCCTCTTTCACGGTATTCCATTATTTTTTGGGCCAAAACATCATAGCTTTCTTCAAGCACAACAATATCCTCCTCTCTAAGAGCATAATCCGCCTCTGGAGGAGCAACTACTGGCTCTACAGAAATTCTTTTTATGCCTAAATCAGCCATGTGCAGCACATCCCGATAAAAATCGAGATTATAATGGGTGTAGGTGCCTCGAACATAATAGTATTGCCCAGTTGCATAAGGCGAGGTATTCGGTCTTTTGGCTATAAAATTAAGGATGCGAGGCACTACCCGGTCATAACTTCCCCGTCCCCCTACATCCGGGCGCATGAAGTCATTAACTTCCTTACGCCCGTCCAAACTTAAAACAACGCTGACCCCTTCTGCCTCCAAATAATCTGCAACTGCTTCATCTAACAAAACCCCATTAGTCGTCAGGGTAAAATTTATTTCTTTTCCAACCGCAGCCGCCTTTTCCCGGCCATAAGCAATAAGCTCCTGCACTACTGCAAAGTTCATAAGCGGCTCACCGCCGAAGAAATCAACCTCACATTTCTGCCGAGGGCCACAATGTTTAAGTAAAAAGTCCAAGGCCAGTTTTCCGGTCTGCGCACTCATTAGCTCCCGTTTCCCCTGGAACGGGCCGGTATCGGCAAAACAATACCTGCACCGCAAATTACAATCATGAGCCACATGTAAACACATCGCCTTAAGAAGCGGAGTTTCAGGGTAGGAGGGTTCTGTTTCTGCAATCTCCGGCGAAAAAAGAATCTTCTGAGCTTGTAGCTCGCCGAATTCATCTAAAATTCTATTTTTAACGGAAGCAGATAGCCCGGTCCCCGCTTGGGCTAAAATCTCTTCCTGGCAGTCAAGTTCTATATTCCCAACCTTTTGAATTTCGCCTATCTCCTTAAGAAGGGCAAAGGCTTGCTCGTCTAGAACATGAAGGGAACCGGAATTGACATCGTAAGCGATATTCAGATCCCCCTGCTGATAAACATGGACATTTTTATGAATTAAGTAGTTTCTAAGATCTAACATTTGTTTCCCTTCACCTTATGAATAGCGTTCTCTTTATTATACCATTACTCTGCTAAAAAGCATGAATTTCTTTTTAAGCCCCAAAAATGAAAATAGGACCTTGCCTTAAAAACATGGTCCCATCTTTTAGAGAATAACCCTTTTATTTTTCACAAATTTGATTACCGACCGTACAAGAGGTTTTACAGGCTGACTGGCACGAAGTTTGACACTTCCCGCAACCCCCTGTTTTAATGGTCGAACTTAAATTGCCTTTAATAATCGTCTTGATATGAGTAGCCATTAATATCCTCCTTCTTAATCATTTAGCTACCTAAAGATACAAAAAATCAGCATCAAACTGATTCAAAGGCTTGATTAGAACCTCCGCTCGCTAAAGTTCATGGAGGCTTGGAGCGGCAGTTCGCTATCCTTCAAAAACTAAAATCACTTCCATTGGACCCAATTAAACGGAAACCTTCCTAAATAAATCGGGCGTAATGCTCCCATAAGTCGCATTACGCATTCGAACCCTAATTTTAAGCTTGGAGCGGAAGACGGGATTCGCTCCGCTCACTTTCGTTCGCTATCACGCCTGGGCTAAAAATGCTTACCTTGATTCTCAATCGGTAACCTCTACATCGGGCGTAATGCTCCCATAAGTCGCATTACGCATTCGAATCCTAATTTTAAGCTTGGAGCGGAAGACGGGATTCGCTCCGCTCACTTTCGTTCGCTATCACGCCT
>JBMNOZ010000030.1:0-11589 GCA_050943335.1 Desulfitobacteriia bacterium | reverse complement strand
AGTAGACCATCGGTTAAAACTCCTTTCTGGTTTGCTCATCACTTACCATTTTCGGAGTTGCCGATGGTTTTTCCTTTTTACTTTTGCGAACTTAATTGTACACTATCGATAAAAATTTATATAATTGGTTCTCTTAATCAATTTGTACGATTATGGCATACAAAAGAAGCCTATTTTTAAATATAAAAAACTCTAAACCTTGACCACTAACGGTTTAGAGCTCCTTTCTTTTGCCATAAAAAAACTAATTATCTACCTAATTTCAACCTGCTATAAAGGCAGAAAATTTTCCGGAATATCATTTGTAAAACGATGATTAACCTCTTTATACCTATCAAACAATTGGAAAGCGAGAAGAAAATGAAGTCTAGTCGTATTGTCTTCGAGGTCTACCCCCATAATCTCTTTAATCCTCTCCAGGCGATAAACAAAAGTACTTCGATGAATAAAAAGCTTTTTGATTGCTTTTGCTGGTCGAGACTCATTTTCCAGGTACACACGCAGGGTAGATACATAAGAGGTCGAGTTTTTCTTATCGTATTCAATTAGTTTTTGGAGTTTAGGAGGACATAACATACCGGGAGACATTTGATTGATACAACAATCAAGCATATACAAAAAAGAATAATCCTCAAAGAAATGGATTCTTTGTTCCTTATCCTTTCTAATTCCATATTTTAAAGCCTTCCCCGTTTGATCATAATATTTTGGGAAATTGAAAATATCACTAAACATTAAACTAACGCCAGCATACAAGCCAAGATTCTCGAGGATAGACAAAACACGGGATAGCTCGGAAAAACGTTTATCTTCCCATCGCCCAATAAATACAATCCCGGCGATATTATTTTTGTATGGGAAAGTATAGCAACCTTTAAGCTTAGATTCAATCAGCTCGCAAGTACTAACAATAGTATTCAGGCTGGTATCCACTTTCTGCATTTGGATTTGAAAGCAAAAGTAAGAGTCGTATCGGCCCCAATTAAGTTCTTCCATTCCCTCTCTTAAAGCATTCATATCGTAGGGCTCTTCATCCAGCATTCTAACCAACTGCTGTTCCAAAGTTCGATAGCGGCCGGCATAAATAAAATAACGGTTAAAAAAGGTTATTTCGATCAAACGGGAGAGTTCATCAAGTAGAGCGTAATCGCCCCTCTTAATGGGGCGAACCCGTTCCGTGACAAATATTCGGCCCTGGAATTTTCCATTTACTCGTATATTGTTGTAAATATAGTTATAATTTCCTTTATCAGTATAGTAAATAGTCTTCGTTGTTTCAAAGGTCTTTTCAAATCCCGGTGTTCTTCGCAGTAGGTTCACCTCTTCGGGAGAGAGTCGACCGTTGTTTTCCCGGATACCATAGACATCTACCGGTCCAGGTAAATCAGGGCCCTCTACATAGGCAATAAACCGGTAATCCCGATCATGAAAATAAATTGGGTTTTCAAAAATCGGCAAAGATGCTTCCAGCATATCCTGAATACTTTTACCGCTCAACAACATATCATTCAACTGTTTGTGCCATGTTAAATACTTATTAAACGCCCCCTGAATGCAATTGAGCACTTCCGCGACTAAACTATTTTCCGGCAGTTCAATGTAATCACAAGTGGCAGCCAAATAACACCGATCAGCAGCACCAAGGCTGACTATAGCACAATACCCTCCAAAAAAAGGTTTTTTAGGCAGGTCTGTTCCTTTAGCGACGTACACTTTTCCGTCTTCAAAAAGAGTCTTCTGGCCAATGAGGAGGACTTGATCGAATAATCGTTCTTCACTTTTTAAGTTTTCTTTAACTATCTCAAACCTTTCCCGCAAACAATCCACGAGGATGCTCGAACTTAATTTCATAACTTCGTCTCCTCCTGTCTCCGATAAATCCACTTATCGTAAATAGATCTGTTTGAGCCCAGGATTTGAATAGTAGCTATAGTGAAGATTTTCTTAAGCAAGATTGTGCGACAGGGTCTTAGTTTTAATATAAAACTAAAACATTAAGGTAAAATATCATTTCCCGCCGATAATTCTTTTAAAGTCTCTTCAGTCAGAGAAAAGTTGGAAATAACTTCCCCTGCTGCCCCTATAGGCCCAACATCAATTCCATTAAGTTTTAACACTACTCCGCCAGCATTACCTATTGAAATAAAGTCAATTCTTTCTTCGCCCTGCAAAACTTGTGATGTTCCAGCGGCATTCATGCCATTTATTTTGGTTTGCCCGTCTACTTTCGCCACCATCCAGCAGTCTTGTGTAAACGAGAGCTCGGCGACAATCCCGCTATAAATCTCTTCCTCAAAAGGCTCCTCTTCAGAAGAAGGGGATTCAGGAGGTAGAGATTCTTCATTTTCCAAGCTCTCAGAGTTTTCCTCTGCCGGAGAACTTGGCAAGGGAGGCGGATTATAGCTATTTTTAGGATCGCTATTGCCTTTACTAAAAAAATAAATTCCCAATATTATACCTATAGCGACAAGAGCCATTACTAAAATTATAGCCGGTTTAAACCACATTGCGGAGTTGGAAATTGGCTTTAATGGTAAATGATCGATATTTTCTTTTTCTTCCTCACTGGAAGCATTAAATAGGCTTATGATTTCTTCAGGATCTAAGTTCAGATGTCTAGCATAGGTACGCAAAAAACCTTTAGTATAAGCTGTGCCCGGTAAGATATTATACTCTTCATTCTCCAAAGCTTGTAAATACCGGACCCTTATTTTAAGGGCTTTTTCCACATCTTGATAACTCCAACCCTTTTCTTCTCTGGCGTTTCGCAGAATTTGTCCTTCGCCGGCCATAACTTCTACCACCTGCTTCTTATTTAATATCTCTAGATTTATAGGTTAAGTTGCTGATTTCTTCACCATTTCCGCTCTTTGTAACAAAAACAATTAGGAGCGGCAATAATTCCCAATTAAATCCTTATTCTATAACCTTGTTTTCGATTCCTTCTTCTATTGTGCATTCTTTTAATTTCAATTATGAATTATCTAGTTTTCCATATAATTGTTCAAATTGCCCTTTGGAAATCAAAAGCTCTCTAGGTTTTGAACCTTCATACTGTCCCACAATCCCTTTGTCCTCCATAATATCCATCAAACGGGCTGCCCTGGCATATCCAATCCTTAATTTCCTTTGCAAAAGTGATACCGAAGCCGTATTATTCTCAAAAAAGACATTGGCTGCCTTGTAAAAAAGCTCATCTTCCGGCTCAGAATCGGTTGAGGATTGTAAAGGAACCTCCGGTATTTCATGATACTCCGGTTTTGCTTGTTTAACAAGATAGTTAACAATGTTTCTAATTTCTTTATCTCCTAAAAAACATCCCTGGACCCGAAGAGGCTTACTAAAACCAATGGGATTATAAAGCATATCCCCACTGCCTAGAAGTTTTTCGGCTCCCCCGGTATCTAAAATTGTCCTGGAGTCGGTCTGCGAGGAAACAGCAAAAGCTATTCGGGAGGGAATATTCGCTTTTATTAAACCGGTTATAACATCCACCGACGGCCTTTGGGTGGCAACAATTAAATGAATTCCCGCCGCCCTGGCCATTTGGGCCAGGCGACAGATCGCTTCTTCCACATCCACCGGCGAAATCATCATTAAATCAGCAAGTTCATCAATAATAACAACGATATAAGGAAGTTGTTTTTGAGATTCATCTTTTTTATCCCTAACTATAAAATTGTACCTTACAATGTCCCTGACACCTAATGCAGCAAATAGTTCATACCTGGTTTCCATCTCCGTTACAATCCATTTTAAAGCACTGGCTGCTTTCTTCGGTTCAGTAACCACTGGAGCTATCAAATGAGGGATCCCATTATAAATCGTCAATTCTACCATTTTAGGATCAATCAAAAGCAACTTTACTTCCTCTGGTTTTGCTTTGTAGACAATGCTGGCTATTGCGGTATTAATGCACACAGATTTCCCCGAACCGGTGGCCCCGGCAATAAGTAAATGGGGCATTTTCGTTAAATCGCAAATAACCGGCATGCCGGCAATATCTTTGCCTAAAGCTACACTTAGCTTGCTTTTTGAATTTTGAAACTCCTTAGATTCAAGTACTTCACGAAGATGTACTAACGATACTTCTCTATTAGGCACCTCAATACCCACTGCTGATTTTCCGGGAATAGGGGCTTCCATTCTCACATCCGAGGATGCAAGGTTTAAAGCGATATCATCGGCCAAACTTGTTATTTTGCTGACTTTTACTCCCGGCGCCGGCTGAACCTCAAAGCGGGTTATCGTTGGCCCCTGGATAACCCGAGTTACTTTCACTTTAACCCCAAAACTGGCCAGGGTTTCCTCCAGAAGCCTAACACTATCAACAAGATTTTTATTAGCCTTTTGTCCTCCTTTTTTCATCGGTTTGCGCAATAATTGTAAAGGAGGTAAGGAGTAAGCTTTCGTTATTTCAGTCTCGTTTGTTTTGGGAGTTGCAAAGGATTGTTTAGGTTCTTCTTTTTCTATCGCCGTTTCTCGCTGCTCATTATTATATTCCTGACTGAAATCTAGGTTTTGGCCAAACTCAATTGCTTCCGTTTGGAGAAAACTATCTTCTAGGGGTGAGTCTATGGTTTCAACGTCATAATCCTTATCGATAAATGCCGCCTCTTTTTTCGCCCGGGCTTCCTCCTCTTTAATTCTTTGCTTTTCCTTCTTTTTAATGGCCTTTTCCTGCCCTTGACTTTCCAAAACCTTAAAAAAATCGCTTATTTGTGTTTTTACCGCCCCAGCAGCTTGCCTACAAAGACAAGTGAAATCAACAATTGTTTCAACTAAAGAACGATTAAAGGCCAACATAGAACCAATTACTGTAAATATTGTAAGAACAACATAGCTCCCTGTTTTATCAAAGACGCTGTATAAGGAAACGCTCAAACCTGCTCCAATTAAGCCCCCGCCTTTTCCAGCCTTTCCGAAATCAACTAACCCAGCGGAATCCAAATCACCAGCAAACCCTAAATGAATAAATCCTTGAAAAGATAGCCACAAGATGAAAAAACCTATCATCCGCGTACGGAAACTCTTTTTATTTTTAGCCATGAAGTTTATACTTAGCACGCCTAACATTATAAAAATTCCGGGACTTCCATCACCGGCTAAAAGTCTAAAAAACCGAACCAAATAGACCGCTACTGGACTGCTATTCTCACTAAAAAGAATAACAAATCCCAAGCAAGCAAGGCCCATGATTACAATGCCAATAATTTCATTTTTAATTGTCCTGGCTAATTTATCTTTTTTTCTTACTACTTTACGCTTTTTCCGAGCCACGAATTAACCTCCGATATGATAATTCTCCATCAGCTAACTTCCACAAACACAACTGAATCTCCTTTAAAAACCTTGCTCTCTCCTCTGAGGCCTTAAAACAAATAACTACAAACCACCACAACTAAAACTGCGCTCAAAGCTACTTTCATTAAACCTTGCTCCAAATAAGCCAAAACTAAAGCCATTAAAGCTCCAGCTAGCGAGTAATAGAAATTGCCTGTCGAATAAAAAATGCTGGGGAAAGTCATCGCCCCCAAGACCGCGTAAGGGGTATAGTAAAAGAATGATTTAATTCTTACAGATTTAATCTTACGTTTAAAAACGACTATTGGGGCCATCCGGGGTAAATAAGTAACTACTGCCATCAGTAGTACGGCCAATAAAACATAGGTCTGATTCATATCTCATCCTCCGATCTGGGGAAAAACATCGCCCCAACAGCAGAAGCTAGAATTGTAGCAATGATAATAACCCAGCCAGTGGAAAGCTCTTTTAAGAAAGGGGTAAATTTAAAAAGGGAACTTATAAAGACCGCAACAATTACCACCAGGAGCACAGCCTTGGATTTTTTCGCAGCCGGAACTATAAGGGCAATAAACATGGCATATAAAGCGATTCCCATGGCCTTTTGCAAATTTACAGGCAAGTAAGCAGTTAACATTGCTCCCAGTCCTGTTCCCAAAGCCCAACTCCAATAAGGGCAGGATATTAAACCCATCATAAAAGGAAAGGTAATCTCTTCCTTTTCCAAAGAGGCCATAGCAAAAGTCTCATCAGTAATTCCAAAAGCCATTATCCCCCTTTTTAAGCGGGGCATTTTTTCGGAGATTTTTTGCGAAAGTGAAAAGGACATCAACATATATCTTAAATTAATCACAAAGGTAGTAATAGCTATCTCTGTGTAGGCAGCTTGGGCAAAAATCAAACCCACCCCTGCAAATTGACCCGCAGAGGTAAGGTTAGTCATGGATATCAAAACTGCCACCCAAACCGGCAACCCCCCTTTAACAACAATAAGCCCGAAGGCAAAAGACACCGGGAGATAACCAAAAGCAATGGGAAGTCCCTTTTTTACTCCCTTTTTGAATTCCTGATAGCTACTACTCTTTCCTGTCGATCTTCTTAATCTGTATTCTGTGCTGAATTCAGTGTTGCTCAAGATAAAGTCCGCTCCTGTTTCAAAATTCAATACTACTTATTATAACTCATTGTTTAGCTAATAACTAATTCCCAAAACCGTTTTTAAGGAGACATAATTCTCTCTATATAATGCTAACATGATATTTAATTCTAAGCCAAAAACTTCATATTATATTGTCTTAAACAGTTGATTAATACGGATCAAAAAATATCCGATAAGTTCTCCTAGAATTATAAATATTAAGACACCGAACCTTGAATGGGTTATTCCTAAAGTAAAACTTACAGGCAGGAAAAATAAGGAAAATAAAAGGAAGTTTACCTTCCTTCCGGCTTTCATTATATCCTCAACCCGCCAAGGAAACATCTTAAAAAAATCTTTAGCCCTTCCTCTTCCCCAGCAAAGACCACAAATTTTAACAAATAAGAAGGCGAAAACAATTAAACCGGCCCATTTCCAACCCTTTGGCAGGGCTAAAGAGAAAAGAGTACATATTATTACTGTTTGAAACATATAAAGAATATCTTTACTATTCCGAAGAGTTGTTTTCAGAAAAGTTTCAGCAAGAATGTTCTCTGTTGTCCGCTGTTTATAAATATGCCCTGAGGATCTAAAAAACAAGGGTCTTTTTCTGAATAATATAATACTTTTACGTTGATCGTAACCTGAGGCGGACATAATAAAATTTACAAAGCGATATTTTATAAATTTTTCCCTAATAATATCTTTACAAAAAGTATTTGGAAAATCTAAGAGACGACGTGTAAAAAGGATAAAAACTATAATCGAGATTAAGGTCAGGACGGAGAATAGGATTCTCTTCTCCAAGTACATTAGACTAATAAAATAATAGCTCCCTATTAGCGAATATATTAACCATATAATCAGTCTTAATCTCCACCCGGAGAAAATATAACCGGCAAGTTGTTTGCCGACCCCACTCATAGTTTTGAGAATCACTACTAAAATGCACCAAACAGCTATTGAATAAGGCCCCACTTTATATTGCAACAATAAAAAGGGAGTTAAGACAAGAAAAATAATTGAGGAAATAACTGCATTGATGATAAGGGAATAAATAATCCCCATCTTTTTTATTTCCTTAAGCCATTGCCTTTGTTGGAACAAAAAAAGCTTATCCGCTTCCTCCATAAAGACCCTGATATACCCACGAATTATAAAAATAACTAAAACACCGGCCAAATTGATTAAAGGCAGTTGTTCCAGCCAAAGAGGGGGCGTTTTTAGCCAAGTGAAGTAAGTTGCTACTCCAAATACTAGTATAGGGACTATAAAGTAAAGGGATATGACCCAATCAACAACAATTTTTAAAGTCCTCAGATGGAATCTCCACTCCCTAAGAACCCGGTCCAAGAACAATCTTTTAGCAGTCATCATTAATCTCCATCAAATAATCAAAACAATCGAAAAGAGAGGCCTGGGGCATATTGCAGCTTTTCTTAATTTCCTCTAAACTGCCCTTATATATTAAGTTCCCTTCCGATAACAAAACAAAGGATTCACAAATCTTTTCCGCCGTATCTAAAACATGAGTAGACATTAGAACTCCGGCCCCGTCTTTTAAAGCTATATTTAACAAAACGAGAAAACTTTTCACGGCCCTGGGATCTAAACCGATGAATGGCTCATCTATAATAAAAATATCCGGTTGAACTAAAAATCCAATGATCAGCATTGTTTTTTGCTGCATTCCCTTGGAAAAATTAATCGGCAGCAGATGCTTAACATCATGGAGTTTAAACATGGTTAGCAATTCCTGACTCTTTTTTTCAAACTCCCTGCCAGTAATGGAATAGGCCGCGGCAGCCAATTCCAAATGTTCTATTAAGGTTAGTTCTTCATAAAAAGTAGGCTGTTCCGGAATATAAGCATATCTTTTTTTCTTGCCCTTAAAAACTATTTCGCCACAAATATTAGGCAATAACCCGATTATTGCTTTAAGAAGTGTGCTTTTCCCAGATCCATTTGGCCCAATTATTCCTAGTAATTCACCGGATTTTAAGGAAAAGTTAATATCTCTTATAATCTTTTCATCTTTGTTGTACCCGGCATACGCGATGCTTACTTGAAGCAAATCCATCTTAAACCTCGGTTTCTTTTTGTAAAAATTATCCTTTATAATTTATTATATCATTAGTTTTTGAGGTAAAATATAGTTCGACACCCTTTATAACAAAAGTAAGCCGAAAACACAAAGAGGAGCGAGTCAATTGCTTTCCAAAAAGCACTGCTTGACCGCTCCTTTATACTAGTTAAATTCAGCTCTTAAAAATCATTAACCCTTTGGGCTGTAAAGCACCGGACGTTTCATCGTTTGCATCTTGGAATATAGGTCTTCTACATCCCCATATTCTATACAAGAAGATTGACAGCACTTTACGCAAGCCGGGCGGCTATCAAAACCACTGGCTATACGTTTTGTGCAGAGTGTGCATAATGTTGTCGGAAAAGGTAGGTAATCTATCTGTACATGACCGCTGGGATGGGTCAGTATTAGTTCTTTAACTATAATCCCCCAGGTATCTGCATCATAGTCATTTTCCTGCTTACAGGCAACAGTACATGCCTGACAGCCGGTGCAATATTCCATATCAAATAAAAGACCTTTTCTCCCCATATTATCTATCCTTTCCATTATCTTTTTTGTTAAGCCTCTTAATGATTTAATTCCTTAGGATCTTTTCCATTCCGGTTCATCATTTGGATGAGGATCATCATTGGGGCTCATTTTAACCAAACGAACTAGAGTGGTCTTATAAGCTCCTCCCCCATAACCAGATTCACCCTGGGTATCGAGGGGGATCAAAATATTGCAATTAAGGTCCCAAGCCTCATAAAAGTTCGGTCCCGGACCCTCAGTCTCCGGAAGCCACCAGCCATGGGGAACACTTACTGTACCCGGATGCATACTGGGATTGGCTTTGACCTTGCGTCTGATACGCCCCCGATCATTTTCGATCCATACCCATTCCCCGTCCTCCACCTTAAGTTCTTTCAGAACTTGAGGATGAACTTCTACAAGAGGATAAGGGTCACAAGCCCTTAACCAAGGAATATTTCTGTGTTCGGAGTGGAAATAAACCGGGCTCCGTCGGCCGGAAACCATAATTAAGGGATATTTCTTAAACAATTCAGGGGTCCGGACTTCACTTTCCGGGGGCTCCGAATACCAGAGGGTGGGATGTATTCCATATTCTTCATTGAGGAGCGAATAAAACTCTACTTTCCCTGTCGGAGTGTTAAATCCCGGTTTCCCGTCAGGCCGGAGTAAACCTTTTTCATAACGCCTATAAGGTACAGACGAAGGTGATTCCTCCTCAGTAGGATATTTCCACCCCCCCATGGAAGCTAAAGAATCCCAATCCAAGCCTGCTTTTGCTATACGCTCGTTAACCAGGGCTTTAAAGGTAGGATATTTCTCTCTAAAGGCCGGGTTAAAACGTCTGGCCAATTCCATATTTATTTCCCAATCCGAACGGCACTCCCCAACCTGAACTCCGGGCTGGATAAGCTGTAAGGGCTGGTACCAAGCGCGGAAACTTTCTTTCTCGGCGAAAGTAGCCGCCGGGAGAATGATATCGGCCACAGCCATTGTCGTCGGGTTATGGAAAGTATCAACCACAACATTGAATTCCATCTTCATCAATGCTCTATAATGCTTTTTCATGTCTGCTGCCTGTCCCCCAAAAAGATTGGAGGTTTGAATCCAAGCTGATCTGATCTCGTAAGGATCTCCTGTTAGCATCTGCTCCACAGCCATATCCGGTTGACCCCAACTGCGCATATTAGCAAGATATTTGTAACGTTTAGCACCGATACGTTTGGCATTGATCCGGTCAAGAATATCATCACCGTATACATCTTTAAGCTGATCTGTACTATAGGGATACTGAGTTACATTATAAGCGTTTTTGGCTATTACATTCCCTCCCGGCACATCCAGATTGCCAGTTAGGCACCAGAGTGCTTCCACAGCGTGAGCTACTGCAGTGCCTTCGGGACACTGGTCAATAGGAAGTCCCCAGTGAATTGCAGAGGGCCTGTTTAAAGCGTAAGCTTTGGTAGCCTCAAAAATAACCTCTTCAGGAATCCAAGTAATCTCTGCTGTTTTCGCTAGAGTAAATTCTTTAACGGCTTCTTTCATTTCTTCGAAGCCATATGTCCATTTTTCTACAAATTCCTTATCGTACCATTCATTTTCAATTATTAAATTGATCATTCCCATAGCTAAGGCCCCATCGGTTCCGGGACGAATTTGGAGGAAATGTTCCGCTCGGGAAGCAAAGTAAGTCCAACGGGGATCAATTACAATCAGCTTACTCCCCCGTTTCATACAGTCAACAATCCAGTGCCCTTGAAAAGCGTCAGGACACCCTGTAGCAGGATTTTGAGCCCAGATAATGATATATTTTGGAATTTCATAACGGGGATCATCAAAGCGTTTTTCAAAAAATTGAGAACAGTCAGCAACTGCAAAATCCCCTTGGGTAGCAATCATTGTGCATAGACGAGGAGTGTAACAGGATTGCCCAGCAAGCCCCAGTTGGGTCCAGTTAGGACTGCCGAAAGAATAACAAAGCATAGATATAGGACCACCGATATCCCTTCCTGTACCCTGAATAAAGATAACAGATTCCGGTCCATAATCCTCTTTTAGTTGAGTCCATTTTTGCTCAATAGTATCAAAAGCTTCATCCCAAGTAATTCTTTCAAATTTGCCTTCCCCTCTCTTGCCCACCCTTTTCATCGGATAAAGCAAACGATCCGGATGATACATATATTGGGTCATAGCTAAAAGACGGGCGCAAGCTCGCCCATGATTCCAAGGATGGTCGTCATCCCCCTCGACCCGCACAACTTTATCGTCTTTAATATAAAGCTTTACACCACACCCTCCATGACATCCTGGACCAGGTGACCATGCTGTTGTTGTTACTACGCGGTCATATTTAATGCTCATCTTCTTCCTCCTTTAAGGATTCATTTATTTTTAAGCAATGTTCGTTAATCCAATTGTATTGCGGAGGGCTTTAAATTAAAAACAAAAAATAATAGGGTATTTACAACCATATGGTTGTAAATACCCTAGTCAAATCTTGAAGCCCCTTCTCCCTTAAGCTACAATAGCATTAAAAATATACGGTAAG
>JBMNOZ010000015.1:0-54618 GCA_050943335.1 Desulfitobacteriia bacterium | reverse complement strand
TTTGTTTTCCTGGTCATAAAAATAAAAAAGTGGTAGAATACTTTTAAACGGCAGGGAAAGCACTGTTTGTCACTAATGCTTGAATTATTTTTTAGGATATGATATCATTTAAATAAAAATATTAGTGAGGGTGATAAATTTGAAAAAGTATTCAGTAGAAGTTGAATGTGTAAAGAATTGTCCGACTGGACATCATCCTATTAATGTCTTGGTAACCTTAGAAGACGGTCCGGACGAAATTATGAAAGTAACCGACTATTTCAAAGAAGGCGAAGTTCCTGAGAAGCTCAACAAATTAAAGGGTTACATAAGCGTATGCTCTATGACCGGCCGCAATGTACGTGTTAAAGATGTAAGCCAGTTAATTTTAAACCCTGACACTACTTCTAATACTGGAAAAATGGAAGAAATATAATCATTCCGAGTTATTAAGAAAATATTATAATGTATTTTAGATTGGTCTCGATGCTTCAGTCATGTAAGTTTAATAAATTGCAAAAAAATATTATATATTTTCCAGCGGGTAATTATTAGTAACTCGCTGGTTTTTTGTTTTATTTCTTTTGAAAAGCGACTAAACAGGTTAAGATAAAAGCATTAAAATATGGGGGAAGAGATGTCCTACCGAGAAAAACTAGATCTACTTTGTAAAGATTTTCAGAGCTTAGGGAAAGTGCTTATCGCTTTTTCAGGAGGGGTGGATAGCTCTCTCTTAGTGAAAAGCGCTTGGGATGTTCTGGGCAAAAACGCCATTGCTGTTACAGTCCGGTCGAGCTTATTCCCTGAAAGAGAGTTTAAAGAAGCCCACGATTTTTGCCTCCAGTTGGGCATAGAACACCGGGAATTCTTTTTCGAGGGATTAGAGGATCCAGAATTTGTTCAAAATCCTCCCAATAGGTGTTATATTTGTAAAAAACGCTTATTCAAAAACCTTAAAGAGTATGCCCGAGAGCAGGGGTTGAACTATGTTGTGGAAGGATCTAATATTGACGATACTCAAGATTACCGACCGGGGAGGCAAGCTTTACGTGAGCTGGGAATAAAAAGCCCTTTACTTAAAGCGGGATTTACAAAAAAAGAGCTTCGCCTCCTCTCTCAGGAGTTAGGACTCAGCACCTGGGATAAACCCTCCGGGGCTTGTTTGGCCTCGAGAATTCCTTATGGGTCGCAGATCACCAGAGAAAAACTAAAAATGATTGATGCGGCAGAACAATATCTTTTGGAATTGGGGTTCAAACAGGTAAGAGTTCGCCACCATGAAAAAATAGCCAGAATTGAAATCTTACCTGAGGAATTTTCAAGAATAATCGATTCCGAAACAGCAGCTAAAATTTCGAAAGCCTTTGCTGAAATTGGTTTCACTTATAATACCCTTGATCTTAAAGGTTATAGAACCGGAAGTTTGAGTTTGGAATTGACATAAATATTATCTGTAAACCGGGAAAGAGGTGTACTGTATGAATTCAGAAATACTTGCCGTGGGAACAGAAATACTTATGGGGCAAATAGCAAACACTAATGCCCAATACATTTCCAGAAGGCTTCAGGATATCGGAATTAATGTTTATTACCATAGTGTTGTTGGGGATAACCCGGAAAGGTTGCAAAAGACCTTAAACTTAGCTTTGAGCAGATCAAATGTAATTATTTTAACCGGAGGTTTAGGGCCTACCCAGGATGACCTGACCAAAGAAACCGTGGCGAAGGCAGTGGGCAAAAAACTTATTCTTGACGAGCAAAGCCTTCAGGAAATCAGGGAACTCTTTAAAAGCCGCGCTTGGGAAATGTCTGAAAACAATATTCGGCAGGCTTATTTTCCGGAGGGAAGTTTGGTTTTGAGAAATCCTTACGGAACTGCACCGGGATGTATTATTGAATTTGAGGGGAAAATTTTAGTAATGTTGCCGGGACCGCCTTCGGAAATGAAGCCTATGTTTGAAGAGTATGTCCTCCCTTTCCTAGAAGAAAAATCAAAATTTAGGATTGTTTCCAGATACATAAGGGTTTTTGGTCTAGGAGAGGCTGCTGTCGAAGATCGGTTGCTTGATTTAATTAAGGCCCAGACCAATCCTACCATTGCCACCTATGCTGGAGATGGGGAAGTAGCCATTAGGCTTACTTGGAGATATGAAAAAGATTCGCAAGAAGACCTGGATCTCTCAGTGGAGAGAGAAATATGTAAAAGGTTAGGAAACAAAATCTATGCGTGTGAAAACAAGAATTTAGAAGAGGTTGTCGGCAATCTTTTAATAGAAAAGAACACTTCTCTTGCTTTAGTCGAAACTTTCACTGGGGGGTCGATATCAGCGGCCTTAACTAAAAGAGCGGAGGTTTCAAAATTATTTAAGCAGGGCTGTGTTTTATCCAAAAAGATAATTTCAAAGGAAGAGGCTGTAAAAACTGCTCAACAGATAAGGGAGAAAGCGGATACAGACTTAGGCTTAGCTGTTTTAGCCCCGGTAGAAGCAGGAACTGAGAAAGAAGGGCTTGATGCCTATCTGGCTTTAGCATCGGCAGAAAAAGTGGAGTCTGAGGCAGTAAAATTCTTCGGTAATCAGGAAAGAAGACGAAGAAGAATGCTTCTCCAGGCCCTCAACATGATTAGGGAGTTCCTTATTTAAACTTTTAGTATTGAAAAAGTAAAAATTTCCCAGATTCAAAAGTCCCTCTCCGATTCAGCTTATTCCAGCCGTACTGAGAAAGTGGATTTTAGAGCTTCGGTGAAAACTTTAAACTTTGGCTTCGTAAAATATAAACACTTATATTAAATTTTGCTCTTGGTAATCTTAAAGATGGCCGGGGTAATTAAAAATGCCAAGGGTGAAAACGCTGCTAAATTTATCTATAGGGTTGTGATAGGGCAAGTGGTCTTAAAGGAGAGAAATAAGTGCATAAAGAATCTTTTAAGATAGAGGGGATGAGCTGTGCTTCTTGCGCCAAAGCAGTAGAAAGGGCGGCTCAAAAATTAGATGGGGTGACCGAGGCCAGTGTAAATTTTGCCACGGGGGAACTAAGCCTTAACTATGAATCTTCTAAATTCAAGTTTACCGAGCTCAAGAAGGTTATCGAGAAAGCCGGATACAGAATTATAGAGAAAAGCGGCGAGGTAGATAATGAACAGCAGAGGCAAAGAGAGATGAGTCTGATATGGAGAAAATTCCTCCTCGCTGTTATCTTTGCAGTACCCTTGCTGTTTTTAGCAATGGGACATATGCTCGGTGAAATCATCGGTTTTCAAACGCCCAGATTCATGGATCCGAATTTTAACCCCCTATTATTTGCCGGAGTTCAATTTCTCTTAACTTTGCCCATAATTATCGCTGGACATAAGTTTTTCACCTCGGGCTATAAGTCTTTATTTAGAGGCAACCCTAATATGGATTCTTTAATCGCTATGGGGACTTCGGCTGCTTTTTTATACGGAACTTTTGCGCTCTTAAAAATAGCTACCGGTCATTTGCATTATGTGAATAACTTGTATTTTGAAGCTGCAGGGGTAATTATAACTCTTATTTTGCTGGGCAAATATCTAGAGGCTCTCACCAAAGGAAAAACCTCGGAAGTTATAAAGAAACTCATAGGACTTACTCCTCAAACAGCAACAGTTATTAGAGACCGTAAGGAAATAGTGGTTCCCATCGAGGAAGTGAAAGAAGGGGATATACTGGTTGTTAAACCGGGAGAAAAAATCCCGGTTGACGGGGAAGTTACGGAAGGTTTGACCTCCGTCGACGAATCCATGCTTACCGGGGAAAGTCTACCGGTAGAAAAACAGCCGGGGTCGATAATAATCAGCGGAAGCATTAACAAATATGGAACCGTAAAATATAAAGCGCTAAGGGTGGGGAAGGATACTGTCCTGGCTCAAATCATCAGGCTGGTCGAGAATGCGCAGAGTACGAAAGCCCCGATCGCGAGGTTGGCAGATATAATTTCCGGATATTTTGTTCCGACAGTAATTGGTCTGGCTATTATAGCTGCTCTGGCTTGGAGGTTTATCGGTGGAGAATCGACAGCCTTTTCCCTAACTATTTTTATTTCCGTTCTCATTATTGCCTGTCCTTGTGCTTTAGGATTGGCGACTCCGACTGCAATTATGGTAGGTACTGGAAGGGGAGCTGAACATGGAGTTCTGATTAAAAGCGGAGCCGCTTTAGAAATGGCCCATCGGGCGGAAATAATTATTCTCGATAAAACAGGTACGATTACAGAAGGAAAACCAAAAGTCACGGATATTGTGGTTTCTGAGGGCATAAGTCCACGGGACTTGCTAAAATTAGCAGCTTCGGCAGAAAAAAGATCTGAGCACCCTTTAGGCGAAGCGATTGTGGTCCGAGCTGAAGAAGAGGGTTTGACACTTGAAGGAGTGGACTCCTTCAAAGCCCTTCCCGGCCGGGGAATTGAGGCGAAAATTGGGGGAACGGATATTTTGCTGGGGAACAGGACGCTGATGGCAGAGCGTTCCCTGGCCTTAAAAGATTTGGAAACCACAGCGCTCAAGCTGGCTGGGGAAGGAAAAACCCCGATGTATATAGCCGCTTCCAATCAAGTGATGGGGATTATTGCAGTAGCTGATACGGTTAAGAAAAACAGCCGGCGGGCAATTGCCAAACTTCAACAAATGGGTCTAGAGGTGGCGATGCTTACGGGGGATAATGTTCAAACTGCCGAGGCTATTGCCGCTCAAGTAGGGATTGAGCGAGTTATAGCGGAAGTGTTGCCGGCGGATAAGGTTGCTGAAGTTAAAAAACTTCAGGAAGAGGGGTATAAAGTGGCCATGGTAGGGGATGGGATCAATGATGCTCCGGCTTTGGTCCAGGCCGATATTGGAATAGCGATCGGATCAGGAACGGACATTGCTATAGAATCGGCGGATATTATCCTCATGAAAAGTGATTTATTAGATGTGCCTGCAGCGATTCAATTGAGCAAAAAGACCATTCGAAACATAAAACAGAACTTGTTTTGGGCTTTTGGCTATAATACAGTTTTAATCCCCGTGGCTATGGGTATTCTGCATATTTTCGAAGGTCCTTTATTAAACCCGATGTTGGCAGCCGCTGCCATGAGCTTCAGTTCAATTTCAGTATTATTAAACGCTTTAAGACTAAAGAGTTTTAAACCAGACAGCTAGAATGATTTTGGAGACTGATGAGATGCGGACTCAATTCTCTCGAACAGAATTATTGATCGGTCGGTCAGGCATAGCCCGACTTCAAGGGAGTAAAGTTACAATCTTTGGGATTGGCGGTGTGGGCTCCTTTACCGTCGAGGCTTTGGCCCGGCTTGGAATTGGGCATTTTAAGCTTATAGACCCCGATAAAATTTGTCTAACTAATTTAAATCGTCAGCTTATAGCTTTGCATTCCACCTTGGGCCAGTCCAAAGTACAAGTCATGAAAAAAAGAATTGAGGATATTAATCCTCAGGCGAGAGTGGAAACTTATAGCTTGTTTTACACGGAAACAGAAGCAGAGCTTTTGTTAAGCGACAGCCCGGACTATGTAATAGATGCCATCGATACTGTAAAAAGCAAGGTCAGCCTGGCTAAGGAATGTTATCAAAGGAAACTGAATTTTATTTCCTCGATGGGCACAGGTAACCGGCTGGATGCTACAGGCTTTAGAATCGCCGATATCTCGAAAACAAGCGGTGATCCATTGGCCAAAGCAGTACGTAAACTCTTAAGAAAGGAAGGCATTTATCAAGGGATTAAGGTTTTATACTCTCCCCACCCCCCCTTGAAAATAGATTCTGATCGGGAAAGCGGTTCTTTAACGAAAAAACAAATACCGGGAAGCGTGTCTTTTGTTCCCTCTGTTGCCGGCTTATTAATCGCCGGAGAAGTGGCAAGGGATCTTTTAGAATCAAAATTTTAAAATGCCGCAAAGTACAAGGATTATGAAAAATTACTATGTCTACATTGTTGAATGTCGGGATAATACTTTTTATACCGGCTGGACCGTGAATATTGAAAAAAGATTGGAATGCCATAATCAGGGGCGAGGTTCCAAATATACGCGTTCCAGGCTTCCGGTCCAACTGCGATATCTTGAACGGGTAGCAAGCAAAAGAGAGGCTTGTCAAAAGGAATATAGAATTAAACGGCTCTCCAAAACGGAAAAAGAGAAATTAATCCGCGAAAAAGGGTTGGCCAGGGAAGAATTTTAGACTCTTTCCCATATACTGGTAAGGAAAACTATCTATAAAAGGGGGGAGTCAAATGTTCTTTGGCGGTCCATTTTTCTGGGGTTTACCTTTTTTCGGATTTTTTGGTTTTGGCCGCAGAAGATTTTGGAGAAGCGGTTGGTGGTATTAATCTTTTGATTTAAAAAAGAAAGGTGTAACAAAACAGCAGTTTTAGTTACACCTAATTTTCTTTCCGGATTTATCCTGGTTTGGGGATTGATTTTTCCGGATTGCTTAAAATACCGAGAGCCACAAGAACCATTGCGATACCTAAGATGGAGATAATTGTAGGGATCTCATCAAAGAAAATAAAGCCAAAGATTGTGGCGGCCACTGGCTCACAGGAAGCCAGGATGGAGGCTTTGCCTGTGTCCATGTATTTTAAAGAGAGATTAAATAATACATAGGGGGCAGCGGCACAGATAAGAGCGTGCAATAGTAAAAAACCGATATTATATACAGGATCAATGGCGATGATCTCCCCGACTTTTCTCCAATTCGTGAAAAACATTAGAGCCAAACTGGTGATAATAAAACAGTATAGATTGATAGTTAAAGCATTATACCCTCTGTTAAAACCAAAACGGGCGAAAATGCTGTAAAGGGCATAGCCAAAGCCGGAAAGCAGCCCAAAGGTAACCCCTTTTACAGATGGATTAGATGTTAAACCATCAAAGACGCCGCTCACACAAATAGCGCCTAAAACCACCAAAAGCATGCTTCCCACTTTTTTGGGAGTGATCCGCTCTCCGAATAGGAATAAGGATATTATAATAACAAAAACCGGCATTGTAGAGATCAATATGGCTGCTAAAGATAAAGAAAGCTCATTTACGGCTGCGGTATAGAAATAGTTTATACCAAAAGCGCTGGCCAAGCTGGCTCCTAGAAAGATCCAAAAATCCTGAAGCTTAAATCTAAGCAAGCTTTTATCGTAAACGACTATTCCAATAAAAACCATTATTGCGGCCCCTACCATCCGGACTTCAACAATGGTCGTGTTGTCGAGACCTAGGGCGGATAGAGCCCTGACAAATAATCCTATGGAACCCCACATTATTCCTGCAACTATTGCAAATAAAGGGGCTATATTTCTTAACATCACTAATCCTCCAAAAAATAGCAGGTTATTTGCTACGTAATTTTTTTCTTTTTCGGAACGAATCCCAGTTGCTTTTCCAGGTATTTTTACGCTGGCAAATATTATGGGGAATTCATTTTTCTTGATAAACTCAAGGGTTTGTTCAAGGGAAAAATCTCTTAGGGGTTCAAAGTGAAAGTTTCCTCAGACCTTAGTACAAACGAAAGGGATCAGAAGAATAACATTTAACATTATAATACTTCGATTTCCTTTTTTCAAAACCGGTCTTTTAAACCATGTAAAAAAAATTTAAGGTATGTTAAACTTCTAATAAGGACTAGGCTATAAAAACATATTTTTATGGAACAATATCTAAAAACAACCTATCTGCCCAAGAGGAGACCTATGGGCTTTTGACTATTATTCGGAGGAGTTCATTCATGAAGGGCATGCGAAATAAAAGCGAAAAAAATTATAGAAAAATTGAACAAAGCTCAGTAGTTGCAGGAGTAATTCTGATTTTATTAGCTTTGGTAATTGTATCGGGGCATAGGATAATTACAACCCCTGCTGAACAGGATCAAATGACCGCCAGTTATGGGCACCAAAGTACAGCATCTAAATCTCAAAATAGCAATAAGGAGAACAAAATTATTAGGCAAAGCGATGTTAAAGCCGGGACAATAATTGATGAATATAAAGGGGTTCCTGTATATTCTAACGGGGCTGATTACATGGCTAGCCATGGGCTTAGTTATAGTGAAGATGGTTATTATTACGGCTATAAATGGCAATGTGTGGAATACGTGAAACGTTTTTATTACTTAAAATTTGGACATAAAATGCCTGATGGGGCTGGAAATGCTAAATTTTTCTACAACCCAATGTTAGAACAAGGAGAATTTAATGAACAAAGGGGATTAATACAATATTACAACGGGGGAAATGTCAAACCGAAAGTCGATGATCTTTTGGTATTTTATGAAGGATCTTATGGACATGTAGCTATAATCAGTGAAGTTAGCGACGGTTGGATCGAAGTAGTGCAGCAGAATTCGGAAACCCCGCGCAAGAAATATCAGTTGCTGGAGCGCAACGGAACGTATACCATCCTCGATGAAAAAGCCCCGGCAGGTTGGCTTAGAATGCCCTAACTCTTGCCGGGGAATAACTGGCCTTATGAAGGGTGGATGTAAAACCCTTCTTTAAAATATAAAGAATGTGGAAATAATAAAATAAGGATTTGGCAAAGGAGATTTTGAATGAGAATTCCTGAACACATCGGGGTCATTCCCGACGGCAATCGTAGGTGGGCGGCTGAAAGAGGATTGCCAAAAGAAAAGGGTTACAATGAAGGCCTACAGCCAGGGCTGAGATTGCTGAAATTGTGCCAACAAGCCGGGATCATAGAATTGACTTACTACGGCTTTACTGTTGACAACACAAAGAGACCGGCTGTTCAAACCAAGGCTTTTATGCAATCTTGCGTGGACGCTGTGAAACTGATCGCTAATGAGGACGTATCTTTATTGGTAATCGGGAATACCGAATCCAAGATGTTTCCTAAGGCTTTACTCCCCTATACTACGCGTACTGATTTTGGAAAGGGTGGAATTAAGGTCAATTTTCTAGTTAACTACGGTTGGGAATGGGATTTGGAAAACCTTATAGGGAATAAGGGTAAACGCAGTAAAATTATTCAATCCCTCCGTTCTAACGATGTTTCCAGAGTAGACCTTTTAATCCGCTGGGGCGGCAGAAGGCGATTGAGCGGTTTCCTTCCGGCTCAGTCCGTGTATGCGGACTTCTATGTTATTGATGATTATTGGCCGGATTTTAAAGATGAACATTTTTATCAGGCTTTAGCCTGGTATGACCAACAGGATATAACTCTTGGAGGTTAATATATATTGCGGCCGGAGAAAATCTCCATCATTTCGTGTTTTATTCTCTGTTTGATCCGTCTTCTTTTATTGGGGGAGAGTTCATCTTTATCAGTGCCAAATAAATAATGATCAAGGTCAAATTCCCTGAGCAGCATTTTGGTGTGAAAGATATTGTCCTGATAAACATTCACATCGATCATCTGGTATTTATTTCTAATATCTTCAGCAATAAAATTTTGAATAGAGTTAATCTTATGGTCAATAAAATGTTTCCTGCCGTTCACATCTCTTGTAAAGCCTCGGACCCGGTAATCAATTATGGCAATATCCGGTTCGAAACTGGTTAGCAAATAATTTAAAGCTTTGAGAGGGGAAATTTGACCGCAGGTGGAAACATCGATATCAGCTCTGAAAGTACTGATTCCTTTGTCTGGGTGGTTTTCCGGATAGGTGTGGACAGTGATGTGGCTTTTGTCCAAATGCCCGACAATTGCCTCCGGGGCAGGAGTTGCTTCAGGAGAATCCTGGGTTTCAGAAGCAGGTGGGGTTACGATTTGATTTTCTGCGACCAACATGGTAACACTTGCTCCTTGAGGGTCGTAGTCCTGGTTGGCAATGTTTAAAATATTGGCTTCAATAATTTCGGCCACGGAGGTTAGAATTCCGGCTAAACGGCCAGCATTATACTCTTCATCGATATAGGAAATATATTTTTTATGTTGATCCTGATTCAGGGCGTAGCAAATATCATAAAAATTAAAGCTTAAGGTTTTAGTGAGATTATTAAAACCATATAACTTTAATTTTTTGTTAAGAGGCTGAATTTTCATATTATAATCTCCCCCTATTATGGTTTAACGAGTGACTTTTAGTTCTTTTTGACAATATAAGAAAATTATATATTTCCCCAGCTTCTTTTCAAATTTTTAGGTTTTTAGGTTTTTTGCGAGTCATTTTTGTTATATTTTTATTATATGGAACAGGGTGTTAAATTATAAAAATCTTTATTTCGGTGAGGAAACAATGAGAATAGGTTTTTTTGACTCGGGAGTGGGGGGCTTAACAGTGCTAGCAGAGGCCTTAAGGCAGCTCCCCAACGAGGATTATATTTATTTTGCTGATCGGGTTCACGCCCCCTACGGCACAAGAAGTAAAACAGAAGTGCGAAAGTATGTTTTGGAAGCGGTAAGTTTTATGGCTGGCAAAGGGCTTAAGGCTTTAGTTGTGGCTTGTAATACGGCAACAAGTATTACTATCGATGATCTTCGGGCCCAATACAGCTTCCCCATTCTTGGAATGGAACCGGCGGTGAAGTTAGCGCTGGAAAGAACCGATTCTAAAAGAATCTTAGTTCTGGCCACCCCTTTGACCTTGAAAGAAAAAAGATATAAGGACTTGGTAATGAGGCTGGATCACTTCCATTTAGTGGATGCGTTGGCACTTCCCGGGCTAGTGGAGTTTGCAGAAAATTTTGTTTTTGAAAAAGAAGTTATTCATAACTATCTAAAACATGAATTTAAGGATTTGGATTTACATAACTACAGTACGGTGGTTTTAGGGTGCACCCATTTTCCCTATTATAAGAATTATTTACAAGAAATTTTTCCCCCGAGCGTTGAATTCATTGACGGCAGCGTCGGGACAATAAAGCAGCTTAAGAAGATACTGAATCTTAAAGATTCCGCAGAAAAGGGTCTGGGAGATGTTGTTTTTTACACTTCCGGTGTTAAAGAACCTCAGAATACAGAATATGAAAAATATTTAAGGATTCTACAAAAGTGAGCAAGTACTCCTTTACGGTTAGCACCTGGAAAATATTTGAATAATATGGTAGCGAGAAAATGTAATTCTGAATTTTTCAGGGCCAATTAATGTAAAGGAGGTAAAAAACTCTTGAGGTTATTTCACAGTGTTAATTATGATTCTATCCTACCCCTATGGGGCAGCCAAGTAGACGTATATCTTAAGTGCGGTGAATACTATTCAGGACGAATTGTCGAGGTTCGTCAAGACGGTATCTTATTTCACTCTTCTAATCCTGGGTTTTTCTTTCTGCCTTTTGCCGCTATAGCTCTGATTGCCCTCTCTGTTCCCTTTGCCTTTGGTCTCGGTTACGCTGCAGGGCGCAGTTCTTACGGCTACGCTTATTATTAATTAGATATTATATTATGTTGCTTCTATTTATTGAAAAGACGTAAGGAGATTACGGTTTCCTTACGTTTTTTTTAAAAAAAACAGTCTTGACTTGCCTCTCAAAAAAAAGTAAAATAAACCAGAGAATTGATAATGGTTATCATAAACAGCGAGTAGGTGAGGAGAAGATGAGAAAGAAACATTGTCATAAAAAATGTTTTCGTCCAGATTGCTGCACCTTGGATCAGGTGCCTATGAATTCTAACGGAGTTGTTATCGACTTGGAAACTGAAGATATACTCAGAAAAAAGCTTATTGATATGGGTTTGACAATAGGAACAGAGTTTAAAGTTGACGGTCGAGCTCCTCTAGGTGATCCGATTAAGATTTGCTTTCGAGGGTATAATTTAGCAATAAGAAAAAACGATGCCAAAAATATAATTGTACAGGAGAGAAAAGCTAACTAGAGAAGGAATAAAAGGTCTAGGGGGTCCAACGGCTTTTATTGATAATGGGAATCATTATCCTAAGATTGGCTGTTTAGTAAAAATAAGTTAAGACAATCGTTAAGAAAAGGGATGTTATTTAGATATGAAAGAATTTACAATAGCTTTAATCGGCAATCCGAACAGCGGTAAGACAAGCTTATTTAACGCTTTAACCGGGTCTAAACAGCAGGTTGGAAATTGGCCCGGGGTCACTGTAGAAAGAAAAGAAGGACTAGCTAAATATAAAGGCCAAAATATTAGAATTATTGACCTTCCGGGCACCTACAGTCTTTCAGCTTCTTCCGAGGATGAAATTATTGCCGTAAACTATATTTTGAATGAAAAGCCTGATGCAATTATCAACGTGGTTGACGCCGGTAATATAGAACGAAATCTTTACTTAACTTTGCAGCTTTTAGAGATGAACAGCAAAGTAGTTTTGGCCTTAAACATGATTGACGAGGCTGAAAAAAGGAATATTTTTATCAACAAGGAAAAATTGTCTGCCTTGCTGTCTATTCCGGTTGTGCCTACAGTAGCAACAAGAAATATTGGTATTCACGCTATATTGCAAGCAGCTTGGGAACTAGATCAGGAAAAGAAACCCTTGATCTTCGATTATGAGCAGGTCGGGGGAGATACTATAAAAGAGCTGGCCAAAACTCTGGTTGAGGAAGGCGTCAATAAAGATTCAGCATATCTTCTAAGCCTAAAATTATTGGAAAACGATCGCTATGCTCAAGAATTTGTGAAGTTACAAGAAAACCCCCTCTTGCAGGAACTAGTAGAAACCGGGAGGGAAAAAATAAAGAATAAAACCGGGTTTGATGCTGAACTGAGCTTTGCTGACCAACGGTATAAAATCATTCGTCGAATTCTTGAGCAAAGTGTTCGGAAGGAAGATACCGGTAAGAAAGATTTGACCGAAAGGATAGACCGCGTAGTTACCAATAAATGGTTTGGGATTCCTTGCTTTTTTTTGGTAATGTTTCTACTTTATCAGATAGCAATGGGTTTCGGGGATGATTTCCTTGGGGGATATGTAGAAACCGGCTTTGCCCTTTTAGGGGAGTACGTTGCCGGTCTAATGGTTAATTCCCCAGCCCTTTTAAGATCTTTTATCGTTGACGCTCTTATCGGGGGAGTTGGCGCGGTGCTGGTTTTTGTCCCCTTGATGTTAGTGCTTTTCTTCCTAATTACCTTTCTTGAAGACACCGGTTATATGGCTAGAGCCGCCTATGTTATGGATCGCCTGATGAATGCCTTGGGACTCCACGGCAAAACTACTGTGGCCATGATTATCGGCAGCGGTTGTAATGTTGCCGGGATTATGAGCACCAGGACCTTAGAATCGAAAAAAGACAGGATGATCGGAATTTTAACCAATTCCTTTGTTTCTTGCGGGGGAAGATTACCGGTTTACGCCCTTTTTGCCGGGGCTTTTTTCGGAGGTAAAAAGATAGGTTTTTTAACTGCCTCGGGATTAGTGTTTTTCTCCCTCTATATTCTAGGGATTATAGTTGCCGTAGCGGCAGGAAAGGTTTTAAGCAAAACCCTTTTTAAACAAGAAAAATCATACTTTATCTTAGAATTACCGCCTTATAGGTTTCCGACCTTAAAAAATTTGCTCAGCAATATGTGGGAAAAGACCTACTGTTTTATTAAGAGGGCGGGAACCGTTATCTTCGCTATTGTCACTTTAATCTGGGTTTTATCGGTATTCCCTATGGGGGTTGAGCCGGGGAGTTCAGAGAGTATTCTCGGTCTTTTAGGGTCTTTGATTGCCCCTGTTTTCTCACCAGCCGGGTTTGGAAACTGGGAAGCAGCAGTTGCTTTAATTGTGGGAATCGGTGCCAAAGAGGCTGTTGTTGCAACTTTCGGTATGGTTTACGGTACTGGGGAAACTATGCTAACAGCAGTGATCACCCAATATTTCACTCCCCTTTCTGCCTACGCCTTTATGGTGATGACTCTGCTTTACATTCCCTGTGCCGCGACGATTGCGACCATAAAAAAAGAGACCGATTCGGTCCGGTGGGCACTATTTTCAGTTGCTTATTCTCTTGTAATTGGTTGGGTAGCGGCGGTATTGGTATACCAAGTAGGAACATTATTGGGGCTGTAAAATAGTTCGCGGCTAAAAGCTTAGAAAAAGGAGTTAAAATCATGTTGTTAGAAGTATTAAAGGAAATAGTTAAGAACCCTAATTATTCCCAACATTCTTTGGCTAAAAGCCTAAAAATAGATCCGGAAATGTTAAAGCAAATCTTCCAGGACCTAGAAAGAATGGGCTATATCACAACTGAAAAGCAGGAATGTAGGGATGAGATTTGTCAGGACTGTGTGTTCTGCGGGTCAGAAAAAGAGAAAAAGAAAATGAGGGGCGCAAATAGAATTTCACCAACGGTATGGAAATTAACTGAGAAGGCAATAAAAGAGTCTAAGGGTCGGTAAACGGCCTCTCCTGAAGGTCTAGTTTTTAGCCGGAGTTTTCATAGTGTTAGAATGACCTTGAACTGGAAATCAGTGTTTCTTTGGCGAAGGGTCACAAGGTAAATTACGAAGGTCTATAATTTCTATCTCTTTGGGCAGTTCAAAGATGCAATCCGGGATAGTGGAATTTATTTGGATGTTTTTAAACTCTATAGTGGTGGTTTTTTCTTTTGTTTGATCCTCAATTTTAACCACCATCCCGGTATCTAAACAAATCCATTCCCTTTGCATCCCTTCGCTCTTCGGTATTGAAAGAACCTGACAATCAAGGCCGTCGATTGTCTCCGTATTTTCTATTTCGTAATCCACAATATTTTTTGCGTAGTCCAAGGGAGTGAGATAATCTTTATATTGATATTCGGTAATTGTGTTTTTGGTAACCAGCTTATCGCCGGGAAGGTAGGAATAGACTTCGCCTTTTTCTAAATCGAAGATGGAGGTTGTCCGACGGTCGTTTAAAATGGAATCGGCTCTAATTTTTTTATCTTTAAACCAGACTTTGCTTTCCAAGGGCTGTTCGCCTTTAATAACTAAATCGTAGATCATATTCTTGTTTTCTTGACCTTTTACAAGTAGAGCGGTGATGAACGCTCTATCTTTTGATGTCTCACTGTTTTCGGAAAATACACTTGCGTTTTCTGAGTTTTTGAAGGTTCTTTCTTTGTGGCAGGCGGATAAAAACCAAAAACTGATTAATAGCAGAACAGTGAGAGGAAAAAGTTTCCCGATAGTTAGTTTCATGATGTCAAACCTCTTTCTTATTTAATCCATTCTTACTAATTCGGCAAGAGGCGGGTAATTTCCTTTAATTTTGATAATCCCGGTGAGAATTTAAACTTTAAACCTCTTTATGGTATAATAATATCCGTTTAAAAAAAATGGGAGGGTTGATAATAATGAACAGTGACAAACATGAGAAATTCGAAACTAGAGAGTTTCAGACCGAAATTAAACAGTTGTTGGATATTGTTATTAATTCTCTCTACACGGAACGGGAGATTTTTTTACGAGAGCTAATCTCCAATGCCGCCGATGCCACTGAAAAGTTGCGTTATTGTAAACTAGTTGAAGAAGTCGAGGGTGTTGATTTACCCCTAGAGATTTCAATTGAGACAAATGAAGAGGAACATACGCTGACAATTTCCGATAATGGGGTAGGAATGACTAGGGAAGAACTGATCGAAAACCTTGGGACAATAGCTCATTCCGGTTCCAAAGAATTCGTCAGACAGCTTACAGAAATAAGGAAGGCCGTTGATGAGGGGAACAATCGAGCGGATCTAAGTCTTATTGGACAATTTGGGGTCGGTTTTTACTCCGCCTTTATGGTTGCGGATAAGGTCACCTTATATACTCGCTCTTACCGGGAAGGGGCGGAGAGCTGGATCTGGTCTTCAGACGGAACTGGTACTTACTCTCTGGAAAAGGGAGACCAAACTGATTATGGTACCCGAATTGTTTTAACCCTTAAACCAGATGCGATCCAATATAGTAAACCAGAGGAAATTAAGAGAATTATCAAGCGGTATTCTAGTTTTGTTCCTTATCCAGTTCTGGTCAACGGGGAAAAAGTCAATACTGTAGAAGCGATTTGGACCAAAAATCCCTCGGAGGTTTCCGAGGAGGACTATACAGAATTTTATAAATACTTTGCTAATGCCTTTGACGAACCTTACTACAGACTTCACTTTTCTTCCGATGCTCCCCTGGCGATTAACGCCCTGCTCTATGTCCCGAAAGAAAATATAGAGCGCTTTGGTTTTACCAGGTTGGAGAGAGGGGTCAACCTATTCTGTAAAAAGGTTTTAATTCAGGAAAAATCTGAAGCTATTGTCCCGGAATGGATGAGATTTGTACGGGGAGTTATTGACAGTGAAGAGCTGCCTTTGAATATTTCTAGAGAAATGCTCCAAGACAGCACTTTAGTAGCCAAGCTTAACAGAGTGGTCACCAATCGCTTTTTGAGATTTTTAGAAGAGCAGGCTAAAGAAGACCCTGAGAAATACAATCAGTTTTGGGAAAAATTCAATCGTTTCCTGAAAGAAGGGGCTGCTACTGACTTAACCCACCGGGAAGCTTTGATCAAGCTCTTGCGATTTGAATCCAATCTTACCAAAAGTGGAGAATTGATTTCTCTAGAAGAATATGTGGCCCGAATGAAAGAGGACCAAAAAGCTATCTACTATATTAGTGGTTCCAGTCGAGAAGCAATAGAGTCCGGACCCTATTTAGAAATTTTTAAAGATAAAGGGCTGGAAGTCCTTTACACTTATGAAACAATTGATGATTATATTCTCGATAATCTTAATGAATATAAGAATAAGAAAATCGTGGCCGCAGAGCAGGATAGTGAGGACTTGCCGGATGTCGGGGAAGAAAAACCTCTGCCGGAAGGGGTATCAGAGTCTGATAAACAAGCTTTGATAGAGTGGTTTAAAAACACTCTGGGTGATAAAGTGACTGAAGTTCGTGTTTCCAAGCGCTTAGTAGATAGCCCGGCCGTACTTTTAAGTTCCCATGGGACCCACAGTATGCAGAAAATGATGCAAATGATGAGTAATGATCTCCAGTCCATCCCGGCCGGAATTCTAGAAATAAATCACGGCCACCCCATTATCAGGGGGATCGATGAGTTGCGCAAATCAGGTGATTCTTTCGCCCAAGCCGCTGCGGAACAGGTTTTGCAGAATGCTCAGATTGCTGCTGGTTTAATAATTGATCCTCGAGACATGGTGGAAAGACTTTACAGCATCCTGGAAAAGGCAGTCACAAATAAATAGATATGAAATAAAAAACCCTATCTGCTCTTAAGAATAGAGGTTAGATAGGGTCTATTTTTAGCCTCGTATTGTCGTTAAATGTCGTTAATTTTTTAAATGGAGGGATTAAGATTTCTATTCTAGTTTTCGGGCTTCTGGCTGGGGCAATAACCGGTGTTGGAGCTCTGATCGCCATAGTTATCGGAATAGTCTCAAATCGAATTTTAGCAATTTCCTTAGGTTTCGCCGCTGGGATAATGATCGGAATATCAACCCTTTCCCTTATTCCCAACAGCCTCGAAATGGGGACTATTTATATTGCTACCGTTGGTTTTATAGTAGGAGCAGCTTTTCTCTTTTTTGTGGACAGAACCATTCCTCACTCCCACAAAATTGAAACGGATTGTAGGGAATATGCTAAAATGGGGTATTTTATAGCCTTTGGAATCGCCTTACACAATTTGCCGGAGGGAATAGCTATCGGCGCAACTCATAATGTCTCGGTACAACTGGGCATCCATACGGCATTTACGATCGGAATTCATAATATCGCAGAGGGGCTTTGTGTGGCTATGCCCCTTTGTCTGGCCAATGTTCACAAGTTTCGTGTTGTAGTGATCACCACTCTGACGGGGCTGTCTACTTTGTTTGGCACTTGGTTGGGCATTGTTTTAGGAATGGTGTCTCCTTTAGTAATTGCATTTTTCTTGGCTTTTGCTGCTGGAGCCATGGTATATATTAGCAGTGATGAACTCATTCCCAAAAGTCATCGTTTCCATATCAGCTTTGCTAATATGGGGATTCTTTTCGGGTTTGTTTTTGCCTTAATTCTGTCTTAAAATTAAATAATTAAGAAAATTTAAAACTTTAAAAAGTTAAAGATTATAGACACGGCGGTGATGGGAGATGAAAGGAGATTTGCTCCTAAAGCAAATGGCAGAAAGGATTCTTATTCTCGACGGAGCTCTAGGCACTATGTTTCAGGATCAAAAACTAAGTGCCAAGGATTTTGGCGGCCCGGAATTTGAGGGTTGTAACGAAATTTTAAATTTAGAGCGCCCGGAAATTGTTAGTTCTATTCATGAGGCTTATCTTGAGGCCGGAGCAGATATTGTTGAAACCAATTCTTTTGGTGCTACTGAAATTGTATTAGCCGAATACGGACTTAAAGATTATGTGTGGGAAATAAATAAAAAAGCAGCGAGCCTGGCTCGGAAAGCTGCCGACCGCTGGTCATCATCGCAAAAACCCCGTTTTGTTGCTGGAAGTATGGGGCCGACTACAAAAATGCTGTCCCTTACGAGGGGCATTTCTTTTTCCGACTTTGAGGACGCCTATTATCACCAAGCCTTAGGTTTATTGGAAGGCGGGGTCGATTTACTCCTCCTGGAAACTTGCCAGGATACTTTAAACGTTAAAGCGGCTGGTTTGGGAATAAAGAGAGCCTTTTCTAAACTTAAGAAATCCGTTCCTCTTATGATTTCGGCTACGATTGAACCTTCTAGAACAATGCTCGCCGGGCAAAATATAGAAGCCTTTTATGTTTCCATCCGACATCTGAATCCTTTAGCCGTGGGCTTAAACTGCGGTACCGGGGCCGAGTTAATGAAAGACTCTTTAAGCACTTTAGCCGGATTGGCAGATTGTGCTGTCTGCTGTTATCCCAATGCCGGGTTCCCGGACGAAGAGGGCAATTACCAGGAGACCCCGGCGGAATTTGCTGCAAAAATGAGCAATTTTGCCGCTAGGGGTTGGCTAAATATTGCTGGAGGTTGCTGCGGAACAAGGCCTGAACATATCAAAGCCTTAGCTTCGGCTCTAGCGGGGTTAAAACCCAGGAAAAAATCCAGACCTTTAACAAGCGCTCTGTCGGGTTTAGAAACAATTTGGCCGGAGGAAGAAAATCGCCCTCTCCTGGTCGGCGAACGTTGTAATATAATCGGTTCTCGGCGGTTTAAAGAATTAATAATGGAAGAAAACTGGGAGGAAGGGGCAGAAATAGCCAGGGCTCAGGTAAAAAAAGGAGCCCAAATCGTGGATATCTGCGTAGCTAATCCTGATCGGGAAGAAGTAGCGGATATAAAATCCTTTCTTCCCCGAGTAGTGAACAGAGTGAAAGTTCCTTTAATGCTAGATTCCACTGATCCGGAAGTATTAGAGGCCGGACTCCGTTTGACCCAAGGAAAATCGATTATCAACTCCATCAATTTAGAAAATGGGCGACGGCGTTTTGAGGAAGTTGTTCCTTTAGCGAAAAAATACGGCGCTGCTTTAGTAGTGGGGGTAATAGACGAAGAGGGAATGGCTTTAACCAGGGAACGAAAACTTGCTGTCGCTAAGCGTTCATATGAGATTCTGGTCCAGGAATACGGAATTTGTCCGGGGGATATTATTTTTGATCCCTTAACTTTTCCTGTGGGAACTGGAGATAGTAAATACTTAGGCTCAGCAGTAGAAACTATCGAAGGGCTAAGGCTTATAAAACAAAACTTTCCTCAATGTAAAACCATTCTTGGGATCAGCAATGTTTCCTTTGGTCTTCCGGCAGCGGGGCGAGAAGTACTTAATTCAGTCTTCCTTTATCTAAACACCTTAGCGGGGTTGGATTATGCCATTGTAAATACTGAAAAATTAAGACGCTACCCTACCATCCCGTCTGAAGAAATAAAACTTGCCGAAGATCTTTTATTAAACACTGGGGAGGAAACGGTAAAAGCCTTTACTGAATTTTATCGGGGAAAGAAAGTAGAAGAGGTAAAAAGAGAAACCATTGCTCTTCCTCTTGAGGAGCGTTTAGCTCAAAATATAGTTGCCGGCTCAAGGGAAAACCTTGAGGCTAATCTTTTGGAAGCCTTAAAAAAATATAAAGCTTTAGAAATTATCAACGGACCCTTGATGAAAGGGATGGAGGAAGTTGGGGTTCTTTTTAACGAGAATAAGCTTATTGTGGCTGAAGTATTACAAAGTGCTGAGGTAATGCAAGCAGCGGTAAAGATCTTGGAACCCTTTATGGAGAAAGCGGAGGATGCTAAAAAGGGAAAAGTTATTTTAGCCACTGTAAAAGGGGATGTTCACGATATTGGAAAAAATTTAGTGGAAATAATCCTCAGGAATAACGGTTATGAAGTAATTAATTTGGGTGTCAAAGTGAGCTCGGAACAGTTAATTGAGGCCTGTAAAAAGGAAAAACCGGATGCTATCGGTTTGTCAGGTCTTTTAGTTAAATCTGTGCAACAAATGCTTTTGACTGCTCAGGATTTACGGGAAGCTGGAATCCAGATCCCTCTTTTACTGGGAGGCGCGGCTTTAAGCGAGCGGTTTACAAAAGAAAAGATTGCCCCCGCATACAAAGGCCCGGTATTCTACGCCCGGGATGCTATGGACAGCCTTCCTCTTCTGCGCAGTCTTCCCAAAAATAATAGAGGGGAGGACAAGACTTCTTCCGCTTCTTTAACTGGCCAGGGGCAAAAAGTTGATCTAGAGCCAGTTCCTACAACTAGTAAAGATTCGTCGGGACAGCCTCTTTTGAATTATCCTTTAAGTAAGCTCTTCCCCTATCTCGATAAACAAAAAATTCTCAAACGCTATTTAGGGTTTAAGAAAACTGGAGCAGAAAGCAAAGACAGGAAGTTTAATTTTGCTGCTAAAGCCCCGGAATTTGTAGAGTATCTTGAGAATTTTCTTAAGGAAGTAGAAGAAAACAGATTAATTCAGGCCAACGGGATCTATGCTTTTTTCCCCGCCTTTTCCGCAGACCATTGTATTCATCTTTTAGGTTCTGACAAAAAAGTTTTAGAAAAATTGACCTTCCCCCGCTCTCAAATAGTAAAAACTCTTTCTATTCCCGACCTGGTTTCCCGGGAACCGGGTAATCCTAGCGATATAGCGTTGTTTGCCGTGACCACCGGCACCGGGGTACGGGAAAAAGCCGAAACCCTTATGGAGAAGGGGGAATATCTTAAAAGCTATCTTTTACAAGCTCTAGCTTTAGAACTAGCCGAAGCTTTTGCTGAGCATCTGCATGAAACAATTCGGGGGCTTTGGGGAATCCCCCATGAAAAAGGTATTCGTGTCTCCCCTGGCTACCCCGTTTTCCCCGATTTAGAAAACCAAAGAACAATTTTTAGACTCCTACAGCCAGAAAGAATGGGCCTGTTCTTGACCGACGGAGAAATGATGGATCCCGAGGCTTCAGTTACAGCCTTGGTCATTCCCTAATAATAGTTAAGCAATAGTTTGTTCAACCATTGCTCAACTATTCTGTCACCATTGTCGCCTTCTGCCAAATAAACTAGAGTGATAATTTTGAGGGAAGAAATTATTTGGATTGGGTGTCGTAACCCTTGGCCCTTGTTGGCTATCCCGGGGGGTTTGCTCCTGAGAGGGAACCTGAGGTGGGACTTGCTGTGAGACCGGAGGAAAACTGGTAGTGGAATGAGGGTTACTGGGGATGAAAGATCTAGTACTGTTTCTTTTAAAGAACCTTTTGTTTCTTTTTCGGGAAAGCAGTAAATCTTTCAGGCCCTTTTTTTCCTTTTTAACTTTCTTGCTCTTTGACTTGGGTATAGCATTGCTTTTGGGCAGCGCTTTAGCGGTTGTGGAAGTTGGAGTTAAAACATTGGCCGGATTATTAAAAAAAATCTTAATTAATGGCGAGTCGATTTTTCTAAGAATAACTGTGAAGGTTTTCCGGGCGATAGGCACCCCAATTTTTCTGACCAGGGGTAAGCCCACCTTTTTGGCCAAGGGGATTCCTACTTTTTCTGCCATAACGGGTCCTACCCTTTTGCTAATTTGTGGTCCCAATTCTCTTATAAGCAGAGGAATTACTCTTTGCATAAGATAGGAGGTTTGGCTAGACTCCATAAAAACTACCTCCTTGATGGAAAATATTTACATTAAATTTTATGCTTTAAGGATTTTTCTGTGCTTGTTTGCTGCCAAATAATGTCTTTATGGTTTGTTGGGACCTTTTGTTTTTCAAAGAGTACTAAGAAAGCATAGAGTTTTAGCATCTTTTACTATCTCAGGACGTTCCCAATTTAAAATGCACTTCTGTATAATTCCTCTAATTCTGTGATCAGCGGCATTCTTGGATTAGTCATGGCGGTTTGGTCTTGGTAAGCTTCTTGGGCTAATCTTTTTACAACTTGCTCGAAATGATTTTTATCTACTCCTGCTTCCCGAAGGGAAAGCGGGAGGTTGAGTTTTTGGAGAAGTTTGGTGACCAAGAGGATTAGGGCTTCGACTCCTTCGCTCTCGGTTTTAAAATCTGCCCCTAAGTTCCTGGCAACTTCGGCATATTTTTGGGGAGCGACATAATGTTTGTATTTGGGAAAAACAGTAATTTTGGTAGGTACTTGGCTATTGTAACGAATGACATGAGGGAGGAGGATTGCATTGGCCAAACCGTGAGGAAGTTTAAACTCCCCTCCCAGTTTATGGGCTAAAGCATGATTGATCCCCAAAAAAGCGTTGGTAAAGGCCATGCCTGCAATACAGGCGGCATTATGCATTTTTTCCCGGGCTTCTAGATCGTTGCCATTGATATAAGCTTTGGGAAGGTATTTGAAGACTAGCTGGATGGCTTTAAGAGCTAAAGCATCGGTATAATCAGAGGCCATAATGGAAACATAAGCTTCAAGAGCATGGGTTAAAACATCCATTCCTGTATCCGCTGTTACTTCCGGTGGTACAGTCAGGGTAAATTTAGGGTCAATAATAGCTACATCCGGAGTGAGCTCATAATCGGCTATGGGATACTTTATGTTCTTTTCTTTATCTGTGATTACGGCAAAGGAGGTAACTTCCGAGCCCGTGCCGGAAGTCGTTGGGATAGCCACAAATTTTGCTTTTTGTTGAGAACGCGGAATTCTGTAGATCCTTTTTCGGATATCCATAAATTTATAAGTAAGGGCGGTAAAATCAATTTCTGGATGCTCATAGAACATCCACATGGCTTTAGCGGCATCGATGGCTGACCCTCCCCCTAGGGCAATAATAACATCAGGCTTCAAGGTCTGCATAACGGTTAAACCTTTTTTTACGGTAGTTAAGGAGGGGTCGGGCTCTACCTCGGAGAAGACCTCACTGTGCACAGGGCTAGACCTTTTACGGAGATGGTAGAGAACTTTTTTCACATAACCGTTTTTCACCATGGTTTGATCGGTAACAATTAGGGCTCGGGAAATATTCGGCATTTTTTCTAAGTATTTTGTTGATCCGTACTCAAAATAAACTCGATTAGGGATTTTAAACCATTGCATATTAACTGTCCTATGGGCCAGTCGTTTTTTATTTATTAGATTCACCGCTGTAATATTAGCAGTTGTAGAATTACTGCCGAAAGAGCCGCAGCCCAAAGTCAGAGAAGGGATATTGGTGTTGTAAAGATCGCCTATTGCTCCCTGAGTGGAAGGAGAATTAACAATTAAGCGGCCGGCTTTTATTACCTGGGCAAACAGATCGATCACTTCTTGTCTGGAGGAGTGAATTACTGCTGAATGACCGAGTCCCCCATAGCGGATTAACTGATCGGCTAGTTTGATTCCCTCATGGTAATCAGCAACTCTGTAAAAGGCGAGAATGGGGCTGAGCTTTTCAACGGATAGGGGATAGTCCTTCCCAACTCCGTCTAATTCGGCGAGCAGTATTTTAGTATCCGGGTCTACTTGAATTCCGGCGGTCTTAGCGATAGTAAAAGCATTTTTACCGACGATGGAGGGATTTAGGGTCCCTTTCTCGGGATTGAAGACTGCTTTTTCCAATTGAGAGATTTCCTTAGGCTCAAGGAAATAACATTTTTGAGCCTGAAGGTAGTTCTTTACCACCTCAGACACAGATTTATCGACGATCAAAGCTTGTTCCGAAGCGCAGATCAACCCATTATCAAAGGTTTTGGAAATAATAACATCGTTAACTGCAGTTTTTAAATCGGCACTTTGCTCAATATAGCAAGGCACATTACCAGGGCCAACTCCTAAAGCAGGTTTGCCCGAGGAATAGGCGGCCTTAACCATGGCTGAGCCACCGGTAGCGAGAATAAGAGCCACATCCTTATGTTTCATAAGTTCATGGGTTTTTTCCAAGGATGGTTCCTCAATCCATTGGATGCAGTAGGATGGCGCCCCGGCTTTCAGAGCTGCTTCCCGGAGGAGACGCGCCGCTTCGGAACTGCTCCTTTGAGAGCGAGGGTGGAAGGCAAAAACAATCGGGTTTCGGGTTTTTACAGCGATTATTGCTTTAAACATGGTAGTGGAAGTGGGATTGGTTGTCGGGGTGATACCGGCAATAATCCCCACCGGCTCGGCGATTTCCGCATAATTTTCATACTCATTCTCTTCGATGATACCCACTGTTTTTTCGTATTTGATGCTATTGTAAATATATTCAGTAGCAAATATGTTTTTTGTTACCTTGTCCTCTACAATGCCCATACCTGTCTCTTCGACGGCTAACTGAGCGAGGTAAAGCTGGTTTTCAAGCCCTGCCAGGGCCATGACGCGAACAATATTGTCGATTTGTTCCTGGCTCATGGTCAGGTATTGACTCAATGCTTCCTGGGCTCTGGCCATCATTTCGTCTAAAGGAGTAATCTCTGTTTTTGTATTCATAAAAGCACCTCTTTTGACGCTTGTGGACTTTTTTAAAACTATGTATATGTTTTGGAAAATAACGAAATTTATACTTTAGAAGGTTAAAGATCCAAATAGGGAAAGCTTTTTGCCTTTCGAAAACAAAAACAGGAAATATTTTTTGGAAACAAAATAAAAATGAGCGAAAAGTCTTTTGAAAATACTATATGTAGTATATAATATATCTCAAAACACTATATATTGACTAAGGAATGGAACTGGAAGGAGAAGAAGGAGAGGAAGGACAGTGCGGTGCCCTTTTTGCCAAAATGAGGATACTAAAGTGCTGGATTCCCGTCAGATCGAAGGTGGAAGCGCTGTTCGACGCCGGCGGGAATGCGAGACCTGCAGTAAGCGGTTTACGACCTATGAAAGACATGAGGAATTGCAATTAATTGTCGTTAAAAAGGATGGGAGAAGGGAAGCTTTTTCCCGCCAGAAACTTCTCTCCGGACTTTCTAAGGCCTGTGAGAAGCGCCCGGTTCCTACTGAAACCTTAGAAAATATGGTAATAGAAATTGAAAGGCAGTTGCGGGATAAAAATGAACGTGAAATCTCAAGCGAATTGATAGGGGAAACAGTTATGGAAAAATTGTTTGAAACCGACGAAATCGCTTATATCCGTTTTGCTTCCGTTTACCGCCAATTTAAAGACATCCATAGGTTTAAAAAAGAACTGGAACAGTTGGAGAATCGCCGTAAATAAACTAAAAGAAAAGGGAGGATGGGTATATGTACGTTATTAAAAGAGATGGTCGAAGAGAGATTTTCAATCGGGAAAAAATCTTGCAAGCGGTAACCAAGGCTTTTATTGCTACTGAGACGCCGAATGTTGAACATTGGGCCAAGATTATTACAGATAAAGTAGTTGCCAAGTTGGAAGAAAACTATGACAAAAATGCCGGTTTTGAAATTGAGAAAATCCAGGACCTAGTGGAAGAAATGCTGATGTTAACTGGGAACACTGGGGTGGCTAGAGCCTATATCCGCTACCGTTTCCAGCACGAGATTCTTCGGAATCAGGAAAATGCTAAAAATGATTACAATAAACTTTTTTCTGAATACTTAGGCTTAGGAACTTGGGAAATTAAAGAAAACTCGAATATGGGTTTTTCCGTTCAGGGCTTAAACCGTTTTGTAACCAGTAAAGCCACTAATGCTTTTTGGCAATCAATTTTGCCTGCAGAAGTCGGCAAGGCCCATGCTTCCGCGGCAATCCACAACCATGATATGGGAGATTTGGCTCCTTATTGTGTGGGTTGGGACCTAAAAGATTTGTTGTTGGTCGGATTTCGGGGGGCGGAGGGAAAAACAACTTCTAAGCCTGCGAGACATTTTCGCTCAGCCCTGGGTCAAATCGTAAACTTTGTTTATACCCTGCAGGGCGAAGCGGCCGGGGCCCAAGCTCTATCCAGTTTTGATACCTACCTCGCGCCCTTTGTCCGGGCTGATGAGTTAGACTACAAACAAGTTAAACAGGGAATCCAAGAGTTTATTTTTAATGTCAATGTTCCCACCCGGGTAGGTTTCCAATCCCCATTTTTTAATATTACCCTAGATGTGAGAGCGGATGAATCGCCGATCAAAGACGAGCCGGCTATTGTGGACGGTAAGTTTTTGGACACGTTTTACCGCGATTACCAAGAAGAGATGGACCTCATTAATCTCGCTTTTTGTGAAGTAATGCTGGAAGGGGATGCGGATGGTAATATTTTCAGTTTTCCTATCCCTACTTATAACATAACCAAAGGCTTTGATTGGAACAGCGAAGTTTCGAAGGCAATTTTTATGATGACTGATAAATATGGAATTCCCTATTTCGCTAATTTTATCAATTCCGATATGAATCCCGAAGACGCTAGAAGTATGTGCTGTAGATTACGCCTTGATAATAGGGAACTGAGAAAGCGCGGCGGTGGTTTGTTTGGGGCTAACCCCTTGACCGGAAGTATCGGAGTGGTCACTCTTAATCTTCCCCTTTACGGCTATCTGGCAAAAGGAGATTGGGATCAATACTTAGCTTTGGTCGATAGTCATATGAGTATTGCCCGAGCCTCTTTGCAGACGAAACGCAAGGCTTTGGAGCGTTTAACAGATAATGGCCTTTATCCCTATACCAGGTTTTATTTAAGGGATATTAAAAAACGATTCGGGAAGTACTGGTCCAACCATTTTTCGACTATCGGCTTAGTGGGTATGAATGAGGCAATTCGCAATTTTACTTCGGATGTCGATAATATTGCCACGGAGTTTGGTCAAAACTTCGCTAAAGAGACTTTAAACTATATGCGGAATAGAATTCGGGAATTTCAGGAGGAAGACGGGGATTTATATAACTTAGAAGCAACACCTGCAGAAGCGACCAGCTATCGTTTGGCAAGAATTAATAAAAAACAATATCCGGATATTATTACTGCCGGTGTGGACGAGCCCTACTATACAAATTCCACTCATTTGCCAGTGGGCTACACCAACGACCTTTTCAAGGCTGTTGAATTGCAGGATGAATTACAGACCCTTTACACCGGAGGCACCGTTTTTCATAGTTATCTGGCGGAAAGCCTTGATGATTTAGCCGTGGCCAAGGCTCTAGTCCGGAAAGTCTTTGAGAACTTTAAACTTCCTTATTTCACCTTGACACCGACTTTCAGTATTTGCGAAGATCATAAGTATATTAAAGGAGAGCATTTTAATTGTCCGACTTGCGGGCGAGAAACCTTGGTAATGACCAGAGTAACAGGTTTTTACCGGCCGATTTCAGCCATGAACCCAGGTAAACAGGAAGAAAAGAAAGAAACCGTCAAATATCGTATCCAGGGAATCACGCCCAGTTTGTTCGACGGCGTGGCTAACTAAACCATAAATTGGAGATGAAAAAATGTTAATGGATCTAGAACCTTTTTCACTAGTTGATTATCCTGGCCATATTGCGGCAACAGTATTTTTCGCGGGCTGTAATTTCCGGTGTGGTTACTGTCAGAATAAAGATTTAGTTGAAGCTAAGGGGAAGTCTAGGACTTCCCTTTTTGCCGTTCTTGAGTTTCTAAAAACTCGTAGAGGTTTATTGGACGGGGTCTGCCTTACAGGTGGAGAACCCTTGCTTTCCGCTGATTTAGAACCTCTGCTTAAGGGAATTGAGAAGTTGGGTTTTAAGATTAAATTAGATACCAATGGAAGCAATTTAGAAAAATTAAAGACTGTGTCCCCTTTTTTAGATTATGTGGCCCTGGATATTAAAGCATCCCCGGAGAAATACGAGGCTCTAACGGGTAAAAACAGTTGGCCTGAAGTGAAAAAAACCATGGCCTGGTTAAAAACCTCGGGGCTGGCTTATGAATTTCGGACCACTGTTTTACCGGTTTGGCATACTTTTGAAGATCTGTTCCAAATCCGGGAAATAATCGGAGAGGACGAGACTTGGATTCTCCAGCAATTTCGCCAGCCTCCCCATGGGGTTTTAGACGGCAAGACATACCGGGCTTATCCTGATGCTTGGCTGCGGGAAGTTGCCCAGAAACTGAATTGCCGGGTGCGGGGGCTTGATCTTTAACTTTGTATTGTGAATAAAAATTAAATAATATATAATCAGGAGAAACATCAAAAAGGAATAGGTGGGAAGGAGTTCGTAATGTTTATTTCAACCAAGGAAATACAAGTAACATACGCTGATACTGATATGATGGGGGTAATCTATCATGCTAATTACTTAAAATGGTTTGATATAGGAAGAACTCAACTAGTTGAAGACTTGGGATTTGATTATTTGGATATGGAACGGGAAGGTTATTATGCACCTGTTTTCAAGGCTGAAGTTACCTATAAAAAACCGGTTCGCTATGGAGAAAAGATTTTTGTCCGGACTTGGGTAGAAGAGAACAGTAAAATCAAAACCACATATGGTTATGAAATTGTAAACGAAAACGGAGAAGTTTATGCTCAGGGCACAACAACTCATGTTCTTGTAAGTAAAGATACTTTTAAACCGGTCCGATTTGGAAAGGCCTTTCCGGATTGGTTTCAAAAATACGAGGATATCAAAAAAAGAACTGAATAGAGATTAATATATAGTACCATGTGCTGGAAGGGGGGATAGAATGGAAAAACCGACAGGCGATCAATTTGAAAAGGAAATATTGGAAACTCTGAGTTGCTTGGCAGCGGAGAGCAGTAAGATTGACCCGAGCTTATATACCAAATATCAAGTTAAGAGGGGATTACGGGATGCTGATGGTCGTGGAGTTCTAGTGGGCTTAACTGAAATCGGGGATGTTCATTCTTACATTCTCGATGAAGGAGAAATGGTTCCTGTTCCCGGGAGGCTCACTTATCGCGGCTTTGATATCAAAGATATCGTGGCCGGCTTTATGAGCGAAGAACGGTTTGGCTTCGAAGAAGTTACTTATTTATTGCTTTTCGGGCATTTACCGACTGAAAAGAGATTAAAAGAATTTCAGCAGTTGTTAGCTCTTTATCAAAATTTGCCCGGGGATTTTACGCGCGGGGTGATTTTAAAAACTCCAGGTAAAGATATTATGAATATGTTGGCCAGAAGCGTCTTAACCCTATATTCATACGATGACAGAGCTGACGATACTTCGGTTTATAACGTTCTCAAACAATGCCTAAAGCTGATTGCCTGGTTTCCGTCTTTGGCTGTTTACGCCTATCAGGCTTTTTCTCATTATCACGGCAACAAAAGCCTTTATCTTCACAGCCCCCAACCTAATTTAAGCACTGCGGAGAATATTTTGTGGATGTTAAGGCCCGATAGTAAATATACCCGGTTGGAAGCGGTTTTGCTCGATCTGGCTTTAGTACTCCATGCCGAACATGGGGGGGGAAACAATTCCGCTTTTGTAACCCATGTTATTACTTCCACTGGGACTGATACCTACTCGGTCATAGCTGCCGCTATTGGGGCTTTGAAAGGCCCCAAACACGGGGGAGCGAATATCTTGGCGGTTAAAATGATGGATGATATCAAAGAAAATGTTAAAGATTGGCAGGATGACGAGGAAATTGAACGATACCTTATAAAAATTTTAAATAAAGAGGCCTTCGATAAGAAGGGTCTGATTTACGGTATTGGACATGCAGTTTATTCTATTTCTGATCCGCGAGAAATAATATTTGAGAAATATGCCGCCATGTTAGCCAAAGATAAAGGATTGGAACAAGAATTCAGCCTTTATCAAAAAGTAGAAAAGCTGGCTCCGAGAGTAATTTCCGAACACAGAGGGTCAAACAGGGTTATCAGCGCTAATGTAGATTTTTATTCCGGTTTCGTTTATAAAATGTTGGAGATTCCCATTAATATGTATACTCCGATTTTCGCCATTTCCCGGATCTCAGGGTGGAGTGCCCATCGAATTGAAGAAATAGTCAGCGCCGGTAAAATTATCAGGCCTGCTTATAAAAATGTCGCTAAAAGAAAAGAATATATTCCTTTATGCGAGAGATAGATTAAGAAAAGTTTTTACCCCGATATCTGGAGGAAAGAGATTACTTATGAATCAAGCGGTATTATTAGTTTTAATTATTGCGGCGATCAATATTGTTTACGTTTCCTTAACTACAGTTAGATTTATTTTGGTAATAAAAGGTTTAAGGGTCTATGCTTCCATTCTGTCTATGGAGGAAGTTTTCGTTTATATAATGGGTCTATCCATTATTTTAAGCAACTTAAACAATGCCTGGAACATTGCTGCTTATTGCCTGGGATACGGTCTCGGGGTTTATCTAGGAAGTAAACTGGAAGAAAAACTGGCCTTAGGTTATATTACGGCTCAGGTTATTGTGGATACCGTTAATCATGACTTTCCCGATATGCTGCGGGAAAAAGGTTTCGGAGTGACCACTTGGTTGGGGGAAGGGCGAGATGGACAGCGTTTGGTAATGTTAGTGCTGGCAAAACGCAATCGGCAAAAAGAATTAATTAAAACAATTGAGGCTATCAACCCCCACGCTTTTACATTTTTTAACGAACCAAAGGCCTTTCGAGGTGGATTCTGGGCCAGAAGGCTCGGGCGGCGGTAGAAGAAATTTGTTATACTAAGAAAAAAGATAAAGATCTATGTATAAGAAAAATAAATAATGGAAGAGAATAATAATTAATTTGTATCCAAAAGTAAACAAAAAGGAGAGCCAGAATTGGGAGTAGGGGAAGTAAAAAAATATTTTAAAGACAAAGGTTTGAATTATGAAGTTTTGGAATTCGAGGCGAGCACGGCGACTGTAGAATTGGCAGCAGAGGCTTTGGGAGTTCAACCGGGGTTAATTGCCAAAACAATGGCCTTTAAATTAAAAGACGAGCAAAAAATTCTTCTTATTTGTGCCGGGGATAAACGGATAGATAACAGAAAATTCAAAAAAACCTTTCACTCTAAAGGAAAAATGCTTAGCCAAGAAGAAGTAGAGGATGCAACAGGCCATCCGGTAGGAGGGGTTTGTCCCTTTGGTTTGCGTAATGAATTACCTGTTTATTTGGATGTTTCCTTAAAGGCTTATGATTTTGTCTATCCGGCAGCCGGTTCCTCTAACTCGGCTGTTAAGATTACTCCGGAAGATTTGGAGAAAATAACAAAGGGAAAATGGGTTGAGGTAAGTAGATAGTTATAGAGAGTTTGTTTTAAAAGGCAGGTTATAAGAAAGTTTTTCCGAAACGGAAAATAAAATCCCGCTTAGGGTTTAAAGGAGGTTAGGTTTTTCTATGAGTCTTGTCTATATCGGTTATGTTCCTCATCCGGCCATTTTGATACCGGAAATTGGAAGGGGAGAAGAAAAAAAGTGCCAGAAGACAATTGACGCTTTTGATAAGGTGGCCGGCGAAATTGTGAAGTTGGAAGTCGAGACAGTGCTCATTGTAACCCCCCATACCATGCTTAATAGACAGGGCATAACCTTTTTGGCGGGCGATTTTTTGAGCGGTAGTTTTAAACAATTCGGAGCCCCCCACCTTAAATTCGGTTATGAAGCAGACGTCGAGCTTCGTCAAGAAATCGAGGAGAGTTTTCTCAAGGCGACGCTTGTCAAAAGTGAGCTCGACCACGGGGTTTTGGTCCCTTTGTATTTCTTGAACAAGGCAGGATGGCAGGGGAACTTAGTTGTCCTCGGGATGCCCCTTCAGAAGGCAGAGAACTACGGCCGGCAAGTTGGTCAAATTCTCAACGATTCTCCACACCGTTGTGCAATACTAGCTAGCGGGGACCTGTCTCACCGGCTAAAAGAAGAAGGTCCCTATGGTTTCCATCCCTCAGGACCGAAACTGGATAATATTATTGTCCGGGGCTTGAAGCGGGACACAACTATGGTTCGAGGTCTACCCTCGGACTTATTAGAAGAGGCTGGAGAATGTGGATATAGATCTCTGCTTTTTGCCCTTGGAGCAAGGGAAGGGGAAATTAAAGTCTTGTCTTATGAAGGCCCCTTTGGTGTGGGTTATCTAGTGGCAGAAATTTACCGTTCTTCGCCTATTGCCGGCTATGCTAGACAGTGCCTGACCTATCATTTGACAGCCCAGGCTTTCGATAAACTAATAGTTCCGGGAGAGCCTCTTTTAAAAGAGAAAAGAGCCTGTTTTGTGACTTTAAAAAAGGACGGAGTCCTTAGGGGTTGTATTGGTACAGTTCAACCGGTACGAGAAAACCTAGCTTTGGAAATAAAACATAACGCCATTGCCGCTGGGACCCAGGATCCGCGTTTTTGGCCGGTGGAAGAGAACGAGTTGCCTTTACTGAGATTTAGCGTTGATGTTCTAGGAGATTTAGAAAAAATTTCAGGTCTTGAAGAATTAGATCCGCAAAAGTATGGAGTTGTAGTGCGGCAAGGAGGTAAAGCAGGTCTTCTGCTTCCTCGTTTGGAAGGTGTTAATTCTGCCCAAGAACAGCTCGACATTGCTATGGAAAAGGCTGGTATTTTTTCTGCAGAACAAATCGAACTCTGGCGTTTCGAGGTGGAAAGATATTACGAATAGTGGGTGACAGCTAATGAAGGAAAGGAAGCAATGTTCTTTGTGTCCCCATCATTGTCGACTTCGGGAAGGTCAAACTGGTATTTGCAAAGTTAGAGCTAACTTAAACGGGGAAATAGTTTCTTTAAATTATGGGCAAATTGCCGCTTCTCATCTTGATCCCATTGAAAAAAAGCCGCTTTACCACTTTTATCCGGGGACGAGCATTTTTTCCGTTGGGGGTTACGGTTGCAATTTAAACTGTTTTTTCTGTCAAAACTTTGAGATTTCACAGCAAAATAGGCAAGGGATTAGAACGACCCCTGAACAGCTGGCGGCCCAAGCTCAAAAAAGTAATTCTATCGGCCTTTGTTTTACCTATTCTGAACCCCTGGTTTGGTATGAAATGGTGGCTGAAACTTCGGCTTTAGTCAAAAAACAGGGTGGGAAAGTAGTACTGGTGAGTAATGGAATAATTGAAGGTAATTATTTAGAAAAGCTACTTCCCTTTATAGATGCGGCCAATATAGATATTAAAGGCTTCACGGACCAATTTTATCGTCGATATACTGGTGGAAACTTGAAATGGGTTTTAAATACGGTGGAAAAACTGGCCGGCAAAGTTCATCTCGAAGTTACTACTTTAGTAATCCCAACCCTCAATGACAGTCCGGAGGAAATTGAAGGCCTGGCGAAATGGCTTTCGGATTTACAAATTCCGCTGGCTTGGCACTTAAGTAGATATTACCCCACTTATAAAAGCGAAATTCCTCCTACGAGGGAGAAAACATTGCAGGAACTTGGAGCTTTAGCCAAAGAGTATTTACCCTATGTTTATCTTGGAAATATGGCAGGGGGAAATACAACATATTGTTCGCGGTGCGGAGCTGAGGTAATTACTCGAGGGTGGATTGTGGAGATGAAGACCAGAGACGGCAATTGCCCGACTTGCGGGCAAAAAATTTGGGGGCTCGGATTAAAATAATGTCCAAAAGATATTATTCATTTAACCAACATCTGCGAAAAGTATTTGGGGAAAAAGTAATCAAGGTTGCTCTGGATGCAGGTTTAAGCTGCCCAAACCGAGATGGCACTATCACTCACGGCGGTTGTATTTTTTGCAGTCCTCGGGGGTCTGGCGATTTTGCAGGTCGTAGAGATTCTTCCATCCCGGAGCAGTTTGCCGAAGTAAGGCAGAGGACTTTAAAAAAGTGGCCGCAGGCCAAATATCTCGGTTATTTTCAATCTTTTAGCGGCACTTACGGACCAGCGGAATACCTTAAAGGGCTTTATGAACAGGCCTTGCAACAAGAAGATGTCGTGGGACTTTCTATTTCCACCAGACCCGATTGTCTAAATCCGGAAATATTAAAAGTTTTAGAAGAACTAAATAATAAGACTTATCTATGGGTCGAGCTGGGGCTGCAATCTATTCATAGTCAGACTTTGGCCTGGCTAAATAGAGGACATGATTTCAACTGTTTTAAACAGGCTTTACAGAGTCTCAGGGAGAGAAACATTCGGGTCTGCGCTCATATTATTATGGGTTTGCCTTGCGAAAGCAGGTCGCAGATGCTTGAAACAGCTTTTCAGGTGGGTAAACTTCCCATTCAAGGAATAAAAATTCACTCCCTCTATGTATTGGAAGGAACCCCCTTAGCGGAGATTTACAGGCGGGAGCAATTTCAACTTCTGGAGCTAAAAGAATATATCCGCTTAGTAGCGGATATTCTAGAGTTTTTACCTCCGGATCTTATTATTCATAGATTAATGGGTGACGGACCTAGCAAGCAGGTTTTGGCTCCGGCTTGGACTCGACAAAAATGGAAAGTCTTAAACGGTATTGACCGAGAAATGAGTAAGAGAAACAGTTATCAGGGTAAATTTCAAGGTCAGAAAAATTTTAGTTAACAGACAAAATTGTTACTGAGCTTTGGTATCTTCAAATTGCATATAGTCCATAAAATCCATTTGTCTTTCATTGTTGAGAGCAATTTCCTTTTCTAAGTAAGCATTCAAGATTTCCCGTAAATTGAGGACATCCTTCATTTCATAATAGCCTACTTTATCCTTGATAAATTCTATAGCTTTAAGCGCTCCAACAGCAAAGGCCTTTCTGGAGAAGGATTCATGGGAAATTATAATACTATCTTCCTCTCCAAAGATTGACACTTCATGTTTGCCGATAACTCCGCCTGCTCTTACGGCATTAATCGGAACCTGGATGTTTTTGGCGGCCGGATTAGAAGTTCTTAAACCCTCTTCGATGCCAGCGGCAATTTTTATTGCTGTTCCGGAAGGAGCATCTTTTTTATATTTATGGTGCACATCGGTAACCTGAAAATCGTAATTGTTTAAAATTGTGGCCGCTAAATGGGATAATACCATTAGCACATTAACGCCCAAAGTTATATTGGGGGTGTAGACAATTCCATTACGGTATTTTTTGGATAGCAGATAGAGTTTTTGCAGCTCGGTATCTGTAAATCCTGTAGTGCCGATTACCATATTAACTTTTAACTTCGAAAATATCTTTGCGTTTTTCAGAACAGCCTTAGGATTGGAAAAGTCCACAACTACATCCGGCCTGGTTCTGAAAATTACTTGCTCTAAATCATCGGCACATTCCATAATAACACCGGTATTGCTCACACCAATTACCTGGCCTAAATCTTGGCCCTTTTTACTGCTATTAGGACTACAAATAGCAGCAACTACATTAAGATGGTCTTGTTCCAATAAAAATTTAGCAATTTCTTTTCCCGTTCTTCCTAGTCCGGATAAACAAATAGCAGTCATATTTTTCCCTCCTTTACTGATAAACAAAAAAACGCTACCATTTTAATCAAAATGTAAATGCCAACCAATATTATCACGACAAGTTGCCCCTGTCAATAGGATTTTAAGCGAATATTGTCAAAAGTAAAAATAAAATTTATACTTTCATTAACGTGGATATAAATAAGACCTGCAAAAGCAGTAAAATAAAATTGGAAGGGGATCTTTGTGGAACAATCCAGGTATCAGGTAATAGCTAATCAAATTGCCTATGCCATAGTTTTGGGAGAATACAAGGAGGGAGATAAAATTCATGGTCGCTCAACTTTAGCGGGCCGGTTTAATGTCTCCCCCGAAACAATACGCCGATCAATCGCTATTCTCCAAAGTGAAGGCATAGTCACCGTAAAACAAGGGGTCGGCATTATCGTCAATTCTAAAAGTCAAGCGGAGAAATTTTTAAGGACTAACAGTCGTAAAAACGAGATCCAGAGCTTAATGGAAGAGTTAAAGGGTTTAATGGAGAAGAGAAGAGAGATTGATAACCAAATAGACCTTCTTTTTAATAAGCTTTCCACTTATGCTGATCGGTTTATATCCCGCTGGAATGATGTGGCAGAGATTGAAGTCGGAGCTAATTCTAAAGCTGTTGGTCGGACTCTTAGGGATCTTAGAGTTAGAGAGATGACAGGAGCCACAGTGGTTGGAGTAGTAAGAAACGGCCTTGAGGATTTTTCCATAAACGCCGATTATCTTTTGCAAGAAGGAGATATTCTTTTAGTTGTTAGTTCGGAAGAAGGAAGAGAGAAAGCATATTCCTTGCTTAAATAAACTTGCTTAGGGAGAATACCTTATATGTACCCAGGAATAGATATTATTGAGATATCGAGGTTTGCTCAGGCTTGTTCTAGGCAGCCGCGACTTTTGGCCAGGCTTTTTACGGCCCAGGAGTTAGAACTTGCAAAGAACAATATCCCGTCTCTTGCTGCCAGATTTGCCGGTAAAGAAGCCGTTTTAAAGGCATTAGGCACAGGTTTAAGCGGTCTTTCTTGGCATGATATCGAAATTCTGACTAATGATCGCGGAGAACCCTTCGTTTGTTTGAGCGAGCGGGTGGAAGAAATAATGAAGAACAGAAAGGGCACGGAAGTGCGAGTCAGTCTTTCCCACAGCCGGGATAATGCTATTGCTATGGCGATCTTAATTCAGGAATAAAAAAATAGAATCTCAGGAGGGGGATGCCTAGATGCGAGTTGTAAGTGCTGGGCAAATGCGCAATATCGATACCAGAACAATTCATGATTTTGGTTTACCTGGAATTGTTCTTATGGAAAATGCGGCCCTAGCCGCTGTTGGGGAAATTAGAAAACTTTTAGCCCGGAAGGGTACTAAAAACCTAGCAGGCCACAAAGCAGTCGTTTTGGTTGGCAAGGGAAATAATGGTGGGGACGGTTTAGCGATAGCCAGACATTTGACTGTTTTGGGAATGGATGTTACTGTTTTCTTGTTTGCCGATCATAATGACTTGACCGGAGATACAAAAATAAATTTTGATCTCTACCAAAAATTAGAGGGAAAAATAGTCAGTGTTGAAGATGAAAAGCAAATCAGATTGTTTAAGTTGGCTTTGATGCAATCCCCAATCGTTGTTGATGCCCTTTTCGGGATCGGGTTTCGAGGGGAAGTTCCCGAACTAGCAAGGAGTTTTGTTGAAGATTTGAATAAAGCGGAGGTACCCGTCGTAAGCATCGATATTCCCAGTGGCTTAGAGGCTGACACCGGAAAAATTGGTGGCATAGCTGTAAAGGCTGATGTCACTGTCACTTTTGGTTTGCCCAAACTGGGACATTTTCTTGGAGTGGGGCCGATTTATACCGGGGAATTAGTGGTGAACCAAATCTCAATTCCGGAAAGCATTATTAGTCAGGAAAAAATCTTCGCTTATCTCTTGACAGACGAAATAGTAAAACCTTTACTCCCCGTTCGTCATCCCTTAGGACATAAAGGAACCCATGGTCGGGCAGTCCTGATCGGGGGGTCTGTAGGCATGAGCGGAGCGATAGTGCTCGCCGGCCGGGCGGCCCAAAGGTGCGGGGTTGGGCTTTTGCAGATCGTTGCGCCGGAAGCAATTGCGGAAACAGTAGATTATGGGGTGATTGAAGCGACGGTTTGGCCTACTCCGGATTTTGAAATTTTATCGGCGGATTCCTGGCCGGTTATCGCGGAGCGCCTTGAAGGGGCAGATGCCTGTGGGATCGGGCCGGGGCTTAAACAAAAGGAATCTTTTTTAAAGGTTTTGGAAAACATTCTTCGGGATACAGAAATCCCTGTTATTCTTGATGCGGATGCTTTAAATCTCTGTGCCCAAAAACCGGAACTCTTGGCTTTAAGAAAAGGAAAAGGGAATGCAATTATTACCCCTCATCCAGGCGAGATGGCCAGACTTTGCGGATGTTCCAGCGCTGAGATTCAAGAAAATCGACTGAAAATCGCCCTCACCAAAGCTCTGGAATGGGGTCTTATAGTGGTTTTAAAAGGAGCGGGAACTATAGTGGCTTCTCCAGATGGTAGGGTCTTTTTAAACAATACCGGTAATGCTGGTCTTGGTTCAGGGGGTACCGGAGATGTTTTAACCGGGTGTATTATGTCCTATATGGCCCAAGGAGTTCCTCCTTTGGGGGCCGCTTGCTTGGGTGTTTATCTTCACGGAAAAGCAGCAGATGAATTAAAAAAAGAATATGGATTATCCGGTTTCACGGCTTCCGAAGTTGCCGATTACCTTCCTAAGATTCGAAAAACCATTGAAAAACAGTAGAATGTCCCAATCTTTAATCTGTTAGAAAACAAATGCTTTTTATAGCTGCCGTATATTTGGGGGAATGATGATGGAAAATTTCCGACCGGTGTGGGCCGAGATCGATTTGCAAGCTTTGAAACACAATTTAGAAATCATAAGGAAACATACTGCCAGTGAGATTATGCCGGTAGTAAAAGCCGATGCTTACGGGCACGGAGCGGTGGAAATTGTCCGTACTTTAAAACAGGAAGGGATTAAAAGATTTGGAGTCGCCTTTTTGGAAGAAGCCCTAGATCTCCGAAAAATTTTTCCCGATATCACGTTAATGATTATCGGTCCTACTCTGCCCGAGTATTCGGAGATCCTGATCCAAAAAGATATTATTCCGGAAATTTTCCAGGTTGAACAGGCTGAAGCGTTATCAAGGGCTGCTGTGAAGCTTAACAAACAAGCTCGGCTTCATATAAAAGTAGATACAGGAATGGGGAGGATTGGCTTTCGGGAAAATGCTTGGGAGGATATTATAAAGATTTCCCGGCTCCCGGGTTTAGAGTTAGAAGGTATCTATACTCACCTGGCAACTGCTGATAGTCGGGATTTAAGTTATGCTCGCCAACAACTTCAAATCTTTGATCAACTTTACCTTAAACTTCAAGCCGCCGGGATTAAGATTCCGATTCGGCATGCCGCCAACTCAGCGGCTTTATTACAACTGCCGGAAAGTCATTATGAACTTTGCCGTCCCGGGATTATCCTCTATGGGCTACAATGTTTAGAGCATCCCGGCGATCAGCCCGAATTCAAACCGCTTATGTCTTGGAAGGCTAAGATTTCTCATTTGAAAGTTATAAAAAAGGGAGAGAGTGTTGGTTATGGACGCTCTTTTATTGCCCGCTCCCCCACAAAAGTTGCTACTTTGCCTTTAGGTTATGCGGATGGACTAAGAAGAAGCTTAAACCAGGGTGGGGAAGTGTTGATTAAAGGTCAAAAAGCAAAAATTATCGGTAATATATGTATGGATCAAACCATGGTCGATGTTACCGAAATAAATGGGGTGCAAGTCGGGGACGTGGCTACCGTTATTGGCCGGGAGCACCAAGAATGTATTAGCGTTGAACAAATGGCAGCCCTAGCGGGCACTATAAATTATGAGATTCTTTGCGGGGTGTCTAAAAGAGTGCCCAGAATATATAAAGACTAATTTAATATAATTATTTAAAAACATAATTGCAGTAAGGAGAAACAGAATGTTGAAATTAAAGGCAAATGAATTTATAGCCGCTCTGGCCTCTAAAGAGCCGATACCTGGCGGGGGTGGAGCCTCAGCTTATGTAGGGGCTATTGGCATGGCTTTAGGGCTTATGGTTGGCAACCTGACAGTAGGAAAAAAGAAATACCAAGACGTAGAGGCTGATGTCTGCGAGATAATGAAGAAGGGCCAAAATCTAATAGATCGTTTACAGGAATTAGTACAAGAAGACGCAAATGCTTTTTACCCTCTTTCTAAGGCTTACGGCTTGCCCCAAAAAACGGAAGAACAGGCTAAAGCGAAGGAAGAGACCTTGCAAAAGGCTTTGGTCCCAGCAAGTTTGGTACCTTTAGAGATCGCGCGGTGTTGTGCTCAGGCAATTGAATTACAGGAAGAACTGGCTGAAAAAGGCAGTTTGCTGGTTATAAGCGATGTGGGGGTTGGTGTGGCTTTTCTTAAAGCTGCCTTGGAGGGAGCGAAGCTCAATGTTTTAATTAATACCCAAATCATGAAAGATCAAGAATTACGAACTAAAATTGAAACTGAACTTGAGGATCTTGTGAGGGTGTTTACAGTTAAGGCTGAACGGGTATATAAAACGGTCGAGAAAAAAATAACCGGGGAGGATTTAACATGACACTTATATTACAAGCCCAGCCGGTTAACGAGGTTTTAAAGAAAAATCTAAAAAGGGAAATCGCAGAACTAAAAGCAAAGGGTAAGATCCCAACTCTCGGAATGATTAGGGTAGGCAACCAGCCCGATGATATTTATTACGAAAAAAGCATAGTTAAGAACTGTCGCGAGTTAGGAATCGAGACGGAAACTTTGGTCCTGGCTGAGAATATCGAGAATGAGGATTTGATCAATAATCTGCAGAAATTCAATACGACCGGGGGAATCCATGGAATTATGATCTTTAGGCCTTTGCCCCCGCATCTGGACGAAGATCCCCTCAAAGAAATCATTGCTCCCGAGAAGGATGTTGACTGCCTCAATCCTCGGAATCTAACAAAAATATTTATGGGTGATAATTCAGGGCTTAAACCCTGCACTCCGGCTGCTGTCTTGGAGATTTTAAAGCACTATAAAATAAACCTGCAAGGCGCTGAGGTGGTCGTTGCAGGGCGGAGCCTGGTTGTGGGCAAGCCCTTGAGCATGATGTTGTTAGAGGAGAATGCCACGGTTACGATCTGTCATTCCCGATCTAAAAACTTGCCTGAGTTATGTAAAAGGGCAGATATTCTTATCGCGGCAATTGGCAAAGCCGGATTTTTTAATGAAAAATATGTTACGGAAAAAAGCATTGTCATAGATGTGGGAATTAACGAGACTGAAGAAGGAACTTTGAGCGGGGATGTTGATCAAAAGGCTGTGTTGGGACGGGTTCAAGCTCTCACTCCTGTCCCCGGAGGAGTGGGACCAGTAACCACTTTGATGCTCTTAAAGAACGTGGTGCAAGCCTGCAGAGGCTTTTAGACTAAAAAGGAGATTATATGTTTACTTTACTTTTTGTTATAAAATCAGCAATTCTAGGAATTGTAGAAGGGATCACTGAATTTCTACCGGTGTCCTCCACCGGGCATCTGATAGTTGTTCAGAACTTAATTAAATTTGAAAGTTTGAGCGCTCATTATGTGGAGATGTACACCTATGTTATTCAACTAGGGGCAATACTAGCTGTCATAGTTCTCTATTGGCAAAGAATAAAAAATACTCTTGTAAATTTTTTCCCTCATAAAGTGGGGTATGAAAAATCGGGTTTTAAATTTTGGCTTATGATTTTTATAGCTTGTATCCCGGGCGGGGTTTTGGGTGTTCTCTTTGATGATTTAGCAGAGCAATACTTATTTTCTCCTCTTCCAGTGGCTATAACTCTATTTTTAGGTGGGGTAGCCATGATTTACGCGGAGAAGAGATTTCGCAGCAATTTAAGAACGCCGGACTTAAATGTAAGTGCCAAGCAGGCTTTGAAGATCGGACTCTTTCAATGCTTAGCGATAATTCCCGGGATGTCCAGATCGGCGGCCACCATTATTGGAGGGTGGGTGTCGGGCTTGTCCACTGTTGCAGCTACCGAATTCTCCTTTTTTCTCGCCATCCCGGTAATGTTTGGCATGAGTGTTTTAAAAATAATTAAAATCGGGGGTTTGTTCATCCTGGCTCCCCAGGAACTTTTGGCTTTGGCAGTAGGTTTTGTGGTCTCCTTTATAGTGGCCGTTATTGTAATCAACAAATTTATAAATTATCTTAAGAGACGGCCCATGAGAATTTTTGCGGCTTACCGGATGGTATTTGCCATAGTTATTTTGCTGGCCGGGGCTGGGGGGTTATTTTAATTACAGGGTTTAGGAATCCTTTACCCCTAAACTTACGGTTTTATTTTGGCTGACAATTTTCTTTGACTATGATAAAATTAATAAGCTTAGGTTGCTAATAAGCACGAAGAGGGAAGCAGGTTAAAAGCCTGCACGGTCCCGCCGCCGTAAGATGGAGCGAATTCAAAGGTGCCACTGTGGAAAACGGGAAGGCTGAATTTGCTATGAAGTCGAGTCGGAAAACCTGCCTAAGTTTGAGAAACACTATTTTCACGGAGCATGAAAGGTGTTACATACAAATCGTTTTTATGTCATGGTTTGTTTCCTTTTATCCGCTTGGTGAAAGGGATTTTTTATTTTCTTTATCTTTTAGAGTAGGAGAAGTAAGAATGACAGATTCTAAAACAAAATTGGAGAACTACCTTGAGCTTATTACTGAAAGCGATTACAAAACAGCTGCTAAAGTGCAAAAACAGATCGACGGCTTAGTTAAACCACCGGGGAGTTTAGGTAGATTAGAAACTTTGGCTACCAAAGTGGCGGCTATCACCGGAAAAACCAGGAACAATTTGATGAAAAAATGTATAATCGTCTTTTGTTCTGACAATGGGGTAGTAGCGGAAGGAGTGGCTAGCGCCCCGCCTTCTGTAACCCTAATGTTAGCTTTGAATTGCATTCAGGGCCGGACCGGGGTGAATGTCCTAGCCAGGAAAGCGAAGGCTGATGTCCTGGTGGTTGACATGGGGATCGATGCCGATATTAAATCGGAATCAATAATAGATCGAAAAATACGCCGGGGTACTTGGAATATAGCTCACGGTCCGGCCATGACTTATGAAGAAGCTTGTCAGGCTGTATTAACGGGTATAGAGATGGTTGAACTAGCTAAGGACAAAGGTTATCAGGTTCTCGGGACCGGGGAGATGGGAATCGGTAATACCACCACGAGCAGTGCAATTTTTACCGCTTATTCCGGGTTGCCTACCTCCAAAACCGTTGGCAAAGGGGCTGGGCTGTCAGAAGAAATGTTTGAGAAAAAGAAAAAAATAGTGTCTCAGGCCATAGCTGTTAACAAACCTAACCTAGAAGACCCGATCGATGTGTTGGCCAAATTGGGTGGCTTTGATATCGGAGCTTTAGTCGGGTTGTATATCGGTGGAGCTTATTATAAACTGCCAGTAGTAATGGATGGTTTTATCAGCGCTACTGCTGCCATGCTGGCCCTCAAGCTCAATGAAAAGGTAAGAGATTATATCTTGGAGTCCCATGCTTCAGCCGAGCCCGGTTTTAAGGAGCTAATGAAAGTAATTAATATGAAACCTTTTTTTGAGATGGAAATGAGGCTGGGAGAAGGGAGTGGTTGCCCGCTCACTTTTATGGCTCTCGATATGGCCTGTGCCTTAACAGAAGAAATGGCAACTTTTGGTGAAGCCCAAATAGATGAACAATACCAGGCCCAGTTTTCAAAATTTGAATTTTAAAAAGGGTGGAGATCCTTGCTAGTTCTAGTTACCGGGGGAGCAGCCAGCGGGAAATCTCAATGGGCAGAGGAAATATCTTGTTTCTTAAACAAGGGAAAAATGGCTTATTGGGCAACAATGAACCCGGAGGCGGACGAAGAGACCCTCCAGCGGATTGAAAAACATAAAAAAATGCGAGCGGGTAAGGGCTTTGAAACTTTAGAGATCCCTTACGATTTAAAAGAACAGGGCGGGAAGCTTGCTCTTTACGATACCGTGCTTTTAGAATGCCTTTCGAATCTGATTGCTAATGAGATGTTTTTGGCCGGTAGGAAGGGTTTGGAAGCAGTTAAAGTAGCGACTAGTTTTATAAAGAAGCTTAGCTCTGAGGTTTCCAACTTGATAGTCGTTTCTACGGTGTTACTGGGTGGCTTTGCCCCTTATGATGAGTTTACCGAGGAATATATTGAAGCCTTAAATTTGGCGAATACGGAATTGGCCACAGGGGCGGATGTTGTTCTTGAGATAGTATGCTCCATACCGATTATTCATAAAGGAAAGGAAAAAATAGATGAAAACCTTTCTCCACTCTTTTTTAATAGCTTTTTCAATGTTTTCGAGACTTCCTATGCCCCAAATACCTTGGGATGAGAAAAACATGAGATTTTCGCTTTTGTTTTTCCCCGGTGTGGGGGTAGTGATCGCTGCTCTACTTTATCTTTTATATATTTTTTTTACTTTTTGGAATTTAAGCTCGGTATTTTTTTCGGCCGCTGCCGTTTTTTCGGTGATCGTTTTCACCGGGGGACTTCATTTAGATGGGTACTGTGATACTGTAGATGCTCTATGCTCCCGCCAGGAGCGGGAACAAAAACTTAAAATTCTGAAGGATGTCCATCTGGGTGCTTTTGCAGTTGTTTATACAATCGCTCTTTTGCTTTTGCAATTCGGAGCCTGGCATCAGTTGTTTTTAAAACCCCACTGTCTAGGGATGGTATTAATTTCCTTCATTATATCTAGATCTTTGGGGGCCCTGGCCTTAGTATCTTTTCCCGCCGCTAAAAAAGAAGGGTTAGGCTATACTTTTAGGAATCAGGCCTCTCAAAGAATCATTAAAATTGTTTTGGTCTGTTATCTTTTGCTTTGTTTTACAGTCCTGTTTTATATTGCGGTTTTACCGGCAACGGTTATTATTTTGGCGCTTCTGATCTCTTATCTTTGGTTTTATCGGTTAAGTAAAAAACATTTCGGTGGGTTGACGGGAGATTTAACTGGTTTTTACCTTGTGGTTTGTGAAACCTTGATTCTTGTCTTAGGAGCGGTGATTGGAGGCTTGATAACATGATCTTTATTATCGGGGGTCGAGGTCAGGGTAAGCTTCAGTTTGCTAAAGAACTTCTCAGGGTTGGAGAAGAAAGTATTATTGATGGAGGAAGTTGTGTTCTGGAGCAAGCCTTTAGCAAGCCGGTCTTAAACAAGCTGCACCTTTTGGTGTACAGACTTTTGGAAGCCAATATAGACGCTGAGGAGTTTATAAGAACTGGAATTAATAAAAAGCCTCCCTTAGCTTTAATTTGCGATGAGTTGGGCACTGGGGTGATCCCCATGGAAAAAAAAGAACGGATATTTCAGGAACAGTTAGGCCGTATCCAATGCCAACTTGCTCAAGAAGCGGAGAAAGTGTACCGTATCTATTGCTCTATACCCCAGCTTTTAAAAGGATAGCTTAAAATGCAGGAATATAATATTTATTTAATAAGACATGCTCAAACAAAAGCTAATTTAAGAAGAGCCTATCTAGGGGTTACTGATGAAGCCTTATGTGAGCTGGGGAGAGAACGATTAAAAATTCTTAAAGCTAAGGGATTTTACCCTGCTCCTGATTATGTTTTTACAAGTCCCAAATTAAGATGCCTTCAAACCAGGGAAATCCTTTATCCCCAGGTGGAATTTGAGATTATTCCGGAACTTACGGAATGTGATTTTGGACTATTTGAAAATAAGAATTATGAAGAGCTAAAAAACAGAAAAGAGTATCGGGATTGGCTAACTAGAGGGGGAAAGGGAGATTTCCCCGCAGGGGAGAAATTTAAGGATTTTAAGGCCCGGTGCGAAAAAGGTTTTGAAAAGGCAGTAGAAAAAATAAAAGCGCGGCAGATTAAAACTAGTGTCTTTATTGTTCACGGTGGTATTATAAGATTTATTTTAGAAAGATACTCCATAAACGAAACTGATTTTTTCTCCTGGCAGGTTGAAAATTGTGGGGGTTATCGTTGCACCCTGGAGCCGGAACTGTGGCAGAAAAAAAAGAAGTTTAAAAAAATAGTTAAACTATAGGATAAACTAATGAGTACATCTTTAGCTTTAATAATAGGATATATACTTGACCTTCTGTTAGGGGATCCCCCGCGGCTTCCCCACCCTGTTCGGGGAATGGGGAAAATGATTGCTGGTGGGGAATATTTAAAGGAAAGACTAAATTTGAAAAATCCTCTTCGCCAATACTTAGGGGGTTTATTATTAAGTTTGGCGGTAATTGGGACTGCCTTTATCCTTCCCTTAGTCATCCTGAAAGGGGCTTACTATTTTCACCCTTATCTGTCTCTGGTTCTTGAAGGGGTGATGTGCTATCAGATTCTGGCAGTTAAATCCTTGAAAGAGGAAAGTATGAAGGTCTATTATCACTTAAAAAAAAGTGATTTAGAAGCCGCCCGTGAATCCCTTTCCTTTATAGTGGGGCGGGATACGGAAAACCTAAATGAGAGTCAAGTGATTAAAGGAGCAGTGGAAACGGTAGCTGAAAACTCGGTTGACGGAATAATTGCCCCTTTATTTTATATTTTATTCGGCGGCGCACCTTTAGGTTTTGCCTATAAGGCTATCAATACCTTGGACTCCATGATTGGCTACCGAAATGAAAAGTATTTGTATTTTGGTCGTTTCGCTGCTAAACTGGATGATTTTGCGAATTATATTCCGGCTCGAATCACAGCCTATTTAATGCTCTTTACTGTATTCTTAAGCGGTTGGGACTTTAAAGGGGCTTTAAAGATCTATCGCCGAGATCGTAACAATCATGCCAGCCCCAATTCCGCTCATCCTGAAGCGGTTTGTGCTGGAGCGTTAAACATTCAATTGGGGGGAGATAGCTTTTATTCCGGTCGACTCGTCTCCAAACCTTTGGTTGGAGATCACCTTAGAAAACCCGAGATTAATGATATCCCTAGAACAAATAAACTTGTTTTTCGGACTGCTTTTTTAGGATTGATAGTTGGAACGGGACTAAAAACATTATTATTGTTTCTTTTTTAAGAGGAGATTGGCAATTATGTATGAGTATGTTCACGGCGGGGATCTCTATACAGCCCAAAAAAAAGTGGGGAATAAAAAAATTCTTGACTTTTCGGTCAATATTAACCCTTTGGGGATCCCGGAGGGAGTTAAAGAAGCTATTAAAAAAGCCATTGAGGACTGTGTAAACTATCCCGATCCATTTTGTAGGGAACTGACCCGAGCTCTGGCGGCTTATGAAAACACAGAACCGGAAAATATCCTTTGCGCTAATGGAGCCTCCGAACTTATTTTCAGACTTCCCGTGGCTCTAAAGCCCAAAAATGCCTTGCTTCTGGCCCCGACTTTTGCCGACTATGAAAAAGCCTTGCGGACGGTAGATTGCAATATTTATTATTACTCCCTCGAACCAGAAAATGATTTTTCCTTGCAAGAGGATTTTCTCGAGTTGTTGGAAAACAGAATGGATATGATTTGGATCTGCAATCCTAATAATCCAACCGGGCAGGGGACGGAAAACGCTTTAATTAAGAGAGTGCTGGAAAAGAGCAGTAAGATAAGAACGTCTTATGAGAAATCCTCAATTGTGATTGTAGATGAATGTTTTATGGACTTTGTGGAGGAACCTCAGAATTATTCCGTTCAAAATCTAATTGGGTCCTATAATAATTTAGTGATCTTGAAAGCTTTTACCAAGGCCTTTGCGATCCCCGGAATCCGACTGGGGTATTTATTAACCACAAATAAAGAGCTTATTAACAAATTAAGGCTTGCCGGCCAGGACTGGAGTGTTTCGTCTTTAGCTCAGGCTGCAGGGGTTAGAGCTTTAAGAGAAGAGGGTTATTTGCAGGAATCATTAACCCTGGTGAAAAAAGAAAGAGCCTTTCTTAAAAAAGAATTACAGGCTCTCGGTTTCAAAGTTTACGGCTCTTTGGCCAATTATATCTTTTTTTATGCCCCTAAGCATCGAGAACTAGATAAAATCTTGCTCTCAAAAGGGTTTTTAATTCGTTCCTGTGCCAATTACCGCGGTCTGGGATTTGGATATTACAGAATTGCGGTTAAGAAACATGAAGACAATACTAAGCTGTTGGACGCTTTAGAAGCTGTGGCTCGGACCACTTAGTCTTAAACGATTCCTTGAGCGAGCATAGCGTCCGCAACTTTGATAAATCCGGCAATATTAGCACCGGCGACTAGATTCCCTTTGCAGCCATACTCTTCGGCAGCGGCACGGGTGTTTAAATAAATGTTTTTCATAATACTTTTCAGTTTTTTATCGACCTCTTCAAAGGACCAGGAAAAGCGCATGCTATTTTGAGACATTTCCAAAGCAGAAGTTGCTACTCCGCCGGCATTTGCGGCTTTGCCCGGTGCAAAGAGAAGCCCGGCAGATTGAAAAGCGTGAATCGCTTCTGGGGTGCAGGGCATGTTAGCACCTTCAACGACAGCATAACAGCCGTGATTAATAAGGGTCCAAGCGGAGACTTCATTTAGCTCATTTTGGGTCGCACAGGGGAGAGCGATATCGCAGGGGATTGTCCAAAGGCCTTCAGGACCTTCAAAATATTTGGCACTCGGCCTTTGTTTCACATAATCCTTAATTCTCTTTCTCTCTACCTCTTTTAGTTGTTTAATAAGGTCGAGATCTATTCCCTCTTCGTCGTAAACATAACCGTTGGAATCGCTTAAAGCTAAGACTTGAGCCCCGAATTCTTGGGCTTTTTGAGCGGCATAGATAGCGACATTGCCAGAACCGGAGATTACTACTCGTGCTCCGTCAAAAGAGCGACCTCGGTCTTTTAGAGCCTCATTAGTAAAGTATATAAGGCCAAAACCCGTGGCTTCCTTGCGGGCTAGACTACCCCCGTAGTTTAAGCCTTTACCGGTAATGACGCCCTCGTAAATATTTTTAATTCTTTTATACTGCCCGAAAAGATAACCGATTTCTCTAGCCCCCACTCCGATGTCGCCACCGGGAACATCGGTGTCAGCTCCTATATAACGATAAAGTTCGGTCATAAAACTTTGACAGAATCTCATTACTTCATGATCAGATTTGCCTTTGGGGTCAAAATCACTGCCCCCTTTGCCACCGCCGATGGGCATACCGGTCAGGGAATTTTTAAAGATTTGTTCAAAACTTAAAAACTTTATAATTCCAAGATTGACAGAGGGATGAAAACGTATCCCGCCTTTGTAAGGACCGATGGCACTGTTAAACTGGACCCTGTATCCCCGGTTTACTCGAATTTTGCCCTGATCATCAACCCAAGGAACCCGGAATATAATTTGTCTCTCCGGTTCAATAATTCTTTCGAGAATGCCTGCTTCAATGTAATCTGGTCTCTTAGCGAAAACAGGGGTTAAAGATTCTAGGACCTCTTTAACCGCTTGTTGAAATTCGGGTTCAGAAGGATTACGCTGAACAGTTTGATCTATTATTTGCTGGATATAAGACATACTTTAGTACACCCTCCATTCTAAAATCACGCCCTAATTCTACATGAAAACCACCTGTTTGAGAACAGGGAAATCAATATTATACAGTATTCTTATCAGATTTGCCATAAAATATTAAAAAGCTTTTTGCTGTGTAAACATTTTAGCCTTTACTTGTCCTATATTCCGCCCTATCTCTAAATCTATTCACCTTATCCTGATATTTAAAATTTCAGAACAAGGTTGATTTTTTTATTGACATATTGTATTATTTGTATTAGTATTATCAATACAAATAATACAATCTACAGAAAGGGAAACTCATGATATTAAGGATTGACATGGCCAGCGATACCCCAATTTACCAACAGATACGTAATCAGATCGTACTTGCTGTTGCTAAAGAAATTTTAAACCCCGGGGATGCCTTGCCAACTGTCCGCCAACTGGCCCAGGATATTGGAGTAAATCCGATGACAGTTAATAAAGCTTATGCCCTCTTAAAAGATGAAGGTATTATTGTTATTGACCGCAGACATGGAGCTCGGATCAGCGATTGCGGTAAGGGCGATATAATTTTTAATCGGGATTTTGACTATCAACTGGAACTTCTGATTTCAGAAGCCCGAATGAGAGGCGCTACCAAGCAGGAAGTTACAGAATATATCTTAAACCTGATTGATTCGGTATTTGAGTAGGGAGGGAATGCTTATGTTTATTACACTAATTATCATTGCCTGGTTGGTTTTTGGGATGATGGCAGCGTTTACGTTGTTCTATACTAAGGATCAAAATCATCAGGTTCTAGGCGTAACTCTTTCTGACGCTCATGTCCAAGCACCGGAAGTACAAGACATGTTAAGCAGGTATAAACAGGTGTGTATTTTCATTTTCCTGCTCTCCGGAGGATTAAGCCTTTTGTTACTGCTTCCAGCCCTTGGGTTCTATTTCGAGTTCTTTCTGCTCATGCTGGTACTGGCTAATTTATTTTTCAACTGGTTTGTGATTCATAAATACCAGCAAAAACTTCAAGCTCTGAAAAGAGAAAAAGGCTGGATTTACCAGCAGTCCCGTATCATAACAGTAGATATGAACGTAGTCAGGGAGAAAGGAAAAGCGGGTGTTTCTTCTGTTTGGGTCTGGCTATTTTGGCTCTTGAGCTTTCTACCAATGGTCTACTTGTTGTAACCTTTTTCAATTAAGGTTGATACGAGCTAATAAAGGTACGATCAGTACCTTTTCCATGAATGCCATTGCCAGGAATTGTCGACACTTGAATGAAGATTTGATTATCTGATTACCTATAATATTACATAAGGCGTGGCAAGTAAGCTTTTAACTACTCTAGTCCTTAAAGCCTGTTGTCTTGCAGTTAATATAGTCTTGAATTATACTTTGATGGAGTAAATACTGATTTTTTTCAAGTCAAAATAGGAAGTGATATTGTGGAAAAGAAATTAAAAGTCGGCATAATTGGGGGTACAGGTATGGTTGGTCAAAGGCTTATCTCCCTCTTGGAAAACCATCCCTGGTTTGAAATTGCCGCTATCGCAGCCAGCGAAAAATCCGCCGGTAAGAGTTACGCAGAGGCTGTAAAGAATAGATGGGGGATGCCGGGAAATATACCGGATGCGGCGCAAAAACTCACTGTTAGGAACGCAGCTCAAACCGAAGAAATTTGTGGCGAGGTCGATTTTGTTTTTTGTGCCGTGAATATGGATAAGGATGAAACTAGAATCTTGGAAGAAAGATATGCGCGCTCGGAGACGCCTGTAATTTCTTGTAATTCGGCGCACAGAATGAGTGCTGATGTGCCGATGGTTATTCCGGAGATTAACCCTGAACACCTTGAGATTATCAGCTATCAAAAGAAACGCTTAGGGACCAAAAACGGGTTTATTGCTGTCAAACCTAATTGTTCTATCCAATGTTATGTGCCACCGCTCCACGCCTTAAAAGAATTCAACCCCCAGGTTGTTTTAGCTTGTACTTATCAGGCCATCTCGGGGGCCGGGAAAACTTTTGCTCAGTGGCCGGAAATGATCGACAACGTCATTCCTTATATTAGCGGAGAAGAAGAAAAAAGCGAGAAGGAACCTTTGAAAATTTGGGGATCCATCCGGGAACAGGAAATTGTCCCTACGGAAGAGATTCAGATTACCACCCAGTGTATTAGGGTTCCAGTTAGCGATGGGCATATGGCTGCCGTATTTGTCTCTTTTGCCCAAAAACCTGATAAGCAGACTATTATTGAGATGTGGACTAACTATAAAGGCTGTCCTCAACTACTGAACTTGCCAAGCGCTCCCCAGCCTTTCATGCAATACTTTGCGGAAGAGAATCGTCCCCAGACTAAACTCGATAGAGATTTTGGTCAGGGGATGGGGATTTCTATAGGCCGCCTCAGGGAAGATAAAATTTACGACTATAAATTTGTCTGTTTAGCCCATAACACTTTAAGAGGGGCGGCCGGAGGGGCAGTTCTTATCGCTGAGTTACTTAAAGCGGAGGGATATTTACAGAATAAGTAATTTTTAAAAATAATAAGGCCCTAAATTGTTAGTGTTAAAATAGCTGCGATTCGTAGCTATTTTTTATTAATGACATTAAACTTCAATGTTTAAGATGGTCAGCAGAAAACCAAGGGATATTTGAATAACAAGGTGAATACAATTAGTTAAATACAATAAAGATTGTATTAAATAGAAGCGGGTTTTTCTCTATATTTAATTTCCTAGCAGCGATAAAAAAACTATTGAGCTCGATGGGTATTTATGGTACCATCATGTCGATGGTAAAAAAAGATAGAATCAACCTCTTATTCCCAAGGCTCTCAAAAAATTAGCATAAAGTAAAAAATAGGGAGGTGGGCATTTATCCTATTTTGATATATAGAATGGGGGTGAAGTGTCTACTTAAATAAGCAGTCAATTGCTAAATCAATTGCTATCCTAAAAATATAATTAAGGAAAGAGGGATTGATTTGACTGAACAAGTTTATGATAATAATTATGATAAGCGATATGAATTAATAGTAGTTGTTCTTATTACTCTGTCATTCGGGTTTGAATTTTTAGACAGGTTGGCAATGTCCTATTTACTGCCAGTTATCCAACCCGAATTACACATCACTAATACTCAAATTGGTCTTTTAGGTTTTATTAACACAGGAGCTTATTCAATTTCAGCGGTTGTATTCGGAATTATTCAAGATAAGACCGGTCGCAGAAAAGTCTGGTTTGTTACCTGGATGTTCTTAACATTCGTGGCCACAGCAGTGACAGCGATGGTCAGTTCTTACGAGCAATTATTTGTTGTCCGCTTTTTTGTTGGTATAGTTGAAGGTCCGCTTCTCGGTTTGTTCGGCTGCTTCCTTATGCAAGCCGGTCCCAAGAACTTCGGGAGAAACTATGGTATTGCCAACGCCGGTGTTGGTTTGATAGCCATTACCTTGGGGCCAATTATGGTTACCCAATTGGTACAGCATTTCTCCTGGCAGAGAACTTACCTTTTAGTTGCTATCCCGACTCTGATCCTTACAATTTTACTAGGAATCTTCCTAAAAGAAATCCATATGGATCCGGAAGAAGCAAGAAGGCAGAAAGAAGAGCTCAAGAAAGCCGGTGGCGTTCTATCGATGTTTAAGATCAGAAACGTTACCTTAGGTATATTCGCTAACATCTTCCTTTTCTGCGGTTATTGGACTCTAATGCTTTACGGACCGCTGTATCTGACCAACGTCGGTGGTTACACTGTTGAACAGATGGGCTTTATCAGCTCTACAATGGGTGTTCTCTATCTAATCTGGTGTGTAGTAACCCCGAAGGTGTCCGATATAGTTGGGCGTAGGCCGGCAGTTATCGTTGCGGCTATTCTCACCAGCTTGTCGCCGTTCTGCATGGCAGTATTCCCAGGAACGATTATTGCAACCATTGCCTATGTAGCGTTTACCGGAATGAACTCCTCCATGGTTCCTGTTCTCTCAGGTGTCATCCCAATCGAATCTGTACAAGAACAATTGAGAACCAGTGCTCAAGGTGTAAGCCATGGAGCCGGAGAATTTATCGGCGGTGCCTGCTTGCCGATTGGAGTGGGTAAAGTTGCCGACAACGTAGGTCTTGCCCCTGGATTTATGATAGGCGCAACAGCTCTTTGGCTGACCGCTATTACGACATTCTTCTTGAAAGAAACTAATCCGGTCGTATTAGCTAAGAGAGCGGCTAAAGCTAAGGAACAGGGACTGGATGCTTAAACTTAGAATTAAATAAATAATTCATTTCAATTAGCTACGGAATAATTTGTTCAATTAGCTACAGAATTGAAGTTTCATAATAATCAGTTCTGTAGCTTTTTTAAAAAGTTACCAAATAATAATTAAGTGAAGGAAGGGGAAAAAATGCGTAAAGAAGTAATGGTAAAACCCGGGGTAATAGAGATTCAAGAAGCGGAAAAACCGGTTTTAAAACCCGGGGAAGTCTTAATCAATGTTAAAAGTGTAGGTATTTGCGGTTCTGATGTGCATATTTTTCACGGGAAACTTCCTTTCGTCCAGTATCCTGTTGTTCAGGGTCATGAAGCGACCGGTGTAGTAGTTGAGACTTGCGAGAGCAAGGATATCAAAGTTGGGGATCGGGTTGTTATTCAACCCCAAATTACCTGCGGGGAATGCTATCCCTGTAAAACTGGCAAATATCATATTTGCGACAATTTACAAATCATGGGCGTTCATACCGACGGTGTTGCTGCCGAATACGTAGCGATAAAAGAAGAAAGAGTGACGAAAATTCCCGCTGACATGCCCTTTGACGTGGGAACAATGATCGAACCCTTATCAGTAGCAGTGCACGCTGTAAACTTAGCCGGAGATGTTAACGGCAAGAATGTCCTGGTTATTGGAGCCGGAACCATAGGCAACCTAGTTGCCCAGGCGGCGAAAGCCAAGGGCGCAAAAGTTATGATTACAGGTCGGACCCAATATCGTCTGGACTACGCTAAAGATTTTGGTATTGATTTTTGCATCAACGAGCGAGAGGAATCCGTTCGGGAAGCAGTTGCTAGAGAATTTGGAAGTGGTGCGGACGTGGCTATTGAATGCATAGGCGTTGACAGATCAGTAAATGAAGCTTTAGAATATTGCCGCAAAGGCGGTCAAGTGGTGATCACTGGAGTATTTGGAGAAAAACAATTGATTGCTATCAATCTTATCCAGGACAAAGAATTAACGGTTTACGGATCACAGATGTATAGAGAACCTGATTACCAGGAATCAATTGCCCTGGTCCAGGAAGGCAAAGTACAATTAAAACCCTTGATCACTGCTCATTTCACCCTGGAAGAATATGACAAAGCTTATGAGTATATGATGGCTAGGAAAGACCCGGTGATGAAAGTTATTGTTAATATAGAATAAAAATAAAAAGCCTCGCTGGAAAGGATTGCGCTAGACTTTAAACAAAGCGCAATCCTTTTTTTAGTTAAAATGTAAAATTATGTGTTTTTGTTTTTCGACTAGCAATAATTAAAAAATATGTTAATTTTTGAGATTATTGTTATAAATGGTTGATGATAAGTGATAGTGTACAATTAAGTTCGCAAAAGTAAAAAGGAAAAACCATCGGCAACTCCGAAAATGGTAAGTGATGAGCAAACCAGAAAGGAGTTTTAACCGATGG
>JBMNOZ010000014.1:0-56040 GCA_050943335.1 Desulfitobacteriia bacterium | reverse complement strand
GGGTTTCTGCGGGACTCAAGGGTCAAGATGAACTCGCTTTGCTCGCCCTTGATTCCCGATCACAATTAGTCGCTAACCATTACGGATTTTTTTAGATGGTTTTTGCGAACATTACTTGACACTAACGAGTAATAGCTCCTTTCTACAAAAATTGGAATAATAGTGTATTTAACAAATACATTAAGGAGTTTTCTCTCCCTCCTGATAAGAAGATAAAGGAATTATCAAAAGGAATGAAAATGAAATTCTCCATTGCGGTTGCATTATCCCATGAGGCGGAATTATTAATAATGGATGAGCCAACTTCTGGGTTAGATCCTATAATTCGGAATGAATTGTTGGATATACTGACATTTTTTATCCAGGATGAAAATAAAAGCGTATTTTTTTCAACCCATATTACCTCTGACCTGGATAAGATAGCGGATTACATCACATTCATCAACAATGGAAGTATTGTATTTTCTTGCGCCAAAGATGATATTCTTGAAAAGCACGGATTGGTTAAAGGACCGAAAGAAATTCTTAATGCTGATGTAAGGAAGTATTTTGTTGGAATAAAAGAAAGCCGGTTTGGATTTGAGGGACTGGCAGAAAACAGGCAGGAAGTAAAAAAGATGCTAAGCGACAGTGTCATTATTGATAAACCGGCTCTCGATGATATAATGCTTTACTATGCAAAGGAGGTACAAAATGTTTAATTTGGTTCTTAAAGATATATTAATACAAAAAAAGACTTTCCTTTTTGGGATAGTTTATATATTGATTATTATCTTGTTATTTCAACAGATTGGGGATTCTATGTTTCCAGCAAGTGTAATTGCGTTTTCGTATATTATAGTTCAGTCGGCCTGTGCTTATGATGATAAGAATAAGTCAGACATTCTATTGAACAGCCTGCCGTTAAAAAGAAATACTATAGTGATGGCGAGATATATTTCAACATATATTTTTACAGCAATTGTGGTACTATACTATATTTTACTCACAGGAATCATAAAAATATTGGAACTGCCTTTAAAAGTATACCCTATATCACTTGAGGGCTTTATAGGAGCATTATTTATTATAGTTCTGGTAACGGGTATGTATTTTCCTATATTTTTTAAAGTCGGATATATAAAATCAAAAAAGGTTAATTTTCTTTTGTTTTTTGGGGTAATCTTTGGATTCGGAGTATTTTTGCCTGAATTGATAAAAAATAATAACGCAGCAATTATTCAAGGAATCTTGCAGTTTTTTAGCAACCAATCGGATATACAGTTAGCAGTTGAAATATTTGCCGTGATGATTTTGCTGCTTGTCATCTCCTACATGATTTCTTTAAAATTTTATAGAAAAAGGGAATTTTAGTTTGTAAAGAACATTAATTTTCACTATGAAATTTTTCGCTAGAATAACTCTCTAACCCCAGATATATTTTTCAAGGCACATTTTTGGGTAAACAGAATGGATGTAAACTGTACTACCTTTAGAACAATAATGCATATTCATATGGGTTTACGGAGCGTTGATTTTTTTTTGCAGTATTTTGATTTATACTAGAGTCGTGGTGAACATAATGGATAAAAAGAGAAAAAAAGAACTCTTGGAAATTTATAAAAATAGACGTCCTGAAATGGGTGTAATATCTTACCGTTGTAGAGTAACTGGCGAGGTATTTTTGGGTATCTCTAAAGATACAAAATCAGATTTCAACAGCATTAATATGAAATTGGAAGCCAACTGGCACCCTAATAAACAATTACAGGAACTCTGGAACAAATATGGCCCGGAAGGCTTTGAACTATCAGTTGTTAAAGTGTTAGAGTATGATGACCCACATGAAGATCATACAGCAAAATTAGAAAGTTTGAGAGAGCAGTGTTTCGCTGCTGATCCAAATGCAAGGAAGAATGGCGATGAATTATTCACAGTATTGGCTTAATGTAAAAAGAATGTTACTCTCAATGAGAGATTTGATCGTTATCTCTATAAGGGATTTCCAGACCTTGAGTTTTTCTCGCAGCCACTTTACCGGAGGTGACAAGGTCAGGAAATCCTTATTTTATTGTTTGTGGTACATATCAACTGTCCTGAAAGCTGTATATAGTTAGATTAAATAATCACTATTTGGGTTAAAATGTATATAACGCGAAAGTTTTTGCCTGATGAGAATATACAAGGTGAAAAACTAAAGGAGGTTGTTGCTATGAACCATGAGCAGTTTGAAGAGCTTGGTGAAAGGCTGAGAAATATCGGTCATCACCGCAGAATATTGGCTGAACAAATCTTTGCAGGAGTTAAGAATGGTGAACCCTGCAGGGATTTAGTTTCTAAGTTAAGCCGAGTTTCTGATGAAGCTATTCATATTATTAACCAATAAAAAGAAATCCTCAACGAACAAGCAAAAAGTTAGAACTGATAGAATAAAAAAATTCAACTAAATTAGGCGAAGGGAATCCGTTCCTTCGCCTTTGTCGGTTAGAGTGTTAAATGGATGATAACCGAATTCGCCATCTGTTGTTTTAGTCTCTATACTTTGGGGGTTTAGGACCGAAGAACTGGTAATAATGACATTCCAGACGGCCATTATAAAGCTTCCTGCTTTTATCCCAACGACGACCAATCAATAACTCCGGTCGTTTAATAGTGGTTAATATATGTAAGGACCAAGTCTCTAGAGTTCTAAAAATTGAACCTAGGTCTTTATAGAGCTGCTTAACTTCTTCTTGCACTCCCAAGCGTTCTCCATAGGGAGGGTTAGTGATTAAGTGGCCGTATTGGAAACGGGATCGGACCTCTGCAGCCGGTAGCCGTTGGAAAAATATCTTATTTGTAAGTCCGGCATCTTCACAATGAATTCGGGCTAAGCTGAGAGCTTCAGGATCGATGTCCGAGCCATAGATACGGAGCTTAAGGTTGGGGTTGTAAAGGTCTTCCGCTTCCTCCCGAGCCTGTCGCCAATATTTATTTTTAATGTTGGGCCAGGTTTCGGAAACGAAATCCCGCTTTAAACCGGGTGCGCGATTGAGGGCTATCATAGCTGCTTCGATAGGAATGGTTCCTGTGCCACAACAGGGATCGATGAGAGCCCGGTCTGCTTTCCAATAACTTAAGTTAATCATGGCTGAGGCCAAGGTTTCTTTTAAAGGAGCGGGGCCGGCTAATTTTCGATAACCTCGTTTATGTAAACCGGCACCGGAAGTATCAATAGTCAAGGTGGCGATATCTTTTAAAAGGGCGACTTCAATCCTATACTTAGGCCCTGTTTCCTCAAACCAGCTTAGACCATAAACGTCTTTAAGCCGTTCTACGATGGCTTTTTTTACAATTGCTTGACAATCGGAGACGCTGAAAAGTGTGGATTTTATGGATTTTCCTTCTACAGGGAATTCAGCGTCGATAGGTAACCATTCTTCCCAGGGAAGAGCCTTAGTTTGTTGAAAGAGTTCTTCAAAAGTAGTAGCTTTGAATTCACCCATTTTTAAAAGCACTCTCTCTGCTGAACGAAGCCAAAGATTAGTGCGACAGATACCTAGTTCATTAGCGGGGAAAGTAATTTTGCCGTTTTCCACTTTCATTTCTTTATACCCGAGATTATCCAGTTCCCGTTTTACAATTGCTTCGATTCCAAAAGCGCAAGTGGCAATTAATTCGATTTTTGCCAAAGTAGACCTCACCTTTCAAAAAAAACTCTTAAACTATGGCTCGTTCTTAATAAATAACTTAAGAATGATTTGTAAAGGGTTAATATTATATCTATTTAACTAAGATTTCACCATATTGGCCATCGGACCCAGGCTTAATAATAATCTCACCTTTTCTCATTCGGTTAATACTTTCAGCAATCTGCTTCTCTCCGTACTCCTCGATTTCCTTAACAGGGATTTCGCGGAGAATAGCCAGCTCTGTCCCTAAGTTTGTAACCATATCGAGATATTTCCGCCGTACCTTAATCCCGGTAGTTTTATATCCCATAGAAGTAGTAATAATATCCTGTAAGGGAATAAGATTTTCAAAAGGGCGTGCCTTTTCCGGTCTATAGCCCTCCGGCCTGTCGGCTAAGGTTTCTATTCTGTGCAGAACTCCCATAGTAACAGTTTTGCCGCAAATTGGACAGATACCTGAGGCCGCTTTAGTTTGGGCGGGTTTCCAACAGATTTGGCAGGAGCGGTGTCCATCGTGGTGGTATTTGCCTTCCTCGGGGAAAAATTCAATAGTTCCGCAAAATTTCTGGAGATCGTTATTTTTTAAGGCTTCAAAAATTCCGGTATAAGATAAATCGGTATTAAAAACATTAGCTTCCCGAGCCAGGCTTGTTGGGGAGTGGGCGTCAGAATTAGAGATTAGAGCTAAATTATCTAAGGTAGAGAGCCGCCAGTTCATAGAGGGATCAGAAGAAAGTCCGGTTTCTAAAGCATAGATATACTCAGTTAAATCTCCAAAGCATTCCCGGATACCGTCAAAACCGGATTTAGCTCCGAAAAGAGAAAAATGAGGGGTCCAGATATGAGCGGGAATAAACAAAGCTCGGGGGCAGATTTCAAGAACGATCGCCAGCAGATCCTTGCTATCCAAACCTAGGATGGGGCGGCCATCGGAATGAAGGTTGCCAAGGGATTCCAGTCGGCAGGAAAGAGATTCAGCCTCTTCTAGGCTGGGTAGTAGGATTAAGTTGTGAACCTTACGCACTTTACCCCCTTTTTTATAAATAGAACTAATTTCCCCGGAAATGATAAAGCGGGGCCTAATTTTGCCCCGGACACTGTCATCTTCAAGGCGGAAATTTTCTCGTAAAGTGTAAAGTCCTTCTTCAGCGGGGAGGAGTTTTTCCCTCAATTCTTCCCGCCAAAGGGGATGGGTAAAATCTCCTGTCCCAAGAAGCTGAACTCCTTTACGCCTGGCCCATAGCTCGAGTATTTCAGGAAGGCATTCTTTGCTCGTAGCCATAGAATGTTTGGAATGAATATGAAAATCTGCTACAAACATAGTGACCTCCTAATCGAAAGCAATTCCTAAATAACCCTGTTCTGAATTCAGCATATCTAAGTTATATCCTGCTAAAGCTTTAATCATTCCAAAAGGTCGAATCATTCCTCCGAGGGATTTTCCTAAATGCACCGGAGTACGGATAAGAAATTCCCTGGCTTTTAAAACTTCAGTGAGTTTCTTGAGAGCCGGGATGTAAAAATTCTCCTTCGGCAAAAGTAATTCTTTAATCACAACCCGGTTTTCATCTCGCCTTTCAACCAAGGCGCAACCTTTAATCTCTTCGGTTTTTTCTTCGAGATTTGAGCAGACTAGACCATAGAGATCTGTTCCGGACTGAAGGGACAGTTTTTTTTGATATTCAACTTGTCCAAAAGGGTAATCAGTAAATAATTGGCTTTCTAGAATAGAAAAACGCCTTTTTTTGAAATCGGCGGGACTAAGAGGGGAAATCGAAATTTTATATGTGCCTTCGCTTCTTAGATCTTTGATTTTATCAAGGGAAAGCAATGTTTCTCTTAGAAAAAAGCGTTTTTCAAATCCCTGTTGGTTGTAAAAGTTAAAAAGTGAATTATCCGCCGGAACAAGGATAGAAAAAGCGGTATTTTTAATAGCTAAGTGTTTTTCGCTAGAGATGATTAACTTGCTGGAAAAGCCCTGTCCCCTGTAATCAGGATGGGTTCCGATGCCATAAAGCATGGCAGAGTTAAAGCTGCGGGTATTTGGGAGGATTATCTTAATAGGCATTATAGTCAGCATAGATACAATTTTCTCGCCATTAAGCATTATAAGTGTTTCATCTTCTTGAAACTTATGGCTAAAATAAAAATCAATATAAGAATCCTGATCCCCGAAACAAAGTTTCCAGAGGGTTTTTAACTCGGGTATTTCCTTTTTACTCGCCAGTCTAATATCGATCATTTCAGCCTCCGGATCGGGATGGCAGCGTATTTATCTTCCATTTTATCCGGACGATAGGATAGTTTTGCCTTCCTTAAACCTTCATGACCCATATCCTCTTCACGGTTCATATAAGTCAGGTGGGGATATTTCTCCCGGACATATACCGCAAATTCCCGATTAATCATTTGGTACGCTCCTCGGACATAATCAAAGGCCTTTTCTACATGAATAACATAAGTATCGGAATTTAATACTTCCCCCATTGTAAAGGCTACAATTTTTCCACCGACACGAATTAATCCGCCTTCTAAACCGAGTTCAAAGAAATTATCGAAACAGCGCCGTACAGCACAGTATTCACTAAAAAGATAAATATCATCTTTACAGTCGTGTTCGAGACACCAGGCCTTATTCATTTCCCGGCATTCTTCAAGATTATCAGCAGTTATTAGTTCAAAACTCCAATTATCCTTATTATGCCGTTTAAAAAAATTAATATGGTTTCTTTTACTGCTAAGTTTATTTCCTTTAAGATTAATTAGTTTGTCCAGTAAGTAAACATAATCCGAACTGTTCCGCATGTATTCATATTTGAAAAAACCCGGGTAAAGGCCGGAGAGCTCTTCTCGGTTATCTTCGGACAATCCAAGAAGTTTAAAATCATGCCCGGATTTTTCTGCATCTTCGAACATTGATTCAAGGACAGGCTTTATGTCCCCAGTCCCGGCAGGGTAGAGGTAGTATTTCTCATTGTCTTCAAGTTCACCTTTTACCACTAAGAAATCATTAATTCGAGCTACTCGATAGCCAAAAAAACCAGACCAGGTAAATAAATTTGTGAAATTCTGGTGACAACCTCCCATATCAGCACTCTTAAGCAAAGTTCTGATCCATTCCTTATCCTCTAATCTGATTTTCTTAAAATTGATCATGGGTGTTTTCTCCTATTTAAAATATGAATCGTTCTTCGACAATTTTATATAACTCCAAAAAAAATCTTATCTAATATCATAGTTAGGCAAAGAAAAAAAGGCAAGTTTTCTTTTCAAACCCGGCAACTGATGGAGAAAAATGAAAAATTAATAAAAGGATATTAGCAAAACTTTTTAGAAGATAACCCCGGTTTGGAAAATAATTAAGGAATGCAGCCACCGATATTTTTTTCTATTTCTGGGCATTATAGGTAAGAAGTTATTCTTTACGCGCTTAATGTTTACAACCAATGCTTAACACTTGTGCCGGGGATCAGCTCTCGTTTTTAAACACTTTACTACCAAAATGTATCGACGGATTTAATTGCTTAAAATTTAGTTTTTACCACCCCAGTGCCGGAGGCGAAATGACTGCGGAGACTAGTCAGAGGGGCGGTTTTATTTTAATAGTGGCTGATCTATGAGATGGTGGGGGCGGGAGTGGTTGGAATTGTTTTTAGAATATGTTATCTTAGAGCTCATACTTGTTATTATTGCCGGTTCCAGCTTAGTTGGAGAATGGAAAGGTGTTTTGTTCAGCGGGCTATTGATGTCTGTTCTAAATACAGTTTACAACTATTTTGTTCCCGGGGTGTTTTGGACTTGGCAAGGGCTAATATTTATTTATCTTCTGTTGGTTTTGGCAGTCAATAGCTATTTAAACCGTAAAACAGGGAATCTAAGACTGATAAAAGTAGTCTCTGGATCGGCAGTTTCTTTAACATCCTTAATTCTTTTTTTGCCTCTTCTTCCCGGACTGTTTATTTGGATGATATTTATCGGTCTTCCCCTGACTTTCAACTACAGGAAAATACCTGTATCTTTCTTTGCCCAAATAATTTTTAAGTTTATTTTTTCCTTAGGATGGATTATCATAGGGAATATACTTTATAATATTTAATTCGACAGGAGGGTTAGGATGTATATATTATTGCTTTTCATGGTTATTGCTCTGATTATTGTAATCTTTGCTGTCCAGAACGCAGTAACAGTCCCTGTCCAATTTTTAATATGGTCTTCAGAACTCCCTCTCGCCCTCATTATTTTCTTTTCGGTCTTTGCCGGTGTTTTATTGATGTTTTGCTTAGCTTTATGGCGGGAGCTAAAAACCAAAATTGGCCAAAAACCAAAATCGAGCGTGACAACCGAAAAGAGTAAGACTATTGATTTATCTACTCCTAAATCAACTGCCGAAAATTTAAGTACGGAGCAATCAAAACCCAATGGCCAATAGATGGACAATCGTCCAGAATAAAGAAATAGGAGTTTCGTTGCCTAAGGCTTGTATCCCTCCTCAAATTGCCCATATTCTTTATAATCGGGGGTACGATTCTTTATCTTCGGTCTTAGAATTTTTAAGGCCGTCCTTATTTAATTTGCATTCCCCTTATTTATTTAAGGATATGGAGAAAATTATCCGGCGGTTGGATAGAGCTTTAAAAACTAGTGAAAAAGTTCTTATTTATGGGGATTATGATGTCGATGGGATTACGGCAGCGGCTTTATTATATAAAGTCTTACAAAATTTCGGTTTTAATTTACTTATTCATATTCCTTTAAGAGAGGATGGTTATGGACTGCACCAAGAAATAATAGACAGGGCTGCCAAGAATGATGTGGGTCTGATCATCACTGTGGATTGCGGTATTACCGCCTGCGAAGAAGTTGAAAGGGCAACGTCTTTAGGTGTTGACGTGATTATCACTGACCATCATGAACCAGCTCCGAATTTGCCAGCGGCAGTAGGGATTTTAAACCCGAAAGTAGAAAATTCCGGTTATCCTTTTAAACATCTTGCTGGAGTGGGTGTAGCTTTTAAACTGGTCCAAGCCCTATTTTCGCATTTTGGCTACGGGGAAAAGCTTTCTTCCACAGAATGGGAATATTTAGACCTGGTCGCTTTAGGAACTATTGCTGATGTAGTTCCATTAATTGGGGAAAACCGCATCCTTGTAAAACACGGTCTGGGAATCATGAGCAATACCGATCATGTCGGGCTGAGGGCTTTGTTGACCGAATGCGGTTTGGAAGGTAAAAAACTTAGCGCCGGTCAAGTGTCATTTATGCTTGCTCCCAGAATAAACGCTGCTGGAAGAATGGATACTGCGCAGTTGGCTTTGAATTTATTATTAGAAGAACAATTTAACGAGGCCCTAATAATCGCTAAGGAGCTTAGCAAAGAAAATTACCGTCGGCAAGAGATGGAAAAGGAAATACTGAGTGAAGCGGAGAAGCTTTTGGCCCAGGAACCTTTGCCCGAAATTATTGTTCTATCCTCCCCTAGATGGCACCATGGAGTGATCGGCATTGTGGCTTCTAGATTGGTTGAGAAGTTTGAAAGGCCTGTGTATTTGATTGCGGAAGAGGGCCCGATAGGCAAGGGCTCTGCGAGGGGGATTAAGGGATATCATGTTTTGGAAGAACTAAGAAAAGCGCAGTCTTTGCTCCAAACATTTGGCGGCCATAAGCAAGCGGCAGGTTTTAGTATTAAAGTCGCGAACATTGATAATTTACGAACTTTTTTGACACAGAGCTATATAGAAAGCGGGTTTAGCTATGAACCTCAATTGGAAATTGAGGCTGTTGTAGAAAAAGAAGAATTAGATTTGGAATTGGGAAAAGAATTAGCTCAAATGGCTCCTTTCGGGATAGGAAATCCGGCTCCATTGTTATTGAGTACTAATCTCCCCCGAAAAAGCATTCACCTAATAGGTAAGGATAAAGAACATTTAAAAATAATTTTAGGGACCAGTGGGGAATCTTTTGAAGTTTTAGCCTTTCGAAAGGGAAACGAATTTGAAAATATCTCTACTTTAGATTATTTAGATATTGTTTATAATTTAGAAATAAATGAATTTCGTCAAGAAATAAAATTACAAGCCATTTTGAAAGATTATCGGGAAGCCCTGCCTGAAGGTCAAAATCAGATTGCTTGTACTACTGAAGAGAGAATCAATGAAGAGAATACTCAAAAAGCGGAAGAATTAGAGAATGATTTTAAAGTTTGTTCTGAAGCGGCCCCTTTAACAATGGGGTTAAACAGGCCAATACTGGTCGACTTTTATAAGGCTTTAAAGGTCCAATCCGACGGGCAAGATGTTTTCTTTTGGCGGGCCAATGATAATTTTCAATTTCAACTTATTAAGATTTTAGAAGAACTGGGTATTGTTGACTGGCTAGGAGGAACAAATCCTTTCTTAATTAGATTGAATACCGACAAAAAGACGGATTTAAAAGCTTCTTTACGCTTTAGAGTGGCGGAGCAAAATAGCCTATAATAAGGTCAAAATAAATTGGATTATTTAGAGGTAGATTATGGATTTCAATAAGCTTAAAGAAGTCTTAGTTGCGAACAAGACTTCATATAACATGGAGAAAATAGAGAAAGCTTATAATTTTGCAGTAGAGGCTCATCAAGGGCAGTTGAGAATCTCCGGCGAAGAATATATTAATCATCCCTTGGAAGTAGCTTATATTCTTGCTGAATTAGAGATGGACGACTCTACTATAACGGCTGCTCTTTTGCACGATGTGGCGGAGGATACGGAAAAAAACTTAGAAGATATCGAGAAGGAATTTGGGGAGGAAGTAGCTAGCTTAGTGGATGGAGTCACTAAACTAGGACGGATTGAGTATCAGAGCAAGGTTGAGGTTCAAGTAGAAAATCTCCGCAAAATGTTTTTGGCTATGGCTAAAGATATTCGAGTGATACTGATAAAACTGGCAGATCGTCTCCACAATATGCGGACTTTGGAATACCAACCAGAACGCAAACAAATAGAAATTGCTCAGGAAACATTGGAGATTTACGCTCCCTTGGCTAATAGATTGGGGATTTTTCGCATTAGGTGGGAATTGGAGGATTTAGCCTTTAGATATGTTAACCCGAAAGAATATTATGAACTAGTGGAAGGGATCTCTTTTAAAAGAAAAGAACGGGAAGAACAAATTAACGAGGTTATAGAGCAACTGAAACCCAAATTGGAAGAGGTTGGGATTAAGGCGGATATAGCCGGTCGCCCGAAGCATTTTTATAGTATATATAAAAAAATGATCACGGAGAATAAAGAACTAAGTGAAATTTATGATCTTACCGCTGTTAGGGTTATCGTTGAAACCGTAAACGACTGTTACGGGGCTCTGGGGATAATTCATACTCTCTGGAAACCGATTCCCGGTAGATTTAAAGATTATATCGCCATGCCCAAACCCAATATGTATCAGTCCCTGCATACAACTTTGGTAGGAAATCATGGTGAGCCTTTTGAAATCCAAATTCGAACCTGGGATATGCATCGGACAGCAGAGTACGGTATTGCTGCCCATTGGAAGTATAAAGAAGGGGTCAAAACAGAGAGTAATTTTGAACAAAAACTGTCTTGGTTGCGCCGACTTTTGGAATGGCAGCAAGATTCCCGGGATGCCGGAGAATTTATGGAATCACTGAAGTTCGACATTTTTGCCGATACCGTTTTTGTCTTCACTCCGAAAGGAGATGTAGTTGAGTTGCCGGCGGGAGCTGGTCCCATTGACTTTGCCTATCGGGTACACACTGCAGTAGGGCATAGCTGTATCGGGGCAAAAATCAATGGGCGGATCGTACCCCTAGATACTAAATTGAAGAGCGGCGACATAGTAGAGATAATCACTTCTAAAAGCTCAACCGGTCCCAGCCGGGATTGGGTTTGTATGGTAAAAACCTCCCAGGCTAGAAATAGAATTCGGCAGTGGTTTAGAAAAGAAAGAAGAGAAGAAAATATTGCCAGGGGCAAAGAGGGTCTGGATAGGGAAGCTAGAAAAATAGGGATAGATCCGGTAGCAAATTTAAGAGGGGATAATATTATGGCCCTGGCCAAGATCTTTAAATTCAATTCCCTGGATGATTTTTACGCTGCCTTAGGTGACGGGGCTATAACTTTTAAAAAAGCCTTAGCCCGGTTCAAGGAAGAGTTTTTAAAAACAGAAACGGAACCGGAGGAATACTTATCTTCGGAACAAAAATCTAAAAAGAGAGTCCCCCAGGGGGTTAAGGTTAAAGGTGTGGAGAATATCTTGGTTCGGATTTCACAATGCTGTAATCCCTTGCCCGGAGACGAGATAGTTGGTTTTGTTACTAGGGGACGGGGAGTTTCTATCCATAAATCGGATTGCAACGAGCTTTTAGGCTTAACGGCTAGGGATAAGGATCGCCTGGTGGAAGTTGAATGGGATGAGTCCGTCAACAATGTCTATCCGACAGAGCTCGAAATAGTCGGTTTAGACAGGGCCCGTTTGGTGACCGATATTATGAATGTTATTTTGGAGACTAGAACCCATATTCTGGGGATAAATGCCAGAGTGGGTAAAGATAAAATTGCCAATATTAAATTAAAAGTAGAGGCTAGAAGTTTGGATCATTTAAACCTTGTCCTGCAAAAAATCCGCCGGATTAAAGATGTATCTTTAGTCGAGAGAATATAGAGAAAGGAGTCGTACTATGCGGTGTGTGGTTCAAAGGGTAAAAAGAGCAGGAGTAAAGATTGGGTCTGAACTTACAGGACAGATTGACTGTGGATTACTGGTTTTTGTTGGATTTGGGCACGAAGATGGTCCGCAAGATCTAGCCTGGATGGCGGAAAAATTAATTAAATTAAGAATTTTTGAAGATGAACAAGGTAAGATGAACCTTTCCTTACTCGATGTTCAAGGTGAACTTCTGGTCGTCTCCCAATTTACCTTGTATGGGGATTGTCGTAAGGGAAATCGACCTAGCTTTACCCAGGCGGCACCACCTCAAAAAGCAGAAAGTTTGTTTAATGATTTTCTAGCTCTTCTGCAGCAAAAGGGAGTAAAGATTCAAACCGGCAGGTTTCAGGCGGAAATGGATGTAGAATTGGTAAACCAAGGACCGGTTACAATTCTATTAGATAGTAAAAAACAATTTTAAAAAATTTAAAAGTGAGGTAGAAACCATGATCGAAAGGTTCGTAACTCCAGGAATGGGAGCTAATTGCTACTTAGTCTCTTGTGAGAAGACCGGTAAAGCGATTTTGGTTGATCCCGGTGCAGGTAGCAGACAAATTTTTGATTGGGTGAAAAAAAGTAAAAAAGATGTCCAATATATTGTTTTAACCCATGGGCACTATGACCATATCGGGGCTGTCGAGGACTTAAGAAAAAAGCTTGGAGTTCAAGTAGCCATTCATAAAGAGGATGCCGAGATGTTGGTAGATCCACAGAAGAACCTATCGTTTTTTTCCGGTTTAAACCTTTCCCTGGAGGAAGCTGAAATCATACTGGAGGACAATCAAATCTTAGAAGTAGGCGAAATGAAAATTAAAGTAATTCATACACCGGGGCATACTCCCGGAGGTATTTGTTTATTGACGCCGGAAGGATTAATCAGTGGGGACACCCTTTTTGATTGTTCCATAGGTAGGGCAGATTTTCCAGGCGGAAATTTAACCACATTGGTCAACAGTATTAAAGAAAGACTCTTAGTTTTAGATGACGATGTCCGAGTTTTTCCCGGCCATGAAACAGAAACTACTATTGGAAGAGAAAAAAGGTTTAATCCTTATTTAAACGGAACATTTAACGCTAATTGGAATTTTTAATAATGGCAGGAATTATCTACTTAATTAGCAAAACCATAGATAAGAAAATACTAGCTAATTCGAGGGCAATTATTGCTAACTTTTTTTCAGGTGTTGAGGTCAAGCTTGATCAAGCGGCAGAGAAACAATTTGTAAAGGAACAAGAAAATTTTACCCTTTCCGAAAAAATTATTTCAATAGAAGCTGAAAAAAGAGAGGGTGCTTTTTTCTACTTAGCCACAGATTTAATCTTAAAACAGCACGGAAAGATTCTTTTTAAAAAAAAGATTGAACAAAAGCTTAATACGGAAGAAGCTCTGCCCGTAAAAGAACCTTTACTTCAACTGGTGATTAAAAAAGCTATCTATCTTTTTTTAAAGGATTACACTGGTCGTAATAACCCATGGGGGATTTTATCCGGTATTAGACCGGGCAAACTGATTACTTTATTGTCTGAACAAGGTTATAACCGGGAAGAACAGGAGAGAGTCTTAAATAATTATTATTTGGTTTCGTCTGACAAGGTCAAGCTTTTGCAGCAAGTGCACAAGGTGCAAGAACCTTATTCTAGGCTAATGAAGAATAGCGATAGAGTGGCAATTTATCTGTCCATTCCTTTTTGCCCCACTCGCTGTTTTTATTGCTCTTTTCCTTCCTATCCTCTCACGGCTAGAAATAAAGAGCTGGTTTTTGCCTATCTAGATGCTTTGAAAATAGAGATTAAACTCGTCGGAGAAATGCTTTGGAAGGCGGGACTGAAAGCCGAAAGTATTTATCTTGGCGGGGGAACCCCTACCGTCCTTACTGCCAGTCAGTTAGACAACCTTCTTCAGGTCGTGAATTCTAATCTTCCCTTTGACGAGAGGACGGAATTTACCGTTGAGGCGGGGCGACCGGATACCATTGATTTAGAGAAGCTTAAATTGCTAGAACAGACCGGTGTAAACCGGCTCAGTATTAATCCCCAGACCATGCAGGAAAAAACTTTAAAACGGATCGGTAGGACCCACAGCATAACGGCAATTTTGGAAGCTTATGAGCTGGCAAAAACCGTTTCTGACTGGGTTATCAATATGGATATTATTATCGGGCTTCCGGGGGAAGGCCAGGCTGAAATTATAGACACTTTAGAAAAAATACTAGAATTAAAACCCTCCAATCTCACAGTGCATGCCTTAGCTTTAAAAAGGGGCTCAGCTTTTTGGGAAAACAGTTATTGGCATTACCTGGACCAAAACGGGGAGGAAATTGGTGAGGAAATAAAACAGTGTGTTTTCACAGCCGGATATCAGCCTTATTATCTCTACCGGCAGAAAAACATTGTGGGCAATATGGAAAATATTGGTTATGCGTTGCCGGGCAAAATCTGTCGCTACAATATAGCTATAATTGAAGAAATTCAAAACGTGATCGGCATAGGGTTAAATGCTACCAGCAAGATATTGACTACTGACCGTGGCCACCAAAACATTTACCATGCCCAGGATTTAAAACGTTATTTTGAGAGTTTTACAACTGTTCAAGAAAAAAGAAAAGCAGCTTTAGAAACCTACTTAGGTTTAGAACGGCAAAAATAGGGTTAAGTCGAGTTTTGTGCTATAATAAAACGTTGTTACTGTTTAAAGAGCTAACCGGGAGGAAAACATAGATGGCTATTCAACGTCTTAGAGGAACCCAAGATATTGTACCGGGGGAAATTGAAAAATGGCATTATTTAGAGGAACAAATCCGAAAAATTTGTGCTGTTTACGGGTACCAAGAGATAAGAACTCCAATTTTTGAAGCGACGGAGCTTTTCCAGCGCGGGGTAGGAGAGACAACCGATATTGTCAATAAAGAAATGTATACTTTTTTGGATAAGAAACAAAGATCATTGACCCTCCGCCCTGAAGGTACGGCTGCGGTCTGCAGAGCCTACGTCGAAAACAAGCTTTATACCCAGACCCTGCCGGTTAGAATGTATTACCAGGGTCCCATGTTTCGTTACGAAAACCCTCAGGCTGGAAGATACAGACAGTTCCACCAATTTGGGGTTGAAGTGCTCGGTTCCGATGATCCGCTTATCGATGCCGAGGTCATTCAACTGCTATGGGATTTCTTTCAAAGATTAGGTTTAAGAGGTTTGGAAGTACATATTAATTCTGTAGGTTGTCCGGAATGCCGTCTTGAACATCGTGAAAAATTGCAAGGATTTTTAGAGGAGAAAATTGAAAAACTCTGTCAGGATTGTAAGGTCCGGTTTGAAAAAAATCCTCTCCGAATTTTGGATTGTAAAAATCAAACATGCCAGGAACTGACAAAGGGGGCCCCTACAACTTTGGATACCCTATGTCTTTTTTGCCGCGAACATTTTGAAAGTGTGCAAAATTATTTAAATGTTTCCGGCCTTGACTATAGTATTAACCCCAAAATGGTCCGAGGTCTTGATTATTACCAAAAAACAGCCTTTGAAGTAATGGCCGAAGGGATTGGAGCCCAAAGCGCCATCTGCGGCGGGGGCCGTTATGACGGTTTAGTTAAGGAAATCGGGGGTCCCCAAACTCCGGGAATCGGTTTTGCCGTGGGGATGGAGAGAATTCTGGCTTTGATGGAAAACCAGAAAATTGATTTGGAGTCTTTAGAAGAAAATAAAGTGATTATTATTACCCTTGGTGAGAAGGCGGAAATCGAGGGCTTTAAATTTCTAAAAGAGTTGCGAAAAGAAAACATCCCTACATTAATGGCCTTAACAGGCAAAAGCTTAAAAAGCCAGATGAAGTATACCGATCGGATGGGTGCGAACTATGCTTTGATAATCGGTGAGGAGGAATTAAACAGAAATGTTATTACGCTTCGGAATATGAAATTAGGCACCCAGGATGAAATCTCTAAGGACAAAGTTAAAGAATTTATTTTAGCACATCTAAACGAAGAGTGTGAGATATAGGAGGATAATCATGTTAGCAGGAAGAACTAAAGCCTCGTCTTTAGGTAAAGAAAAAATAGGCGAAACTGTTCATTTGCTGGGTTGGGTACAGACCAGAAGGGACCACGGCGGTGTAATTTTTGTGGATTTAAGGGACCGTTCCGGTCTAGTGCAGGTAGTTTTTAACCCTGAAATAGCTGCTCAGGATTTTGAACAAGCGGAAAGACTGCGTTCTGAGTATGTAATCGAAGTTTTTGGCTCCGTACGCTTAAGACCAGAGGGTTCAGAGAATCCTAATCTCCTTACTGGGGAGATTGAGGTTGTAGCTGAGAAACTGACAATTTTAAATAAAGCTAAGACCCCGCCTTTTTATATTCAAAACAATTTGGATGTAGATGAGAGCCTTCGTTTGAGATATCGTTATTTAGACCTAAGACGCCCGGAAATGCAGCAAATTATCAAACTCCGGCATCAGGTAACGCAGATTATGCGTAATTTCCTCTCTGAACAGGGATTTTTAGAGATTGAAACTCCCATGCTTATGAAATCAACCCCGGAGGGAGCTCGAGATTATTTGGTCCCCAGCAGGGTTAACCCTGGCTCTTTCTATGCCTTACCTCAATCACCACAGATTTTTAAACAGCTTTTAATGGTTGCTGGTCTTGAGAAGTATTTCCAGATAGCCCGTTGTTTTAGAGACGAGGATCTGCGGGCTGATCGTCAGCCGGAATTCACTCAGTTGGATATGGAAATGTCCTTTGTAGATATGGAGGATATCCTGCCTTTAATGGAAGAGCTTTTAGTTAGGATTTTTGAAGAGGTCAAAGGGATTGAGCTGCCAACTCCTTTCCCTCGGTTAACTTATCGCGAGGCTATGGAGCGTTACGGTTCCGATAAACCCGACACCCGTTTTGGAATGGAACTTATCGATGTTGGGGAGATAGTTAAAAACACCGGATTTAAGGTTTTTGCGAATGTTATTGCCCAAGGGGGCCGAGTTAAAGGGATTTGCGCGAAAGGATGCGCAGCCATGCCTAGGAGGGAAATAGACGATCTGACAAAATTTGTAGGCATTTTTGGAGCCAAAGGTTTGGCTTATATTGTAGTCACTGAAGAAGGCCTGAAATCCCCAATTATAAAATTCTTTACAGAAGAGGAAATAAACAATATCCTCAATACCATGGGCGCTGAGCCAGGAGACATTGTCTTCTTTGTTGCCGATAAAGAAACAGTTGTCTTCAACGCTCTTGGAAATTTAAGGTTGGAACTGGCAAAAAGATTGGACTTGATTCCCAAGGATAGTTTAAATTGCCTCTGGGTAACAGAATTCCCGCTTTTAGAGTATGACGAAGAAGAAAAACGGTATGTGGCTATACACCATATGTTTACCAATCCTATGCCGGAGGATCTGGAACTTTTGGAAACCAACCCCCTCCAAGTTAGAGCCCAGGCTTACGATCTGGTCCTTAATGGTTTGGAATTAGGTGGGGGGAGTATCAGAATTCACAACCGGGAAATACAAGAAAAAATTTTTGCCTTGGTAGGTTTAAGCTCGGAAGAAGCTAAAGAAAAATTCGGTTACCTCCTCGAGGCTTTTGAATATGGAACCCCACCCCATGGGGGAATTGCTTTGGGTTTGGACAGGCTGATTATGATCCTTGGAGAACGGGAGAATATCAGGGATGTAATCCCTTTCCCCAAAACTCAAAGCGCCGCCTGCCTATTGACCAAAGCACCGTCTCCGGTTTTACCAGAACAGCTTGAGGAATTGCATATTGAACTGGATCTTGACCTCAAAGAATAAAAACTGGTAAATAGAGTTAATATAGTATTGACATTTTAAAAAAACTTCTATATAATTCTATATACCCTAAGGGGGTATACCGAGAGGGGCGGTTTATTTAAGTGTCTAAAGGAAAAATAAAGCTGGAAAAAATTAATGATAATCCGTCTCGGAAAAATCTTTTAACTAGATTAAAGAGAATTGAGGGACAGATTAAAGGCTTACAAAGAATGCTGAATGAGGATAAATGTTGTTCTGATATCCTCGTCCAGGTTGCCGCTGTGCGAGCGGCAATCAATAAAGTGGGTATTCTTATTTTTGAGGAACATTCTAGGAATTGCTTAAAAAATGCCTTTCTCGAGGAAAATGATGAAGCTTTGGATAGTCTAATTGATGTTCTCAACAAATTTGTCCGTTAGCTCATCAAAATTTTAGGAGGGTTTACTATGGCGGGAAAAAATGTCAGAACTTTTACGGCGGAAAATTGGGATACTGAGGTTTTACAAAACAAACAAACGGTATTAGTTGATTTTTGGGCTGAGTGGTGTGGGCCTTGTCGAATGATCGGTCCGGTAATTGACGAACTTGCTGATGAATACGCAGGCCGAGCAGTGATTGGAAAGTTAAATGTTGACGAGCAATCAGACGTGGCCAGTAAATATGGGATTATGAGTATTCCTACTTTGATCTTATTTAAAAACGGACAAATCGTTGATAAAATAGTCGGTTTTAAAAGCAAACAAGATTTAATGCAGGTTATTGACGCTCAAATTTAAGAAAAAACTCAGAGTATATAAAGAACTCAAAGGGGAATTAACCTTTGAGTTCTTTTTTTATATGTTCGGCAGGTAAGATTAATTTGATAAGAAGGATTAAATATTAGAGAGCCAGAATTATTTTTAGTCGTTTTAATGCTAAACTGCGATCTTACTGTGATATAATATAAAAAATTTAGAGAATTAAAGGTATGTTTGTGAAAAAGGTTTCATTTGCGGAGGTCAGGGTTGGATAGCAAATACGTACTGCGGAGTCTGATTAAACGTAAATATTATGACTTACTATTGGGCAATCTTAATCTTTTGATGATTGCCGTAGGGATAGTGTGTGCTATTATAGGAACAGTTTACATTTTAGTGACTAGTTTTAATTTTCCCATGCTTATGGTTGATTTAGGTTTTTTATTATGTATGCTGATTTGTTTATGGATTTGGAGACTAAAGATTATAAGCAGAGCCCAATTAAGCAGAATCATGGCGTTTTATACATATTTTATACTTACCCCAGTAGTTTGGTTTTTTGGAGGCAACCTTTCAGTAATTGCCCCTTACTTAATAATTTTAATTATAGTAATAAATTTAATAATGTTATCAGGGAAGGTGCGGAGAAAATATTTTTTCTTTTTTATGGTTATGGTTACCTCTTTTTCATTACATTCATGTTTAGCAACCCGCAATAGAGAAATGCTGGAATTGATGATAGTAGAAAAAAGCATTTTTCTTGTCGTAACATTTTTGATTGCTTGGATCTTATTATATAGCTTGAAACGATACGATGAAATAATAGGTGTTAATATTGACAAGTTTATTAAAGATGATCTGACAGGAATGTTGGGACGTAGAGTTTTAAAGACTATAATTGAATATCTGGAAACACAATATATCAGACAAAACAGGGATTATGTTCTTGTTATGATAGACGTTAATAATTTTAAAAGATTTAATGACCACTACGGTCATGTTGCTGGAGATGTAATGCTCAAAAATATAGCCGCTTGCATAATAGAAAATACTCGCCCAACAGATTTTGTTGTCCGCTATGGGGGAGATGAGATTCTTGTGTTGCTTCCCTCTACAACCATGAAAAAAGCAAAAGCTATAATCGAAAGGGCTTTGGAGGTTGTCAAAAAATTAAGCCTATTTAATTTCGAAGCTTCTTTCAGCTATGGCGCTGCGGTTCGTTCAGAATGTAAGGACTCCAAAGAGTTGATTTCCTTAGCCGATAAGCGCATGTATATGGGTAAAGAAACCGAAAAATATCAGGCTGGATTATCTAAGGAAGAATAAGAGGTTAGGCCTTGCCTTTTTAGATCCAACTTTTTATTCCGGAAATATAAGGCGGTATCAATGCTGACTAAAATAAAATTAAGGATATAAAAAGCAATCACCAGATCAAAAGAGTTCAAAAGCTTATGAATAATTCCGGCAATATAGCCGATAAGTAGTATAATAAGAAAAACAGGGTTTTTGCCCCGGGCTGTCCGGGCTTTGTAAGAAGTATAAATAGAAAAAGGCCATGCTGACCCAAAAGAAATTAACATAATTATCTCGAAAATACTCATGATATCCATATCCATCCTTTAATTTTGTTCACCCTGTATAATTATAGCAGGTTTAGAAAGGATTTGCCTCTATGGAAGTCAATAATATCAATTCCCAACTGAGGACCGCCCTGAATGATCTGTCTGCTTTTAGGGTCGGTCAGGTCCTGAAGGTGGAAGTCCTTAGTAATATTAAAGGCCAGGAAGCTCAGATTTCACTGGGGGACAAAATCGTTAATGCAAAACTGGAAACCCCAGTTCGGACCGGAGATAAATTCTTAGCGACCGTAAAAAACATTGAAGGGAACCTAATTGTTTTAAGCAAAGAAGTTGTTTCAGGGGCGGAACTAAATCGCTTATCTCCTGAAGTAATAGCGCTCCTTCTCAATAGAGGGTTGGGTTTTGAAGCCCGGCTGGTTGAATTTCTTCAAAAATTTATTAGTGAAGGATTTACCCCCTGGCAAGCACTCCTTGAGGAGAGTAGTAAAGAACTGAACAAAATAAGGGAATTTCTTAGTTCTATTATCCCTGAATGGTCCAGTTTAAGCGGTAAAAACTATGGACCTTTAATAAACTTTTTTTTGAAACTGGGGTTGGGGAATGAGTTTCTAATCTATTCCTGGTTTAAAAGGGCTCAGGTATTTAATTTTGAGGATTTTCAGTCTTTAAAAACCGAACTGTTAAGACTTCTTGAAGACCCTGATAATTTGTTGTCTAAGGAGCAGAAAAATATCCTGCAGAAATATTTAGACAGCCTTACCGGTCAGCAACTATGGTATCAGAATGGGGCCCATAAAAACGCTTATTCCCTTTTGCTCATCCCCCTTCAGTTAGGAGAAGATATTTATTATGTTAAAGCGGCAATCGAAAGTTTACGCCGGGGCAAGAAAATGGATTCTAAACACTGTCATATCTCTCTTGAACTGGACAGCTCGGCTTTGGGCAAAATCGGGGCCGATATTTTGATTTATGAGAAAAATATTAATCTCTGTTTATTGCACGATAATTATGAAACCTTGAAGCCCCTTATAGAAAAACTAAAAACAGAAACTAAAGAGTCTTTTCGGGAGCTAGGTTTAAATTTACAAAACATTACCCTCAAAAAATTCGAAGAAAACCCTTTATTTTTTAAGTTTATAGCCGGTCAGCAATTGGGAGGGGTTGATGTTCGAGGATGAAAAATAAGAAGCAGAAGAAACAGGCAGCCGCTTTAGCCTATGATCATATTGGTGCTCCCCGGGTTGTTGCTAAAGGGGAGGGTTTTCTGGCCACCAAGATTATTGAGTTTGCCAAAGAAAAAGGAATCCCGATTCAAGAAAATGAAAATTTGGTGCAAGCTTTAATGCAGATTGAATTATCTGAGGAAATACCGCCTGAGCTCTATCAAGTAGTGGCTGAAGTATTGGCTTTTATTTATAAATTAGATAGGATGAAAGCCAGAGAAAATCTATAAACTTTTATAAATTAGGATTCAAAAAGCGTTTTGAAGGAGAAGAAAAGTTAGTGATCTTTCCAAAAACCGTGCTTTCAATAACACTTCTCTCAAATCAGGACAGGCATATTGCAGCCTTGAAAATAGAACAGGGAAAACTTCCGCAATACCTTATTTTCTCAATATCAGGGGCTGAGCCGGAAACGGAAGAACTGGCACATAATTGGCAGAAATTAAGAGAAATAATACAAGACTCTGTTCTTTTAATTTTTGACTCTCAGGTGCTTTCGCAATTAAATTCCTTAGCCGATTTAAGGTTAGAGTATAAAGAGCTTATCGAAGTTCGCGAATTAGTTGCAATTTTCTACCCCTTAAAGGATTCTTCAGAACCGGAAAAGATTAGTTCCTGTTTGGGCATAAGACTCCCAAAAAGATTTCGTTCTGAAGCGCATAAAAGAGTAAGAATAGTTTGGGAGCTGATTACTCTTTGTTGGCAAAAGGGATTACAGGCGGATTTTAATTATTTAAACAACTTGAAGGAAATTACGAAGGGTTTAAGCTGTAATTTCTTTTTCGAGCTGTTAATTAAAGAACAATTAAGGCTTTATCCCGACCGTTTAATATCCAGCGATCCTTTTTTTGGTTTTGGAGACGGTAATTTATTTGCTGCTGTTAAGGAAGAAGCCGGTCCCAACGAGATACCTGAAAGGGCGGATTGGGTAGAGAAATGTTTTGCTGAGGACGGGCTATTGGCGAAAAAGTTTCCTGGGTATGAACACCGGGCCATGCAATCTGAGATGGCTAAGGCGATAATTGAGGGGCTGAATATCTCTACCAATCTATTAATTGAAGCTGGTACCGGGACCGGTAAGTCTATCGCTTATCTTCTTCCTTCTATCTGGTGGTCTAAAAAACATGAAAAAAAAGTAGTGATCGCTACTCACACCATTACCCTACAAGAACAACTTTGCCGCAAGGATATACCATTTCTAAAAGAGATTTTGCCTTTTGACTTCAAAACTGCTTTACTAAAGGGCAAAAATAATTATATCTGTTTAAGGTCTTTTTTACAGGAAAAAGTTACTGATGATTGGCCGGCGTCTAAGAGATTTGAGTATGCGGTGTTGTTTTCATGGTTAAAAGTGACAACTAGCGGGGATTTTTCGGAATTGAGTTTAAAGGTTCAAAGTCCTCTCTGGGAGAAATTCAGGGCCGACAACCCTGCTTGCCGACCATTTAAGTGTCAGTTTGCCAAACGCTGCTTTATGCTTAAAGCCAGAAAAAGAGCTGAGGAAGCAGATCTGGTCGTCATCAATCATTCTTTGCTTTTAGCCAATCTTAAAGCTGAAAACAATATCTTGCCCGCCTATGAAAACTTAATTATTGACGAGGCTCATAATCTATACGCCACAGCCTTAAAACAGTTAGGTTTTGAAATTAGTTATGAACAACTGGAAAGAATTTTCGAAACCTTGGCACTTGGGAAAAACAGCTCTGCTTTTATTTTAAAGAAAAACATACCTTTCTGGGCAGAGGTTTATTCAACGGTGAATTGGACTCCGGGCCTTGCTTTTCTTGAACAGGTGCCAAAACTATGCACCGAGGCTTTAAAACAAGCAGAGGATTTTTTTAGAGCCTCTGAAAGTGTGCTAAAGGGGCGATCCAGCTTAATTTTTAATTCTACGAAACTGGAGCCCGATGTTTATTCAACCCTAACAGTGAGTTTAGAGAATTTAACCCTTAAACTTGAAGAATTAAATGAGTTATTAAATAAATTAATCCGGGAGCTGGATTTAGGTTTTGAATCGTTGGAAGAATACAAATTGGAAATCTCAAAAAATAAATCAGATTTGAGTGAGATTATTGCTGGTTTAAAGACCATTATAAAAAACGAGCACCAAAGCAGGGTAACTTATTTAGAAAGAAATAATACCTTATATCTAAAGAGTGTTGATATTGAAGTTGCTGGAATACTAAGAGAGGAAATCTTCACCACAAACAACTGTACTATTTTGACCTCGGCTACCATGACAGTCGGGGGGCAGTTTGATTATTTAGCCACCGAGCTCGGTATTACTAATTATAAAACCCTAAATTTGGATTCTCCCTTTGATTATGAGCGGCAGATGCTATTCTGCGTAACCAAAGATTTCTCTCCCGTTCAGCACTCGGATAGTGTTCTAGCTTCAAAGACAGCAAGCTTAATCTATGAAGTAGCTATTGCTATGCAGGGCCGAGTTTTGGTTTTATTCACTTCTTATCATTATTTACGCCTCGTGTATTCGGAATTGTTATCTCTTCTAAAAAATTCTCCCTTAAAGGCTTTAGCTCAAGGCATAAACGGTCAACGAGAAGAATTGCTGCGGGAATTTAGAGAAAATGACAAAACCATCCTTTTAGGAACGAGCAGTTTTTGGGAGGGGGTTGATATCCCCGGTGAGAGTTTAAGTTGTTTGATTATGACTAAATTGCCCTTTTGGCCCCCGGATTTACCGATAATGGAAGCCAGAAGTCAGCACTATAAACGAAAAGGGCTGAATCCTTTTCGAGAATTGCATTTACCGGAAGCGATTATCAGATTCAAACAAGGTTTAGGACGTTTGATTAGGACCAAAAAAGATAGGGGGGTGGTTATTCTATTAGATGACCGGCTACTAAAAAAACAATATGGGAAATTGTTCTTAAAATCTTTTCCTGTTAAAAAATATTATTATATAAACTCGGAAGAAGTTCTAAGATTGATAAAAGGTAATTTTTAAACGATTATTTTTAAGACAGTTTTCAGGCCTCTAAAATATAATTTGCTGTAGAGAACTTTTTGGAGTGGGGAAAATGAAAAAAATAATTAAAACAATCAATGAAACAGCAAGCTTACGCCTTCAAATGCTAGACACTCGAACGTTACCCTGTCTGATAACCCTAGCGAATTTGATGTTTGGTTTTTTAGCTATTATCTATGCTCTCAATCATTCCGGACGTACTGCTGCGGCTATGATTTTGCTCGCGGTGTTAATGGATTCCTTAGACGGCAAAGTGGCCAGAAAATTTAAAGCTGATTCTGATTTCGGGAAGGAATTAGATTCATTAAGCGACATGGTTTCTTTTGGTTTGGCTCCAGCGGTATTGGTCTACATTTTTGTTTTTCTCCCGCAATGGCCCTTTTGGGGTATTGGAGTCTGTGCCTTTTTTATTATGTGTGGTGCTGTCCGCCTGGCTAGGTTCAATATTCTTTGCAGCTCCGGACATTTTACCGGCGTTCCCATTACCTTTGCTGGCGGCTTTATGGCATTAATGCTATTGTTTCATGACAATATTCCCTGGACGGTCTATCCTGCTGTGATGCTTATTTTGGCCTTTTTAATGATCTCTTCCCTCCAGGTACCTAAACTGGGCAGATAAGTGAGAAAATAAAATTCCTCTGATTTCACCCTTAAGATTATCTGTGCATATAGTAAGGCACAGATGTTTTATTTAGGAGGGGTTAGGGTGAGTCAGCCAATTGATTGGTCTAACATAGGCTTAAGAATCGTTCAGGGTTTAAATACCACTATCGACGCTATCAGACAGTTAGATACTCAAGAAGCGGCTTTGGTGATGAAGCTTTTAGGCAAAACTTGTACAAAAATGATGAAGGAAGGGGTCGGTCATCAGTTTGGTATTGCGATGATTGAAACCAGTGAAAAACTAGCTTTAAAAGATAAGCTGAATTTTGAAGATGTTCTTAAAATGCTAACCGGTATTATTGGAAAACTGTATTTCTCTGCTAAAACCGCTGAAGAAGTGGAGTTGGTGAAGCAGCTTGAGGACGCGATAAAAAACTATCAAGTAGTGTAGAAGGTTTTAGAAACATAAAAGTTAGCTAAAAGCGCAAGGAGGGTTGGTATGAAAATTTACTATCTCAGACTGCCGCAACCGTTACTTAGTATTATAAAAAAAGTGTTCAAAAAATAAATAATTTCCTCTAGACATATTTTTCCACTTCCCTCCTATATATAAAAGTAATAGGAGGGAAAATTATGTTTCAGAGCCGTCATTTTACTATTATGGCCCTATGCCTAATATTTATCGCCTTAGTTTTTTGGTGGCAACAGCCGGAAAAGGCCGTATCCGCAATGGCTAACACAAGTTATTCGGTTGATGCTTACAGTTTAGTAAAAAACTATTTTAATAAAATAGATTATCGACAGTTTGACTTAGCAGCGGATATGATCGCTCCCTCAGCCCGAAAAGAGAGTTTGGAACTTGAAAGAACCTTAAAACACAATCCTTTTCTCAGCATTCAAACCATTGATGTTAAGAGGTTGAATGAAGAGGAATTTCTCGTTAGCCTGGTTTTGGGAACCACTAGAAAGGAAAAGCGTTTTTTAAATTATGAGCTCATGGTTAGTCGCACGGAAGAAGGTTATTTAATAACCAGTTTAAAACCTTCAATACCTTAAGCTCCACATAAACAACCTCCGTATAGCTTTTAGTTTCCAGGGTAAAATACAAAAAAAGAAATTCAGAGGTGAAGCTCATGTTTGCTTATGTGGAGAAAGAAGCATGTATTGGCTGCGGTGCTTGTCCGTCTATTTGTCCGGAAATTTTTGAGATGGATGAGGACGGTTTAGCATATACCCTTAGGGAGTTGGTTCCGGAAGACCAAGAGGATTTAGCTGAGGAAGCTGCGGAAAGTTGTCCCACGGAAGCAATAATTCTGAATTAATTTTCGACCATAAAGGCAAAAAACCAACGATTCTAAAAAAATTGTTGGTTTTAATTTTTTTTGCAATCCGAATCGCCTTATTTTTAAGAAGCTAAAGGTTATGGTAGTAAAACAGCTAATATCTGAGCAAACATCATAAAAATAAGTATTTATATAATTACGTATTCTCAGGCCATTTTTCGTTTCTTATGGAAAATAAGAGATTTATAAATAATAATTAGAAAAAACCGCAGTTCCCTATTTTTTAAGAATTCGACAGAAGGGTTGTTTTATAATAGGGACACCGGAAAAAAACCGGAAAAAAAAATAAGGCGGGATTTGATAAGATGAGCAACAAAATTAAAATTCTTATAGCTGAAGATAACCGTAATTTATGCCAGATTCTACAGGATTATATTCAACGAGACGAGAATTTTGAACTTGTCGGAGTTGCTTACAATGGCCAAGAGGCTTGGGAAAAAATACAGAAACACGATCCTGATGTGATTATTATCGATCTAGTAATGCCGAACCTTGATGGCCTGGAGGTTTTGGAGAGGATCAATGCCCGAACTTCGGTACCTAGACCAAAAGTGATTATGTTGACTGCTTTTGGGCATGAGAGCTTAACTCATCAAGCTATGGTAATGGGCGTGGACTATTTTATTCTTAAACCTTTTGATCTAGAGATTCTAGGAAAAAGAATTCGGGTTTTGACTCAGGATGTTGAAATTTCCGGTGCCCAACAAGCTACAGCTTGTACATCGGTTGCTCCAGCCGGGAAAAAAGTGAATATCGGAGTAGAAGTCACCAACATGATGCATCAGTTGGGAATTCCGGCCCATGTGAAAGGTTACCAGTACATAAGAGATGCCATCCTGATGGTCATTGAGGATGTCTCCTTATTAGGGGCGGTGACCAAAGAGCTATATCCGGCAATCGCTAAAAAGTACAATACAGCTCCCAGTAGAGTCGAACGAGGAATACGCCACGCTATTGAACTAGCCTGGGAAAGAGGGCATATGGAAACTTTAAAGCGTATTTTCGGTTATTCTATGAATATTGAAAGGCAGAAACCGACGAATTCAGAATTTATTGCCTTACTTGCAGATAAATTAAGGGTAATGAGCAATGTAGTATGATAAAATTAATCCAAAAAACAAAACCTCTCTTCTAAAAAAGGCCTAAGCCCAACGCTATTTTTTATACATTCTCTTAACTTTGGGACCCGATGGGTTCCTTATTTTTTGCCGATATATTAGAATGAAGGGAAGGAGATGAGTAAAAGGTGAGTAAGAAAATAAAAAAAGGCAAATTTATTGTTTTCGAAGGAATTGACGGATCGGGTCTTAGCACCCAGGCTCAATTACTAAAAAACTATCTTCTAGGAAAAGTAGGGGACAAAACAATTCTCGCTAAAGAGCCCAGTGAAGGTCCGATCGGTATGGTTATTCGCCAGTTTTTAAGCGGCAGAATGACCGGTCCATTAGGGGAAAGCCTGGCTTTGTTGTTTGCTGCTGATAGATTAGATCATAATCAAAATAAAATAATTCCCAGTATAGAACAGGGGAATTTTGTAATCTGTGATCGCTATTTATGGTCCTCCCTTGCTTACCAGGGGATTGAAAATGATATGGAGTGGATAAAAGAGATCAATCGCTATGCCCTAAAACCGGATTTGACAATCTTTATTAAAGTTCGTCCAGAAGTTTCTTTGAAGAGGATAGCCCATAGCCGGCACCAAACAGAATTATTTGAAAAAAAGGAAACGTTAGAAAAAGTTCTAGCCAATTACATAAATATTTTCAAACATTCACAAGATTTAGGTGAAAACGTAGTTGAAATTAACGGAGAAAACCTGCCTGAGCAAGTAGCCCAGGAAGTTATTAAAGCGGTGGAAGAAAACTTCTTTTAAACACAAATATTAAAGGGACAGACCTCAAAGGAATGTCCCCAAAAGCAAACCAAATTAGATGGTGCGCCCGGCAGGATTTGAACCTGCGACCTCCGGCCTCGGAAACCGTCACTCTATCCCCTGAGCTACGAGCGCATATTAAAACCGCTAATAAACTTTACTAAAAAGGATGGGTTTTGTCAAGCTCTAACATGATTTTTGAAAGGTCATTTATGAAAAACAGGTTTATAAAAATTTTAAAAAAAATCCCTTGGCAATTATTAAAACATTGTACAGGGATAATAATTGGGGCTGTAATTATCTCTTTCAGTATTAATAGCTTTATTTTGCCGAATAAAATTGCCGATGGCGGTGTTACCGGGGTAGCTATAATTCTGCATTATTTATTCCAGTGGGATGTAGGGCTGGTAGTTTTTTTGTTGAATGTACCTCTATTTATTCTAGGGTATAAAGCCTTAGGCGGTCGTCTAACAATTTTAAGTATTTTAGGAGTCGGTGCCTTGTCTTTGGCTTTGAGATTAACAGCGGAGCTACCTGTGATTACTACGGACACCTTACTAGCCGCAGTTTTTGGAGGATTGATCACCGGGATTGGGATGGGGATAATTTTTCGCTCCCATGGTTCCTTAGGCGGCACAGATATTTTAGCTATCTTTTTTAACCGGAGAACAGTTTTTAGCGTAGGACAAATAATACTGGGCTTAGATTCTTTAGTCTTTATCGGAGCGGCAATTTTGTTTTGGCCGGAGATGGCAATGTATGCCATGATCTATATGTTTGTTGCCGCTAAAGTTATTGATTTAGTCCAAGTAGGACTAAATTATAGCAAAAGCGTTATGGTGGTAACGGAAAAACCCGACGAGATTGCCCGGGATATTATTGAAAAACTGGAGAGGGGAGTGACCTTCTTCTATGCGGAAGGGGCTTATTCTCAGGTAAAGAAACGGGTTGTTTACAGTATTGTTAATCGGGCTCAGTTGACGGCGATTAAAGAAATCGTTCAGCACCATGATCCAAACGCTTTTTTAACTGTTGGCGATGTTGCCGAGGTAGTCGGGGAAGGGTTTACGAAGTGGAAGGGTCATTAGATTGGGAGGGTGGTAATTTAAGACTGGATCCGGGAGGCCAACTCTCTTTAGCGTTTTCTAAAAGGATACCGACAGGAACTAGCTCATAATTTTTTTCTTTTAAAGCCTTGATAATTACAGGCAAGGCTTTGGGAGTATCCGGAGCAGAATCGGAAGCATGAAATAGAATAATCGCTCCGGGTGCGGCCCCTTTATTTTTGGGTCTGCCTTTAAGGACATAGTTGACTACGGCTTCCGGGCCCGGCTTTTTCCAATCCAAGGAATCAACACTCCATTGGATTACATGATAACCCAAAGAATTAGCTACAGAAATTACTTTATTATCATAGGCTCCGTTGGGGGGGCGGAGAAGATTTACTTTTTGTCCGCTTAGTTTTTCTAATACCTCTTTGGATTCGTTGAGTTCCTTAGCAATTTCCGTTTCACTAAGAGTATTTAGATCCACATGGCGTTTTCCATGGGATCCTATCTCATGGCCGTCATTGACAATGGCCTTTGCCAGCTCCGCTTTCTTTTCCACCCAAGGCGAAGAAAGGAAGAAAGTTGCTTTTACATTCTCAGCTTTTAAGATCTCCAGAATGGGCAGGACATTCTCCTCGCCCCAACTGATGTCAAAAGTTAGGCCGATCTGGGGCTTGTCGGTCTTTACTTCGTAAATGGGTTTTAGATCCTTGGTAATAACCTGAACCACTCTTTCTTTATTACCAGCAATAAAGAAAGCGGCGATAAGCGCTAGAGTGCACAAAAGTGCTATTTTACGATTTATCTTTATCACTCTCATATAATCCCCTCCACTGAAATTTTATTCTCCGCGGAATTAAATATGAGGGGAAAAAGAAAACGCCTTCCGTGAGAGAAGACGTTTTTTATGTTATCTCAAAAAGTTATTAACGTAGTCTTCGGATTCCAAACATTTTAAGCATATCAAAACCGAAAATCAACCTGAAAAGAAAATAAATCACAAGGATTGCGCAAGCGACAAAAACGAGGATTTTTATGATTGCAAAGCTAATTCCCAAAATAAAAGTGAGGAGAAAACGAAGGATTCGAAAAGCAAAATAAAGAGCAAAAACAAAAAGAATTATTTTGAGAATTAGAACTAATATGTCGCGCTTAGGATTGACTTTGGCGCTCATGACATCACCCCCGTATTTTGAAGATAACATATAATGCTATTGTTGTCTATTACCTGTCTATCCTTCTTTTAGCTTTTTATATCCAATTGCATATTATGGGGTATAGATTCCCTTCTAAGACAGTGTTTTTTTGGAAGGCGGGTAAAAAATGGACATCATAAAAGAATGGCAGAATTATTTAGAAATAGGCATTCAATATCTGGCTGATAATGAGCTGCAAAAAGCAGAGGAATACTTTTCGCTTAGTTTAGCTAAAGCCGAAGAACTGCAAGTTCCGATCTTAGTCGCTTTTACATCTCGGCTTTTGGCAACAACTCAATTGCGAAATAATAAATTAGACGAAGCAGAATCCGGTTTCAACAAAGCTCTAATGTTTTGTAACCGTTTGAATAATAAAAAAGGTATCGCTGAGGCGCAAGCAGGATTGGCGGGAGTGTTTTTTGCCAGGAAAGATTATTTAAAATCTATAGAATATTATTGGGAAGCCCTCAATGTCTATCCGGAAGGAGCTTCAGCTTTACGTCTGGCAACTCTATATTCGGATTTGGGTCAAGCTTATGGTCAGCTCAAAGACTGGAAAAAGGCGGAGGCTTCTTTTTTAAAGGCCAAAGTTTTGTGTCAGGTCCATAATTTCTTAAAAGGGGAAGCTGAAATAGAGAAATATTTGGGGGAAGTGTATTTTTGTCAAGGTCAAAACAAAGCAGCCGAAAAATCTTTAAAAAGGGCAGTCGAGATATTTGTAAAGCTAGGGGATGAGTGCTTGCTGGCTAATGTCTTGCAAAATATTGCTTTTTTAGCTTTTGAGGCTAATGAGGTAGAGCTGGCTTTGCAATATCAATATCGAGTAGTAGCTCTTTTTTTAAAAAACAAGCGTTTTCTAGAAGTAAGTGAGAGTTATTATCTGCTCAGTAATATACTTCAGTATTGTAAGTATTATCTTGAAGCGGAGCGGAGTTTGAAAATATCTTTAGATTATTATGAGGGGATTGACTTGGGATTTGCTCTACGCTTTCATGGTTTAGCTTCCATTGCCCTTTATAAAAAACATTATGAGGAGGCTAAAAAATATTATTTGGAAGCCCTGAAGTATTTTCAATTTGATGGGGACGGCAAAAAAATAGGGGAAATTTGCGATGAGCTAATTTTTCTTCTCAATTATGAAGATGCCTGTTTACGAGGGAATACCTATCAATGGCTTATTGAAAAATATGAAGAAACAAGGCTTTCAGAGGAGTCACCGGCGCCGAAATTTGAAATCCTGCTTCAACTGGCAAATAGTCTAAATATGCGGGGGAAAAATTTAGCAGCTTTACGATGCGGCTGGCGGGCTCTGGAGATTGCTAAAGCGATGGATTACGATACTAGCAAACCGGAAGCTTTGATTCAAAACATTTCAAAAAAAATTAGAAAGTTAAACAAATAAGGTCAAAAGACTGGGAAAAAACTTGGGAATGGTTTAAAATAAGAAATAAGTCCAATAAAGGGTGGCGATTTTTTGTTGAATACTGATGATCAAAAGCTTTTGACCAGCTTTGAGCGGATTTATCAAATATTTTTGCAAGAAGTCAAAAACCTACAAGAAGTAAAGTCAATTCATGTCGAAAAAATTAAGCAATTAAAAAGTGAAATCAGATCTTACTCCAGGATATTAGAAGATATCTCTCTTCCAGCCCGTCTTATTGTGGAACATATTTTAGAATTAAAACATAAGTCCGGACAAGTAGCCCTGGAAGCCGAAAATGTGTCGCAGGGCTTTTCGGCAATCAATAGTCTAGCGGTGGAGGAATTTGGAGTTATCTGTATTTCAATCGGCACCATAGAATTGACTTGGCGGGACGAAGATTACAATTATTTTCTCTACCCGGATAAAGTGGAACTGCGTAAAAAGGATGAAAAAACCCTGGTAAAATTTTTCTTTTCCCAAGATTTTGGGCTTCAGCATGTAAAAAAATTCTCGAAGATACTTGACTGTCCGCAATTGTTCTATATCCACCCTGAACTCCGGAAATATCTTGAGAAATAAATAAAATTTTTAATAGGCTTTATCTAGGAAGGAGATGCTCTTATTGGCTACTTCGAATGCTGAAGTTTTAAAAACCGCTTCCGAATCGGGTGTTAAATTTATTCGGCTTCAATTTACTGATATTTTCGGGATTTTGAAAAATGTCTCTATTCCGATCGAACAACTGGAAAAAGCTTTAGAAGGCGAGATGATGTTTGACGGTTCCTCTATTGAAGGATTTGCCCGGGTTGAAGAATCGGATATGTACTTAAGACCGGATCCGGACACTTTTGTGATTTTTCCCTGGCGGCCGGCAGAAGGCGGGGTTGCTAGATTGATGTGCGATGTTTATAATCCTGATGGAACTCCCTTCGAAGGTTGTCCGCGGGGGGCTTTGAAAAGAGTACTAGCCGAGGCTGCGGCAATGGGGTATAAAATGTTTGTCGGGCCAGAATTGGAATTTTTTTTATTCCATGTGGATGCAGAAGGGAAAGCAACAACAATTACTCAGGACAAGGCCGGCTATTTCGACATGGCACCGGTTGATTTGGGAGAAAACGCCCGGCGAGACATGGTCCTAAATTTAGAACGTATGGGTTTTGAGATCGAAGCATCTCACCACGAAGGCGCACCGGGACAGCACGAAATAGATTTTAAATACACTGACGCTCTGGAAATGGCTGACAAAATGGTGACTTTTAGGTTTGTGGTTAGGACTATTGCCCAGAAACATGGTTTGCACGCTACTTTTATGCCCAAGCCTATTTACGGGATTAACGGATCAGGGATGCACGTTAATCAGTCCTTGTTTAAAGACGGCCAAAATGCATTTTATGATCCCGAAGGTTTTATGGGTCTTTCGGACGTGGCTTTTCATTATATCGCTGGTTTAATGGCTCACGCTAAAGCTTTCACCGCAATAACCAACCCGACAGTCAATTCTTACAAAAGGCTGGTTCCCGGCTACGAGGCACCTTGCTACATTGCTTGGTCAGGTCGAAACAGAAGCCCTTTAATTCGTATTCCGGCGAAAAGAGGACCTTCGACCCGGATTGAACTGCGCAGTCCCGATCCCACCTGCAACCCTTATTTGGCGCTTGCGGTTCAGCTAAAGGCCGGTCTGGATGGGATTAAGAAAAAAATGAGACCCCAACCGGCTGTTGACTTAAACATTTTTGCGATGGATGATCAGGAACGACAAGATTTAGGTATTGAATCCCTCCCTAGAGACCTTCGAGAAGCTTTGAATTTATTAAGCGAGGATCAGGTGATAAAAGAATCCTTGGGAGATCATATCTTTCAACGTTTCTTTACTGCCAAAATGAAGGAATACCACAACTATAGCATTACCGTACATCAATGGGAGCTTGATAAATACTTGGAAACTTATTAAAGGACAATTTGAAGCTTTGCGCTAGCATTGAGTAACAAGGGTGGGAGTCTATTACCCTTGTTATTTAAATTTAGATTAAGGGAGATTTAGAATTTTGACAAAAAACAAAGACGATTTAGCGCTTCTTTTTATAGAAACTTTTGAATTTCCTCAGGCTCCTCCAATTACAATCTTAGTTGGGGAAAAGGGCTTTGGGAAAACAAAACTTTTGAACACTCTTTACAAAAAGTGCAAAGCTGATATCCCAACGATTTTAGTTGAGGCTCGTAAGTATTGTTCAAAATATTGTTATTTGGCTACTAACGGTGATCCCAGTCCTTTCCGCAAACAGTTTAGATCTTCGAAACTCTTTTTATTCGATAATTTAGATCTCCTAAAAGGAAAGAAAAAAACAATTGAAGAACTGCATCACACAATTGATGCCATTCTAGCTCAAGGAGGGAAAATAGTAATCACTTATGGGGGCCGGGAACTGGATTTGAGTTTTTTGGGGGAACGAATGGCCTCCAAGTTACGGAGCGGTTTAATAATATATTTAAAGAAACCTCCTAATCGGCAGGAAATTTTCCTAGATACAAATAAAATTGAAAGTGTGTTAGATTCCCTTTTAGAAATTGTCTGCGAGGAACTTCAAGTGGAAAGGAAAAGGGTCTTGGGTCCATACAAAAGCAGACCGGTTGTTATCGCCAGATATATGCTCTATCTCTTGCTCCATGAGTATTACGGTTATTCCTATAAACAGATTGCTAATTTCTTTGGAAAAAGCTTGCATGGAGTTCGAGAGAACTGCAAAAAGTATAGACAAACCCAAGGGCAGTTATTTGAAACCTTGTGTCAAAAAATGTATAATCGAGAGCAGTAAAGTACATGGGAGTAAATCTGGGGGTGAGAATCGCAAAATGTCTACTATTAAGAGAATAGCTGTTTTAACCAGCGGGGGAGATGCCCCGGGGATGAACGCCGCGATTCGGGCTGTAGTCCGCAAAGGGATTTACCTTCAACTACAGGTCTACGGCGTATACCATGGCTTTGCAGGACTATTAGAGAGAAAGATCAAGCTCATGAACTTAGGTTCAGTTGCCGATATTCTTCACCGGGGTGGCACAATTCTAAAAACTGCTCGGTGTGAGGAAATGCTGACTGAGGAGGGACGGAAAAAAGCAATTAACTGGCTGAAAGCTCAAGGGATTGAGGGCCTTATTGTGATCGGTGGGGACGGTTCCTTTAGAGGGGCTCAGGCTTTAGCCGCCTTAGGAATGCCGGTTGTAGGAATCCCGGCGACAATAGATAATGATATTTCCGGAACAGATCTAACAATCGGTTTTGATACCGCTGTCAATACTGTTGTGGAGGCGGTAAGTAAACTAAGGGATACTGCAACTTCCCATGAAAGAACTTTTCTTGTGGAAGTGATGGGCAGAAATTGTGGGGATATCGCTCTTAGATCAGGCTTGGCCATTGGAGCAGAATCCATATTGGTACCGGAAATTACTTTTGATATTCAAGAAATCTGTGAAAAGTTACTAAGGGGTTATAAAAGGGGAAAAAAACATAGCATCATTATTGTGGCTGAAGGAGCAGGGAACATTTGGGATATTGCCTCTGAAGTGGAAAAATATTCCGGCTTGGAAAGCAGAGTTACAATTCTCGGGCATGTCCAGAGAGGGGGAGCCCCCTCAGCTATGGATTCAATTCTCGGTGCAACCATGGGTGGTAAAGCTGTGGAGGCTGTTTTGGAAGGAAATAAAGAAGCGATGGTTTCTTTTACTAATAATGAAACCATTGTTAAGCCGCTGACAGAAGCGTTCGCTCCTAAACCTCCCCTTCGCCAGGACTTATATGATTTAGCCGGTGAACTCGCTATTTAAGCGCTGGAAAATACCGTGAGGTTAGATGAATGGAAAAGGTATTTGCTTTAGATATTGGGACGCGGGTCGTTATCGGCCTGGTTATGCAAAAAACAGATCAGGGTTATGAAATTATAGCTAGTTCCAGAATGGAGCATGCTCATAGGGTAATGTATGATGGGCAGGTTCATGATGTGGATGAAGTAGCCAGCGCTGTAGCTAAGGTTAAAAATGAAATAGAAGAGAAATTAGGAACTACTTTAAAAAAGGTTGCTGTTTCGGCAGCAGGAAGAGCTCTTTGCACCCAAAACGCTACCGTGGAAAGAGAAGAAGCTTTTGCTGTTCCCTGGGAAAGAGAAGCGGTTCTGGCTTTAGAGCTGGAAGCAGTGCAAAAAGCGATGAATAAAATTAGTCCTGAGGCTGAGCGGGGCCTTCTTCATTGCGTTGGCTATAGCGTTGTTAAACAACAGCTGGAAGACCTGCCAATCACTTCCTTGGTGGGACAAAGGGGTAAAAAAGCCCAGCTTACAGTGATTGCTACTTTCTTGCCGAGAACGGTTATCGACGGCCTTCTTGCTGTTTTGGATAGAGTTAATCTCGAAATGGAAAGTTTGACTTTAGAGCCTATAGCGGCCGGTCAAGCAGTTATTCCGGCAGATATGAGAAGGCTTAACTTAGCTTTGGTAGATGTTGGAGCCGGAACAGCAGATATTGCCCTCACCAAAGAGGGGACTTTTTATGCTTATGGAATGGTCCCCATGGCCGGGGATGAGGTTACTGAGGTGATTTGCTCTCATTATTTGCTGGATTTTCAGGAAGCGGAACGAATTAAAAAAGAACTTTCGGAAAAAAATAACTTGGAAATGGTGAATTTCTTTGGCCAAAAAGAGATGGTCGCCAAGGAAGAAATTTTAGATTTAATTAAGCCAACAGTTAAATCAATTGCTCAAAGAATTAATGAGGAAATAATTGCATTAAATAAAGGAAAACCTCAAGCCATTATCCTTGTAGGTGGCGGTAGTCTCACCCCTTTATTGGCCGAGAATCTGGCCCAAGAAGCAGGGCTCCCTTCTAATAGAGTTGGGGTTCGGGTTAGAGAAAGAATAAATGGTTTAGCCGGGGAAGAACAGAGTTTGAATGGTCCAGATGTCATCACTCCGATTGGAATTGGAATAACCGCTCTAAATAAACAGGGTCTACATTACTATTCGGTCAAAGTCAATGGAGTTATAGTTCCCTTGTTTGATTTACAGCCGATTACTGTGGCCGAGGCGCTTTTAGCGGCTGGTATTCAACCCCGATCTTTTCTTGGACGACCGGGGGCAGCTTTGTTTTACCAGGTTAACGGTGAAAACAAATTACTCAAAGGGGAACTAGGCATCCCAGCTAAAGTAACTGTCAATGGTCTGGAAGCCAAAATGGATCAAGTCATCGCTGCCGATGATGTGCTTACTTTTGTTCCCGGGCGTGCTGGGGCGGCGGCTAAGGCGAGGATTAAAGATATTTATCCGGAATTAAGCGGGATAGATATTTACTGGAATGGAAAACAGGAAAGGCTCGAGCCTCAAATTCTTATGGATGGTAAAAAAGTTGGGGCAGAAGAGTGGTTAAAAGACGGCTGCAAATTGGAAATTAGAAAAAATAACACCCTGTACGAACTGCTTAACTCAAAGGGGTATGCCCCTACTAAAATCAAAAAACAGATAATTAAAATTAATGGGTTGGAAAAAGAACTTACTGCTAATCTGGAAATTAGGATTAACGGCCAAATTGTCACTCAAGATTGTCCCTTAAAAAACAAGGACCGAATCGACATTAGCGAGCAGCACATCCGCCTTAGAGATCTTGAGCTTGAGGCTCCTCCAATGAACTTTATAGTAAACGGCTCGGAATTCTTTCTTCCGCCACAGGAGAAAAAAGTGTTTTGGAAGGGAAAAGAACTTTCGTTAAACAGTCCTGTCGAAGCAGGTATGGAATTAAGGGTGGAAGGTTTTGCCCGAAAACCGATCTTATCGGAATTACTTCCCTATTTAAATCTTAGAGAAAAAGCGTTTCCTGGGGGAAGACTACAGATGACCGTTAATGGGAAAAAAGCAGAATTTACAACCGAATTAAATCAAGGAGATCGAATTCAGATTCTATGGGTAGAAAGATGAGGACTCTTTAAACAGTTATTTTTTAAGCAGGGCGCCTGCTGTTCCACCTATTAGACCCGCTAATAAACTGATGAATAGTTTTTTGAGCATCACAATCCAAGTAGGATTCCCGGGGTAAAAGATAAAGAAAACAATTAACGAAAGAATGAAAAAACCGGCTCCAATAGTAAGGCCATAAATCAATCCCTTTGAGCCGGTGCGGTAAGAAATGTAAAAGCTGGCGCTTAAAACACTAAGGCCGGCAGCCAGTAAGGATAGATTTGTGGATTCTTGAACCGCTGTAAAATAATAAATCAGACTTAGGAAAATAGTAAGTATTAAGGAAACAACCGCTGCTATCAGAATTCCTTTTAGAATCATAGTTACTTCCAAAGATTTGGACATTTTTTTTCCCCCTTTGCTTAAATTTTGGACAGTACAAATTATGCTTGACCACTGGTCCTTATTCCTATTTGGTTTCAAGATCAATTTTTTAACATCAACTATTTGTTTGGGAGGCGTTAGTAATGGCTAAAAAAACAATTGCGGAAATTGTTTCCATGCCTGAAAAGGGCGAAAAAATAACAATGCTTACCGCCTACGACTATCCGACAGCTGCCATTTTAGACCGGGTCGGAATCGATACTATTCTCGTCGGTGATTCCCTTGGCATGGTTGTACTCGGTTATGATTCTACAGTACCGGTAACTATGACGGATATGCTCCACCATTTGAAAGCAGTGCGCAGGGGAGCGCCAAATACTTTTGTAATCGCTGATCTACCTTATCTGAGTTATCCTTCTCCAGAAAAAGCTTTATATAATGCGGGGCGTTTAGTTAAAGAAGGCGGGGCAGATGCCGTAAAACTGGAGGGCGGAAAGGACTACTGTGAAATTGTTAGTTATTTGACAAAAAGGGGCCTCCCAGTGGTTGCACATGTGGGTTTAACTCCTCAAACTGCTGCTCAGCTTGGAGGATTCAAAGTTCAAGGCCGTGATCTTGAAAGCGCTCAAAGAATTTATGACGATGCTCTGGCTTTAGAAAAAGCAGGGGCGATTATGATCGTTTTGGAAGCCATTCCTGCTCTCTTGGCTAAAAAAATAACAGAGAAACTTAAAATTCCGACGATTGGAATTGGTGCTGGACGGGATTGTGACGGACAAGTACTTGTTCTGCAAGATATTTTAGGCCTATTTGATAGGTTTGTTCCAAAATTCGTGAAACAATATGAAACACTGGCTAAAAATATCGAATCTGCAGTACGAAACTATTGCCAAGATGTAAAAGAGTTAAGTTTTCCGACTTCAGAGCATTCTTTTGCCTTGGATGAAACTGTTTTTAATAAATTAAATTATCACAATGGAGATAATTCATAAAAAAAATCTTAAAAAACGATTATAAAAAGTAATAAAAATCCTTCTAATTTATGTTATAATACAAAAAAATGTATTTTTTGGATTTCAAAAGGCGGAAGGATGAAATCGCTTTGAAGTTAAAAGAAAAAACTTATAAAAAGTTTATTCAATTCTTCGACAAAATGGTCGCTCAACACGGCACAAACGAATTCGAGATCGCTTATTCCGATATTCAGCGGGGAACAGAGGTCGCTAGTATTACTTTGAAAAAGGGCCTAAAAGTTTTAGAAAGAGACGGTGTGATTGCCGTTTCTCCCGGGAGAAACACCAGATATGGCCGCATTAAATATCTTTTAAGCAATAGTGGGTACCAAGACCCTGAAAAACAAGAGCTTGCTTCCCGACCTGAAAGTGATGAAAAAATCTGCCTTGATGATTTAATCACCGAATACAAAAATGTAAATTTAATCATTGAAAACCTTCGTTCGCGAGTAAGAACTCAAGAAATGGCAATCTCTGTACTTCAAGATAGACTGGCCGAACTAGAAGACAGAATACTTTTTAATAAATAATGAATATAATACAATGTCTCTGCTTTGTTTGTAGGTACTATCCAGGTTTTGATCCTATTTATTTAATGGGGATTGAAGTGGTATATTGACTACATCATACTCGAAAGAGAAGGTGGAAAAATATATCCTAGATCCCACCCTTGCAGAAGCGGGGTCAGAAAACCGGATAGCCTACGGCAGGGCGGAGGCCGTTTAAGGCGAAAAAAACCGCAGATTTGGCTTTGCAGATCTGCGGTTTTCTTTTTGGAGTTTGAATTTCAAGCAGGAGTGGCTGCCTTCCAATCTTGTTCAAAAACGGAATAGATTTTTTTCACTACCTGAGGTGATGGGATAGTGAGTGATCCCTCATGGTTAATAACAAAAGAATTATAGCTCCACGAGGAACAGGACATAACAATTGTTTTCTGGTCAAAGATACCGATATTTAAATACAAGCTCTTTTCTGGAGAGGATTGGTAGTAGCGGACTTCAATACCAGCTTCTTTTAAAGTGGCGATTGTATTAGGAGTGGCCTCTGCACAGGAAGAATTAACAATTATTCGCACCTCGCATCCTTTTTGTTTGGCAGCAATTAAGGCCTGAACAGTTTCGTATTCGCTGATCTTTTCTACTTCCACCTCAATTGTCGAGGAAGCTTTAGCAATAGCGTTTAAAATTTGTTGTTTTACATTTTGGTTTAAGGCAAAGGTGATATTGTCTTCAGCCAACTCTATATTATTAGGCAAGGAGAGTGCTAGGGTAGTAGTATATTCCCAATCTTTGGCAAAGGATTTAGCAATGTTCCAGGCGGTCTTTCCTGTTAGCTTGAAAGCTAAACTGTGGGTCTGGGATAATTTTTTTAGCAAATCCTGCCCTAAAAAAAGCGCTTTTTTGTAGTCGACCACTAGGTAGCGAACCCGTTGATATTGACCTTTTTGAGTCGGGTAATACTGAACAGAAATATTTTGGTTTTTTAGATATTTCACGGTCGAGGTGTTTTCTCTTTGCCATTGGTCTAATAAAATTTTTACTTCCACGCCCGCCCGGGAGCGCTCAACCAAAAGATTCACAATTTCGGGATCATCTAAAGCAGCTAGCTCAATAAAAATAGCTTCTTCGGCTTCTTTAAGCAAGGAAATAAACTGGGCCCGAATAGCTTTCGAATCAATAAAAACAGCCGAGGGAGGTAAATTTGAAACTCGTTCCGGTTCTTTGTTTTTAAAAAAAGGGATAACTGCCCCACATCCCGAGAGGCTTAAAAGAATTATTACCAATAACAGAATAATAAAAAACAATTGGTTCTTTGTGTTTCTCAAGGCCGTACCCCTATTCCTTCCTAAATTATTTCCTACTGGCATCTTCTCTTTTATTATACATATTTATAAAGAGAAATATCGAACATTTATTGTTTTTTTTTGAAGAATATATTATATTTATAAATTTTGAAGAACGGTTAAAGGGCTCGCTTAAAGGTAATTAGCTTTTGATCCAGAAACATCAAGAGAGGAAACATTTTACAACACGAAATAGGAGTGAGAAACAATGAAACTGCTGTTTGTTTCTTCGGTTCGAAAATTATTATCTTCCTCCGAGGCCGGAAGGGCCCATGAAAAATCAAATAACTTTCCCAACCAGGCTGAGGAAAAACGGGCGATTGCCGATCTGAAAAGTTACATTCGGGAGACCGACCCCCAAGATCTGAATTTTGAGATCGCTGAGAAATTAATTGATTTTGGTGAGTTTGTAGAAGCTAAGGAGTATTTAGAAAGAGCCTTAACCCTTAACCCAGAGTGTTCGGAACGGGGACGAATTTACTATTTAATTGCTCAGTGTTGTTATGGGTTAGACCTTATAAATGAGGGACTCCAAAACTTGGAACAGGCACTCTCTTATGAGTCTAATAATACTGAATACTGGAGTTTTCAGGCTGATTGCTTGCTAGAAATAGGAGATTGGGAGCAAGCGGTATCATCCTTAAAAAAAGCAATTCTCTCTTCCCCAGGGGATGCTGAAATCGTCTTCCGCTTAGGAAGTATATTTTTTCACCATAAGGAATATGCAGAAGCGCTCAATTGTTTTAGCGGCTGTTGTAGAATAAAGCCTTTTAACTCTGAGTACTGGGAAATGAAAGCGGAAGTGTTGATTAAGCTGAACCAAATAAAAGCCGCTGCGGAAGCTTTTAAAAAAGCTTATAAGTATAGCGGGCGGCACCACATATTGCCACGTTTGGCTTATTGTTATTCCGTGATAGGACAGCAAAAAAAAGCTAAAAAACTGCTTCTGAAAGTTTTGAAAAACGACCCTGATGATTATGAGGCGCTCTATAATTTAGCTGGAATCTATCATAAATTGAATAATAATGAAGAAGCTTACAAACTTTTAAAAAGAGCACTGGTTCTAAACAATAACGATCCCTTGTTGTATAATAATTTAGGTTATATAGCAAATAAGCTTGGTCGTTCCCGAAAAGCAATAAACTATTATAAACAAGCGCTGCAACTAAAAACCGACGACTTAGTGATCCTTTATAATTTAGCCTGTTGTTTATATGAAAAAGGGTTATGGGAAGAAGCAAAAATTACATTGGAGAAACTAATATCTTTAGACCCGAAAAATGCAGCGGCCTGGACCCTATTAGGAAATATTTACGATCAGATCTCCAGACCTCAGAAGGCGGTTGATTGTTACAACCGGTCCCTTGGCTTAGCGTAAGCTTTGAGGTATTTCTAAATAGTTTTAAAACTTACCCCTTGATTCATTTTTTATTCAAGAGAGTGAAGGGGTTTTTTATTATCCGGAAGAAATAGGGAAGAGGTGTCAAAAAATTTGGAATCCTCGTGTTTCGATGGTAGAATACTTACATAACGCCCCAAAAAACAGTATTTTATCTATCAGCCTGGAGGTTATTATGTCAATAGATTTAGTTAAAATAGAACAGGCAGTCAAAGAAATTTTGATTGCCATTGGGGAGGATCCTGAGAGAGAGGGTTTAAAAGAAACGCCTCGCCGAGTGGCAAAATTTTACGAGGAAGCTTTTGCCGGTTTGACCCAGGAACCAAGCAGACATCTTAATATTTATTTTTCTGAAAACCATGAGGAAATGGTAATTGTCAAAGATATTCCGATTTATTCCATGTGCGAGCATCACCTCTTACCTTTTTTTGGTTTTGTACATATCGCCTATATTCCGCGGGACGGGAAAGTAACGGGTCTTTCCAAACTGGCGAGGGTAGCAGAGGGTTATGCTCGCCGTCCTCAGCTTCAAGAAAGATTGACCAGTCAAATTGCGGATACTATTAAGGATAAACTTAAGGCGCAAGGAGTTTTGGTGGTCATTGAAGCTGAACACATGTGCATGACTATCCGAGGGATAAAGAAACCGGGTTCCAAAACAGTAACTTCAGCAGTCAGAGGAATATTCCAAACCAATGCGGCAACCCGGGCAGAGGCTTTTGCCTTATTAATGCAAAAAAATAAGGGATAAAGGAAGGAACACTATGAGTGAAGAAATAAAAAATGCTAATGATAAGCAAGGTCAACTTCATTTAATAGCAAGCCAGCGCTTTGCCCCTGATTCTCAAATGTATAAAATTGTCGATTTTCTTAACCGCAGCTTAAGAAACCGTAATTTACTTTTTGGTTTAACTAAGAGCGAAGACGGGATGAACATTTCGGTTTATGAAGTTGAATAATAAAAAATATGGGGGCCTTTACCACGATGAGAATCCTACTCACCAATGATGATGGTTTTTTTGCACCGGGTATATCTTCTCTTTATGAGGTGCTGAGTTCCGAGGGTGGACATGAGATCTATATTGTTGCCCCGGAGGGGCAGCGTTCAGCGACAGGACGTTCGATTACTATTTTTCAACCCTTGTTTGTCACTCCTTATCAGCTTAAAAACAAAACTGATTTCGGGTTGGCAGTCAATGGCACTCCTACAGACTGTGTTAAATTGGCAATTCAGGGCGATATTCTTCCTCAAAAACCGGATTTGCTTATTGCTGGTATTAATGAAGGTCCAAATCTTGGCACGGATGTTTTTTATTCGGGAACGGTGGCGGCGGCCATGGAAGGAGTTTTGTTGGGCATCCCTTCTATAGCAGTTTCCCTCGCCGATTATGATTATAAAAACTTTTATCCCAGCGCTTATTTTATTAAGGATTTTATCATCCACTATCAGGATTTGGTTTTCAACACTGACGGTTTATTGAACATTAATTTCCCCGGCGGAGAGCAAAAGGAGTGGACAGGGGTAAGAATTACTAAGCTTGGAAAAACCGTTTATCATAACGATTTTGAAAGAAGAAAAGCGCCCTACGGGAAAGATTATTTTTGGATTTCAGGCAATTTAAAAACTAGTCAAGAGGAAGGGACGGATCTGAAGACCATTCAGGAACGAGCAGTATCCATTACTCCTCTGCATGGAGATTTATCAGATTATAAGCGGATTAAAAGCTTACAAGAACAGCAATTCGCAATCTCATTAGGGTCGAAAGGGTGACTGGGGTAAATATTTTTTTATTTCTTGGGGTTTAAGATTTCCAATTAAGATTAATATTAAAATATAAACACCTAGGCTTAAAATAGTTGAGAACAAACTTATAAATAAACTATTGGGCAGGAGGATGTGCACCAATTTAATTGTAGTCAACATCCCAAGGCCTGCAATAAGGGGCTGGAGCAAGTAAGATTTAAAATCGAATTGGAAACCGATAATTCTCCGGATGGCGTTTAAGTTGAGCACGGCCATTATAATATAGCCGATGACTATGGCCCAGGCAGTTCCAATTAGACCCCAGTTAGGATTAGCGGTTAGATAGATAAGTAAGGGCAGGCGGATCCCGGCACTAATAATGGAATGAACTAAAGGCAAGGCAGTTTTGCCTAAACCTTGCAGGATACCGGTTGTGGTTTGTTGAAGGTAGGTAAACAAGCCGCCGAGAGTTAAGATTTTAAGAACCCCTGTGACATCGGCGCTATTGAAAAGAGTTGTTAAGGGATCCGCGAAACAATTGATAAGTAAAACGCTGGGAATGCCGAGGATCATGGTAAAAAAAACTGCATCACTGGAGCGGAGGCGGGCCAGCCTTAGATCTTTTCGAGCCATGGCCTCAGAGATCGCAGGAATCAGGGAGATGGCCAGGGCAAGGGTGAACACGCTGGGAAAAGTTAATAAAGTAAGGGCGGTGCCGCTGAGCTGACCGAATAAAGAAGTCGCTGAACTTGCAGTATACCCTGCGATTTGCAATTGGCGAGGTATAATTATAGCCTCAAGGGCTGTTAGGCCGCTGGCAATCAAACGTCCCCCTGTAATAGGCAGGGAAAGAGAGAATAGGTTGAATAAAATGCTCCTTGATGTTTCGGTTGCACCATAGTCAGAATTGCTTAAACGTTTTGATCTTGATTTTAAATAGTTGATCATAATTACCAACAGGCCGACTGTTTCACCGGCGAGCATCCCGGCAGCTAACCCTGCTGCGGCCCATTCAATCCCGTATTTTAGAAGTTTAAGAGATATAAAAAAACCGAGGGTGACACGGATAATTTGTTCGCTTACTTGACTTAAAGCAGAAGGGATCATATTTTGCAAGCCTTGAAAATAACCTCTAAAAGCAGAGGCCACGGAAACAACAAATATCGAGGGGATGCAAATTTTAAAAGTTATGAGGACCCGGCTATCGGCAAAGAATTTAGCGGTAATTTCACTGGCTTGGCTAAAAAGGACAGCGGAGACAATTAGCCCAGTTATAAATAGGGTATTAAAAGCTAAGCGAAAAGTCTTCTGGGCTCCTTTAAAATTTCCAAGGGATACTTTTTCCGAGACCATTTTGGAAATGGCCAAGGGAATCCCAGCGGTGGCTAAGACTAAGGCGGTCATGTAAACCGGAAACACCATATAAAATAGTCCATATGCTTCGCTACCGATGTAGCGCATAACGAGGTATTGGTATGCGAAACCGAGGAATTTGTTGATCAGATTAGCTGAGAAAAGTATTGCCGCCCCGTAAACCAGTCGTTGAGCCATTTTTCTCCCTCTAGGAATAAATAAGTTATTGGAATGATTTTCTTACTTTAAAACTTATGCGGAGGGGGAACGGTACATGCTCAAACATTTAGGTAAATAATTTTTAAAAAGGATTTGACAAACATACTATATATTAAGTAATGTTATAATAATGTCGGGATTAATAAGAAGATTTTTTATAAATTCTACAAATTGAAAAAAGGGGAGATCTTTTTTGAAAAGTTATGAAACCAATAAAATCCGGAATACTTGTCTGGTTGGTCACGGGGGATCAGGTAAGACTTCTTTGGCCGAAGTTATGCTTTTCAATACCGGAGCTATAAAACGGGTCGGCAAAGTGACGGACGGGAACACGGTATCAGATTTTCTACAGGAAGAAATTCAAAGACATATTTCAATCAGCACCGCTCTCATCCCCGTAGAAAGTAACGGAACTAAAATTAATGTTTTAGATACACCGGGTTACTCTGATTTTATCGGCGAAGTAATCAGTGCCCTCAGAGTGGTGGAAAGTGCAGTTTTAGTTTTATGCGGAGTTGGCGGGGTTGAGGTGCAAGCTGAAATTATCTGGGATATGATGGAAGAAAAAGGGCTCCCTCGTTTTATATTTATCAATAAATTAGATAGGGAAAACTCTAACGCCGAAAAAGTAGTAGAACAACTGACAACTATTTTCCCTGATACCCGGTTTGTTCAAATGCAGATTCCGGTGGGGAAAGAAGAAAATTTTGAAAAAGTTATCGATATTTTCCAAAGCGAAATTCCAGACGAATATAAAGATGATATAGAAACTCTTAAAGAAACCTTAACTGAAGCAGCGGCTGAAGCGGACGATGAAATATTGATGAAATATTTGGAAGGGGAATCCTTGAGCCTTGAAGAATTGAAAGAAATTACCCGCAAAGCAATTGCTCAAAATATGATGGTCCCAATTCTATTTGGTTCTGTGGAAAAGAATATCGGGGTAAAAGAACTAACCCAGTTTATTGCCGATTTTGCCCCAACTCCTGAGGTTAAGGAAGAAAAAGCGGCTCTAGTCTTTAAAACTCTGGCTGACCCTTATCTAGGCAAGATGTCCTTTATCAAAACCTATGGCGGAACATTCAGCAGTGATATTACCGTTTATAACTCAACCCGAGAAGTTGAAGAAAAAATGGGTCAGCTCTTCTATTTGAGGGGTAAGACTCAGGAAAATACCGCCGATGTACCGGCTGGCGATATAGTAGTAGTGGCTAAACTCCAAGAAACGAAAACCGGCGATACGTTAACCACCAAGGATAATCCTGTTATTCTCGATGGTATTGAGTTCCCAGTTCCTTCTTTGCCTTTGGCTATTAGTCCGAAGAGCAAAGGGGATGAAGATAAACTAAGCTCTGCTTTAGTCCGCTTAGTAGATGAGGACCCCTCAATTAGTGTTGAGAAAAATACAGAAACTAAGCAGACGATCTTAAGTGGATTAGGTGAAATGCAGATTGATATTGTCTGCGAGAAACTGAAAAGAAAATTCGGAGTGGAAGTTGAAACCGGAGTACCAAGGGTTCCTTATCGGGAGACAATAAAAAAAGTAGTCGAAGTTGAAGGTAAACATAAGAAGCAAAGCGGCGGTCACGGTCAATATGGGCATGTTTGGATCCGAATGGGTCCTAATCCAGATAGTGAATTCGAGTTTACAGAAGAAATCTTTGGCGGTGCTGTGCCCAAGAACTATTTCCCTGCTGTGGAAAAAGGCTTACGAGAGGCAGTGGAAGAAGGTTATCTGGCGGGCTACCCCATGACCAATATTAAATTCACCCTTTATGATGGTTCCTATCATAGCGTGGATTCTTCAGAAATGGCTTTTAAAATGGCTGCAATTCTAGCTTTCAAAAAAGGAGCTGAGCAGGCTAATCCAACCCTCCTGGAACCTATGGTTGAGGTGGAGATCAAAGTTCCGGAAGCTTCCATGGGAGATGTTATTGGAGATATAAATTCCAAGCGAGGACGGGTATTAGGGATGGAACCCGAGGGTAAATTTCAAGTGATTAAAGCCCAGGTGCCTCAGTCGGAAATGATGAGGTATTCCATCGACCTTAAGGCAATGACTCAGGGCAGAGGAAGTTTCACTATGAAATTTATTGGCTATGAAGAAGTTCCAGCTAGACTACAGGAATCCCTAGTCGCTGAACTTAAAGCTCTTCAGGAACAGGAAAAGTAATTTCTATATAAAGAAATAACTCCAGAAAGAGCGAGAAGGGACGTCTCTACAGGAGACGTCCCTTCTTGACAAAGAGAACCTTTTAATTATATAAGACAAGGTATATTTAGCGGAGGGTGGAAAATGAGTATTAAATTGGCAGATCGGATGTCAAAATTAGGTACGGAATCAGCTTTTGAAATGTTAGCTAAAGCAAAAGCCCTTGAGGCCCAGGGTCGAGAAATTATTCATTTAGAAATCGGAGAACCGGATTTTCCAACCCCGACCAATGTAATTGCCAAAGGCATCGAGAAAATGCAAGAAGGAATGACAAAATATACTCCTTCCCCGGGTCTTTTAGAAACCAGGCAGGCAATTGCTGATTATATCGGCTCCCGAAGGGGCTACACTGTTGATCCGGAGGAAGTCGTTATGACCGCCGGGGGCAAACCGATAATGTTTTATACTATTTTGGCTCTGGTTAACCCGGGAGATGAGGTAATCTATCCTAATCCGGGATTTCCAATTTACGAATCCGTGATTAATTTTGCCGGAGGAGTACCGGTTCCCATTCCTTTGCGGGAAGAAAACCAGTTTAGAATGGATATTGAAGAATTTAAGAAATTAATCACTCCCAAAACCAAATTGATTATTATCAATTCCCCTCAAAACCCAACCGGCGGGATGTTGTCCAAGCAAGACTTAAAGGAGATTGCGGAAGTTATTGCGGAGCGAGAGATTATGGTCCTCTCCGATGAGATCTATGAGAATATTGTTTATGAAGATCAAGCCTATTCCATCACCTCTTTCCCGGGCATGAGAGAGAAAACCATTATTTTAAACGGTTTTTCCAAGACTTACTCCATGACTGGGTGGAGAGCAGGGTACGGGGTTATGCCTAAAGAATTAGCAAGCCACATCACCAATCTGGTTATTAATAGTACCTCCTGTTTAGCCGGGTTTACTCAAATGGCTTGCATAGAGGCTTTAACCGGCCCCCAGGAAGAAATAAAAAACCGGGTTGCGCAGTTTAAACTCCGAAGAGATAAAATCGTGGACGGTTTGAACTCTATCCAAGGTTTAACTTGCTTAAAACCAGCCGGTGCTTTTTATGCTTTTCCAAATATCTCTTCTTTTGGAAAGTCTAGTGCCGAAATGGCGGATTACTTGCTTACTGAAGCCGGAGTAGCGACTTTAAGCGGCAGCTCTTTTGGTAAGTTTGGCGAAGGCTATTTAAGAATTTCCTATGCCAATTCTATGGAAAATATTGAAAAAGCAATTGAAAGGATCGCTTACGCCTTGAGTACATTGTAAGAATCGGTTTATTCCCTATTTTCAATTGATATTGTCTCTCTAATTCATTATAATTTAAGTTACGAGTATTTAAAGATTCTTATTAAAAAAATCCCTAATTATTTTCTTTAGATAGGGAAGTGAAAAGTTGAATTTATGCTGCTCAATTTTTTTTTAATCAGAAATATTTAGAGGGGTGAGTTACGCTAACATGAACACGGTACTATTTCTAATCTTGTTCCCGGTAATTGTTGCCTTGTTGTTACTATTTTCTCGACAGCTTGCAGCGCGAAAAGTTATTGTTCTAATTTCTACTATTATATTATCAGCAGCTTCAATCTTTTTAGTCGTCCAATATTTTAATAAGACTGGCCCTATTTATTTTGAATTCGGTGCTAAGGCCATAGATGCTGGCATCTTCATACTGGAATTAATTTTAGCTGTAATTATTATTGTTATATCCGTTAGACACAGACAATTCTTAGCTGGTTTGTTGATGTTAGCAGGCGCAGTGCTCGCTGTTTGGTTCCATGTGGTTCACGGTAGTCAAGTTCAGGTCGTATATAACTTATTTATCGATAACCTTTCCTTGATCATGACTATTATTATTGGAGTTATTGGAAGCCTTATCGCTTTGTTTGCAGTGGGTTATATGGAAGCTTACCATCGGCACCATCCTGAAGTAAAAAACAGGGTTCCCTTCTTTTTCTTTGTTATCTACGTCTTTTTGGGAGCGATGTATGGGGTCGTTTTTGCCAACAATTTATTATGGTTATTTTTCTTTTGGGAAATCACCACTTTCTGCTCTTTCTTCCTGATTGGTTACAGCCGGGATGAAATTGCAATTAAAAATGCTTTTCAAGCGTTAAAAATGAACCTTCTCGGTGGCTTGGGTTTTATAGCGGCAATTATTCTTTTATTTACAAAGGCACAAACAGTCGAGCTGAACCAACTTCCGACCTTAGCTTCGGCTGTAGTTCTGCTCCCGGTGGCTTTACTCGCTTTTGCCGGGATGACCAAATCCGCTCAGATGCCGTTTGCTTCCTGGTTATTGGGAGCAATGGTTGCTCCAACGCCTGTCTCGGCTTTACTCCACTCTAGCACTATGGTTAAAGCAGGGGTGTATTTAATAATCAGACTTTCCCCGGTTTTTGCCTTTGTCGAAGAGGGAGCTCTCTTGGGGCTCTTTGTGGCCGTGGTCGGAGCTGTGACCTTTCTCCTCACTTCTTTCATGGCTATTACCCAACCCGATGCCAAAAGAGTATTGGCTTACTCGACAATTGCCAATCTTGGACTCGTAATTGTCTGCGCCGGTGTAGGGTCTCCTGAACTGGCCTGGGCAGCCATTATGATCGTTATTTTCCATGCGATAGCTAAATCCTTACTTTTCCTTTCCGTGGGTACTGTAGAGCATAATCTAGGGGATCGAATCATCGAAACAATGGACGGGCTGATCGTCAAAATGCCCAAAGTGGCCGTTGGGATGGTTATTGGTATCGCTGGTATGTTCTTGGCTCCTTTTGGAATGTTAATTAGTAAATGGGCGGCTATTGAAGGTTTAGTTAACGCTAATCCTATACTGACTGTTTTTGTGGCTTTCGGCGGTGCTGCTACGTTTTTCTTCTGGACAAAATGGCTTGGCAAACTGATCATGGTTAAAGAAAAACCGGCCGAGTTCGTTCCTGAAGTTCCATTATCAGAAAGATTTACTCTAGCGGTACTAGCTGTTCTAACCGTTGTTATCTGTCTCGGTTTCCCATTGATCTCCAAATACTCTTTAGAACCTTTTATTATTCGAACTTATGGCGGTACATTCCTTTTGGCTAAGAGCAATGTGGCAATACTGCTCATTATGATGGGTTTACTAATTGTCTTGCCTCTCAGCCTGTTATTCCAGAAGAATTATAACTATAAACCGCAGTATTTAGCAGGTGCGAATACCGAAAATAAAGAAGAGTTCTATGGTTCCCTCGGTCTCACTAGAGAACTATCAATGAGGAGTTTTTATCTGGACAATATTTTTGGCGAGGATAATTTATTTAAATTGGGAGTTGTTTCCAGCATTGTTCTTATTATCATTATGTTTGGGGTGGGGATGTCATGAGTGGAATAAATACTTGGATTGCAGTAGTCCTTTATATAATTTTTGCTCCAATTCTCGGGGGAATAATTGCCGGAGTGGACAGGATTATCTCCGCCAGAATGCAAGGAAGGGTCGGTCCGCCGTTACTACAGCCTTTCTATGATGTTTTTAAGTTGCTGGCCAAAGAAGATATCGCTGTTAACAGACTTCACAAGTTTTATATTTTTTGTTTTCTGATCTTTGTAATTATCACCGGTTGTATTTTCTTTGCCGGTGGAGACCTGCTCTTGGCTGTTTTTGCCTTAACCCTAGCGAGTATTTTCCTGATTATCGCCGCTTATTCCACCTATTCACCATATGCTTATATCGGGGCAGAAAGAGAAATGCTCCAGATCATGGCTTATGAGCCGATGTTGATCCTGACCGTGGTCGGAATGTTTATGGCAACTAAGAGTTTTAATACTCTTGAGATCGCTATGTCTGGAAAACCTTTAATTTTTACTCTTCCTGGTATTTTTATCGGTTTCCTATTTATACTAACTATTAAGTTTCGTAAATCTCCTTTTGATATTTCAATGTCTCATCACGCCCACCAAGAAATTGTGCGGGGAGTTATAACTGAGTTTTCCGGGAAAGAATTAGCGCTGATAGAAATTGCCCATTGGTATGAAAATATTTTCTTGTTGGGAATAGTCTGTTTATTCTTTGCTCCTAATATTATAGTTGCTATTCTCTTAGCAATTGCTGTATATCTGCTGGAGATCTTTATTGACAATGTTAGCTCCCGCTTGAAATGGCAATGGACTTTGGCAGGTTCTTGGATAGTAGCTTTGATTCTTGGAGTTGGAAATATTGCTATTCTGGCTCTAAGGTAACCCCAAGTTAGACTGTGATAGAGGTGAAAAAAATGTCTTTTTTGTCAAAATCTCCATGGCTTATACACTATGATGCCTCCAGTTGCAATGGTTGTGATATTGAAGTCTTAGCCTGCCTTACTCCCTTATACGATGTAGAACGTTTTGGAGTTCTTAATATCGGAAACCCCAAACACGCAGATATATTTGTTGTAACTGGTTCTGTTAACGAGCAGAATAAAACCGTTATCAAAAATATCTACGATCAGATGCCCGAACCTAAAGTTGTTGTTGCGGTTGGAGCTTGTGCTACTTCAGGGGGGATCTTCCGAGAATGTTATAATGTACAGGGCGGTATTGATAAGGTTATTCCAGTTGATGTTTATGTCCCAGGTTGTGCCGCCAGACCGGAAGCCATTATTGATGGTGTTGTGAAGGCAACTGAAATTCTCAAAGAAAAACAAAAAAAACAAGGGAAGAAGGTGGCCAAATAGTGTCGGAGCAAATCATGCATCAAACTACAATGGAGGAATTGATAGATACCTCCCTTAAATACGCGAACTCTGGTTACCGCTTAGTTCAAATTCATTGTACAAAGACCCCCACAGAAATGTTTCTGATTTATACTTACGAAAATCAGGACCTACACTGCGAAAATGTTAAGGTTAATGTTCAAGTGGGGGATAGTGTTCCAAGTCTCAGCAAAATTTTTCATCCTGCTTTTCTCTACGAAAACGAAATTCATGATTTATATGGAGTGAAGTTCACAGGTATGTTGGTCGATTTTAAAGGTACTTTCTATGAAACAGCGGTTAAACAACCTTTCAGTACCACTGCATCTTTAGATAAAGAATAGGAGAGGTGAAAAAATATGGGGAAACGTACAATAATGCCGTTTGGTCCGCAGCATCCGGTGCTTCCGGAGCCTCTCCATCTTGATTTAATTATAGAAGATGAGAAGGTGGTAGGGGCTGTTCCTTCCATTGGTTTTATCCATAGAGGTTTGGAAAAACTGGTTGAAAAAAGAGACTACAATGAAATGATATATGTCATCGAGCGTATTTGCGGTATTTGCAGTTTTATTCATGGACAAGGTTATGCCCAAACAATCGAGGCCATTATGGAAGTTGAAGTTCCGCCTCGAGCTAAATATCTTCGGACAATTTGGGGAGAATTATCACGAATGCACAGCCATCTTTTATGGGCTGGCTTAATGGCTGATGCTTTCGGCTTTGAAAGTTTATTTATGCATTGCTGGCGAGTAAGAGAAAAAATCCTGGATATTTTTGAAGAGACAACAGGAGGGCGGGTAATTTTTAGCGTTTGTAAAGTCGGCGGAGTTTGGAAAGATATTGATAATGATACTCTCAAAAGAATTGCTAAAGTTGTGCAAGAGATTAAAAATGACCTCCAACCTCTGGCCGATGTCTTTATTCGGGATTACACAGTTCAAAAACGGACGAAAGGGATCGGAGTTCTAACAGCGCAAGAGGCTCTAGAAACTGGGGCTGTAGGACCTACCCTCAGAGGGAGTGGGGTTGCCCAAGATATGCGTAAACTCGGTTATGCTGCTTTTTCAGATCTGGACTTTGAACCGGTTGTTGAAAAAGACGGTGACTGTTATGCTCGCACTGTAGTAAGGATTAGGGAGATATTTCAATCTATTGATCTTATTAGACAGGCTATTGGTAAAATCCCTGATGGAGAAGTCGATGTTCGCGTTCGCGGCAACCCAGAAGGGGAGTGTCTTCTCAGAATAGAACAGCCTCGCGGCCAAGTTATTTATTACGCTTTGGCTAACGGCACAAAATATTTAGAGCGTTTCAGAGTTCGGACCCCAACTTTTGCCAACATTGCCCCTCTATTAAAAATGCTACCAGGATCTGATCTGGCAGATGTGCCGATTTTAGCCCTAACCATTGACCCTTGCATTAGCTGTACGGAAAGGTAAGGTGAGGAACATGAGTATTAACGTAATAGGAAAGACAATCCTAAAAAGCCTGTTTAGCAAACCTGCTACAGCTATGTATCCTGCTATCCCCAATGAATTTTACCCTCGAACTAGGGGAGCAATAGAAAACGATGTCCAGCTCTGCACATTCTGTACGCTCTGCGCTAAAAGATGTCCTGCTGGAGCCTTGGAAGTTGATCGCAAGGCTAAAAAGTGGGAAATAGATCGCACCCGTTGTATAATGTGCAACTATTGTGTTCATGTTTGCCCGCGAAAAAGCCTTTCTGCCCAAAGACACTATACACTGCCAATGACAGATAAAGAAGATAGATTTGTAACTCTCTACGGGGAGATAGAAGAAAAAGAAATTGAAAAAGCAGAGAAAGTGGAAAAAGTAGAAAAAACAGAAGAAGATGCATGAATATCCAATAACTGAGCATATTATTAAGATTGCTTCTGAACATGCTCAGAAAAATGAAGCCCAAAAAGTTACAGCAATTAATTTAGTTGTCGGTGAAGCTTCGGGTTTTATTGGCGAGTCCATTCAGATGTATTTTGATATAATTTCTGAAGGTACTTTATGTGAAGGGGCTCTTCTCCGAATTGAAAATATCAAAAGCAAATGGCATTGCCCTGCTTGTGATATTTACTATAGCCGCAAGCCTCTGTCCTTTGCTTGTCCCCAATGCGGCAAAGACGGCGTTCCTACTGAAATCGGCAGAGAATTCTATATTAAAAGTATTGAAATTGAAACCTAGTTGGAGGTATAACCGTGACGGACAAAGAAATTTCAATTGTTGAGGATATATATGCTGAGAACGACAGAATAGCCGAATCGATAAAAGAGGATTTGGAGAAACTGGGGATTTTGGCAATCAATGTTCTGGGCGCTCCCGGGGCCGGAAAAACTTCTTGTCTAATAAATATCGCTCAAGGTCTTACTGAAGAGAAAGTGTATGTTGTTGAAGGGGATGTTGAATCCGATATAGATACCATAAAACTTAGAGAACTCGGTATTGAAGCTATTCAAATTAACACCAAAGGAGCCTGTCATTTAGACGCTCTTTTAGTGAAGAATTCCCTTTCCGGCTTAGACCTTAAAGAACCGGGGATACTCTTTATTGAAAATATAGGTAATCTAATCTGTCCGGTAGAATTTCAAATCGGAGAACACTTTCGAATATTGGTTTGTTCGACAGCAGAAGGTAGTGACAAACCTTACAAATATCCTTTAGCTTTTGAAAAAGCTGATGTAATCCTTTTAACCAAGATAGATTTAAAAACTTCTGTGGATTTTGACGATGAGTTTTTTTATAAAGGGATTCGAGCTTTAAATAAAGAAGCTCCGGTATTTGAAGTTAATGCTAAAACCAGCGAAGGCTTCACGGAGGTAGTGTCCTGGATTCGAGAACAAGGGGCGAGAATCAAATAATAGTTTCTCAATATAAAAATTAAGGGCGTGGCAGTGAACTGCCATGCCTTTTTGCAAACTCGATTCTTGTTGCCTGTTAGAAATAAAGGTATTAATATATATACTGCTTCTAATCTTATAAAAGAAACAAATATTTGATAGTGTACAATTAAGTTCGCAAAAGTAAAAAGGAAAAACCATCGGCAACTCCAAAAATGGTAAGTGATGAGCAAACCAGAAAGGAGTTTTAACCGATGGTCTACTCTAATTCTACCGTAAGTTTT